>JBBRYB010000009.1:0-122390 GCA_038238115.1 Propionibacteriales bacterium | reverse complement strand
GTGCTGTTCCTCGTCTTCAACGAGGGCTACCTCGCCACCGGCGACGGCGACCCGATCAACGCCGAGCTCACCGGCGAGGCCATCCGGCTGGCACGGATCCTGCGCCAGCTGCTCCCCGAGGAGCCGGAGGTGGCCGGCCTGCTCGGGCTGTTGGTTCTCACAGAGGCCCGGCGTGAGACCCGCGTGCGGAACGGGCAGCTGGTCCCGCTCGGCGAGCAGGACCGTGCCGGCTGGGACCGCGCGCTGATCGCCGAGGGCCACGACCTTGTCCGCCAGTGCCTCGCGGTCAACCGACCCGGCCGCTATCAGATCCTCGCCGCGATCAACGCCGTCCACACCGACGCCCCCACCGCGCCGGACACGGACTGGTCGCAGGTGGTCGCTCTTTACGACCAGCTGACCCGGCTGGACCCGTCGCCGATCGTCGCGCTCAACCGCGCGGTCGCGGTCGCGGAGCTGGACGGCCCGAAGGTCGCCCTCGCGCTGGTCGACCGGCTGCCGCTCAAGGGCTACCACGCGTGGCACGTAGCCCGTGCCGACATGCTCCGCAGGCTCGGCCGGAGCGCCGAGGCGAAGGAGGCGTACGACGCCGCGATCGCGGCCACCCAGAACTCCGCCGAGCGCGCCTATCTGAGCAGGAGGCGCGGCGAGTTGGTCTGAGCCGTCCAAACCACTCGGGCCTGATGCCGACGGTGCGTGTCGATGTCGGGCTGGTGACGCTCCTGGCGTAGGAGGCGTTGCCACGACTGGCTAGCGGCATGACAGGACCTCCGGCGTGTGGGTGGCTCGCGACGAAGGGACGCGCCTTGGTGAGCGGCGGCAGCCGGGGCGGATGGACGGCCTTGGGAAGGCTCGCCTCAATGAAGTCTGGGATCTCGGTGGGCGGCCGCGAACTGTCAGCGGTGCCGTCCTGGATGAGCCCTTGTTCCTACAGCCACTCGACGGCCCGGCGCTGGGCTCTGGCATCGCGCAGAGCATGCCACCCGAAGTCTTCTGGGGGTGGTGTTCATAGAGCTGGCTCTTGAACCGCTGAACGCTGCCGTCCCTTGCAGCGACTGAATCAGGCGTTCACCGGCGGTACGGTCGCTGATGCCGTCGGCAAAGTCGACCATGTCCTGGTACCAGACCTGAGACGGGAGGGGTCGATGAGGATGAGATCCAGCTCGTCGATGTCGACGGGGTTCTCGCCATCGATGCCAGTGTCGCTGGTCCAGTACCCCACCTGCGGTTTGTGGCCGGTGTGGAACGGCCGAGTTGATCGCGATTCGATACGAAGATCAAGGCTGCCACCGCCGACCACCCGAGCCGGACTGTGCCTTCGAGTCGATCTGCGAACCCTGCACGTTCTCACAAACCAGCACTGTTTTCCGACCCACCCTCCAGACCGAGCACGACGACCTGCCCACCCAGGGCCAACACCACCGAACTGACCTTCTCGGTCGCCATCTCACCAGCCTCAAGGGCGGCGAAGCACCATGAACAACCACGCCCCGGATCACGTGCATAATGCTGATGAGCCCTTGGTGCTTTCGTGGCGGTAGGCCGGCGTCGAGTGACTTGGTCGGCGAGCCGATGAGTCCGCGCGAGCCGAGGAGTCAATCCACGTAGCTGAATATCGCTCACAGCGGCGGCTGTCTGCCGCTCACCACGCGGAGAGGAAGACGAGTAGATGCCGGAGTTGCTTGTTGACTTCATTACTTCACTTGACGGATACGGCGCTGCCGAGGGATGGCCGGGCTGGTGGGGTCTGGAGGGACCCGAGTACCTCGCGTGGTTGGCTGACCAGCCGGAGGCGAACTACACCATCCTCATGGGCGCGACCACATATCGGCTGATGCACGGGTTCGCCAGCAGCGGTGAACCAGGTACCGATTCGCTAGCCGGTATGTCAAAGGTCGTGTTCTCCAACGCCTTGCCCGGCCCGTTGGAGTGGGCGAACTCAACGCTGATCACGGGCGACCCTGTAGAGGCGGCGCGCGAGATGAAGCACACCAGCTCCACATCGATGCGCACCCTCGGCAGCCTCACCCTGTGCCGGTCTCTGCTGAGCGCCGGGCTCGTGGATCGTTTCCGCGTCGTCGTTTTCCCGGTCATCACCGGAAGTACCGGCCGAGACCGGATCTACGACAAATATCCCGACGTCTCGCTCGAGATGGTCGCCAGCCGCACGTTCGATGGTCGGCTACAGCTGCTCGAGTACCGGCCAAGCGTCCTGGCCACGCCGCCCGGAACGACCGACCGGCCAACCACATCTGCACCGAGCTGATCGCTACAGTGCACCGGCCTGTCCGGGCGGGCTGTGGCTCAGTCGTTCCATCGGTGTGTGCGACCGCCACTGCTTGCGTACGGAGCGCCTATGACTGTTCCTCACGACCGCGCTGGAAGCACGCAAAACTCGTTGCCGGACGGGTCCGCGTAGAGCCGCCACGGCAGCTCGCCCCACTCCGGGTGGAGCTCGCGGCCACCGAGCTCGGCGATGCCTGCCGCGACGCCGTCGGGATCATCTCCAGACTCGAGCCGGATGTCGAGGTGCAGCCGGTTCTTGGCCGTCCCCTTGTGGGCTGCTTCAGGGCACAGCTCAAGGAGGGGACCAAGCAGCGACGGGTGGCGCAAGGACCGGGGTGCGACGCCGGCCGCGTCGGTCCAGCCGGTCAGCCAGGACCAGAACGCCGCATCCCTGTCCGGCTCGGCAGTGTCGAGCGGGAGCGCCGCGAGGGTCCGGTGTCGGCGTCCGCCGCTCTATCCTCCATGACGCAGCAGGGATTGCCCTCGGGGTCGGCGAGCACCACCCAGGGCACATCGCGCTGACCGATGTCGAGGTGTCGTGCGCCCAGCCCGAGCAGCCGCTCGACTTCCTGGGTCTGGCCGGGCCCGCCCAAGAGGTCCAGGTGGAGTCTCGGCGGCTCGGATGGGGGCTCGGGGACGCGTTGGAAGCACAGGTCGAGCACCGGTCCGCCCTCGACGGTGAGCCGCGTTTCGAAGGCATCGGGCTCGTCGGTCAGCCGCTCGCCGCCGAACACCGCCTCCCAGAACCGGCCCAGCCGCTGCGGCTCGACGGCGTCGATGACGAGGTTCTCCAGATACATGTACCCACCGTAGGTCCCAGCAGGTGGCGACGTGGACAGCCTTGGCACTACCCGGGCGCCGCATGGCTGGCAGACGTCGGTGGGGCCGCCCGACCCGCGTCGTTCATGCTCATGCCGTTGAGGACGGGAATCGGCGCCGGGCCCTTTGCCGCGTCGTTGCTTCGGGTCTGGGCCGCGGGGCGGAACCGAGGACCGGCAGCAGTGTCAGTTGTCGGGTAGGGCGGCGAAGGTCCGCTTGGTGTCGTTGTACCAGCCCATCGACTTCTTGGGGTGCCGCCAGCGGCTCTTCATGGCGTCGCGGGCCTGTTGGTGGGTAGCGTCGCCGGCCTTCTCCGCGTCCTTGAGGTGGCGGTCCTGGGCCTTGATGACGTCGTCGGCGCTCTCGCCGTGGTGCTCGAAGTCGCAGGGTCCTCCGAGGGCTCGGCAGGTCATGGTCTTCATGGTGGTCTCCTCTGGGGGTGGTGTGCTGATGTGTTGACGATCGGGATGTGCCGGGTGTGACCGGGTCAGCCGCGTGACCGAGCGCCGTCGCGGCGCACAATTCGCGAGACCACATCGGGGTCCGCGCGGAAGGTGATGGCGCGCACGAGGCCGTCGTTGACGGTGAAGTCGAAGACAACCTTGGCCGCGCCGAGGTGGAACCAGGCGACACCGGGCCGGTCACCGACGAAGACCGGGAGCGCTGCCTGGGCGCTGCCGTTGAAGAACGTCGCCACCTCGTCGCGGCCCTCGATCTGCCGCGGTGTGCCGATCAGGACCGCGGCGTCGTCAGCGGTCACGGCGGCTTCAGGTGCGAGCAGTCGCAGCAACCGGTCGAAGTCGCCGTTCTTGGCCGCGGCCATGAACGCGTCGACCACCTCCCAGTCGGCCAGGCGGTCCTCGGGACGGGGCTGGGTGACCTTGGCCCGCGCCCGCGAGGCCAGCTTGCGTGCGGCCGCCGGCGTGGTGTCGAGGACCGCCGCGATCGTCGGGAACTCGAAGCCGAAGCTGTCGTGGAGCACGAAGGCGACCCGCTCGCGCGGGGAGAGCCGGTCGAGCACGACATGCAGGGCGAGACCGACGGTGTCGGCGAGCGCGACCTCGTCGGCCGGGTCGCCGCCGGTCTCCCCGGGCTCGACGTCCGCTACGGGGACGGGGGTGCGGGAGCGCAACCGGTCGAGGCACAGCCGGGTCGTCACGGTTGTCAACCAGGCCGGCAGGCTGTCGATCTCTGCGTCCGTCCCATGCAGCCGCAGCCACGCCTGCTGCACGACGTCTTCGGCCTCGGCTGGGTCGCCGAGCACCCGGCTCGCGATCCCCACCAGCCGCGGTCGTTCGGCCTCGAACATGTCCAGCTGATCCACGGCATCCACCCTTTCACCTTGCTCGGTCAACCCACTGACGCGCCAGCCGGGCCGAATGTGACCGCGCTCGGTGTCCGGAGCCCAGGTGACGGGGGATGGACGCCGGTTGAACGTCAACCACACACCGTCAACCGAGGAGTCCGCGGTGATCCGCGCCTGCCGCTGTCGGCGCTGAACGCCCGACCCATTCCCCCGTCGGACGGAACGCTCGACCATGCCGCGGAGCGAAAAGTCACAATCGCGGCGACCGCCGAGATCTCGAGCAGAGGATCACCGCCACTGGACAGCGGGTGCACCGAGCGAGGATCGTGAACTATCCGAAGGGATTCTCGTGACTTGAGGAAGGCTTCAGAGTTCACATGTTCGGGGAGCAGACGCACCTTTACCTCAATCCGGTACGAGCTGACCGCGCCGAGGACTTCGAACGATTCCTTCTCGATGTCGTGGAACCAGCTATCAAGGCGCAACGACCCGACCTATTGGGTCGATGGCAAATATTGACGCCGGCTCAGCCGGAGTCGGCTGACAACGGGCTCCTCACCTACGCGTTGCTTTTCGATGGCGGAGACCTGGAGGAAGACTGGGAGCTCTCCAGGCTGCTGCGGCGGCACTGCGGCCAGGACGTTGCCGAGCGACTGATCCAGGACTGGCTCGCCAACCTCGTCCCCTACCAGCCAGGGATCACCTCCATGGGTGACCCCGAGACGGATATCACCCAACCCGGCCGGACGTTCACAACAGTCGACACGGCGCTCTGACCATGCGCCTCGAACACCTGTGCGCACTCGATCTCAAGTACGACGGGGACTTTCACTACGTCAGCCCCTACCAGGGAGAGTCCGGCATCGGGTGGGGGATCGGGGACGGTTCGGTGACTGGCGACCGGCTCCAGGGGACAGTGAAATGGTCAAATCAACCGAGCGGACGCGGTGACGGCGTCATGCTCCCCTGCGCCCGCGGTGTCATCACGACGGTTGACGGTGCAGAGGTGATGTTCGACCTGACTGGTCGGACCGTCTTCGTGGATCAGCCCTCGGGTGACACAGTCGGGCGTCAGTTGCTGATGACCCTCTTCGAGACCGAGAACGACTCCTACGAGTGGCTGAACAACACCGTCTGCGTCACCGAAGGCAAGATCGACCCCGAACGCCTCGTTACTCACATGGAGGTCTGGCTCTGCCATACCGAACTCACTTGACTCGTTGCTGACGCCGCCTCCATAGCCGATCCACCTTCGACAACAAGAAGCCAAGTGTTTCGCGGCACGACACCTCGCTCACCTCGCGATCCGCTCGAACACGCCGATATCCGCCTGGGGTGCCAACCCTGGAACGAGCGCGGCGACGACGACGTGTGGGCCAGACCAGTTCTAACGACGCAGACCTCACCGGGTGCGACGTCGTCACGGTCAGCGGGCGTTGGGCCATGCCAGCGCGTCGATCATGCTCCAGCACCTACAGCCAGGGTTGGCTTACACCGTGGAGGACCGCACGAGCGCCGCCGCGGCCGGCCTCATGCGGGATGTCGGCGTACGGCCTGCGGACTGGGTGTGGACTAGCGAGCCCCAAAGCCCGCTGAGCTGCGCGAATGAGCCGGATCAGCGGTAGTTGGTGAACTGGACGGCGAAGTCGTAGTCCTGGGACTTGACCAGGGCGATGACGTCTTGGAGGTCGTCACGCTTCTTGCTCGAGACGCGGAGCTCGTCGCCCTGCACCTGCACCTTGACACCCTTCGGGCCGCGGTCGCGGATGAGCTTGCCAACCTTCTTGGCCTGTTCGGTGCTGATGCCCTCCTTGAGGTCGACGTCGATCTTGACCTCCCTGCCCGAGCTGCGCGGCTCGCTCACGTCGAGGATCTTGAGCGACTGACCTCGTTTGACGAGCTTCTCGCGGAGGACGTCGACGATGGCCTTGGCCCGCTCGTCGGCGTTGGCCGCGACCTCAATGCTCGCGTCGCCGTGGCGTTTCACCGAAGCGCCGGTGTTCTTGAAATCGAACCGCTGCGAGATCTCCTTCGCTGCCTGGTTGACCGCGTTGTCGACCTCCTGGTGGTCGATCTTGCTCACGATGTCGAATGACGACTCCGCCGGCATGGGCTGATCCCTCCTGTCACGCGCCTGAGGCGCTTTTGCCTTGCACCCTAGGGGTAGGGGTATTGTGTCGCTCGCTGCGTCGCCCTGGCAGACGGGGTGGGCAGCACACCTGGCAGGTTGCCCGAGTGGCCAAAGGGAGCAGACTGTAAATCTGCCGGCTTCGCCTACGTTGGTTCGAACCCAACACCTGCCACCAGCCGCCCGGTCGTCAGACTGGGCGCATCCTTGGTTCGACGTGTCGCCGACAGCGGGCGCTGCCGTCCGCGGACGTGTCGAGCCTCAGCTGAGTACGGCGTTCTGCTCGTCTCGCCACGCCACCCAGTCCCGCACCGCCGCGAGGTCGTAGTCCGGACCGCTCCTGCCGATCGTGAAGAGCCGCGTGCCGAGCTCGTAGAGAGGGGGACCATAGCCTGCGGGGTCCTTCGGCGGCACGCCCGCGGAGCGCTCGATCTCTCCTGGGTCGCGTCCCACCTCGGCGCACCATTGGTCGAGCACGGCATGTTTGCGGCGGATCGTGTCGGCGTCGCCGAAGGTGTGCCAGATGTCGGCATGCTGGGCCACGATCCGCAGCGTCTTCCGCTCGCCACCGCCACCGATGAGGACGGGGATCTGCCGCGTCGGTGGCGGGTTGAGCCGACCGAGGCGGGCCGCGATCCGCGGTAGCGACTCGGCGAGCGCGTCGAGCCGGCCAACCGCCGTACCGAAGTCGTAGCCGTACTCGTCGTAGTCCTTCTCGAACCACCCCGAGCCGATGCCCAGGATGAGACGACCAGCGCTGATGTGGTCGACCGTGCGGGCCATGTCGGCGAGCAGGTCAGGGTTGCGGTAGCTGTTGCACGTGACGAGGGCACCGATCTCCACGCGCTGGGTGGCCTCAGCCCAGGCGCCCAGCATCGTCCAGCACTCGTAGTGTTTGCCGACCGGGTCGCCGTTGAGGGGGAAGAAGTGGTCCCAGTTGAAGATGATGTCGACCCCGATCTCCTCGCACTCGGCAGCGGTACGGCGGATATCGGCGTACTCGCCGTGCTGCGGCTGTATCTGGACACCAATTCGTACTTGTCTGGCCGCAGGGGCGCGCTCACCGGGAAGCTCAGCAGTCATACGGACACCCTAGGCGGAGCGGTCTGCACACCACAGGCAGAGGTCCGAGCCTCCACCAGGCAGAGGTCGCCTGCTGCACGTCGTCGGCATCCCCGGCGCGCCTGGCTCGATTAGCGCTCAGCGTCGGCGCCTGTGTATCCTCATACGTCGCTTGCCCCAATAGCTCAGTCGGTAGAGCGTCTCCATGGTAAGGAGAAGGTCTACGGTTCGATTCCGTATTGGGGCTCTGGAATCGGGGCCTCGCCTGCAGCGTTATAAGCGAGGCGATCGGGTCCTGTGGCGGGGTAGCTCAGGTGGTCAGAGCACACGGCTCATAATCGTGGTGTCGCGGGTTCAAGTCCCGCCCCCGCTACCACGCACCGCACGATCTCAGCACCCTCGCACCACCGTCGTTTACATCGAAGAAGAGGCAGCCCGTGGCCAGCAAGAGCACCGACATCCGTCCCAAGATCACCTTGGCCTGCACGGAGTGCAAAGAGCGCAACTACATTACGCGCAAGAACCGGCGCAACGACCCGGACCGACTCGAACTGAAGAAGTTCTGCCCGCGATGTCGTTGCCACCGGGCCCACCGCGAGACCCGTTGACCGCTGAGCCTGCATCTCGCCCGCGTCAAGCGCGCCAGAGTCCAGCGCTGCGGTGAGATAGCGTCGGCGTATGCCGCTCGACCAGGCGCTGGCCGGACGCACCCTGGCCACCACAGCGCCCTACACCGTCAGCCGCGAGAAGATCGCCGAGTTCAACCAGGCCACCGGCGCTGATCCGATCGACGGTGGCGACACGGCCCCGTTGACGTTCCCCATCGTGGTCGCCTTTGCGGCGATGACTGAGCTGCTGCACGACCCCGGGGTGGGCATCTCGCTGCACAACGTCGTGCACGGGGACCAGCGGTTCGAGCAGTCCCGGCCGGTCCGAGTGGGCGACGAGCTCACGGGCACGATCACGATCGACTCGCTGCGGTCGTCGGCCGGTATGGAGATGGTCGGGACCCGCACAGAGATCACGTCAACGGCCGGCGAGCACGTCACGACTGCCTTCGCCACGCTCGTGCACCGCGCGGGTGACGCGTGAGCTGGGCGCCGGGCCATGAGTTCGAGCCGATGACGTGCGTGGTGCGACGCGATGACCTCGTCCGCTACGCGGGCGCGTCTGGTGACTTCAACCCGATCCACTGGAGTGAGCGGGTGGCAAGGTCCGTGGGCCTGCCCGGAGTGGTCGCGCACGGGATGTTCACGCTTGCCCTAGCGAGCCGCGCGGTGACGTCCTGGGTCGGCGACCCGTCGCGGGTCGAGTCCTTCGGCGCCCGCTTCACCAAACCGGTGGCGGTGCCCGACGACGACGACGGCACGACCGTCACCATCGCCGGCGTCGTGAAGTCCGTCGACGACGGCAGGGCAACGGTGGAGCTGACCGTCACCAATGCGGGCCGGAAGGTGCTGGGCATGTGCAGGGCCGTGGTGCGGTGCTGACGGCCGTCGCGCAGCCGTTGGCCCCATGGACCACGCTCCGCCTGGGCGGCCCGGCCACCTTGATGCGTTCGGCGCCCAGTCGCCGTGAGCTCTACGAGGCCGTCGCGACCGCCGATGCGGCCGGTGAACCCGTGCTCGTACTCGGTGGCGGCAGCAACCTCGTCGTCGCTGACGAGGGCTTCGACGGGACCGTCGTGCGGGTCGCCACGCGAGGCAGCACCTTCGGCGGCGCGTGCTCGGGCGCGGAGATCACGGTGGAGGCGGGGGAGAACTGGGACGACCTTGTCGGGCGCGCGGTCGAACAGGGGTGGATCGGCATCGAGGCGCTGTCGGGGATTCCGGGCACGGTGGGTGCGGTGCCCATTCAGAACGTCGGCGCCTATGGCCAGGAGGTGTCCGACACGATCTCGCAGGTCGACGTCCTCGACCGGCTCGAACGCCGTACCCGCACCCTGCTCCAGACAGACTGCGGCTTCGGCTACCGCACCAGTGTCTTCCGCCAGCACCCGGACCGCTATGTCGTGGGCGCCGTGACGTTTCAGTTCCGGCAGGGTGCGCTCGCAGCGCCCATCAGATATGCCGAGCTGGCCAGGTCTCTCGGCGTCCACATCGGTGAGCGGACCACGCCGGTCGCGGTGCGCCGGGCCGTGCTGGAGCTGCGCGGACGCAAGGGGATGGTTCTGGATCCAGCCGACCATGACACCTGGAGCGCCGGCTCGTTCTTCACGAACCCCTTCGTGGCTCCGTCAGCCCTCCCGGACGGCGCTCCGTCCTACCCCCAGCCCGATGGGTCGGTCAAGACGAGCGCCGCATGGCTCATCGAACGGGCCGGCTTCGCCAAGGGTTACGGCAACGAGCGAGTCAGCCTCTCGACCAAGCACGCACTCGCGCTGACCAACCGTGGCAACGCGTCCACCGCGGAACTGCTGGCGCTCGCCCGCGAGATCCGGTCCCGCGTCGAGGACCGCTTCACCATCACGCTCCACCCGGAACCCGTCTGCATCAACTGCACCGTCTGACCCAGGACCGGACAACTGGCGCTTCGGCGGAACAACTGGCGCGTCACCCGGGGAGGGAAGGGGCGAGCCAGTCATCGATGGCCGTGAGGAGTTGGGCGCGGACGTCGTCCGGGGCGGTAGAGCCACGTACCGACATTCGGGCGAGCTCGGCCAACTCGGCATCGTCGAAGCCGAGCACGTCGCGCGCTGCCTCGTACTGGTCGAGGAGCCGCGACCCGAACAGCAGCGGGTCGTCCGCCCCCAGCGCCACAGGCACTCCGGCGTCGAAGAGCTCACGCAGGGGGACGGCGGCGAGGTCGCGATACACGCCGAGCGCGACGTTCGAGCGCGGGCAGATCTCGAGCGTCACGCCCGCGTCGGCGAGATGTGCGACGAGCGCCGGGTCCTCGACGGCCCGCACCCCATGTCCGATCCGCTGAGCGCCGAGGCCGTCCAGGCACGACCACACGCTCTCTGGCCCGCACAGCTCACCACCATGCGGCGTGGCGACCAAGCCCGCCCGCGTTGCGATGTCGAACGCCTTCCCGAACGCCAGCGCCTCCCCCCGGCGCTCGTCGTTGGACAGCCCGAAACCGACCACGCCGCGGTGGGCGTACTGGGCGGCGAGTCGGGCCAGCGTGCGGGCGTCGAGCGGATGGCGGGTGCGGTTGGCTGCCACGATCAGCGACACCGGCGTGCCGGTCGCCGCGGTGGCATCGACTGCGGCGTCGATGACGAGGTCCGTGAACGCGGTAATGCCGCCGAAATGGGCGGCGTACCCACTGGGGTCTACCTGGATCTCCAGCCACCGTGACCCCTCAGCCGTCTCGTCCTCGGCCGCCTCGAGGAGCAGCCGGCGGACCGCAGCCTCGCTTCGCACCACCGACCGGGCGATGTCATACAGTCGCTGGAAGCGAAACCAGCCCTTCTCGTCGGCAGCCGACAAGGTCGGCGGCCAGTGCTGCGTGAGTGCCTCCGGCAGCCAGAGCCCCTGCTCCTCAGCGAGCTCGATCACCGTCGCGTGGCGCATCGACCCGGTGAAGTGCAGGTGCAGGTGTGCCTTGGGCAGGCTCGCCAGCGGCCGTCCGGTGTCCGTCACCCGCCCGCCCCTCCTTGAGCTCGACGCGCCAGTTGTTCGGGCCCCGCGCTCGGCGTTCCGGCCGACGCGCCAGCTGCTCGGTCGAACACCCCGCCGCGGTCGTCGAGCGGTTGGGCGCTCAGCCGAGCAGCTTCTGGATGCGGCCGACGCCCTCGGCGAGGTCGTCGTCGCCAAGGGCGTAGGAGAGCCGCAAGTAGCCGGGAGTACCGAAGGCCTCGCCCGGCACGACAGCGACCTCCGCCTCGTCGAGGATGATCTCCGCGAGCTCAGCGGACGACTCCGCCACCCGTCCGCCGAGGTCACGGCCCAGTGCACCCTTGACGCAGGGGTAGGCGTAGAAGGCCCCCTTCGGCTCGGGGCAGTCGAACCCTTCGACTGCGTCGAGCCTCGGCACGATCGTGCGCCGCCGCCTGTCGAACGCCTCACGCATCATCGCCACCGCGCTCAGATCGCCGGAGACGGCCGCGATCGCGGCCCGCTGTGAGACGTTCGAGACGTTGGACGTGGCATGCGACTGGAGGTTCGTCGCGGCCTGGACCACGTCGGGAGGTCCGATCATCCAGCCGACCCGCCATCCCGTCATCGCATACGTCTTGGCCACCCCATTGAGCACGACACAGGTGTTGGCCAGCTCGGGCGTCTCGACCACTATCGAGCTGAACCTCGCGTCGTCGTAGACGAGGTGCTCGTAGATCTCGTCGGTAAGTACCCAGATGTCGTGTTCGAGGGCCCATCGCCCGATTGCAGCGACCTGCTCGCGCGGGTAGACCGCCCCGGTGGGGTTGCACGGCGAGCAGAAGAGCAGCGACTTGGTGCGATCCGTCCGCGACGCCTCAAGCTGGTCCACCGTGACGAGATAGTGCTGCAACTCGTCGGCGACTACGTCGACAGGCACCCCCCCGGCGAGGCGGATTGCTTCGGGGTACGTCGTCCAGTACGGCGCCGGGAGGAGCACCTCGTCGCCGGGGTCGAGCAGGGTAGCGAATGCCTGATAGACAGCCTGCTTGCCTCCGTTGGTCACCAGTACCTGGGCCGGACTTACGTCGTACCCGGAGTCCCTGCGCGTCTTGTCGGCCACTGCCTGCTTGAGCTCTGGCAGCCCGCCAGCCGGGGTGTAGCGATGGTTCCGGGGGTCGCGCGCCGCCTCGACCGCTGCGGCCACGATGTAGTCAGGAGTCGCGAAGTCGGGCTCGCCGGCTCCGAAGCCGATGACGGGCCGGCCGGCGGCCTTCAGCGCCTTCGCCTTGGCGTCGACCGCCAGGGTCGCGGACTCGGCGATGCCGCCGATGCGACGTGACACGCGGGAGCGGCTGCTGGTCTGGGGGTGCTCGGTCATGCCTGCCATCCTCGCACCGCTACGTCGGTGGCGGCGTGGCGGTGCGATCACCGATCGGTTCGACCTGGCGGTCGGGACGCCGTACACTCGTGCCTTGGTGGATGTTGCACCCTAGTTCGTTATGCCCTGACCCATGTCCGACCCCGGTGTGGTCTGGGGAGCCTCGGATGGGGTCGTGCCACCGGAGGGCAGTGGCTCAATTGGCAGAGCACCGGTCTCCAAAACCGGCGGTTGGGGGTTCGAGTCCCTCCTGCCCTGCGAGGAGAAGCGAAGAAGGCGTCGTCAAGCAGTGTCGTTTAAGCAACACTCTGATCAGGCAGCACCGTGTGATCAGGCAACACCGTGTCAGGAAGGCAGCACCGTGACCGAAACCCGCGCCACGAGCTCATCCAGTGAGCGCCGGCCGAGCGACCGCGGTCGCACGGGACTCGGGCTCTTCTTTCGCCAGGTGATCGCCGAGCTGCGCAAGGTCATCTGGCCGACGCGGGACCAGCTGGTTACCTACTTCCTGGTCGTGCTCGTCTTCGTGCTCTTCATGATCGCCTTCGTGTCGGTGTTGGACTACGCGTTCAACAAGGCAATGTTCAACGTCTTCGGCTGACGCGCCACGCGCCAGCCGGTTCCCTTTGTGAGTTTGTGAGTGACGAGACAGTGACAGAGCAGTATGTGTCCAGGCCAGCCGACGAGTCCGTCGACGACCAGGTGGTGTCGCCCGATGCAGCGGTCGGCGACCCGCCGAGCGAGGCGGTCGAAGACGTCCGGTCAGCTGGTCAGACCTCGACCGACCCGTCCGACGACGCGGAGTTCGCCGACGAGCCGGTCGTGGAGACAGACACGGTCGACGCCGATGAGGCCGCCGAGCCGGTCGTTCCCGATGACGTTGCGGATCACGACGATGTGGATGACCTGCCAGCGTCGTTGAACCTGGACCCGCAAGTCGAAGCCGGCGCCGAGGCAGACGCGGCAGACGAGGCCGCCGACATCGATGCTCCTGCCGCGGATCCGCTCGAGGAGTTCCGGGCGGCGCTGCACTCCAAGCCAGGTGAGTGGTACGTCGTCCACACCTACTCGGGCATGGAGAACCGGGTGAAGACCAACCTCGAGAACCGCATCAGCTCCCTCAACATGGAGGACTTCATCTACGAGGTGCGGGTGCCGCAGGAAGACGTCGCCGAGATCAAGAACGGCCAGCGCCGGATGGTGCGCAGGACAGTCCTTCCCGGTTACGTGCTGGTCCGGATGGACCTCACTGACGAGTCCTGGTCCGCCGTGCGCCATACCCCGTCCGTCACCGGCTTCGTCGGGCACAGCCACCAGCCGGTGCCACTCAGCCTGCTTGAGGTGGAGACGATGTTGGCTCCCGCCATCGTCGAGGAAGCCCGGGCTCCGCAGCAGCAGAAGCAGAAGAAGATCGAGTTCACCGACTTCTTCGCCGGTGACTCCGTCATGGTCGTCGACGGGCCGTTCGCCACGCTGCACGCCACGATCACCGAGATCAACGTCGACGCCCAGCGGGTCAAGGCCCTGGTCGAGATCTTCGGCCGCGAGACGCCGGTCGAGCTCAGCTTTACCCAGATCCAAAAGGTCTGAGCGCGGCCAGCCGAACCGCCCGAGCACCGCGCACCGCAACCCCACCCGAACACAGAAACCCCAAGGACAAAAACCATGCCTCCCAAGAAGAAGATCGCGGCGCTCGTCAAGGTGCAGCTCCAGGCTGGCGCGGCGACTCCTGCTCCACCGGTCGGTACCGCCCTCGGTCCGCATGGCGTGAACATCATGGAGTTCTGCAAGGCCTACAACGCCGCCACCGAAGCGATGCGTGGCGACGTGATTCCGGTCGAGATCACCATTTTCGAAGATCGGTCGTTCACGTTCGTCACCAAGACGCCGCCTGCGGCGGAGCTCATCAAGAAGGCCGCCGGGCTCTCCAAGGGCTCGTCGACCCCGCACACCGACAAGGTCGGCCGGGTCAGCCGTGACCAGGTGCGCGAGATCGCGACGACAAAGCTGCCCGACCTCAACGCCAACAACGTCGACGCGGCCATGAAGATCGTCGAAGGCACCGCCCGCTCGATGGGAATCACCGTCGACCGCTGAGGTGTTGTACGACGTGACTGGTCACGAGTGCTGATTCGTCGGCAGCGTCCCCCGGTCTCACCCCCCGCAGTTCGTGGCAGGGCCGCGCTGGCCCACTTGACCACATCTGGATGAAAGGAACCAGCCATGCAGCGCAGCAAGGCTTACACAGCAGCAGCACAACGGATTGACAAGGAGCGGCTCTACAGCCCGGTCGAGGCCGTGAAGCTGACCCAGGGTAGCGGCTCGTCGAAGTTCGACTCAACCATCGATGTCGCGATGCGGCTCGGTGTCGACCCGCGTAAGGCCGACCAGATGGTCCGCGGCACCGTCAACCTGCCGCACGGCACCGGCAAGACGGCCCGAGTGCTCGTTTTCGCCAGCGGCGACAAGGCCGAGGAGGCCCGTGCCGCCGGCGCCGACGTCGTCGGTAGCGACGAGCTGATTGACCGGGTCAACGGCGGATGGCTCGACTTCGACGCCGTCGTGGCCACGCCCGACATGATGGGCAAGGTCGGAAGGCTCGGCCGGGTGCTCGGTCCCCGCGGGCTCATGCCCAACCCGAAGACCGGCACCGTCACACCCAACGTCGCCAAGGCCGTCACCGACATCAAGGGCGGCAAGATCGAGTTTCGCGTCGACCGCCACGCCAACCTGCACTTCATCATCGGCAAGGCGTCGTTCCCGATCGACAAGCTCACGGAGAACTACGCCGCCGCCCTCGACGAGGTGCTTCGCTTGAAGCCGTCGAGCTCGAAGGGCCGATACCTGCGCAAGGTCACGTTCTCGACGACGATGGGTCCCGGGGTACAGGTCGATCCCAACAAGACGCGCAACATCACCGCCCAGGACGACGAGGGCTGACTCAAGCTTCTGGTTCGCGAGGCGTCGAGGCGCCTCCTCATTCAATGACCCGGTCTGGAGGAGTCGGCGCCTTCGTCTGCGCTCCTCAACCTCAGCCGGGCACCGCCAACCGACGCTGATGTGGGGCTTGCATCAGCCATCACAACCTCCGACCACATCCGCACCGGCACTGCGACGAGCGCTGGAACCGGCCCAGCACCCTCACCCTGAAACCGTGTCGGCGACAGGAGAGCGTCGCACCAGATGCTCAACCTTGGCGACCCGCTCAAGCACTGGTAGCGCGCCTACCGCCGAGGCCGTCTCCTGAGCCTCGTGGAGCAGGGCAGCAGCTTGGCTGACGTCGCCGCACTGATGATGTTGAGCGGCACCGACCAAACCGTGGGCCAGATGCCAAGGAGACCCGAGCGTACGCAGCGCTTGCAGAGCGTCGTTGAACAACGAGTCGGCCTCCGCCGCCTGCCGTGATGAGGCGAGCCGAGCCCGGGCAAGGCGTCGCTCCGCCTTGAGCAGTGGGGGTACGTGCCCCGGGGGAAGACTGTCCAGCAGTCCCAGTAACTCCTCGACGGCAGCATCGTCACCAAGCTCGTACGCCGCACGGGAGGACGCACACCACGACCAGCGGCTACTCTCGCATCTCATGCCCAACACGTCGGCGAAACCGAGGCAGTCCCGGGCATAACGCAAGCTGGCGGCGGAGTCACCCTCGACGTGGGCCATGAGGGACTCCACCAGCGCCTCAAAAGCGAGCTCCTGCGGGCCTTCGCCGATACCCTGCTGCCGCGACCGCACAACAATCTCTCGAGCCTGCACCGTGTCGGACCGCAGGGTGTGGACGAGGGCAGCATGGTGCCAGAGGAAGGGCTGGTCGATCCCGTCGGTGCCGGTCGCGAGCTGCAGCGTCTCGTCGGCCTCGTCCCACCGCCCCATCTCCAGTGCCGGGATGACGAAGTTGACCACCGCCGTCGCGAGCATCAGCGGGTTGCCCACATGACGAAGCAGCGTGATGGCATCACGGGCGGCTTCGGCCGCCGATGCGAGGTCCTCGACAGCGGTCACGCTGGCGAGGTTGAGCAATGCCCGAGCCTGCACCGCGGTGGCTCCGGCCTCCTCGGCGATTCGAGCAGCCTCGCGACAGTACATGACTGACTGGACCGTCCGGTCGGCGAAACCATGCACGATGGACCGCACCACCAGCAGGTCGGCCAGGGTGGCCTTCTCGACATCGAGGGCCTCGCCGAGGGCCAGAGCGTCGGCGCTCAGCTGATCGGCATCTTGCCGGCCGCTGAAGGCCGCCATCGTAGCGAGCGCGGACATCGCGGTGACGGTGTCGGCGTCGGGTCCGTCTCGAAGCGGCTCCAGGGCGCCCGCCAGGGATTCGTACGCCTCGGCGAGGCGGCCGGCGTCGCCAGCGCTTGACCGATGATCGCGTGGGTCCGGGCTACGGCGCGGTCCTGGCCATGGCGTCGGTAGTGCTCGGCCGCACGCTGCGCGTTCGCGATGGCGCGATCGGAGTTGGCGTTCTGCCTGGCGGCGAGCGCGGCGCGTTCCCACATGTCCGCCGCCTGAAGGCTGGCGCCCTTGCTCCCGGTTGCCTCGATCAGTTCGGCTGCGCCGGCGTAGTTGAGCTCTGCGGCTGCCGGCGCACCTGTGCGCAGTGCTCTCGCGCCCGCGCGGGTCAGGGCCGCTACGGCAGGGATGCTCAGGTCGGAGGCGTCCTCGTCTTCAGGGACGGCGCGGATCGCGTCGAGGTAATGCTGAGCGATGACATCAACGACCTCATCGCCGTCATTCGGGAACGTGTTGCGGAGATGCTCCGCAACCGCCAGATGACGGGTCTTGCGGCTGCGTCGAGCTAATGTGTCGTATGCGACCTGGCGCAGCATCCCGTGGGTGAACCGGTATGCACCGAGCTGGGGAGACAAGACGTCGGCGCTCACCTCCATGAGGCCCCGACGGACCAGGTCGTCAAGGATCCGTTGCACGTCCTGCGACGACAGCCGTGAAACCGCCACGAGCGCGTCTGCGGGAAACGACGTGCCAAGGACAGAAGCATCCCCCACGAGTGACCGGGCGGTGGCGTCCAGTGCATCGAGCCGTGCGGCCAGGAGAGCGTGCAAGGAGCTCGGAACCTCGAGCTCCCCGACCTCGCCGACGAGCGTGTAGACCCCGTCGCGCGCACCACCACGTCGCAGCCAGCGTCACGGCCACCTCGCGCGTGACGACCCCGCGCGGGCAGCCAGTTTTGGCGCACCGACGTCGTCACCGAGCGCCCCGACCGCCGTCACCAGCTCGAGGGCGGCGCGGACGGCTCGCTCGGTATCACCCTCGAGGGCCGACGGCGTGCCCCACACCGCCATCACCGCGTCCCCGATGAACTTCTCGATCGTCCCGCCATACCGCCCGACAATGGAGCGCGCGGTGGCGAAGTAGCGAGAGAGCAGCTCGCGAACATCCTCAGGGTCGCACTCCTCGGTCAGCGGTGTGAAACCGACCAGATCGGCGAAGAGAATCGAGCAAACTCGCCGTTCGGCGACCGGCGCGGGGTCGAGACGGTCCACACGCGAGCCCACGTCGCCGACCCGGCTGCCGCAGTCCCCGCAGAATCGCTGGCCGGACGCCACGGTCGCTCCACACGACGGGCACGTCGCCTCCAGCGGTTTGCCGCAGTCCCCACAGAAGCGCCGCCCCTTGGGGTTGTCGCCTCCACAGTGAGAACACGCAGACACAGCGTCGGACTACTCGCGGGCGTCCTGTACGGCGCTCGCTCAGCCCTCGTAGCGCACCAGGTAGCCCAGGACTCGAGCACACGAACTCAGCAGGGTTTGGGGCGGAACGCGCAGATCGTGGCGTGTCGCGAGTATGCCCACCTCGACCGGTCTGCGCCGACCCGGCGTTGCGGCCGGGCACAAGGTGTCGAATCAGGTCTGGGCGGACGTCTTCGCCTCAAGGGAGCGGACCCGGGCGCACAGCGCCTTCATGAGGCTTCGCGCTACCTTCGGATCGTCCATCAATGGCTTGAATGCCAGCGCCGACAACCTGAAAGTCGTCACGCCCTCTGGACCCGAGACCACGGTGGCCGACCGGGGAGCACCGTCAATCAGCGACATCTCACCCAGGTAGTCGCCAGGACCCAACGGGGACCGAGATACGCCGTTCACAGAGACATCGGCGGTCCCTTCGAGGACGACCTGAAGACCCACGTCCGCGGCTCCCTGCTCAACAATCCGCCGACCCGCGCCTGTGGTGAACGTGGTGCCCCGCTGGATCACGTCGTTCAAGGTCTCTTCTGGCAGGCCCGCGAACAGATCGATGCCGGCAAGGGCCTTGCGCGCCTGGTAACTCATTCAGCGGTCCTCCTTCTGGCGAGGTCCTCGCAATTGCGCGACCGGGTAACGCAAGTCATGGACCCGAGCTACGACGGCCACGGCCAGGTCGCTCTGACCGCTCAGCAACGACGGATTCCTCGCATCCTCGTACCTGATGGGCCCCGCCCGCAAGTCTCGGCGGTGAGTCGCAACGGGCGGTTGACAGGCGCGGGCGGCCTTGACCCGGCGCCTCATTGATTCGGCAGCTGGCCGAGCCCCATGTTCTTGCCACCCTTGCCGTCCTCCCGCCTCCACGAAGGTGAGCCGTGGATCCCCATCTGGTGGCAGAACGAGCGACGAAGGTCCCGTCATCACTGAAGACCTATCGGCGGTCGATTGTGAGGGCCTGGCTGGAGCAAGGCCCCCGACGCGAACCGTGGACTGACGTACGCTGGCACTCTCAGACGTTGACGTGCCGAGGGGTGGGAGAGATGACGATCAGAAGGTTCGCGGCCGGGGTGCTCGCGGTAGGGATGATGGTCAGTCTGTCGGCGTGCGGCAACGACGCCAGTACGACGAGCAGTGCACACGCCAACGGCAGCAGTGCCGCCGCTTCGGGCGACGCCGGGGCGGGTAACGCTGCGGCGGGTGACGCTGCGGCGGGTGACGCCGGGACAATCACCCCTGAGAGCTTCACCCAGCAGGTGCTGGCCGCTCAACGTGATGGTGTCTCCGCGCACGTCGAGGCGACGATCGCGGCGTCGGGCCAGTCGGGCTCGATTTCGGGTGACTTCGCGGGAGGCCGTGACGCCAGTGCCCTGAGGCTCAACGTGACTGCCGACTTCGCGGGTCGACAGGTCGAGCTGCGCTATGCCGGCAAGGTGCTCTACATCAAGGGCGCCGGAATGAGCACCGACACAGCCAAACCATGGGTCAAGGTGGACCTCAGCGGCGCGCACAACCCCTTGGCACCGCTTTTCGCCTCCGCCAACCCCGAGAACTTCACGAAGTTTCTCCAGGGACTCACGAGCATCGACGACCGGGGCACAGAAACCGTTGACGGCGTCCGCGCGCACCACTACGCGGTGACGATCGACACCGCCAAGATGATGAAGGCGAACGCCATGATGAAGGGCCATGACGCATCGATGTCCGGGATGCCTCGCCGCATCACCGGTCAGGTCTGGCTGAATAGCGACAACCTGCCAGTGAAGATTTCGGTGCCGTTCGGTGACATGGGGTCGTTCGAGGCGCACTTCTCCAAGTATGGCGAGCGGGTCTCGGTCGACGCTCCGCCAGCCAGCCAGGTGAGCCAGTTCAGCCTCTGAGCTGTTCGCTTCACCCCTCCCACCAGCGATCCCGGGCGTCACCGCCAGGGACGCCGACAGCGCCCACCTTTCCCCCGGCCCGCGCCTCCCGTTCACCCCCGCCGCGGGCATGCCGCCCACCCGCGCCTGCATTTGCCATGTGCACACTGCGTGTGCAGTGTGCACATGGCAGATCTGCCGGGCGGACCAAGTCTCTTCCGTGTTGACTAACGGGAAGGGAATCCAGGAGTCGAGGTCAACGCGGCGATTTGGTCCTCGGTCATCCGAACCCGTAGGCTGGAGCACAACCACAGACCGCCGGTCACCGACCGACACCGCCACGATGTCGATCGGTCGAAGGCCCCGCACGAGCGGGCGGCCCGCGCAGGTGAACTGAGTCGGACCAGCGAGTTGGTCCCGCCCCGTGCGCCTGCACGGGGCGTTTTGCATGTATGGGTCCTTATCCCGGAGCCAACCGAGCCTTCGCGCTACCCACATCAGCGAAGCCGGATGATCTGCGATGTCAGAGTGTTTCTACGGAAGGAGACTCATGGCGCGGCCCGACAAGGCGGCAGCAGTCGCCGAGCTGACGGACGAGTTCCGCAGCTGCAACGCGGTCGTGCTGACCGAGTACCGCGGTCTCACCGTCAAGCAGCTGCAGGATCTTCGGCGAGCCCTCGGAGAGAACGCCAGCTACGCCGTAGTGAAGAACACGCTTACCAAGATCGCGGCCCGAGCAGCCGGTGTCGACGGGTTCGAGGACCTGCTCGTCGGACCCTCGGCCATCGCCTTCGTCAAGGGCGACCCGGTCGAGGCGGCCAAGAGCCTGCGCGACTTCGCCAGGGCAAACTCACCACTCGTCATCAAGGGGGGCGTCCTCGACGGCAAGTCACTGACCCCCGCCGAGATTTCCCGGATCGCGGACCTCGAGTCACGCGAGGTGCTCCTCGGCCGGCTCGCGGGTGCGCTCTTGGCCTCGCTGCAGAACGCCGCCTCCCTGTTCAACGCCCCGCTTTCGCAGGCCGCCCGCGTCGTCGCCGCGCTGCGGGACAAGGCCGAGGAAGACCCCTCGATCCTCGTGGGTGGAGCCGGCACAGCCGTCTCGTCCGAGGCGACGTCGACGCCAGACGTCGACGAGAGCGCCGATGCTGCGGGCACCGACGGGAGTTCCGATAGCGCTGTGGTCGAGGCGGCCGCCGACGTACCCGCAACCGCGGAGGGCGACCCCGAGGCTCCGTCCGAAGAGGCCTCAGCACCCACCTCCGAAGAGGCCTCAGCAGCCACCTCCGAAGGGACCTCAGCGCCCACCTCCGAAGAGGCCTCAGCACCCACCTCCGAGGAGACCCCCGCGACGAGCACCGAGGACAGCACCGAGGAGAACACCGCGGGCTGACCCGGCCCGGACCGACCGCCCATATCCCGCCTCGCGACCTGTCGCGAGCCAGTAACACGGAAGGAACGCCACCATGGCGAAGCTCAGCACCGACGACCTCCTCGACGCATTCAAGGAGATGACCCTCCTCGAGCTCAGCGAGTTCGTGAAGCAGTTCGAAGACACCTTCGGCGTGACGGCCGCGGCTCCGGTTGCCGCAGCTGCCGCCCCGTCGGCCGGCGGCGCGGCCGCTGAGGCGGACGCCGTCGAGGAGCAGGACGAGTTCGACGTCGTCCTCGAGTCGACCGGCGACAAGAAGATCCAGGTCATCAAGGAGGTACGTAGCCTGACGAGCCTCGGTCTCAAGGAGGCCAAGGATCTGGTGGAGGCCGCCCCCACGGCGATCCTGGAGAAGGTCACCAAGGACGCCGGCGAAAAGGCCCGGGAAGCCCTCGAAGGCGCCGGTGCCACCGTTTCCGTCAGGTAACCTCACAGCGGCCTGCTCTCCTCGCGACCTCCGAACGGTCTCGAGGAGAGGCGTGCCTCGCCGGCCAGGCTGCCCGGCTCGGACAACGATTGGCAGCCAATTGTGCGCGGCCACTTGACTACGCTTGCGGAGTTGGGCATGCTCAGCGTCAGTTCCGATGACAGACTCGGGTGGAGTGGCTACCGCCACACGTCTCCGGTTCGACTTCAGTCGGCCTCTAGGCTAAACTGACTCTTTGCGCTGCCTCCTGCCCACCTCAACCCGGACCCGGGTGTGCTCGGCATGCGTATTTTGGGAAGAGTCTGCGAGCCTTCGGAAGGACCACTCTTGGCCGCCTCGCGCAATGCCAATACCAACTACTCAGCACAATCCACCACTGCAGGTATCGACACCCACCGAGTGTCATTCGCAAAGATCGCCGAACCCATGGAGGTTCCCGATCTGCTAGCCCTCCAAGCCAACAGCTTCGACTGGCTCGTCGGCAACGCCGACTGGCAGGGCCGCACCGAACACGCACAGACGAACGGTCTCGGCGACATCCCCACGAAGTCGGGACTGGAGGAGATCTTCGAGGAAATCTCCCCGATCGAGGACTTCTCGGGCACGATGAGCCTCTCGTTTCGCGATCACCGCTTCGAGCCACCGAAGAACACCGTCGAGGAGTGCCGCGAGCGCGACTTCACGTACTCCGCCCCGCTGTTCGTCACGGCGGAGTTCATGAACAACGAAACCGGAGAGATCAAGAGCCAGACCGTCTTCATGGGGGACTTTCCCCTGATGACGGACAAGGGCACGTTCATCGTCAACGGCACCGAGCGTGTCGTCGTGTCGCAGCTGGTTCGCTCGCCCGGCGTCTACTTTGAGCGCAGCATCGACAAGACCTCCGACAAGGATGTCTTCACGGCGAAGATGATCCCGTCGCGTGGTGCCTGGCTCGAGTTCGAGATCGACAAGCGCGACATGGTCGGCGTACGGCTGGACCGCAAGCGCAAGCAAAACGTGACGGTCCTGCTCAAGGCGCTCGGCTGGTCCGAGGCCAAGATCCTGGAGGAGTTCGGCGAGTTCGAGTCGATCCGCCTGACCCTGGAGAAGGACCACACGTCTGGTCAAGACGACGCGCTGCTCGACATCTACCGAAAGCTGCGCCCAGGCGAGCCCCCGACGCGCGAGGCGGCGCAGACGCTGCTCGACAACTACTACTTCAACCCCAAGCGCTACGACCTCGCCAAGGTCGGCCGCTACAAGATCAACAAGAAGCTCGGCCAGGACGAGGCGTTCGACACCCAGACCCTGACCATCGACGACATCGTCGCCGCGATCCGCTACATCGTGCTGCTGCACGCGGGCCATGAGGAGATGGGCTCGCCACGCGGTCAGATGGTCGTCGAAGCCGACGACATCGACCACTTCGGCAACCGCCGCCTGCGTACGGTGGGGGAACTGATCCAGAACCAGCTCCGCACGGGTCTTGCGCGGATGGAGCGGGTGGTGCGCGAGCGCATGACGACTCAGGACGTCGAGGCGATCACGCCGCAGACGCTGATCAACATTCGCCCCGTGGTGGCCGCGTTGAAGGAGTTCTTCGGGACCTCCCAGCTGAGCCAGTTCATGGACCAGATCAACCCGCTCGCCGGCCTGACGCACAAGCGGCGCCTCTCGGCGCTCGGCCCTGGCGGCCTGTCGCGTGAGCGCGCAGGCTTCGAGGTCCGCGACGTACACCCTTCCCACTACGGCCGGATGTGTCCGATCGAGACGCCGGAGGGGCCCAACATCGGTCTGATCGGCTCGCTGGCGACGTTCGGCCGCGTCAACGCGTTCGGATTCGTCGAGACGCCGTACCGCAAGGTCGTCGAGGGTGTCGTTACCGACCAGATCGACTACCTGACCGCCGACGAGGAAGACCGCGTGGTCATCGCGCAGGCCAACGCGCCGCTCACCCCGGGCAACACGTTCGAGGAGGAGCGCGTGCTGGTCCGCGAGCGCCGCGGTGAGGTTGACTACGTCCTCGGTAGCGAGGTCGACTACATGGACGTGTCGCCACGCCAGATGGTGTCGGTGGCGACCGCGCTGATTCCCTTCCTCGAGCACGACGACGCCAACCGGGCCCTGATGGGTTCCAACATGCAGCGTCAGGCCGTGCCGTTGATCCGTGCCGAGGCGCCGCTGGTCGGCACGGGCATGGAGTACCGGGCTGCCGTCGACGCCGGCGATGTCGTCGTCGCCAAGGAAGCGGGCGTGGTCACCGAGGTGTCGGCCGACTCGGTCGACGTGATGGAGGACGACGGACACTACGAGACCTACCGGCTCGCAAAGTTCAAGCGCTCCAACCAGGGCACCTGCGTCAACCAGCGGCCCAGCGTCGCCGAGGGCGACCGGGTCGAGAAGGGCTGGCCGATTGCTGACGGTCCGAGCACCGACTCCGCGGAGATGGCTCTCGGTCGCAACCTGCTCGTGGCCTATATGCCATGGGAGGGCCACAACTACGAGGACGCGATCATCCTCAGCCAGCGGCTCGTGCAGGAGGACGTCTTGACCTCGATCCACATCGAGGAGCACGAGGTCGACGCCCGCGACACGAAGCTCGGGCCCGAGGAGATCACCCGCGACATCCCCAACGTCTCCGACGAGATGCTGGCCGACCTGGACGATCGCGGCATCATCCGCATCGGCGCCGAGGTCGTCCCGGGCGACATCCTCGTCGGCAAGGTCACGCCCAAGGGCGAGACCGAGCTGACGCCCGAGGAGCGCCTGCTGCGCGCGATCTTCGGGGAGAAGGCGCGCGAGGTGCGTGACACGTCGCTCAAGGTCAAGCACGGGGAGAGCGGAATCGTCATCGGCGTGCGCGTCTTCGACCGCGAGGAGGAGGACGAGCTTCCCCCAGGCGTCAACCAGCTCATCCGGGTGTACGTCGCGCAGAAGCGCAAGATCTCCGACGGCGACAAGCTCGCCGGACGCCACGGCAACAAGGGCGTCATCTCGAAGATCCTGCCGGCGGAGGACATGCCGTTCCTCGAGGACGGAACCCCTGTCGACATCATCCTGAACCCGCTGGGCGTGCCCGGCCGGATGAACATCGGTCAGGTGCTGGAGACCCACCTCGGGTGGGTCGCCAAGAACGGCTGGCAGGTCGAGGGTGACGACGCCGACTGGAAGCAGCGGCTGGCGAGCATCGGCGTCAGTGAGGCTCCCGGCAACACCAACGTCGCCACTCCGGTGTTCGACGGCGCGAGGGAGGACGAGATCTCTGGCCTCCTGGCCTCGACCCGTCCGAACCGTGACGGCGAGCGGATGGTCAAGGGCGACGGCAAGGCGAAGCTCTTCGACGGTCGCACCGGCGAGCCGTTCCCGGCCCCGGTCTCGGTCGGCTACACCTACATCATCAAGCTGAACCACCTGGTCGACGACAAGATCCACGCGCGTTCGACCGGGCCGTACTCGATGATCACGCAGCAGCCGCTGGGTGGTAAGGCGCAGTTCGGTGGTCAACGCTTCGGCGAGATGGAGGTATGGGCCCTGGAGGCCTATGGCGCCGCCTACGCCCTACAGGAGCTGCTGACGATCAAGTCCGACGACGTACTCGGCCGCGTGAAGGTCTACGAAGCCATCGTCAAGGGCGAGAACATCCCCGAACCGGGAATTCCGGAGTCGTTCAAGGTTCTCGTCAAGGAGATGCAGTCGCTGTGCCTCAATGTCGAGGTGCTGTCCAGCGACGGCGTGGCCATGGACATGCGTGACACCGACGAGGACGTCTTCCGAGCCGCCGAGGAACTCGGCATCGACTTGGCCCGCCGCCCCAACGAAGGCATCTCGAGCGTTGAAGAAGTCTGAGCGAGCTCAGACTCTATCGACGCTTGAGTTGGCCGAAGCGAACTTGTTCGCGAGGCAAGCAGTCCAACCCGGACGGCGACATCGCCGACCGACTGAACTGAACCAGATCCACCCACAGCAACACCAGACGAAGGAATAGTCTTGCTGGACGTCAACTTCTTCGACGAGCTTCGGATCGGCCTGGCCACCGCTGACGACATCCGTCAGTGGAGCCACGGCGAGGTCAAGAAGCCCGAGACCATCAACTACCGCACTCTCAAGCCGGAGCGGGACGGGCTCTTCTGCGAGAAGATCTTCGGTCCGACCCGCGACTGGGAGTGCTACTGCGGCAAGTACAAGCGAGTCCGCTTCAAGGGCATCATCTGCGAGCGTTGTGGCGTCGAGGTCACCCGGTCGAAGGTTCGTCGCGAGCGGATGGGCCATATCGAGCTCGCGGCTCCGGTGACGCACATCTGGTACTTCAAGGGTGTGCCGAGCCGGCTCGGCTACCTGCTCGACCTGGCGCCGAAGGACCTCGAGAAGGTCATCTACTTCGCGGCCTACATGATCACGGCTGTCGACGACGACGCCCGCCACCGCGACCTGCCGTCCCTCGAGGCGAGGATCGACGTGGAGCGCAAGCAGCTCGAGCAGCGTCGAGACACCGACATCGGGGCGCGGATGAGCAAGCTCGAAGAGGACCTCGGTGCACTCGAGGCTGAGGGCGCCAAGGCCGACGTCAAGCGCAAGACCAAGGAAGGTGCGGAGCGCGAGCTGAAGCAGATGCGTGACCGCTCGCAGCGAGAGCTCGACCGAATCGAAGAGGTGTGGAGCACGTTCCGCACGCTGAAGGTCCAGGACCTGATGGGTGACGAGATCCTCTACCGCGAGATGAAGTTGCGCTTCGGCAAGTACTTCGAGGGGGCCATGGGCGCGGAGGCGATCCAGAAGCGCCTGCTGTCCTTCGACCTCGCCGCCGAGGCGGAGTCGCTGCGCGAGATCATCCGTACCGGCAAGGGCCAGCGCAAGACCCGTGCGCTCAAGCGGCTCAAGGTGGTGTCGGCGTTCCTGCTCACCACCAACAGTCCCGAGGGCATGGTGCTCGACTGCGTCCCGGTCATCCCGCCGGACCTGCGCCCGATGGTGCAGCTCGACGGCGGCCGGTTCGCCACGTCGGACCTCAACGACCTCTACCGTCGTGTGATCAACCGCAACAACAGGTTGAAGCGTCTGCTCGACCTCGGTGCGCCCGAGATCATCGTCAACAACGAGAAGCGGATGCTCCAGGAGGCCGTCGACTCGCTGTTTGACAATGGTCGCCGCGGCCGCCCGGTGACGGGCCCCGGCAACCGTCCGCTGAAGTCGCTATCCGACATGCTCAAGGGCAAGCAGGGTCGGTTCCGTCAGAACCTGCTCGGTAAGCGCGTCGACTACTCCGGTCGCTCGGTCATCGTCGTCGGGCCGCAGCTGAAGCTGCACCAGTGTGGTCTGCCGAAGCAGATGGCGCTGGAACTCTTCAAGCCGTTCGTCATGAAGCGGCTCGTGGATCTCAACCACGCGCAGAACATCAAGAGTGCCAAGCGCATGGTCGAGCGGAGCCGTTCGGTGGTCTGGGATGTCCTCGAAGAGGTCATCACGGAGCACCCGGTGCTGCTCAACCGGGCTCCGACGCTGCACCGCCTCGGTATCCAGGCCTTCGAGCCACAGCTGATCGAGGGCAAGGCCATCCAGATCCATCCGCTCGTGTGTTCGGCGTTCAACGCCGACTTCGACGGTGACCAGATGGCAGTGCATCTTCCGCTGTCGGCGGAGGCACAGGCGGAGGCTCGCATCCTGATGTTGTCGACCAACAACATCTTGAAGCCGGCCGACGGGCGTCCGGTGACCATGCCGACGCAGGACATGATCATCGGCATCTACTTCCTCACCCTCGACCGGGATGCTTACCCGGGTGAGGGCCGCGCCTTCTCGTCGGTCGCTGAGGCGTTGATGGCTCTCGACCGTGGTGAGATCGCGCTGCAGAGCAAGATCAAGCTGCGCTTCCCCGAGATTGTCCCGCCAGTCGGATGCGAGGTGCCGGAGGGTTGGGAGGTTGACCAGCCGCTGACGCTCGAGACCTCGCTGGGTCGGGCGATCTTCAACGAGGCCCTGCCGGCCAACTACGCCTATGTCAACGGCGAGGTCGGCAAGAAGCAGCTCGGTGTGATCGTCAACGACCTGGCAGAGCGCTACACCAAGGTCGAGGTCGCCACGGCCCTGGACGCGTTGAAGGACACCGGCTTCCACTGGGCCACCCGGTCCGGCGTGACGATCTCGATCTCCGATGTCGTGACACCGTCCGAGAAGCCAGGGATCGTCGCCGGGTTCGAGGAGCAGTCGGCCAAGGTCCAGCAGCAGTACGAGCGTGGCCTGATCACCGACGAAGAGCGTCGCCAAGAGCTCATCGAGATCTGGAACACCGCCACGATCGAGGTCGCCAAGGCGATGGAAGCCACGTTCGAGAAGACGAACCCGATCTACATGATCGTCAACTCAGGCGCCCGTGGAAACATGACTCAGGTCCGTCAGATCGCCGGTATGCGTGGCCTGGTGGCCAACCCGAAGGGTGAGATCATCCCGCGGCCGATCAAGACGAACTTCCGTGAGGGTCTGTCGGTGCTCGAGTACTTCATCTCGACCCACGGCGCCCGCAAGGGTCTTGCTGACACCGCCCTGCGGACCGCGGACTCCGGTTACCTGACGCGTCGCCTTGTCGACGTGTCGCAGGACGTCATCATCCGTGAGGACGACTGTGGCACCGAGCGCGGCCTGACCAAGATCATCGGTGACCGCCGCAGCGACGGTCGGGTCGTCAAGAACGAGTACGTCGAGACGTCCGCCTACGCCCGCAACCTGGCGGTCGACGTCGAACACCCCGAGTCCGGCGAGGTGCTGGCCCGTGGTGGCGACGACATCGGCGACGTACTGATCACGCGGCTCGTCGAGGCCGGGATCCACGAGGTCAAGGTGCGCTCCGTGCTCACCTGCGACGCCAAGACGGGCACGTGCGCCAAGTGCTACGGCCGCTCGCTCGCGACGGGCAAGCTCGTCGACATCGGTGAGGCGGTCGGCATCATCGCCGCCCAGTCGATCGGGGAGCCGGGCACCCAGCTGACGATGCGGACGTTCCACACCGGTGGTGTCGCGTCGGCCGACGACATTACCGAGGGTCTGCCTCGCGTGGTCGAGCTGTTCGAGGCACGCCAGCCCAAGGGCAAGGCGCCGATCTCGGAGGCGGCCGGCCGGGCGCGGATCGAGGACACCGACAAGACCCGCAAGATCGTCGTGGTTCCCGACGACGGTGCCGACGAGCAGGCCTACCCCGTCAGCAAGCGCACGCGTTTGCTGGTGGAGGACGGCTCACACGTCGAGGTCGGTGAGCAGATGACGGTTGGCAAGGCAGACCCGCAGGACGTGTTGCGCATCCTCGGGCCGCGCAAGACCCAAGAGCACCTTGTCGACCAGGTGCAGGAGGTCTATCGCCGCCAGGCGGTCGCCATCCATGACAAGCACATCGAGATCATCATCCGGCAGATGCTGCGCCGGATCACGGTGATCGAGAGCGGCGACTCCGAGCTGCTGCCCGGTGAGCTGGCTGAGCGGATCCGCTTCGAGACCGAGAACCGTCGGGTGGTCGCCGAGGGTGGCATGCCGGCCTCTGGTCGCCCGGTCCTGATGGGGATCACCAAGGCGTCGCTCGCCACGGAGTCCTGGCTCTCGGCGGCATCCTTCCAGGAGACCACCCGGGTGCTCACCGACGCGGCGATCCACGGCAAGTCCGACTCGCTGCTCGGGCTCAAGGAGAACGTGATCCTCGGCAAGCTCATCCCGGCCGGTACCGGCCTGGAGCGCTATCGCAACATTCGCGTCGAGCCGACCGAAGAGGCCCGCGCGCAGGCGTACTCCATCGACTACGACAACTATGACTACGACTTCGGTCAGTCGGCAGGTCAGTCGGTCGCGCTGGACGACTTCGACTTCGGTTCGTTCTCGAACTGAGTCAAGCCACCCTCGAAGGGCGGTCACCCCACGCGGGGTGATCGCCCCTTCGGCGTTTGGTCCGATGGATGCTTCAGGGCTCCTTGTCCTCGCGCGGCAGCCAAGCCTCAGGCTGCGCGGCTGCGGCGGCGCACACGAATGGGCGGAAGACGTCGCTCTTCCACATGGCACCATCGGCCCCAGGTCGCCAAATCTGCGCCCTGAGCACGATGCGCGGTGTGAGCGCACCGCACGGCGCCCTGCCGACGCTGCTCCTCGAGCAAGGCGGCGTGCTGACGTCTTGGAGTTCAGGTGTAATGTTGATTACATGAATACACAGAAAGCAAATGGCACGGACATCCCGGCCTGGTTCGCCGGCAGACTTCCGCAGGAATGGACCCGGCAGGCACCCGCGATCACCACCGATAGAGAGGAGATCACGGTACTCATCCAGCTGGAGCCTGTGGCGCTCGAGGCGGACGCCTCCGACGACGCCAAGCGGGAAGCCTCCGACGGACGGCTCTCCGGGTGGCGGGAGGACACCCGCGAGGCCCGGATGGTCATCGCCAACGAGGCGCAGCGCCGTTTCGGCCGCAAAGTGTCTTGGGGCGCGACCATCGGTGACCGATCCGCCCTGTTCACCCACCTCGCCGTTCCGGTGATGACACGGCTGCGTCAACCCCAACGTCAGGTGCTTGACACACTCGTCGACGCGGGCGTCGCCCGCTCTCGCGCCGACGCCCTGAAGTGGTGCGTCCGCCTCGTGGGTCAGCACAGCGACGAGTGGCTGAGCGACCTCCGGTCCGCCATGGAGCGCGTCCAAGCCGTGCGGGATCAAGGGCCCGCCTGACAGAGCGGGCCACGAAGAGGTTCCCCGGTTCCGGCCGTGGCATGCGCGCTGACGAGGCCGGTGCTGGGATCGAAGCCGTCAGGGCGTCCCGAAGGCCGGTTGCGATCAGAATTCTGCTCACTCGTGTGATCGCTGCGAGCTGAGTCGTTGGGTCTGGCCTTCGGTGGCCGTGCGGTCGGCGTCTACCGTTTTGACCCTGCCATAGGCACCCGGTAACCTAGATATCTGTGCCTGGACTGATCCAGGCCTCTCGTGTGCCCACCCCGGAGAGCAGCGCCTTAGGGCGTCGCCTTTCGGACAAGCTGCGAGGTCTGCGCAAGAACCACGTGTGGACGGGCTTGGCTCTGGTCAGGAGACTTCGTGTGACCGGGCGACACACCCGGACGCGGGGGTCGACGCTGCAGGCGACCCAGCTGGGGTGCAGCCGGATGAACGGCGCAAGCGCCCCGGTACCAGACCGACAGATACATGCGCGACCCGGCACGTCGGCGAGAGCAGACGGCGCCGCCTCCAGGCAGTGTCACCGACAAGGCTGCACAACCTACAGGCAGTAACAACTGAGAGAAAAGAGAACGCCGCGGTGCCCACCATCCAGCAGTTGGTCCGCAAGGGCCGCCAGGACAAGGTGTCGAAGACGAAGACGCCGGCCCTGAAAGGGTCTCCTCAGCGACGAGGCGTGTGCACGCGGGTCTATACGACTACACCCAAGAAGCCGAACTCGGCCCTGCGCAAGGTGGCGCGGGTGCGGCTCACCAGTGGCATCGAGGTCACGGCATACATCCCGGGCGTCGGACACAACCTGCAGGAGCACTCGATCGTGCTGGTGCGTGGCGGTCGGGTCAAGGATCTGCCTGGCGTCCGCTACAAGATCATCCGCGGCTCGCTCGACACCCAAGGGGTCAAGAACCGCAAGCAGGCTCGCAGCCGGTACGGCGCGAAGAAGGAGAAGAGCTGATGCCACGCAAGGGTCCCGCCCCGCAGCGACCGATTGAGATCGACCCTGTCTACGGCAGCCCGTTGGTGACCCAGCTCATCAACAAGGTGCTCGTGGATGGCAAGAAGCAGGTGGCGGAGCGCATTGTGCACACTGCGCTCGAAGGCTGTCGCGACAAGACCGGCACCGACCCCGTCGTCACGCTGAAGCGAGCGCTCGACAACGTTCGGCCAACACTCGAGGTCCGCAGCCGCCGCGTCGGTGGCGCGACCTATCAGGTTCCGGTCGAGGTCCGCACCCCCCGCCAGACCACGCTTGCGCTGCGTTGGCTCGTGTCGTACTCGCAGGCGCGTCGCGAGAAGACCATGTCCGACCGGCTGATGAACGAGCTGCTCGACGCCTCCAACGGCCTCGGCGCCGCCGTCAAGCGCCGCGAAGACACCCACAAGATGGCCGAGTCCAACAAGGCATTCGCACACTACCGCTGGTAATGCGTGCGGACGCCGCAGTGGTCGTCACCGGCTCGCCGTGACAACCGACGGCACTGAGTCCGCCCCAGCACATCACCCACCTAGAAACCGTGAGGGAAGCGCCCATCGTGGCAACCGCAATCACCACCGACCTCGGCAGAGTCCGCAACATCGGCATCATGGCTCACATCGATGCCGGTAAGACCACGACCACCGAGCGGATCCTCTTCTACACCGGCATCAATTACAAGATCGGTGAGGTCCACGAGGGCGCCGCCACGATGGACTGGATGGAGCAGGAGCAAGAGCGCGGCATCACGATCACGTCCGCGGCGACCACCTGCATGTGGAAAGACCACACGATCAACATCCTCGACACGCCAGGCCACGTCGACTTCACCATCGAGGTCGAGCGCTCCCTGCGTGTCCTCGACGGTGCCGTCGCCGTGTTCGACGGCGTGGCCGGCGTCGAGCCGCAGTCCGAGACCGTATGGCGCCAGGCCAACCGCTACCGCGTGCCGCGCATGTGCTTCGTCAACAAGCTTGACCGTACCGGCGCTGAGTTCCACCGCTGCGTCGAGATGATCGAGTCACGCCTCGGCGCGGTCCCGCTGGTGCTGCAGATCCCGATCGGCACCGAAGCCGACTTCATCGGTGTCGTCGACCTCGTGCAGATGCGCGCCCTGACCTGGCGCGGCGAGACGGCCAAGGGTGAGGACTACGCGATCGAAGAGATTCCCGCCTCGCACGCCGATGCCGCGCGTGAGTGGCGCGACCGCCTCCTCGAGACCATCGCCGAGGCAGACGACGAGATGATGGAGCTCTACCTCGAGGGCGAGGAGCCCACTGTCGAGGCGCTGCAGGCCGCGATCCGTCGCGCCACCATCGCTGACAGGCTAACACCGGTCCTGACCGGCACCGCCTTCAAGAACAAGGGCATCCAGCCCCTGCTCGATGCGGTCATCGCCTATCTGCCATCGCCCCTCGACGTCGAAGCCGTGGAGGGTCACGATGCCAAGGATCCAGAGCTCGTCGTGGACCGGCAGCCGAATGAGAGCGAGCCGTTCTCGGCGCTGGCGTTCAAGATCATGGCCGACCCGCACCTCGGCAAGCTCACCTATCTGCGGGTCTACTCCGGTCGCCTGGACACCGGAACGACGGTGCTCAACCCGACCAAGGGCAAGAAGGAGCGCATCGGCAAGATCTACCGGATGCACGCCAACAAGCGTGAGGAGATCGCGTCGGTGGGCGCCGGGCACATCGTGGCAGTGATGGGGCTCAAGGACACCACGACGGGCGAGACGCTGTGTGACCAAGGCAGGCCGGTCGTGCTCGAGTCGATGACATTCCCCGCCCCAGTGATCCACGTCGCCGTGGAACCCAAGTCGAAGGGCGACCAGGAGAAGCTGGGGATGGCGATCCAGCGCCTGTCCGAGGAGGACCCCACCTTCCAGGTGCGGACTGACGAAGAGACAGGTCAGACGATCATCGCCGGCATGGGCGAGCTGCACCTCGAGGTGCTGGTGGATCGGATGCGGCGTGAGTTCCGGGTCGAGGCCAACGTCGGGAAACCGCAGGTGGCCTACCGCGAGACCATCCGGCGGGCCGTGCAGAAGGTGGACTACGTCCACAAGAAGCAGACCGGAGGGTCGGGCCAGTTCGCGAAGGTCATCATCGACATGGAGCCGACGGGCGGAGGCGACGGCGGCTATGAGTTCGTCAACGCCGTCACCGGCGGCCGCATCCCGCGCGAGTACATCCCACCGGTCGACGAGGGCATCCAGGAGGCGATGGAGTTCGGTATTCTCGCCGGTTACCCGATGGTCGACCTCAAGGTGACGCTGCGAGACGGTGCCTACCACGACGTCGACTCCTCCGAGATGGCCTTCAAGATGGCCGGTCGGATGGTGTTCAAGGAGGCGGCCCGCAAAGCCGACCCCGCTTTGCTCGAGCCGATGATGGCCGTCGAGGTCACGACGCCCGAGGCGCACATGGGCGACGTCATCGGTGACCTCAACTCCCGCCGCGGCCACATCCAGGCGATGGAGGAGGGGCTGGGCGGGGCCAAGCTCGTACGGGCGTTGGTTCCGCTGTCAGAGATGTTCGGGTATGTCGGTGACCTGCGCTCCAAGACGCAGGGCCGGGCGTCGTACTCGATGCAGTTCGACTCGTATGCCGAGGTTCCGAAGAGCGTCGCCGACGAGATCATCCAGAAGGTCCGGGGCGAGTAGGATCTCGCCCGGCGGCTGTGCAGCAAAGAAGAAGTTGTAGCGAAAACGTTCCTATCTAGGAGGAAGTCCAAGTGGCGAAGGCCAAATTCGAGCGGACCAAGCCGCACGTCAACATCGGCACCATCGGCCACATCGACCACGGGAAGACGACTCTGACCGCGGCGATCTCGAAGGTGCTGCACGACAAGTACCCCACGCTCAACCCTCAGTTCGCCTTTGACGACATCGACAAGGCGCCCGAGGAGAAGCAGCGTGGCATCACGATCTCGATCGCGCACATCGAGTACCAGACAGAGGCGCGTCACTACGCCCACGTCGACTGCCCCGGTCACGCCGACTACATCAAGAACATGATCACCGGCGCAGCCCAGATGGACGGCGCGATCCTCGTCGTCGCTGCTACCGACGGTCCCATGCCGCAGACGCGGGAGCACGTGCTGCTCGCCCGCCAGGCGGGCGTGCCCGCGATCGTGGTCGCCCTTAACAAGTGCGACATGGTCGAGGACGAGGAGCTGATCGAGCTCGTCGAGCTCGAGGTCCGGGAGCTGCTCTCGGAGTACGAGTTCCCGGGCGACGACACCCCCGTGGTACGGGTGGCTGCATTCCCCGCGCTGAACGGTGATGAGAAGTGGGGTGAGTCCGTCGTGGAGCTGATGGCAGCGGTGGACGAGTTCATCCCGCAGCCCGAGCGCGACACCGAGAAGCCGTTCCTCATGCCGGTCGAGGACGTCTTCACGATCACCGGCCGCGGCACAGTCATTACGGGCCGGATCGAGCGCGGGATCGTCAAGATCAACGAGACGGTCGACATCATCGGCATTCGCGAGCAGAAGCAGAGCACGACCGTCACCGGCATCGAGATGTTCCGCAAGCTGCTCGACACGGGCGAGGCCGGTGAAAACGTCGGGCTGCTGCTGCGGGGCACGAAGCGTGAGGACGTGGAGCGCGGCATGGTCGTGATCAAGCCAGGCTCGACGACGCCGCACACCAACTTCGACGCGAACGTCTACATCTTGTCGAAGGAGGAGGGCGGGCGGCACACGCCGTTCTTCAACAACTACCGTCCCCAGTTCTACTTCCGAACCACGGATGTGACCGGGGTGGTCACGCTGCCGGAGGGCACCGAGATGGTCATGCCCGGTGACAACACTGAGATGGCCGTCGAGCTCATCCAGCCGATTGCCATGGAGGACGGTCTGCGCTTCGCCATCCGCGAAGGTGGCCGCACCGTCGGCGCTGGGCGCGTTACCAAGATCAACAAGTGATCTGAGCCGCCTGCTTCACGCATGCGCAAGGCCCCTCATCCGGTTACCGGTGAGGGGCCTTTGTGCTGTCGCGGTCCCGGTCGGGTCTCAGCCGCCTCTGGTCTCGGTCTCGCCGTCCGCCTTGACCGCGAGCACGGGGCACGGAGCGTCGAGCAGGACGCGTTGGGCGGTGCTGCCCAGCAGCAGCTTGCCCACCGGGCTTCGGCGGCGTAGTCCGATAATGATGAGTTCGGCGTTCAGCTCGGCTGCCATGTCGACGATCTCCTCAGACGGCTCCCGGGTGCTGTCGCTACGGAGCAGCCGGAAGCTGAGCCCGGACTCGGTCAGCCGAGTGCGCAGCTGCTCGGCTGTCGCGTCGTCGGCGTAGTTGCGGTCGGCCTTCCCGTCGGCGCCCGTGGCGTTGAGGACGACGAGAGGCAGGCCCCGAAGCCGAGCCTCGGTGAGCGCTGTCGCGAGCGCCGCCTCCCCGACGGGGCTTGGCACGTAACCGGTCAGGATGGGCATCGCGAAGTTCCCTTCTGCTCACGCCCGGCTCAAGTACGGCGGACGGCGCACGCTGATGTGAAGTCCTACTCTTGCACTGCGAGCCGGACCGGCTCGCGATGGGGATCAGCTCGGTCCGCGTCGAAACGGGTCGAGACCGCGTTGCCGGGCAAGATAGCGGTAGGCGTTCGTCGCCTCGGCGCCCATGTCGGCGTACGCGCGGTGGACCAGGGCCCTGCCGCGGCTCGATCGGTCGTGGGCCTTCAGGACCGCGGCCGCAGCGAGACTCTCCAGCAGTCCGAGCTCAGGTCCGAACGCGTCGGCATAGGCGAGCAGGCCCTCGATGACGCCGTGGCGCCCGGACTGACCGGCAGTCGGCTCGTAGAGCGTGAAGTGGTCGAACCGCGACACGACGCGCCAGCCGGCAACGTCATGTTTCCATTTCTCCGCCGGCCCGTCACAAAGCGCCGACGAGGAACATTCCGCATCCAGGACGAGCGTGTAGACGGGACCTGAGCCGAGCTCCTGGCCAGGCTGGTCGGGCACCATGCCGGCGTCGACGATGGCTGGGGTGCGGCGCGGGCGGTCCAGGTACCTGTGTTGGCCGATGAACGGCTCTCGCCAACCCTCAACGGTGCTGGGCGTCAGGTAGAGAACGCTCCCGTCGGCCGGGACGACGCGATCGATCACGGCCGCGGCTTGCTGGAAGTCGGGCGCCGTGTTGTCAGTCAGCACTCGTGCCGTCGCCGGAAGCTGCCCGACCAGCGCCGCCGCCAGCAGCACGCCGACCGGGACTCGGACCCTTGCCGAGGCAACGTTGTCCTCGAGCACCACTGCCACCGCCGCGACCACGAAGACCAACGCCGGGATGAAGAAGTATGCGTAGCGGTCACGATACGGCCGCAGCTCGAGGCTGTGCGGGTTCGCGAAGTAGTAGGCGAGGAGGAAGGCAACCGGTGGGAGCGCCAGCGGCCACCATGCCCAGCCGCACTCGTGGAGGAGCTTATGTCGTGGCGTCGGGAGGACCAGCGCCGCGGCGAGGAGCACGACGATGACCGGCCACAAGGGGAACCAGTTGCCCAGCGAGGGCACCAGGACTCCCTGGAACTGGTCCGCGCTGTTATCGAACCGGGCAACGACGCCGGAGATGCTCGGGTCGAAGAGCGGGACCTTCCTGGACGCGAGGGAGTGGTACATCGGAGAGCCGACGAAAACCAGCGCCCCGATGGTCACCAGGATCAGCGGCCCCGCCGTCGACCACGTCCGCCGTCGGCGTACTGCGAGCCAGGCCAGCGCCAACCCAGATGTCACCAGGAACACGGTCGGCTCGGGCACCCGGCTCAGCGGCAAGAGGCCGGCTGCGACAGCCGCCAGCCCCAACCAGCCGGCACGTCGAGCCCGCAGCCACCGCTGCGCTGAGTAGGTGAACAGCATCATCAAGAACAGCGGTACGGCGTACGGCCGGGCGTACGCGGAGTACTGCACCATGATCGGCTGAGTCGCCATTACCCACAGCCCCACCGCACCGGCGCGGCCCAGCCCAAATCGCCGCAGCAGCAGACCCATCAGCACGAGCGTGCCGACCCCGGCCAGCACGGGCACCAACCGCTGACGCAGCTGTCCCTCGCCGAGCAGATGCTGGACCAACGCCCCGAGCAGCGGGTCGAGTGGCGGCTGCCGAGTGCCGTGGATGATCCGGTGGATGTCGTCGCTGTGGTACGGGCCGGTCTGCTCGAGCTCGTTCTGGTTGTAAGGCTGGTTGATGGCCGCGGCGACGTTGAGGCCGGCTCCAACCACCACCGCGCCGACGTACCACCAACCGTCTCGGCCGTGGCCATCCGCAGACGCGTCCGAGGGGCCCGGCGACTGATCCGATCGGCCCGACTGGTCCACGGTGAGGACGGTCATGTCCCCGAGCCCGACACCTCGTCAGTCTACGCGCGCGCAGAGCGCCGGCATGGCTTCTTCCCCATTGCGCCCGAGGCGGTGAACCAGGCCGATGAGCCCGCCCGCGTGCGCACCGCCGAGACGCCACCAACGGCCCGGGTCTGCCGGCGTGTCGCGCGAGGCGCCCGGGATGACTCGGCTCGATTTGGCATGACTGGCGGTGTCTGGCAGACTATCGGGGTTGCTCAGGCGGGGTCGCCGGGGCGAGCCTTGGTCCGCTCTCGTCGTGAGTCGGTGGGTTTCGCCGAACCGGAGACGCCACCCAGCCCGGTTCCCCACGCCGGGGCATACAGCTCCCCAACCAACCACCCATGTCGGCCGGTATGCCGCGTCACCACGGCGCGACACACCCGACCTCGGGGGTCGAAGACCGCCCCTGGGCATCCTCTCGGCTGCCCAGCACCATCCGGAGTACGAGGAAAAGGACGAAGCGAGAGCATGGCGGGACAAAAGATCCGCATCCGGCTCAAGGCCTACGACCACGAGGTCATCGACTCGTCGGCGCGCAAGATCGTCGACACGGTGACGCGTACTGGTGCGAAGGTGGCGGGCCCGGTGCCGCTCCCTACGGAGAAGAACGTGTTCTGTGTGATCCGCTCGCCGCACAAGTACAAGGACAGCCGCGAACACTTCGAGATGCGCACTCACAAGCGGCTCATCGACATCATTGACCCGACGCCGAAGACCGTTGACTCACTCATGCGGCTCGAGCTCCCGGCGGGCGTCGACATCGAGATCAAGCTCTAGAGGGTTACGAACCAATGAGCACTGCACCTATCAGTACTGCACCGACCAGTACTGGGCGAACCGTTCGAGGTCTGCTGGGCACCAAACTCGGCATGACCCAGCTGTGGGACGACAACAACCGGGTTGTGCCGGTCACGGTCATCTCGGCCGCGTCGAACGTCGTGACCCAGGTCCGTGCCGCTGACACCGACGGCTACGCCGCGGTGCAGATCGGCTTCGGTGAGGTGAAGGCTTCCAAGGTGACCAAGCCGCTGGCCGGTCACTTCGAGAAGGCCGGCGTCACGCCGCGTCGTCACCTCGTCGAGATCCGCACCGCGGACGCGGCGAACTACTCGCTCGGCCAGGAGCTCGGTGCCGACGTCTTTGCTGCTGGCGAGAAGATCGACGTCACCGGCACGAGTAAAGGCAAGGGTTTCGCCGGTGTGATGAAGCGCCATGGCTTCTCCGGTGTCAGCTCGTCCCATGGCGCGCACCGCAACCACCGCAAGCCCGGGTCGATCGGTGGCTGCGCGACGCCCGGCCGCGTGTTCAAGGGGATGCGGATGGCTGGCCGGATGGGTGTCGACACCGTCACGACGCAGAACCTCACCGTGCACGCGGTCGACGCCGACAAGGGCCTCATCCTCGTCAAGGGTGCGGTGCCCGGGGCACGTGGCACCGTCGTCATCGTTCGCAGCGCCGCCAAGGCGAAGGGAGCCGAGTCGTGAGTGAGCTCGCCAGCGAGCGGTCGACCACGGGAAGCACGGTCGACGTCCTCGACGCCTCCGGCAACAAGTCCGGCACGGTGGACCTTCCGGCCGAGATCTTCGACGTTCAGGTCAATATCGCCTTGATCCACCAAGTGGTCGTCGCGCAGCAGGCCGCTGCCCGCCAGGGCACCCATTCGACGAAGACACGCGGCGAAGTGGCCGGTGGCGGCGCCAAACCCTACCGACAGAAGGGTACGGGGCGGGCTCGCCAAGGCTCCATCCGTGCGCCTCAGTTCGCCGGCGGTGGCATCGTGCACGGCCCGACCCCGCACGGCTACGAGCAGCGCACCCCCAAGAAGATGAAGGCCGCTGCCCTTCGCGGCGCCCTGTCCGACCGGGCACGCGACGGTCGCGTCCACGTGGTCGAAGCCCTCGTGGAGGGCGACAACCCGTCGACGAAGTCGGCCCGGGCGGCGCTCGGCCGAGTGACCACGCGGCCGCGCACCCTCGTCGTCCTCGAGCGTGGCGACGACGTGACCTGGCTCAGCTTGCGCAACGACGACACGATCCACGTGCTGCGCATCGACCAGCTCAACACCTACGACGTCCTGCTCAGCGACGACGTGGTCTTCCTCAAGGGCGCGTACGACGTCTTCATCACCGCTTCGGCACCCGGCAGAGCGGGGGTGGCGGTCTCGGCGTCCAGCGAGTCTGCCGACCAGCCCGCGGAGGGCACGCCGATCCCGACAAGCGACGAGGAGCCGGCCCCGTGAGCAATCTCTACAAGGACCACCGTGACGTGCTTCTCGCCCCTGTGGTGAGCGAGAAGTCCTACGGGCTCCTCGACCAGAACAAGTACACATTCCTGGTTCGCACGGACTCCAACAAGACCGAGATCAAGATCGCGGTTGAGAAGGTGTTCAACGTCCAGGTCACCGGCGTCAACACGCTCAACCGGTCGGGCAAGCGTCGCCGTACCCGCTTCGGCTGGGGCAGCCGTCCCGACACCAAGCGCGCCATCGTCAGCGTGGCTGAGGGTCAGCGCATCGACATCTTCGGAGGTCCGGTCTCCTGACCGGGCTCGACCACGAGGACTGAGAATTCATGGGTATCCGTAAGTACAAGCCGACAACCCCGGGCCGTCGGGGCTCGAGCGTTGCCGACTTCGTCGAGGTCACGCGCTCGACTCCGGAGAAGTCGTTGGTCGTGCCCCTGCCGAAGAAGGGCGGTCGCAACAACCAGGGCCGCATCACCACGCGCCACCAAGGCGGCGGCCACAAGAGGGCCTACCGCCTGATCGACTTCCGCCGCTACGACAAGGACGGTGTGCCGGCGCTGGTCGCGCACATCGAATACGACCCCAACCGCACAGCTCGCATCGCGCTGCTGCACTACGCCGACGGAGACAAGCGCTACATCATCGCGCCCAACGGTCTGAGGCAGGGCATGCAGGTCGAGAACGGCACCGGCGCCGACATCAAGCCCGGCAACAACCTGCCGCTGCGAAGCATCCCGGTCGGTACGACGATTCACGCCATCGAGCTCCGGCCAGGTGGCGGCGCGAAGATCGCCCGCTCCGCAGGCGCGTCTGTGCAGCTCGTCGCCCGCGAGGGAAACCGCGCACAGCTGCGGATGCCGTCCGGTGAGATGCGCTATGTCGACGTGCGCTGCCGGGCGTCTGTCGGCGCCGTCGGCAACGCCGAGCAGTCCAACATCAACTGGGGCAAGGCAGGTCGGATGCGTTGGAAGGGCAGGCGGCCGACCGTGCGCGGTGTCGCCATGAACCCGGTCGACCACCCGCACGGAGGCGGTGAGGGCAAGACGTCCGGTGGTCGCCACCCGGTCTCGCCATGGGGTCAGCCCGAGGGCCGTACGCGCAAGCGCAAGGCCAGTGACCAGTTGATCGTCCGTCGCCGCAAGTCCGGCAAGCGCAGATAAGGGTCGAGATACAGATGCCACGTAGCCTGAAGAAAGGCCCCTTCGTCGACGACCACCTTCAGAAGAAGGTGGATGTCCAAAACGACAAGGGCACCAAGAGTGTGATCAAGACGTGGTCACGTCGCTCGATGATCGTGCCGACCATGATCGGTCACACGATCGCCGTGCATGACGGCCGCAAGCACGTCCCCGTCTTCATTACCGACTCCATGGTGGGACACAAGCTGGGCGAGTTCGCGCCAACCCGCACCTTCCGTGGCCACGAGAAGGACGACCGCAAGAGCCGCCGCCGCTGAGCCGGCGGGACACCTGCATCACCCCAAACACGTCGACAGCCAAGAGAAGTCGAGAGAAGTGAGAAACGATGAGCGTCACTGAGCGCAGGCGCATCAGCGCCCGCAGAGACAGCCTGCTGGGCGACCAGCCGGGTGCCTTCGCTGTCGCGCGCTTCGTCCGCGTCACGCCGATGAAGGCCCGCCGCGTCGTGGACCTGGTGCGCGGGGCCCAGGTGGACGAAGCCCTCGCCACACTCCGCTTCGCTCCCCAGGCCGCCGGCGAGACCGTCTACAAGGTCCTGGAGAGCGCCGTGGCCAACGCGACGACGACCGAGGGCCTCGAGCGCGGCACCCTCGTGGTGTCCAAGGCGACGGTCGACGTGGGCCCGACGATGAAGCGCTTCCGGCCGAGGGCCCAGGGTCGCGCCACCCGCATCCTGAAGCGGACGAGCCACATCACGCTGGTCGTGCAGCCTGCCGACGCGACGTCAGACAGAACCGGAGGTGCCCGCTAATGGGCCAGAAGGTCAATCCGAACGGGTTTCGCCTCGGTATTTCCACGGACCACAAGTCCCGTTGGTATGCCGACAAGCTCTACAAGTCCTACGTCGGTGAGGACGTCGCGATCCGCAAGCTCCTGACGAAGGGCATGGACCGCGCCGGCATCAGCCGGGTCGAGATCGAGCGCACGCGTGAGCGCGTTTCGGTGACGATCTACACCGCCCGGCCTGGCATCGTCATCGGTCGCCGCGGCGCCGAGGCGGACCGGATCCGCGAGAACCTCGAGAAGCTGACGGGCAAGCAGGTCAAGCTCAACATCCGCGAGGTCCTCAACCCCGAGATCGACGCCCAGCTCGTCGCCCAAGGAGTCGCAGAGCAGCTGTCCAGCCGGGTCGCCTACCGCCGCGCGATGCGCAAGGCGATCCAGACCGCGATGCGGTCCGGAGCCAAGGGCATTCGGATTCAGTGTTCCGGTCGACTCGGTGGCGCGGAGATGTCGCGCTCCGACTTCTATCGCGAGGGCCGCGTCCCGCTGCACACGTTGCGTGCCGACATCGACTATGGCTTCTACGAGGCGAAGACGACCTTCGGCCGCATCGGCGTCAAGGTGTGGATCTACAAGGGCGAAGTGGCCGGGACCCGGGCCGAGCGCGAGGCTCAGGCCGCGGTGCTCGCCCAGGCCGGCAACCGTGGGCGGCCGACACGCGGTCGCCGTACCGACCGTCCCGAGCGTGGCGAGCGACGTCCCGCCGAGGTCCCCGCGGCCGAGGCCAATGGCAGTGAAACGCCGGTCACGCCGGCTGTGGCCGAAGGCCCGGCCGAGACCACCGCGAAGGAGGGCTGAGTCATGCTGATCCCTCGCAGGGTCAAGCACCGCAAGCAGCATCACCCCGGCCGCAGCGGTGCTGCCAAGGGTGGCACGCGGCTTGCGTTCGGCGACTTCGGCATCCAGGCCATCGAGCCCGCGTACGTCACGAACCGGCAGATCGAATCAGCGCGCATCGCCATGACGCGCCACATCAAGCGTGGCGGCAAGGTCTGGATCAACATCTACCCCGACCGGCCGCTCACCAAGAAGCCAGCCGAGACCCGGATGGGCTCCGGTAAGGGTTCGCCCGAGTGGTGGATCGCCAACGTGAAGCCGGGCCGGGTGATGTTCGAGCTCTCCGGTGTGCCGGAGCCGATCGCTCGCGAGGCCATGCGCCGCGCGCAGCACAAGCTACCGATGAAAACGAAGTTCGTCAGCCGTGACGGCGGTGAGTTCTGATGCCGACGACGACCGCCGCCGAGCTGCGTCATCTCGACAACGATTCCCTCGAGGAGAAACTGCGCGAGCACAAGGAAGAGCTGTTCAACCTGCGGTTCCAGGCCGCGACCGGTCAGCTGGAGTCGCACGGCCGGCTTCGGGCCGTACGCCGCGACATCGCGCGGATCTACACCATCCTCCGCGAGCGCGAGCTCGGCATCACCGAGGTCATCGCGCCAGGCGACGAGGCGACCGCGTCATGACCGAGGGAACTTCGACAAGTGAGGCTGGATCAATGAGCGAGGCAGGGACCGTGGCTGGAGCCACGCCGGAGCGCAATCGGCGCAAGACTCGAGAGGGTCTGGTCGTGAGCGACAAGATGGACAAGACGATCGTCGTGTCCGTCGAGGACCGGGTGAAGCACGCCCTCTACGGCAAGGTGCTGCGGCGCACCAGCAAGCTCAAGGCCCACGACGAGCAGAACGCCTGTGGTATCGGCGACCGGGTTCTCATCAGGGAGACTCGACCGCTGTCGGCCACCAAGCGCTGGCGCGTCGTCGAAGTCCTGGAGCGAGCGAAGTGACAGATCATGCGGAGCATGGGGTTGTCACGTCGCGCAGTCGGTCTCGGGGCGACCAAGCTGAGCGAACAAACTAAGCACATAGGTCCAAACAGGAGAGCAAAGTGATCCAACAGGAGTCGCGGCTGAAGGTCGCCGACAACACCGGTGCCAAGCAGATCTTGTGCATCCGTGTTCTTGGCGGCTCCGGTCGGCGCTACGCCGGTATCGGTGACGTCATCGTGGCCACCGTGAAGGACGCGATCCCCGGCGGAAATGTCAAGAAAGGCGACGTCGTCAAGGCTGTAGTGGTCCGCACCGTGAAGGAGCGCCGACGCGCCGACGGTTCCTACATCCGCTTCGACGAGAACGCCGCGGTGATTCTTCGTCCTGACGGTGAGCCGCGCGGCACCCGCATCTTCGGCCCGGTGGGCCGCGAGCTGCGCGACAAGAGGTTCATGAGGATCATTTCGCTTGCACCGGAGGTGCTCTGACATGGCACGCAGCCTGACCATCAAGAAGGGTGACGTAGTCCGCGTTATCGCCGGCAAGGACAAGGGCGCCGAAGGCAAGGTCATCGCGGTCCTCACCGAGGAGAACCGGGTCATCGTCGAGGGTGTCAACCGGGTCAAGCGACACACCAAGGTCGTCAACCAGGGCGGGCGGGCCGGCAGCACCGGAGGCATCATCACGCAGGAAGCCTCGGTCCACGCCTCCAACGTGATGCTGCTCGCCGATGTCGACGGCAAGAAGGTGCCTACTCGAGTCGGCGCCAAGCGCGTCGAGGTCGCCAAGACCAGGGCGGACGGCTCGACGTACCGTGCCCATCGCAGCGTGCGTGTCGCCACCAGGAACGGTGAGGAGATCTGATGACGACCGAGACCACCGAGTCGATGACGACGCCGACGCAGGCGCCTGAGACCCCCGGCGCACAGAGTCAGCCGCCGCGCTTCAAGACCCGCTACCGTGAGGAGATCCTCCCCGCCCTGAGGCAGGAATTCGGCTATCCGAACGTCATGCAGGTCCCCGGGCTGACGAAGATCGTCGTCAACATGGGCGTCGGGGAAGCGGCCCGCGACTCCAAGCTGATCGAGGGTGCGGTCAAGGACCTCACGACGATCACCGGCCAGAAGCCCCAGGTGACCCGGGCCCGCAAGTCGATCGCCCAGTTCAAGCTGCGCGAGGGTATGCCGATCGGCGCTCACGTGACACTGCGCGGTGACCGGATGTGGGAGTTCCTCGACCGACTGCTGAGCCTGGCGCTGCCCCGGATCCGAGACTTCCGTGGCCTGTCGCCGCGGCAGTTCGACGGCAGGGGCAACTACACGTTCGGATTGACCGAGCAGGTCATGTTCCACGAGGTCGACCCCGACAAGGTGGATCGACAGCGGGGCATGGACATCACGGTCGTCACCACTGCGACCAGCGACGACGAGGGACGCTCGCTGCTCAAGCACCTCGGGTTTCCCTTCGCGGAGCGATGAATGACGGAGCGCGGAGCGATGAATGACGGAGCGCGGGAGCGATGAATGACGGAGCGCGGAGCGATGAGATGACAGAGCACGCAGCGATGATGCACAAGGAGAACTGATGGCCAAGACATCCCTGCGGGTCAAGGCGGCTCGCAAGCCGAAGTTCGCCGTGCGCGCCTACACGCGTTGCCAGCGCTGTGGCCGGCCTAAGGCGGTCTACCGCAAATTCGGCCTGTGCCGCATCTGCCTTCGTGAGATGGCGCACCGGGGCGAGCTTCCCGGTATCACCAAGAGCAGCTGGTAAACCCACCACTTACGAGTCGTTGAAGGTCGGCGGACGACGTCCGAGCCGAAACCACAGCGGGAAATGAGGCCACTGGCCATGACCATGACCGACCCGATCGCAGACATGCTGACGCGTCTGCGCAACGCCAACCAGGCATACCACGACGACGTCAGCATGCCCTACAGCAAGCTGAAGGCGGGGGTCGCCGAGATCCTCCAGCAGGAGGGCTACATCGGCTCCTGGAAGGTCGATGAGCCCGCCGAGGGTGTCATCGGCAAGAGCCTCGTCCTCGATCTCAAGTACGGTCCCAACCGGGAGCGCTCGATCGCCGGCATCCGCCGGATCAGCAAGCCGGGCTTGCGGGTCTATGCGAAGGCCACGGGTCTCCCGAAGGTGCTCGGTGGGCTCGGGGTTGCGATCATCTCGACGTCGACCGGTCTGCTCACCGATCGCCAGGCCAAGCAGAAGGGCGTAGGTGGGGAAGTCCTCGCCTACGTCTGGTAGCCAGGGATCCGAGGAGGAACACAACATGTCACGCATTGGCAAGCTTCCCATCCCGGTTCCGTCTGGAGTCGATGTGGTCATCAGCGGCCAGACCGTCACGGTCAAAGGACCACGAGGCACCTTGTCACATGACGTACGCGCGCCCATCGCGGTCGCGAAGGCCGACGACGGAACGCTCGAGGTGAAGCGACCTGATGACGAGCGCGAGAGCAAGGCTCTGCACGGACTGTCGCGCACTCTTATCGCCAACATGGTCACGGGGGTCACCGACGGCTACGAGAAGCGGCTCGAGATCGTTGGCGTCGGATACCGGGTGGTCCCGCGGGGGCCCGCACAGCTGGAGTTCTCGCTGGGGTACAGCCACCAGATCATGTTTGACGCTCCGGATGGCGTGTCGTTCACCGTCGACGGACCCACCAGGTTCGCTGTGCAGGGGATCGACAAGCAGGCCGTGGGCGAGGTCGCTGCCAACATCCGCAAGCTTCGCAAGCCCGAGCCTTACAAGGGCAAGGGCATTCGGTACGCCGGCGAGCAGATCCGCCGCAAGGTCGGGAAGGCTGGGAAGTAATGGCCATCGCACTCAGGACCCACAAGCACACTGCTGGCAAGACCGCCTCGCGTCAACGCCGGCAGGTCCGTGGACGCAAGAAGGTCCATGGCTCTGCGGAGCGGCCACGCCTGGTCGTAACCCGGTCGAGCCGCCACGTCTTCGTGCAGGTCGTCGACGACCTGGCCGGGACGACGGTGGCCTCGGCGAGCACCATGGAGGCAGACCTTCGGGGGCTGGACGGGGACAAGTCGACCAAGGCTCGCAAGGTCGGCGAGCTCGTCGCCGAGCGCGCCAAGGCTGCTGGTGTCGACTCGGTCGTGTTCGACCGCGCCGGCAACAAGTATCACGGTCGCGTGGCCGCCCTGGCAGAGGGCGCGCGCGAGGGCGGGCTGGCCTTCTGATGGCCAAGACCGGTCACACGACGTACACACAGAGAGAAGGTAGTTCGATATGAGCGGACCCCAGCGCCGCAGCGGCGGTGCCGGATCCGAGCGCCGAGGACGCGACGACCGTCGCGGCGGCTCGGCGGCGGAGAAGACCGCCTACATCGAGCGCGTCGTGGCGACCAACCGCGTCGCCAAGGTCGTGAAGGGTGGTCGACGCTTCAGCTTCACCGCCCTGGTCGTCGTCGGAGACGGCGACGGGAACGTCGGGGTGGGCTACGGCAAGGCCAAGGAGTTCCCGGCCGCGATCGCCAAGGGCGTCGAAGAGGCCAAGAAGTCGATGTTTCCGGTGCCGCGAATCCAGGGGACGATTCCGCACCCGGTCCAAGGTGAGAAGGCGGCCGGCGTGGTCCTGCTGCGTCCCGCCGCTCCCGGTACCGGGGTGATCGCCGGTGGTCCGGTGCGCGCGGTCCTCGAGTGCGCCGGGATCCACGACGTGCTGAGCAAGTCGCTCGGCTCGTCCAACGCGCTCAACATCGTGGGCGCAACCGTCGCCGCGCTACGCATGCTGAAGACACCCGAAGCCGTCGCGGCGCAACGCGGTCTCACCATCGAGCAGGTCGCTCCGGCGGCGCTGCTCAGGGCGCGCGCTGAGGTGCCCGGGTGATGGCTCAGCTCAAGGTCCAGCAGGTCAAGTCGGGCATCGGTCGGAAGAAGAACCAGCGCGAGACGCTGCGCAGTCTCGGGTTGAAACGGATCGGCGACGTCGTCGTCAAGGAGGACCGTCCCGAGATCCGGGGAATGCTCGCGGCCGTGCCGCATCTCATCGCCGTCGAGGAAGTTGACTGACATGACGCTCAAGCTTCACCACCTGCGCCCCGCTCCGGGCGCCAAGACAGCCAAAACCCGGGTAGGTCGTGGTGCCGGCAGCAAGGGCAAGACGGCCGGTCGGGGCACCAAGGGCACCGGCGCGCGCTACCAGGTGTCCGAGCGCTTCGAGGGCGGCCAGATGCCGCTCCACATGCGCCTGCCCAAGCTCAAGGGGTTCAGGAGCCCGTTCAAGGTCGAGTACCAGGTCGTCAACCTCGACAGGCTGAGCGACCTCTACCCCGACGGAGGTGAGGTCACCCCCGCCGACCTGGTAGCCAAGGGTGCCGTCCGCGACAACGCTCCGGTCAAGGTCCTCGGTGGTGGCGATGTGACGGTGGCGCTGCACGTCAGTGCCCATGCCTTCTCCGCGTCGGCCAGGGACAAGATCACCGCAGCTGGTGGCAGCACGAGCGAGCTCTGACGAAGACCCCCGGGCCGCACAGCGGACGTGCAGCCGCTCCGTCGTCGTTGCTGCTCTGCGGTAACGAAGTGCACAATCGCTACGTTGGGCAGGCTTGAGGGCTGTTATTGTCCGAGAGATGCGCCCAGCCGGCGTGAGCGACCTTGCCCATGACACGAACTAGTCTCCCCGAGGGGGGATTGCTGGGAGGACTTGGTGCTAAGCGCCTTCGTCAACGCGTTCCGAACCCCGGACTTGCGACGCAAGCTGCTGTTTGTCCTGCTCATGGTCTTGCTGTTCCGCCTGGGATCGACGATCCCAACACCCGGAGTCGACTACGTCAAGGTGCAGCAGGGCCTCGACAGCATAGGCAACAACGGCATCTACGGCCTGATCAACCTCTTTTCCGGCGGCGCGCTGCTCAAGCTGACGATCTTCGCGCTCGGCATCATGCCCTACATCACCGCCAGCATCATCTTGCAGCTGCTCACCGTCGTGATCCCGCGCCTGGAGACGTTGAAGAAGGAAGGCCAGGCCGGAACGGCCAAGATCACCCAGTACACCCGATATCTCACCCTCGGTCTGGCGATCCTGCAGTCGACCGGCATCGTGTCGTTGGCACGAAGCGGTCAGATCTTCCAGGGCTCGAGCGTCCAGGGCTCCCTGCTCGTCGATGACAAGGTAACGACGCTTCTCGTCATGGTCATCACGATGACCGCCGGCACCACCATGATCATGTGGTTCGGTGAGCTGATCACCGACCGAGGCATCGGCAACGGCATGTCGATCCTGATCTTCACATCCGTCATCTCGGCGTTCCCGAGTGCGCTGTGGGGCATCAAACAAGAGCACGGCTGGGACATCTTCGCGATCGTGGTCGGCATCGGCCTGGTCATCATCGCGGCGGTCATCTTCATCGAGCAGGCGCAGCGTCGCATCCCGGTGCAGTACGCCCGACGGATGGTGGGCCGCAAGATGTTCGGCGGCACGTCGACATACATCCCGCTGAAGGTCAACCAGGCCGGGGTCATCCCCGTCATCTTCGCGAGCAGCCTGCTCTACCTGCCGGCGCTCGCCTCGCAGTTCAACCCGACCGCTCCGTGGACCGCCTGGGTGCAACAGCACTTCGTGCGCGGCGACCATCCCTACTACATGATCACCTACTTCCTGCTGATCGTGTTCTTCACGTACTTCTATGTCGCCATCACGTTCAACCCGAACGAGGTGGCCGACAACATGAAGAAGTACGGCGGCTTCGTCCCGGGCATCCGGGCGGGCAAACCCACCGAGGACTACCTCGCCTACGTGCTGTCACGCATCACCTTCCCCGGAGCCCTCTACCTGGGCCTCGTCGCCCTCGTCCCGCTGATCGCGTTCGTCGTCATCAACGCCAACCAGAACTTCCCGTTCGGCGGCACGTCGATCCTCATCATGGTCGGCGTCGGCCTCGACACGGTCAAGCAGATCGAGAGCCAGCTCCAGCAAAGGCACTACGAGGGATTCCTGCGCTGATGCGCATCGTCTTGGTGGGTGCTCCCGGTGCCGGGAAGGGCACCCAGGCGAAGTTCATCGCCGAGCACTTCGAGATCCCGTCGATCTCGACTGGCGACATCTTCCGGGCCAACCTCGCTGCGAAGACAGAGCTCGGCCAGGAGGCGAAGCGCTACATGGACGCCGGTGACCTCGTGCCCGACAAGGTCACCATCGGCATCGTGCGCGACCGGCTCTCCCAAGACGACACTGGCCAGGGCTTCCTGCTCGACGGGTTTCCGCGCACGGTCCCACAGGCAGAGGCGCTCAACGCGATGCTGGACGAGCTCCGTCAGCCGCTCGACGCGGTCCTCGAGCTCCAGGTCGACGACGACGAGGTCGTACGTCGCCTGTCCGGACGCCGTACCTGCCGGAACTGCGGGCACGTCTGGCACGTCGAGTTCGACCCGCCCAGCAAAGAGGGCGTGTGCGACACCTGCGGTGGCGAGCTGTTCCAGCGTGACGACGACCTGCCCGAGACGATCCGTCACCGCATCGACGTCTACAACGAACAGACAGCGCCTCTCGTGGGCTTCTACTGCGAACTCGGGCTGCTACGCACGATCTCGGCTCAGGGGAAGGTCGACGACGTCACCGAACTGGCGATCGGCGCGCTCGACACGGCCGACCCGAGCTGATTCGAGGACGCCGTGTTTCTCGACCGCAACACCATCGAGATCAAGACCTCGGACCAGATCGCCCTCATGCGTCAGGCTGGGCTCGTCGTCGCAGCGACGCTCGATCTGCTCCGCGACCACGTGATGCCTGGTATGACGACCGGTCAGCTGGACGCGCTTGCTGAGGAGCACATCCGCTCGCGTGGTGCGGTCCCCAACTTCTTGAACTACCACGGGTTCCCAGCGACCATCTGCACGTCGGTCAACGACGAGGTCGTGCACGGCATCCCCGGCGAGCGCTCGCTGCGCGACGGTGACGTGGTGTCCATCGACTGTGGCGCCATCGTCGAGGGCTGGCACGGCGATGCGGCGATCACTGTGGGCGTGGGGGAGGTAGCGCCGAAGGTCGTCGAGATGCTGCGTGTGTGCGAGCAGAGCCTGTGGCGCGGCATCGCCGCTGCCCGACTGGGTGGACGCGTCAGCGACGTCTCCCATGCGATCGAGGCCTATGTGCGAGACCAGGGCAGCTATGGCATCGTCGAGGACTACGTAGGTCACGGGATCGGCTCGGCGATGCATATGCCTCCCAACGTGCCCAACTACGGCCGACCAGGAAAAGGTCCGAAGCTCGTTGAGGGCATGGCCTTGGCCGTCGAGCCGATGATCACCCTCGGCACGATCGAGACGAGCGTGCTTGCTGACGACTGGACGGTCGTCACCGATGACGGCTCCTGGTCGGCGCACTTCGAGCATTCGTTCACGCTCACACCGGCGGGACTGCTCGTGCTGACTGCCCACGACGGCGGTGCCGCCGAGCTGGCGGCGCTCGGCATCCCCTGCGCCGAAGCCTGACTTCATGGAGTAGCCAACCGTCAGGAAGGTCGCCGGTCAGGCGGTGACTGCCGCCACCGAGTCTGCCCAGATCGCCGCGGCCTCGTCGATGTGGTCAGGCTGCACCACCAGCGCGGGGATGAACCGCACGACGTGGCCCCACGCTCCACACGTCAGCAGAAGCAGTCCGCGTCGGGCAGCCTCCTGCTGCGCTGCAGCCGCGGTCGCACCGTCGGGTCGGTTGTCGGCGTCGCGGAACTCGTTGCCGATCATGAGCCCGAGGCCGCGCACGTCGGTGATCTGGTCGTGCCGGGCGGCGACCTTGCCCAGGGCGTCCTTCAGCTCAGCTCCTCGCTCGGTCGAGTTCTCGACCAGCTTCTCGTCCTGGATCACATCCAGGGTGGCCAGCGCCGCGGCGCAGGCGACCGCGTTCGCACCATACGTCCCGCCCTGAGAACCGGGCCAGGCCCTGTCCATCAGCTCCGAGGGCGCGGCCATGGCTGAGAGCGGGAAACCCGACGCCAGCCCCTTCGCGCTGACGAGCACGTCGGGTCGGGCGTCGAAGTGCTCCCCGCCCCAGAACGTGCCGGTGCGGCCGCAACCAGTCTGTACCTCGTCGACGACGAGCAGGATGCCGTGGCGATCGGCGCGTTCGCGCAGCCCGGCGAAGAACCGTTCGTTGGCGGGCACATAACCACCCTCACCGAGCACTGGCTCGACGACGAACGCCGCGGTGTCGAGTGGCGCGCTCACCGTCTGGAGGACGAAGTCGAGCTGGCGCAGTGCGAAGTCGGTCGCCTCCTCGATCGGCCACCCGTAGTGGGTCGGGTCGGGGAACGGGGCGATGTGGACGCCGCTCATGATCGGGCTGAAGCCGGAGCGGTACTTCGCCCCAGACGTCGTCATCGACGCTGCGGCGACTGTGCGGCCGTGGAAGCCGCCGTGGAAGACGATCACGTTGGGCCGGCCGGTCGCCTGGCGCGCCAGCCGCAGTGCCGCCTCGACGGCCTCCGACCCGGAGTTCGCGAAGAACACCCGGTCCAGGCCGGTCGGCAGCACCTCGCCAAGTCGGTCGGCCAGCGTGAGCAGTGGCCGATGCAGGACGGTCGTGTACTGGGCGTGGATCAGCGTCCCCACCTGGTGCTGCGCGGCTTCAACCACGCGCGGATGGCAGTGCCCCGTGCTCGTCACTCCGATGCCTGCGGTGAAGTCGAGGTAACGCCGGTCGTCCTCGTCGTACAGCAGGACACCTTCGCCCCGGGCGGCGACGACACCCGTCGCCTGCTTGAGAATCTGGGAAAGCTCGGCCACGTCAACCCCTCTGGTAATTGTTGACAATCAGCCTAACAGCGCCTCACGGGCGGCGTGCCACCCCGCCTCTGCGCCGCAGTACCATGACGACCCGGACCACTACAGGAGCGTTCATGACCACGAGCACCGACACCGCCGCCGCCCCGTCTGGCCCTGCCGAAGCAGTCGTCGACCGGGTCCCCAAGCAGCTCTTCATCGACGGCAGGTGGGTGGACGCCGCCGGGGGCAAGACATTCGACGTGCTCGACCCTTCCACGGGTGAGGTGCTGTGCACCGTCGCCGACGCGGCACCCGAGGACGGTCGCAAGGCGCTCGACGGAGCCGTGGCGGCGCAGGCTGGCTTCGCCGGTCTGTCACCGCGCGAGCGGGCCGACATGCTGCAGCACGCGTTCGAGCTCATCCACGAGCGCATCGACGACTTGGCCCGGCTGATGACGCTCGAGATGGGCAAGCCGTTGGCGGAGGCCAAGGCAGAGATCGCGTACGCCGCCGAGTTCCTGCGCCACTTCGCCGGCGAGGCCGTCCGGGTCAACGGCGGCTACCAGGTCGCTCCCGCCGGGGGCGCGAGATTTCTGGTCGCGAAGCAGCCGGTCGGCCCGTGCCTGCTGATCACCCCGTGGAACTTCCCGCTGGCGATGGGCACGCGCAAGATTGGCCCGGCGCTGGCGGCTGGATGCGCGAGCGTCATCAAGCCTGCTCACCAGACGCCGTTGTCGATGCTCGCCTTCGTCGAGCTTCTGAAGGACGCCGGCGTCCCCGACGGAGTCGTCAACGTCGTGACAACGACGGACGCCAATGGCGTCATGGAACCACTCCTTCAGTCGGGCCTGGCCCGCAAGCTGTCCTTCACCGGATCGACGAAGGTCGGCAAGATCCTGCTCAAGCAGAGCGCCGACCAGGTTCTACGCACGTCAATGGAGCTCGGCGGCAACGCGCCGTTCGTCGTGTTCGAGGATGCCGACGTCGACGAGGCGGTCCAGGGAGCGATCGCGGCCAAGATGCGGAACATGGGGGAGGCGTGCACGGCCGCCAACCGAATGCTCGTCCACGAGGACATCATCGACGAGTTCGGCGAGAAGCTGGCGAAGAAGATGGCGTCGATGCCCGTCGGTCGTGGCACCGACGACGGCGTCGTGGTAGGCCCGCTCATCGACGACGCCGCGCAGCAGAAGGTGACCGAACTCGTCGCCGACGCCGTCGAGCGGGGGGCCGAGGTCCTCACCGGGGGTGAGACGCCCTCGGGTAAGGGCTACTTCTACCCGCCGACCGTCCTCAAGGGCGTGCCTCGATCGGCGCGAATGGCCCGTGAGGAGATCTTCGGCCCGGTGGCCCCGCTGACACCGTTCAGCACTGAGGCGGAGGCGATCGAGGCTGCCAATGACACCGAGTTCGGGCTGGTCTCGTTCGTCTTCACCAACGACCTGCGTCGTGCCCTGCGCGTGGCTGAGGCGATCGAGACCGGGATGGTGGGCCTCAACCAGGGAGTCGTCTCCAACCCGGCGGCGCCGTTCGGCGGCGTCAAGCAGTCCGGACTGGGCCGCGAGGGTGGCGCGATCGGCATCGAGGAGTTCCTCGAGACGAAGTACGTCGGCATCGCGCTGGCCTGACAGGCGCCAAGATCCGGTATGGTCTGCCGCTGAAGTCGCGTAGGAGGCGTCGAGGCGCCAAAGGCTGCCGGACTCCGATCAGGAGGCAGGGGTGATCCGCGAGACCGGCACTATTTGGCGCCTCGACACTCGGAGACGGGCTGCGGCGGGACGCCGGTCGTCAGCCGGACGACCGCGTCGTCCATGTGCGCGACGAGCAGCTGGTCTGTCAGCGCGGGGTCTCCGGCGCTGAACGCCACGGCAATCGCTCGGTGCTCGTCGACTTGGACGTCGACGTGCGCGTAGGTCCGTTCCAGGGCGTGGATGCACATCTGGGTCTCGGTGAGCAGCGTCTGGTGCATGCGGGTCAGCCGAGTGCTTCGGGCCAGAGCCACGAGCAGCTGGTGGAAGGCGATGTCGGCATCACTGACCCCGACCGCGTCGTCGCAGGTGGCCGCAGTCGCCATCCGCTCGATCACGCCGCCCAGCTGACGGCCCGCGTCGGCCAGATCATGGGCGAAGATCTGCGTGGCGGCGGCACGCTCGACGGCGCCCCGGGCGACGTACATATCACGGACGTTTTCGGGTGTCATCTCGATGACGAAGACGCCACGGTTGCGAATCGAGACGAGCAGCCCCTCTTGCGTCAGGCGCTGCATGCCTTCGCGCAGTGGTCCTCGGCTGACCCCGAGCTGACGGGCGAGTTCTACCTCGCCCAACTGCGTGCCCGCGGGTAGAGTGCCGTGGCTGATCGCCTGGCGAAGCTTGTCGGCGATGAGACTCGGGGTGGACTCGCGCACCAACGGCTCGATGTAGCGCTGCGACGTCATGGCCGCTCTGTTGTCATCAGGGGCTGCGCCGAGCCAGACCGGAACAGGGAACCAAGTCCGGGTAGGTGCGGTGCGTCGCCCAGGAGGCGCAAACCTTCCAGACCGTGACCTGGTTGGCCGTGCGGACGCCGGCTGCTGTCTCGAGGTCGTCGACCCATTCGAGCGTGTGCATCTCCGTGTCGGGAGCGGGGCGATGTGGACGCCGCTCCGCTCGGTGTCGGCCACCATCGCGATCACGTCGTCGCGCGTGCGGGCCCAGATGACGGAGTCGGAGGCAGCGGGCTTCGCGGCGGCTGCTCCGGCGGCGAGACGGGCGGGGGCTGCCAAGGTCGAGCAGCGCGTCGACTCGGGGCGCGTCCTCACCGACCGACGTGTGCACCAGCGAGAGACAGATCCGCTCTGGCATCCGCGACTCGAGCCGAGCGTGGTCGTCCTCGGCCCCATAGCCGGGATGGAGGAGACCGACCGTGGCGGCGGTCCGCGGCATACAACCCCTAGAGATGCTGTGATCGGCAGATTGTCGACAAGAGTACACGAGGCTGGCACGGGGTCAGAGCTGTGGTGAGCCAAGCGGCGCGGCGCGAGCAGCCTGTAGGGCCGAGCCCCGACGTGCGGCTCGTCGATCGCGACCGACTCGTCGGCCCGACGTGCCTGCGCGGCGACGGGGCCGGGACCGAGTACGACGACGAGCACTGCGGCGTCGCGGGCCATGACCCGCCATCACACGTCACCGTCCAACCCGCCGAGCGGGAGCCAGTCGGAGCACGTCTCGCTCGGGAAGTGAGGCCCTCAGCCACGGCTGCCCGCGCTCTGTGCCCACACCCGGTCGACGGCTCGTCGGAGCCGGGTGACTCCCTCCCGGGTGCGCTCGGGGGCCGTGGAGGCGAAGCACAGTCGCAGCGCGTCGTGGAAGAGCCCCGACGGGGAGAAGGCCGGCCCGGGGATGAAGGCGACACCTTCGGCCAAGGCGACCTCGAACAGCTGCTGCGTCTCCACGCCGTTGTGCAGCCGCACCCAGAGGAAGAAACCACCCCCGGGATCGGTCCAGGTCGCGATGTCGCCGAGATGGTCGGCAAGGGCGTCCTGCATGGCGATCTTGCGGCGTCGATACTCCTCGCGCTGTGTTGTCAGATGCCCCGCGAGGTGGCCGCCGGAGAGGAAGCCGCTGATGAGGCGTTGGGCTGGCAGATTGGTGCAGGTGTCCATCGCTTGCTTGGCGTTGATGAGCAGTGGGCGAAGCTCCGGCGCTGCATCGACCCACCCGACCCGCAACCCGGGCGCAAGGATCTTGGAGAACGTGCGGACCGAGAAGACGAGCGGATCGCCGCCGCCCAGCTCGCGCAGGGTGGGCAAATCCTCTCCCGCGAACCTCAGCATGCCGTAGGGGTCGTCGTCGATGAGCATGCATCCCCACCGCCGGGTGAGCTCCAACAGCTCGTGGCGACGTGACAGCGACAGAGTTGCTCCCGACGGGTTCTGAAAGGTGGGAATCGCATAGATCGCCTTCGGCGTCCGGCCGGAATGCTCGACCAGCTCGGCCAGTCGTCCCACGACCATGCCATCGTCGTCGACCGGCACCTCGAGGAGCTCAGCGCCGTACGACAGCGCCGTGGCGCTGCCGTTGGTGTACGTCGGCGACTCCACGACCACCAGGTCGCCCGGGTCGACGAAGAGCTTGCAGGCGAGGTCAAGGCCCTGCATGCCGCCGGACGTGATTGTCAGCCGGTCGGCGGTCGTCTCGTCGCTCGTGCCGGCCAGGGTGTCCAGCAGGGCCTCGCGCAGCGGCGGGTCACCCTCGGTCGCTGCGTAGTCGAAGGCGTCTGAGCATCCGGGGCCGAGCACGGTCGAGCTGATCCCGGCGATGATCTCGCTCGGGATCGCGTCGGCCGCGGGGCTGCCCATCGCGAACCGGACGATGTCGTGGGAGTGCTGGTGCAGCAAGGAGGTGCTCGAGTCGATGACCGAGCCCACGAGGCCGTCCGCCCGAGCGGCAAGCGGGAAAGGGATGGCTGTCTGCATCGTCGAGGTCACCTTCTGATCGTCAGCTCCTGCGCCGGGATGACAGCCGCTCCGCGCCCGCCGAGGTGATGGCGACGTCGGCCCCGCTGGCGTGCGCACGCTGCTCGACGGGAGGCACGGCATGCTGACATCCTGCCCCCGTCGGAGATTGTTGACAATCTGACTCGGGCGTTCCTAGTCTCGACCGGTGATGTCTGCGCACCAGCGGCCCGTGATCGCCGTCTTGTGTCCCGACGACGACCGCCCTCCTCACCTCGAGCTCGTCGAGGAGCGGGCCGATGTCACCTATACCGATACCGCAGGCCTCGCGGCCGCCATCGAGGGCGCCGACGCGCTGTTGTTGTGGGACTTCTTCTCCAGTGCGGTCAAGGACGTCTGGCCGCACGCCGGCCGGCTGCGCTGGATCCATGTCGCCGCGGCGGGCGTCGACAAGCTGCTCTTCGACGACCTCGCCGAGTCCGACGTGGTGGTTACCAACGCGCGCGGCGTCTTCGACCGGCCGATCGCCGAATTCATCCTCGCCGCGATCCTGGCGGTCGCCAAGGACGTACACACGAGCCACGACCTTCAGCAGGAGAGGTCCTGGCAGCATCGGGAGACCGCGCTCGTCAGGGGCCAACACGTGCTCGTTATCGGCACGGGTTCGATCGGGCGCGAGGCGGCCAGGCTGCTCGCGGCGGTGGGCATGACGGTGCGTGGGGCTGGTCGCACCGCGAGATCCGACGATCGCGACTTCGAGGCGCTGGTTGCGAGCGGCGACCTTGCCGAGCACGTCGGCTGGGCCGACCACGTCGTGGTGTCCGCGCCCCTGACCGACCAGACGCGTGGCCTCGTCGACGAGGCGGTGCTCGCGGCCATGAAGCCTTCGGCCCACCTCGTCAACATCGGTCGCGGCGCGATCATCGACGAGCCGGCCCTCGTGCGCGCACTCCAGGCTGGCCAGCTGGCGGCGGCGTCCCTCGACGTCTTCGTCACCGAGCCGCTGCCCGACGAAAGCCCCCTGTGGTCGATGCCGAACGTCGCCGTCACCCCCCACATGTCTGGGGACGCAGGCGGCTGGCGCGAGATGCTCGCCGACCAGTTCGTTGCCAACGCACTTCGCTGGTGTGACGGCGAGGCGCTCTTCAACGTCGTCGACAAGCGGCTCGGTTTCGCGTCGCCTTCGTCGGCGGCTGCCTCGACCGCGTCGGCCTTCGCCACGGAAGGGTCGGCGTGACCGACCTGAGCAGGATGAGCGCCGCGGAGCTGGTGGCGGGATACAGCACTCGAGACATCTCACCGGTCGAGGCCACCCGAGCGGCGCTGGACGCGATCGCGGCCTACGACGACCGCGTCAACGCGTACGTCCTGGTGGACGTCGAGGGTGCCCTGACCTCCGCACGCCGCTCCGAGGAGCGGTGGGGCGCGGGACAGCCGCTCGGGCCGGTCGACGGCGTACCGATGTCGATCAAGGACATCTTGCTGACAAGGGGCTGGCCGACCCTGCGCGGCACCCGACTCATCGACGCCTCCGGTCCGTGGCACGAGGACGCGCCTGCAGTCGCGCGGCTGCGCGAGGGCGGCGCGGTGCTGCTCGGCAAGACCACGACGCCGGAGTTCGCCTGGAAGGCAGTGACGGACTCGCTTCGGCAGGGGGCCACCGGCAACCCGTGGGGTGCGCACCTGACGTCGGGCGGCTCCAGCGGTGGCAGTGCGTCAGCTGTCGGACTCGGCATGGGAGCTGCGTCGGTCGGGACCGACGGTGGCGGCTCGGTCCGGATTCCGGCCTCCTTCACCGGCACCGTCGCACTCAAGCCGACGTACGGTCTGGTGCCGGTGTACCCGCCCAGCCCGTTCGGGACGCTGTCGCACGCAGGACCGATGACGCGGACCGTCACCGACGCGGCCGCCCTGCTCGTCGTGCTGACCGGCTTCGACGCGCGCGACTGGTCCTCGATGCCGACTCCCGCGGGCTCCTTCCTCGACGGCCTGGACGAAGGGGTTGACGGGGTTCGGGTCGCCTTCTCTGCGAACCTCGGCGTCGGCTCAAACGACCGGGAGGTCGAGGCCTTGGTGCGTGCCTCGGTGGCGGTGTTGGCCGAGGCGGGCGCGAAGGTCGAGGAGGTGGATCCCGGTTTCGACGACCCGGTCGAGGCTTTCCACGTGCTCTGGTTCGCCGGGGCGGCGAAGCTCCTCGAGCGCTATGGTGACGATGCGCTCGACCAGCTCGACCCCGGGCTGCGGCGCGCGGTCGAGCTGGGGCGGCAGATCTCCGCCTCGGAGTTTCTGGACGCGACGGCGGTGCGGATGGATCTCGGCCTGCGGATGGGGCGGTTCCACGAGACGTATGACCTGCTGGTCACGCCGACGACGCCGATCGCGGCCTTCGCGGTGGGCTGCGACGCCCCGCACGGTTGGCAATCTGGCTGGTGGACGAGCTGGACACCGTACACCTATCCGTTCAACCTGACACAGCAGCCCGCGCTGAGCGTTCCCTGCGGCTTCACCGGCGACGACCGTCCGGTGGGGCTGCAGGTGGTCGGACCCCGACACAGCGACGCCCTCGTGCTGCGCGCCGGTCGCTGCTACGAGGCGCGCACCGGCTGGGGACGCCGCGTGCCGACGGTGGCAGGGCAGTCGGCCCGAATCTGACCGGCGAACCCTCCGACCCAGGAGGAACCTCATGGCCGCCACATCCGTGTGCGCCTCGAGACCCGAGGCGTCTCCTGCATCGCCGTACTGCTCGACGATGAGGCGCCTCGCACCGCGAACGCACCACGACCTGCGCGCTGTCGTTGGCGCTGTTTGGGACGCGCTGCCGTTGTCGGGCGGCGGCATGCCAGGACATCTGGATGGGCGGAGCGCGAGGAGAGACGCTGACGTTCGCGCGCGCCGAGCCGAGTCGCTGACCGCGGCGTAGGCTGGTCAGATGGTCGAAGACCGGAGGATCCGAGAGCACATCAGCGAGCTCGTCGACGAGGAGCGTGAGCTGCGGCGCAAGCTCTCCGACCACGAGATCGACCCGGAAACCGAGCATGCCCGGCTCCGCCAGATCGAGACGGAGCTCGACCAGTCCTGGGACCTGCTGCGACAGCGTGATGCCCGCCGCGAGTTCGGCGAGGACCCGGAGGCCGCCGAGACTCGCCCCGACCGGGTGGTTGAGAACTACGAGGGCTGAAGCCCAATTTCGGTTTTCCCCCTGGTCCGACGTAAACTTGGGGGTCGGCCCGTTCCGGGTCCGTCTTGCTGTGCCCAACATCGCTGCATGCTGCTGCGCCGCGGGAACGGTATCGCCCACCAGGTCACCACCCACACTGTTACAGATTGCGGAGGATATGCCGAAGAAGGAAGGGGTCATCGAGATCGAGGGCACCATCGTCGAGGCGCTCCCGAACGCCATGTTCAGGGTCGAGCTCAACAATGGTCACAAGGTTCTCGCCCACATCAGCGGCAAGATGCGTCAGCACTACATCCGGATCCTTCCTGAGGACCGCGTCGTCGTGGAGCTGTCGCCGTACGACCTCACCCGTGGACGCATCGTCTACCGGTACAAGTGATCTGCCAGCAGTCCTAGCCAACCGTCCACCCCGCTTGACGCACGCGTCTCATCGATGGAGTGCACCAAGCCCACCTGGAGAGCTCGATGAAGGTCAACCCGAGCGTCAAGAAGATCTGTGACAAGTGCAAGGTGATCCGCCGTAACGGGCGGGTCATGGTGATCTGCGAGAACCCACGCCACAAACAGCGGCAGGGCTGATCGCAGACCACAGAACGATTCAGCGCGACCGCTCGTCGTCACCCACCGAGAGGTGGACGTCGATGTCACCCCCGGACCGAAGGCCGGGGCCTTGCCACTCCGCGACGAAGCTGTCGCAAGAGCCAGGCAGGGACGCGGCGCGCAAGAGACCTTCGTCCAACTGAAAGGTACATCGCCACGATGGCACGCCTCGTCGGTGTCGACCTCCCGCGCGACAAGCGCATCGAGGTCGCGCTTACCTACATATTCGGAATCGGCAAGACTCGTGCCCACGAGCTGCTCGGCGCCACCGGGGTCAGCCCCGACTCGCGCGTGCACCAGCTGGGCGACGAGGAGCTGGTCAGGCTTCGTGACTACATCGAGGCCAACTTCCAGGTCGAAGGTGACCTTCGCCGTGAGGTGACCGCCGACATCCGCCGCAAGGTGGAGATCGGCAGCTACCAGGGGCGCAGGCACCGCCAGGGTCTGCCCGTGCGCGGCCAGCGCACCAAGACCAACGCGCGCACGCGCAAGGGGCCCAAACGCACCGTCGCCGGCCGGAAGAAGGTCGGCAAGTGATCGTCTGTGCGGTGCCGGTGACCGCATCGCCTTCGGTTCGACCTTCCAGTTCTCTCGTCAGGAGTTAGTGCTATGCCTCCCAAGAGCCGCCAGGCCGGCGCCAAGAAGGTTCGCCGCAAGGAGAAGAAGAACGTCGCAGCGGGCCATGCCCACATCAAGAGCACGTTCAACAACACAATCGTCACGATCACCGACCCCACCGGTGGGGTGATCTCGTGGGCCAGTGCCGGGACAGTCGGCTTCAAGGGCTCGCGCAAGTCCACCCCCTTCGCCGCCCAGATGGCTGCCGAAGCCGCCGGGCGTCGGGCGATGGAGCACGGCATGAAGAAGATCGACGTCTTCGTCAAGGGTCCCGGCTCCGGCCGTGAGACCGCGATCCGTTCGCTGGGTGCTGTCGGCCTGGAGGTCGGAACCATCCAAGACGTCACGCCGAGCCCACACAACGGATGCCGCCCCCCCAAGCGGCCCCGCGTCTGACCCCGAGCCCGAGAAGGAGACTGATCACCCATGGCCCGCTACACCGGACCCATGACGAAGAAGTCGCGCCGCCTGGGGGTCGACCTCATTGGTGGAGACGCGGCCTACGAGCGCCGTCCCTACCCGCCAGGCCAGCACGGCCGCGGCCGGATCAAGGAGTCGGAGTACCGCAACCAGCTGCTCGAGAAGCAGAAGGCGCGCTACACCTACGGTGTGCTTGAGAAGCAGTTCGCCAACTACTACAAAGAGGCTAGCCGTCGTACCGGCAAGACAGGTGACAACCTGCTGCAGCTACTCGAGACCCGCCTCGACAACGTGGTCTACCGGGCCGGGTTCGCCCGCACGCGCCGCCACGCACGGCAGCTCGTCGTGCACGGCCACTTCCAGGTCAACGGCCGCAAGGTCGACATCCCGTCCTACCAGGTCGCGGCCCACGACGTCATCGACGTCCGCGCCAAGTCCGTGGAGGCGACGCCGTTCATCATCGCCAGGGAGACCCACGGCGAGCGGCTCGTCCCCGCCTGGCTGGAGGTCATCACCACCAAGATGCGTGTGCTCGTGCACCAGCTTCCCGTGCGTCAGCAGATCGACGTACCGGTGCAGGAGCAGCTCATCGTCGAGTACTACTCCAAGAAGTAACCTGGCAGCGGGGCCAACCGGCTCCGCGGTCAGGACTGGGGCCAGCCCCAGACACCGTCGTGTTCGGGTCGTTTGAGGGCTCGTCCCGTGCGGAGACCTATTCGCAGATCTACGCCGTCAAATAGCGGGTGGCGTAGGAAGGAAGAACTACTGTGCTTATCGCCCAGCGCCCGTCCCTGTCCGAAGAGGTTGCCGGCGAGCACCGTTCGCGGTTCTCGATCGAGCCCCTCGAGCCGGGATTCGGCTACACCCTCGGCAACTCCCTGCGTCGTACCTTGCTGTCGTCGATCCCCGGCGCGGCCGTCACCTCGATCCGTGTCGACGGGGTGCTCCACGAGTTCTCGACAATCCCCGGTGTGCGTGAGGACGTCACCGAGGTGATCTTGAACCTCAAGCAGCTCGTGGTCTCCTCCGAGCAAGACGAGCCCGTCACCATGTACCTGCGCAAGCAGGGTCCCGGTGAAGTGACCGCCGCAGACATCGCGCCACCGGCCGGTGTTGAGGTGCATAACACCGAGCTCGTGCTCGCCACCCTCAACGACAAGGGCAAGCTCGACATGGAGCTCGTCGTCGAGCGTGGTCGCGGCTACGTCTCTGCCGTGCAGAACAAGGCCGGCGACACCGAGATCGGCCGGATGCCGGTCGACTCGATCTACTCGCCCGTGCTCAAGGTCATGTACAACGTCGAGGCGACGCGTGTCGAGCAGCGCACCGACTTCGACCGGCTGATCATCGACGTCGAGACGAAGCCGTCGATGCTGCCCCGCGATGCGCTCGCCTCGGCCGGCAAGACCCTGGTCGAGCTCTTCGGTCTTGCCCGTGAGCTCAATGTCGAGGCCGAGGGCATCGACATCGGTCCGTCACCCATCGACGAGCAGCTCGCCGCGGACCTCGCGCTGCCGGTCGAGGACCTCAACCTCACCGTGCGTTCCTACAACTGTCTCAAGCGGGAGGGCATCCACACCGTCGGCGAACTGCTGTCGCGCAGCGAACAGGACCTGCTCGACATCCGCAACTTCGGCTCGAAGTCGATCGACGAGGTCAAAGCCAAGCTCGCCGAGATGGGCCTCGGCCTCAAGGACAGCGCGCCAGGCTTCGACCCGAGCACGGTCATCGACGCGTACGACGATGACGACGACGCCAGCTACGCCGAAGACGAGCAATACTGACCCTGGTTCGCTGGGCTGGACCGGGTTTCGCCCGTCGCAGCTCGCCATTCGAGTACCTGACACGGCTCGGAAGAGAGAGAGAACGAGATGCCAACCCCCAGGAAGGGCCCACGCCTCGGCGGCAGCCCGGCGCACCAGAAGGCGATCCTCGCCAACCTGGCGACGAATCTGTTCGAGCACGGCAAGATCACCACGACGGAGACCAAGGCCCGTGTTCTTCGGCCGTACGCCGAACGGCTGATCACCAAGGCCAAGCACGGCGATCTGCACAACCGCCGTCAGGTGTTGTCGGTGATCCGCGACAAGACGGTCGTGCACGTGTTGTTCACGGAGATCGGACCGCGGTTCGCGGACCGTCCCGGTGGTTACACCCGCATCACCAAGATCGGGCCCCGCAAGGGTGACAACGCCCCCATGGCGGTGATTGAGCTGGTTGAGGCCGAGTTCACCCCTCAGGCTCATGCTGGCCGACCCGCCGCCGGTGGGCGGGGCGCGGCCGCGCCAGCCGCAACGGCGTCAGGCGCGAATACGCCAGCCGCCCCACCGGCGTCCTCCGAAGGCTCGACTGCTGCAGTGTCGGCCGAGGGTGACACCACCGATGACGAGGCGACGCGGGCCGACTCGGCCGTGGTGGAGCCGACGGGAGTGCAGGACACCCAAGGCGAAGCCGTGCAGGTGGATGCCCAAGATGCCGTGGCCGACCAGGAGCCACAGGGCGAGACCGTGGAAGCGCCTGTCGAGCAGCAGCCCGCGGCCAGCGAGTGACGGTTCGGCGCTGAAGGAGACGTCGAGGCGCCAAAATGTTGCCGGACTCCGATCAAGCGGCTGCGCCGTAGCTGTGAGACCGGCAACTATTGGGCGCCTCGACACGTTCAGCTGAACGCCGCCGCGAGCACACCGGAGGCGCCTCGACTCGCGCCGCGAGCACACCGGAGGCGCCTCGACACGCCGTCAAAGGGCCGACAACGCGACGGCTGGGTCGGCCAGTCGGGTGGTGTCGACGCCACGGCCGGCGAGGACGAGCGCTTTGACGTCGTCGATCACGTCCCAGACGTTGACGGCCATACCGGCAAGGACATGCTGGTCGCCGTCGAGCCAGAACGCCATGAACTCCCTTTTAGCTACGTCGCCGCGAGTCACCACCCTGGCGTAGCTGCCGCGTGGGGCGTGGCCGAAATACTCCATGCCCAGGTCGTACTGGTCGGTGAAGAAATAGGGGAGTTCGTCGTACGTCGTCGAACTGTCGAGCATCGAGGCTGCCGCCGCGGCTGGCTGGTTGAGCGCGTTGGCCCAGTGTTCGACGCGGACCCGGGCGCCGAGCACGGGATGGAGCTGGTTGGCGATGTCGCCGGCCGCCCAGATGTCAGGGTCGCTCGTGCGGAGCGACGCGTCGACGAGGACACCGTTGTCAAGGTCTAGCCCCGCACTCTGCGCGAGCTCGAGGTTGGGAGCGGCGCCGACGGCGATGAGGACGGTCCCAGCCGCGACGTGCGTGCCGTCGCCGAGAGACACGCCGGTCGTCATACCGTCCTGCGCGGTCACCTCCGCCACCGAGGCACCGAGGTGGAACGTCACCCCGTGCTCGCGATGCAGGTCCAAGAAGACCTGGGCAAGCTCGGGCCCGAGAACACCGGCCAGTGGCAGGTCACCCGCCTCGATCACTGTGACGTCGACGCCGCGCTGACGGGCGTTCGCCGCGACTTCCATCCCGATCCAGCCACCGCCGATGACCACCAGGCTGCTGTCTGGCGCGAGTGCCCGACTGATCCGATCGGAGTCCTCGACGTGACGCAGTGTGAAGACGCCCTGGGAGCCGGCGCCAGGCAGCGGCAAGGAGCGCGCGTGGGACCCCGTCGCGAGCAGCAGCCGGTCGTAGCCGATCCGTTCGCCGCCGGCAAGCTCCACCTCGTGGGCCGAGGCATCGACGGCCGTGGCTGCGCGCCCGAGCTGGAGGTCGACATGGTTGGACTCGTACCAGTCGTGGTCGTGCACGTCGAGCGCGGATCGTTCGGTGCTCCCGGCGAGGTAGTCCTTGGACAGGGGCGGCCTCTCGTAGGGGAGGTGCTCCTCATCACCGATAAGCACCAGCGGGCCGCCGTACCCCTGCGTGCGCAGCGCCTCGGCGGCCTTTGCGCCGGCCAGGCCGGCACCGACGATGACGACCTTGGATGGTGATGTCATGGTGTCCTTCCTTCATGTCGTGCTGCTCGTCGCCGTGTTGGCGGCCTCTGGCAGGCTTTGTCTTTTGCTGACGGAGAGGAGATGGGAGCAGGATGGCCCACGATTGGCAGCTCGTCATCGACGCCCGCCGCCCGCACAAGCTGGCCGACTTCTGGGCCTCGGCGCTCGACTACCTGGTCGAGGACAACGACGCCATGATCGAGTCGCTGGTCACGCAGGGCTTTGCGACCGACGGTGACACCATCGTGCACGACGGCAAGCGCGCGTGGGCAACACTGGCGGCGATCCGGCACTCCGACGACGCAGATGCCTCGCGGCGAGGAACCGGTGCCGCGCGACGGCTGCTCTTCCAGCTCGTGCCCGAGTCGAAGGCGGGCAAGAACCGTGTCCACGTCGACATCAACGTCGGGTCGGACAGCCGCGAGGCCGAGGTGGCGAGGCTGGAGGGCCTCGGTGCGAGCGTGCTGGCGCGCGTCGACGAGCATGGTCATCGGCACGTCACAATGGCCGACCCCGAGGGCAACGAGTTCGACGTCCAATAGCGAGGTGTGTGATGCTGGCCCATCGGTCTGGTCCGGCGTCATGACATCACGCGGGTGAGTGCCAGGAACTCCTGGCGGCTGCGTGGGTCCGTGCGGAGCAAGCCCTGCAGTGACGAGGTGACGGTGTTCGAGCCTGCCGCCCGAACACCGCGAAGCGTCATGCAGGTGTGCTCCGCCTCGATGACGACGCCGACTCCTCGGGGGGACAGGTGCTCCTGCATCCACCGGGCGACCTGCGTCGTCAGCCGCTCCTGCACCTGCGGTCGGCAGGCGAAGTGCTCGACGACGCGCGCAAGCTTGCTCAGGCCCACGATGCGCTCGCCCGGCAGGTAGCCGACATGGGCCACTCCCGTGAACGGCAGCAGATGGTGCTCACAGACCGATCTGAGCGGGATCGCCCGAGCTACGACGATTGCGTCGTACTCCTCCTCGTTCGGGAACGTTGTGAGGACGAACGGCCGCGGACTGAAGAACTCCGCGTAGGCCTTGGCCATCCGGCGAGGCGTCCCGCTCAACGACTCGGACTCGGTCGACAACCCGAGGGCCGTCAGCAGCTGGCTGGCTGCATGCTCAACCGCAGCCAGGTCGATGCTCGACGCAGGGCCACCCAGGCGCTGTTCCTCAGTTGAGGGCTGCGTCGGGTGTTGCCGAGCCGAGCGGGTCGTCGGCCCGATCAACGCGTCGGTGTCGAACTCGTCCAGGTCGGTGTAGTCGGCCAAGAGCTCATCAGTCATCGTGACCTCCTTTCACCAAGAAAAGTTAGCGTTAAAGAACGAGGCTCGCCAAGACCGCTAGAGAATTCGTCTCAACCACTTTCCGGAAACGGAAATCGACGTTATTCTTGCTCCGTGCCCCAACATCCGGCTCAGCCCGACCCTGCCGTGACGGCCGTGGCCGCGCTCGACGACCGGCTGCGCAGTGCACTGTATGCGTTCGTGCGGCGGGCGCGTCGGCCAGTGACCCGGGAGGAGGCGGCCGAGGCAGCGGGGATCTCCCGCAAGCTGGCCGCTTTTCACCTCGACAAGCTGGTGGCCGTCGGGCTGTTGACAGCCGACGTCGATCCGTCGACGCCTCGTCGGATCGGCCGTGCTCCGAAGACCTACCAGCCTGTTCGGGCAGCGGTTGAGGTGAGCGTGCCACCACGCGCACACGCCGACCTGGCGACGATTCTCTCCGACGCGGTGCTGAGTCAACGAGGTGCCGAGTCGGGGGCCGATGCGGCGCGGCGCGTCGCCGCCGAGGCAGGACACGACGCTGGGGCCGGCGTCGACCGTCGAAACGCCAAGGGTCGCCTCGGCCTCGAGCGTGCCCTCGGACTTGTCAGCTCGGTCCTCGACGAGCGCGGCTATGAGCCCTACCAGGCCGGCCCGTCGTGTGTGCGGCTTCGAAACTGCCCGTTCCATCCGATCGCCCAGCGGTCTCCCGAGCTCGTCTGCGGCCTGAACCGGGCCTTCCTCGCCGCCCTTCTCGGAGGCCTGCAAGCCGACCCGCTGGAGGCGGTGCTGGCACCAGCGACGGATGAGTGCTGCGTCCAGATCGGGCCACGACGCGCCGACCTCGGATGACCTGCGCCACCATCTGCGGGAAGTGCAGTTCGGGTGTAGGCGCCGGCGCAACTCATCGGATGGGAGACAATGTGCGCCATGGCGCAACTCGCGGCAGACGGTGACTCCGCGCCGGGAGGCGAAGTCGTCCGGTTGCGGCTTGACGTCGCGTATGACGGCACCGACTTCTCCGGCTGGGCCAGCCAGCCCGGCCGCCGTACCGTCCAAGACACGCTCGAAGCCGCGATCGCTACCGTGCTGCGGCTCCCTGACGTCCGGCTCACAGTCGCCGGACGCACGGACGCGGGGGTGCATGCGCGTGGACAGGTCTGCCATGTCGACCTCGAGTCCGCCGCCCTAGTCGCCATCGGCGTCGATCGGCTGACGTGGCGGCTGGCCCGACTGCTGCCGGAGGACCTGCGGGTTCGTCGCGTCACCGCCGCGCCGGAGGCGTTCGACGCAAGGTTTTCGGCAACCTGGCGCCGGTACGCCTACCAGATCTGCGACGACCTCGGCGAAGCCGACCCGCTGAGGAGGCACGCTGTGCTGGCCTGGCCGCGACGCCTCGACACGGACGCCATGAACGCCGCTGCCTCGCTGCTCCTGGGCGAGCACGACTTCGCCGCATTCTGCAAGCAGCGGGAGGGGGCGACGACGACCCGCTCCCTCCGCGAGCTCGCGTGGACGAGAAGCGGTCCGCTCTTGACCGCGCGCGTCGTGGCCGATGCCTTCTGCCACCACATGGTGCGGGCGCTCGTGGGAGCACTGCTGACCGTCGGTGAGGGCCGCCAGCCGGTCGAGTGGCCCGCAGCCGTACTGCGCGCCGAAGTCCGCGACCCGCGGGTCACCGTGGTCGCGGCCCATGGCCTGAGTCTCGAAGAGGTGGGTTACCCGGGGGCGCCCGACCAGATAGCCCGGGCCAGCAGGCGCGTCCCATGAGGGGCCCGGCATGAGCGACCACTACTTCTCCGCCGAGCCCGACTCGATCGAAAGACGCCAGCCGGTCACCGCGACGGTGTGGGGCCGCGAACTGAGGCTCGAGTCCGCCTCCGGGGTGTTTGCGGCCGGTCGTCTCGACCTGGGGACTTCCGTCCTCTTCCGGGAGACGGCACCGCCGGAGCGAGCGGGCTGCTACCTCGACCTCGGCTGCGGCTACGGCGTGATCGCCTGTGCGATTGCCTCCGTGGTGCCCACCGCCACCGTGTGGGCGGTCGACGTCAACGAGCGTGCCCTCCGCCTGTGCCGCGACAACGCGGCGTCACTCGGCGTCGCGGATCGGGTCCGCGCGGCGATGCCCGACGACGTGCCCCGAGAGACGATGTTCGACGAGATCTGGTCGAATCCGCCGATCCGGATCGGTAAGCCCGCGCTGCATGCGCTGCTGATGCGCTGGCTGCCCAGGCTGGCGCCCGACGCGCGGGCGCTGGTCGTCGTGGGCAAGAACTTGGGTGCCGACTCGTTGGGCCGCTGGATCAGCGAGCAGGGATTCGGTTGCCAGCGGTTGGCCTCCGCCAAAGGCTTCCGCGTCCTGGAGGTAAGGCAGACGCGGTGAGTGCTGTAACCGAGCCATGGTGCAACAGAACTGGCTGTGGCGACGTTCGTGGGCATGGAGGTGACGGTGGTTCGTGATGACTGCGTGGCCGTCGACTAGTTGTCGGCTAGCGAGGGCTGGGAGCTGACACGCTCGACGGCCTTGTTGCGCTTCGCCTACCTAATCACGGGGCGACCAGCGAGCCGCCGCAGACGCCCTGCGGTGCTGGCGAAGGCATTTGAGCAGTGGTCAGGGAGAACCTGATGAGCGATCTCGACGCCCGGTCCGCGTCATACCAGGCCGTGGGAGAGCGCGATCAACGCGACATCGATCCCGGCGAGCACCATGGTGGCGTGGAAGGCCGCTTCCGAGTGCGGACTGCGGCGTACCGCGACCACAGCGACGCAGGACGAGCCGACCGCAGCGACCGCGAACGCCGCGTCGAGCACAGGCCGCTCGGAGACGGACTGGCTCAGTACGAGCGCCGTCGCGCCGAGGCCGCACGTTGCAACTGTCGCGACGGACCCGAGCCGGCCGAAGCGATGAGGCAGGCCGATGACGCCGGTTCGGCGATCGGCGTCCAGGTCGGGAAGCGCATTGCCGAAGTGCGCCGCCACTCCGACAAGCCCGCCTGCCACCGGCGCCCACACCGGTGGCCAGGGATGCGACGGCAACGCGAGCGTGGCGATGGCGGGCAGCCCGGCGAAGGCGACAGCATAGGGCAGCGCAGAGAGCGGCGTCGACTTGAGGACGACGTTGTAGAGCCAGCCGCAGCAAACACTGACGAGATGAACCAGCCCCGCTCTCCAGCCGAGCGCGAGGGACATCGGAACTGTGGCGGCGGCGGCCACCGCTGCGGCCGAAGCCGTGGTCGAGCGCGACAAGACACCGGTGGCTACCGGCTTGTCGGTGCGACCGGCGAGGGCGTCCCGGGGTGAGTCGAGAACGTCGTTGGACCAGCCGATCGACAGCTGGCCCGTCAGCACGGCTAGCGTCGCTACCAGCACGGTCTGCCAGGCGTTGCCCGCGGCCGCGACCAGCACCGCCATGGTGACAGTGACCGCCAGTGTCGGCAGCGGATGACAGGCCGCCGCCAGCCCCCTCACGGCTCCGGCAGGCGGACGAGTCACGGTGGTGCCCTTCTCTGCGATCGCCGAACGAAGGGTGGCGGGTTGGGCTCAGGTCGGACAACAGCAGCGGTCGGATAAGAATAGAGGCGGTTGCGGAGGGTCGGTGCCGTCCGCCCAACACCGTTGCGACAGGGTGTTGGCGAGCGAACCGTGTCAGCGTCTGCAACCAGAGCCGGATCTGCCGCCGCAGCAGCATCTGTGGCAGGTCGCGGAACACCCGAGTCTTGCCGAAGAAGGGAACCCAGAGATGAGCACCACCGAAGTCGATGTCGTCGTCGTAGGTCTTGGCCCCGGCGGCGAGGCCGTCGCCAGCGAACTGGCCGGGGCCGGGCTCGAAGTCGTGGGTGTCGACCAGCGCTTAGTCGGCGGCGAGTGCCCCTACTACGCCTGCGTCCCCACGAAGATGATGATCCGCGCCGCCGACCTGGTCGCCGAGGGGCGCCGCATCCCCGGGACGGCCGGGACGAGCACGGTAGACCCTGACTGGGCGCCCGTCGCCGAGCGGATCGCCAACGAGGCGACCGACGACTGGAACGACCAGGTGGCCGTGGACCGGCTCACCGACAGCGGCGTGAGGTTCGTGCGTGGCCACGCGCGGTTGGCGGGGGAACGCACGATCGCGGTGGGCGACGAGACGTTTGTGGCCCGGCGGGGAGTGGTGCTCAACACGGGCACCGACCCGAGTGTGCCACCCATTCCCGGTCTGGCTGAGACGCCGTACTGGACCAACCGGGACGCCGTGCGGCTCACGGCCCTTCCCGGTTCGCTCATCGTGATAGGGGGCGGCGCGGTGGGAGCCGAGATGTGCCAGGCGTTCAGTCGGTTCGGGGTCGAGGTCACGCTCCTCGAGGTGGGGGACCGGATTTTGGCCGTCGAGGAGCCTGAGGCGAGCAGGGTGGTCACCGACGTGTTCGGCGAGGAGGGGATCCAGGTGCTCGCCGGCGTGAAGGTCTCGGCGGTCGAGTATGCCGATGGGCACTTCTCCGTGACGCTCGACGAGCAGACGCTGCAGGGCGACAAGCTGCTCGTGGCGGCCGGGCGACGCGCCAACCTCGGCGACCTCGGGCTCGAGACGGTCGGGCTCGACCCCAACGTGCAAGCGCTCCCGACCGACGAGAGCATGCAGGTCTCGGACGGACTGTGGGCGATCGGCGACATCACCGGCAAGGGCGCCTTCACCCACATGTCGATGTACCAGGCCAACATCGCCGCCAAGGCCGTCCTCGAGGCCGACGGCGCTCCGACCGCGGACTACCGGGCAGTGCCTCGAGTCACCTTCACCGATCCCGAGGTGGGGTCGGTCGGGCTGACGGAGCAGCAGGCTCGCGATCAAGGGCTGAACGTGCGAACCGGTCTGGCCGAGCTACCGACCTCGGCTCGGGGCTGGATCCACAAGGTCGGAAACCAGGGGCTCATCAAGCTCGTCGAGGATGCCGACCAGGGTGTGCTCGTTGGCGCGACGGCCGTGGGACCGAGTGGTGGCGAGGTGCTGTCTGCGCTCGTCGTGGCCGTGCACGGTCGGGTTCCGACCCGCAGCCTCCAGTCAATGATCTACGCCTACCCGACTTTCCACCGCACGATCGAGGACGCTGTCAAGGACCTCACTGACAACGAGTAACCGGCCGCTCGGGGGCTGGCGGTAACCGGGCGCCCGCTCGCGGCCGCTCGGGGGGCTGGCGGTTCGGCCGCTGACAGTTCCGCGGCTGGCAGTCCGCGGCTGCGGTCCGCAGCTGACAGTTCCGTAGCTGACAGGTCAGCAGCTGACAGGTCAACAAAGGGTGTGCGGATCGATCGGGGCGCGGGAGAGGATGGATGCGTGGGTCACGTCGATGTCGCCGGCATCCGGTTCGAGCTGCCCGATGGGCGGGTGCTGCTCGACGACGTCTCGTTCCGCGTCGGGGAGGGCGCGAAGGTGGCGCTTGTCGGCGCCAACGGCGCGGGAAAGACGACGCTGCTGCGCATCGTCAGCGGTGACCTGGTGCCGCACGCCGGTGTGGTGACTCGCTCCGGTGGGCTCGGCATCATGCGCCAGATGCTCACACAGGGCAACGCCGGGATGACCGTGCACGACCTGCTGTTGTCGGTCTCCCCGCCTCGGGTGCGCGCCGCCGCCGCGTTTGTCGACCAAGCCGAGCTCGCGATGATGGAGGCCGACGACGAGAAGACCCAGATGAAGTACGCCGAGGCCTTGTCGGAGTGGGCCGACGCCAGAGGCTACGACATCGAGGTGCTGTGGGACGTCTGCACGATCGCGTCGCTGGGCGTCTCGTATGACAAGGCCAGGTATCGCGACCTCACCACCCTCAGCGGCGGCGAGCAGAAGCGGCTCGTGCTGGAGGCCCTGCTCCGCGGCCCTGACGAAGTGCTGCTGCTCGACGAGCCCGACAACTTCCTCGACGTGCCGGGCAAGCTCTGGCTCGAGGAGCGCATCGAAGACTCAGCCAAGACGATGCTCTTCGTGAGCCACGACCGCGAGCTGATGAACAACACGGCCACCCGGGTCGTCACCGTCGAGCTCGGCGCGGCAGGCAACACCGTGTGGGTTCACCCGGGCGGCTTCTCGACGTACCACCAGGCGCGGCGAGAGCGGTTCGCGCGGCTCGAGGAGCAACGCAAGCGGTGGGACGAGGAGCATGCGAAGCTCCGAACGCTCATGCTGATGTACAAGCAGAAGGCCGCCTACAACTCCGACATGGCCTCGCGCTACCACTCAGCGGTGACGCGGCTCAGGCGGTTCGAGGACGCCGGGCCGCCCGAGAACCAGCCGCGCGAGCAGAACGTCAGGATGCGGCTCAAGGGTGGCCGCACCGGCAAGCGCGCCGTGGTCTGTGAGCGGCTGGAACTCGTCGGGCTGATGAGGCCCTTCGACCTCGAGGTGTGGTACGGCGAGCGGGTGGCTGTGCTGGGCTCCAACGGGTCGGGCAAGTCGCACTACCTGCGGCTGCTCGCCGCGGGCGGCTCAGACCCCGATGTGGAGCATCGGCCGGTCGGTGAGGTCGCGATCAAGCCGGTCGAGCACGCCGGACGGGCCAAGCTCGGTGCCCGGGTGCGGCCCGGCTGGTTCGTGCAGACCCACGAGCACCCCGAGCTGGTAGGCCGCACGCTGCTGGAGATCCTGCACCGTGGCGACAGCCATCGCGATGGTATGCCGCGCGAGCAGGCGGCGCGGGCGCTCGACCGCTACGAGCTGGCGCACGCCTCGGAGCAGAGGTTCGAGTCGCTGTCGGGTGGTCAACAGGCCCGCCTGCAGATCCTGCTGCTCGAGCTGTCGGGCGCCACCTTGCTGCTCCTCGACGAGCCGACCGACAACCTCGACGTCGAGTCGGCCGAGGCGCTGGAGGACGGCCTGGCGAGCTTCGAGGGGACAGTGGTCGCGGTGACCCACGACCGATGGTTCGCGCGCGGCTTCGACCGGTTCCTCGTCTTCGGCGCCGACGGGTCGGTCTACGAGTCCGATGGTCCGGTTTGGAACGAGGGCCGCGTGGAGCGGACCCGCTGAGGCGGTTGGCTCGCCAGTGCAGTGGCCGGAAATGGGTGAGCGAGCCCTGGGCCGGCGCTGCCGTGGCTAGGAGCTGGTCCCCGTGGTGGTGGCGAAGCAAGCGCGAGCGGAGGCGGCGGCAACGCGAGGGGAACGACGAGCCAGGAGGCGGTGGTGGCCGCCGTGGCGACGACGGCAGTACTTGGCGGAAGGGCCCACGTTTGCTGTACCAATGGTCCATGACAACAGCCGTAACCGGTGTTTCCCGCGCTCGACCGTCGGCTAGCCACGATGAGCCCACGTCTGCTGACGCAGCCGCGTGACGAGATGGGCTTCGACGGCGGCATCGTCAGCGACGCGCTCGACATGCAGGCGATCTCCCGCGGCGTCGGTCGCGGTGCAGGTGCGGTACGTGCCCTGTCCAGCGGGGTGGACCCGCTGCGCATCGGCGGCGGCAGAGCCTCCGCCGAGGCCGTCGCGGACCGGGTCCGGCCTAGGCGAGAGTGTTCGATGAGCATCGGCGTCGACATCGGCAAGACCGGGTGTCGAGTGCAAGTGCGTAACGGTGACCGCCTCCTGGAGCCGGTCACCGGGCCAGGGGCTGCCGGGCTGGCCGACCCTGGTGGCGTCGACGAGGCGCTGAGCGCCGGCGTCGCCACCTCGACTCTCGCGCTGGACGCAGCCCCATCGGCAGCGGCTGAGCTCGCCGCACTGGCGGCCCGCCGGCTCGCGATGCGCCAGGTCACCGTCAGCTCCGACTCCATCGCCTCCCACATCGGCGCTCTGGAAGGCGACAGTCCCCTGGTCATGCCCACTCCGGTACGTCGGCCACCGCGTCGACTTCGGCTGCGCTCTACCCTGCCCACCGGGACCCGATGAGGGGGCGCCTCGGGGTCAGCGCGGCCCTCGTCGACGGGCGGCTGGTGCCCGGCGACGTTGGTGTCGAGGACGGCGTCATCTCGTCAGTGGGTCGGCCGGCCGCGCGGGGCGGTCGGATTGCCGCCCCTGGCCTCGTCGACGTACAGGTCAACGGGTTCGCCGGGGTGGACCTGATGACCGCCGACGGGGAACAGGTGCTTGCGCTGGCTCGCGCGCTGGCCGCCCACGGCGTCACCGCGTGGCTGCCCACCCTGATCACGGCCTCCGCCAAGCACACGTGTGATGCCCTCGACGTGCTCGCGCGTGTCATCCCCAGGCGGCCTGGTGATTGGCCCGGTGACGCGGCCCTTCCGCTCGGCGTACACCTGGAGGGACCGTACCTGTCCGCCCGGCGCCTCGGCGCCCACCCGTCTGAGCACCGGCGCGACCCCGATCCGGTGGAGCTGGCGGCGTGGCGGCGTCGTGCGCCGGTCGTCTCGGTCACGCTGGCTCCAGAGCTTCCCGGCGCGCTCGACCTGGTGCGCACCCTCTGCGCAGACGGGCTGCTCGTCTCCCTCGGCCACTCAGACGCGTCGTCCGCTCAAGCACACGCTGCCTTCGACGCCGGCGCCCGGGCTGTCACCCATCTCTTCAACGCGATGGGCCCGCTCCATCATCGCGAGCCTGGGCTTCCCGGAGCCGCCCTCGCTCGCGACGACGTCGTGATCCAGATCGTCGTCGACGGCCATCACCTTGCACCGGACGTGATCCGACTCGTGGTGGCGGCGGCGCCCGGCCGGGTCGTGCTGGTGACCGACGCGACAGCCGCCGCGGCACGAGCCGACGGCACGTTCGAGCTGGCTGGGGTGGCATTGCAGGTGAGCAACGGTGCGGTACGCAACCCCGAGGGGACGCTCGCCGGCAGCTCGCTGACCCTGGCCGACGCCGTGCTGAACGCAGCCGAGCTGGGTATCGGCGTCGAAGCCGCGTTGGCCGCGGCGAGCGAGAGGCCGGCGCGGCTGCTCGGGCGCGACGACGTGGGCTCGATTCGAATCGGCGCGCGCGCCGACATCGCGGTGTTCGACGACGACCTGACGCTGCGAGAGACCTTCCTCGGCGGGCGGCCGGTTTCCTAGCGCCTGCGCCGATGGTCGAGGCGCCCGGACAGCCGGGGGCGTCGAGGCGCCAATTAGCTGGGGGCGTGAGGCGCCAAATACCTTACGTCGAGGAGCCAAGTTGCGGACTCCGATCAAGCGGCAGCGGCGTATCTGCGAGACCGCAACTGTTGGGCGCCTCGACGCCCTCAGGCCAACGTGTCGGACAGCAGGCCGGTCAGAGCCGAGAACGCAAGGGCCTTGGACACTGGCTTCCACGCCCGCGGAAACAGCGCCCGGGAGGCGACCGCGAAGGCGCCGAAGCAGATACTCAGACACCACGCAGGTCAGCAGGTAGCTGACCTTGCGTGAGTCGTCATCGCTAGGCTGGCCGTAGTGCGCCCAGACCCGGCCTCGCAGGTCCTCGGTGATCTTGTCGTCCTTGATCAGCGTCGTCAGCCGGTACGTCGCCAGCACGTCGAAGAAGACGTCAAGGAGCGCCTCGTCGTGGCTGACGCGGGGAACACTCCGGGTGAGACGCATCGTGGTCCCGCTACTTCCAGCGCTGTGAGGACGGCACAAAGTCGAGCCTGCGCTCGCCTGTGTAGATCTGTTTGGGGCGGGCGATCTTCTGCTCCGGGTCCTGGACGAGCTCGAGCCACTGAGCGAGCCATCCCGACGTACGCGGGATGGCGAAGAGCACGGTGAACATCTCCGGCGGGAAGTTCAACGCCTCGTAGATCAGGCCGGAGTAGAAGTCGACGTTGGGATAGAGCTTGCGTTGGATGAAGTACTCGTCCTCCAGGGCGATCTTCTCCAGCTCCTGCGCGATCTTCAACAGCGGGTTGACGCCGGTCACCTCGAAGACGTCCTCTGCCGCCTTCTTGATGATCGTGGCTCGCGGGTCGTAGTTCTTGTAGACCCGGTGCCCGAACCCCATCAGGCGTTCCTTGCCGCTCTTGACCCCGTCGATGAAGTCGGGCACGTCGTCGACCGAGCCGATTCGCCGCAGCATCTTGAGGACGGCCTCGTTGGCGCCGCCGTGCAGCGGCCCGAAGAGGGCACCGATCCCGGCGGCGACCGCCGAGTAAGGGTCAACCTGCGACGAGCCGACGGATCGCACTGCGTTGGTCGAGCAGTTCTGCTCATGGTCGGCGTGGAGGATGAAGAGCACCTCGAGCGCCTTGATGAGGCGCTCGTCCGCGACGAACTTCTGCTCGCTCATCTTGAACAGCATCGAGAGGAAGTTGGCGGCATAACCGAGCTCGTTGTCCGGGTAGACGTACGGCTTGCCCTGCGCATGGCGGAACGCCCACGCGCCGAGGGTCGGCATCTTCGCGATCAGCCGGATGATCTGCATCTGGCGCACGTTGGCGTCGCTGATGTTGCGGGACTCCGGGTAGAACGTCGACAAGGCGCCGACGGACGCGAGCAGCATGCCCATGGGGTGAGCGTCGTAGCGGAAGCCCTCCATGAAGCTCTTCACGTTCTCGTGCACGAAGGTGTGGAACGTGATCTGGTGCTCCCAGACGTCAAAGGCCTGCTTCGACGGGAGCTCCCCGTGGATCAGCAGGTAAGCGACCTCGAGATAGCTGGACTTCTCGGCCAGCTGTTCAATCGGGTAGCCGCGGTACTCGAGGACTCCCTTGTCACCGTCGATGAACGTGACCGCGGAGCGACACGACGCGGTGTTGACGAAGCCGGGGTCGTAGACGGCGAGTGGTCCGGAGCCGTTGGCCGTGATCTTCGCCAGGTCCGAGGCCCGGATGGTCCCGTCGGTGATGGGCAGGTCGTACTCGTCGCCGGTGCGGTTGTCTCTGACGGTCAATGACGAGCCGGCGGCCGTGCCGGCGGTGCCAGCAGCAGTGCCGGCGGAGGCGGTGTCGTGGGACACGTCGGCTCTCCTCTGAGTTCGGGGCCCGGGCCTCAGGCCGAGTCTCCCCGGCGCGGTCACCGGTGGGTCGGTGTGCGTGGGTCGATGTGCCCACGTGTTTGAGGCGTCCTGACAGTGGTGCGGTGGGTGGGTCCAACCTATGCCCCGACCGCAGAAATGGAAAAACGGGGCCGCCGGCACACGTTCGTCGTTTTGACCCTGGCGCGTGCGGGCCGGTAACCTAGGAGGTCGTCGTGCTCGCATGCCGGCGACCTGCCCGTGCCAAGACCGTGCCGCCGTTTGGGGTGGCTCGTGTCGCGGGCCGAACAGCCAAGCTGACATCGAGACGAACGAAGGTCACCGAACGTGCGGACGTACAGCCCGAAGCCAGGCGGGATCACGCGTGAGTGGCATGTCATCGACGCCAGCGACGTGGTCCTCGGACGGCTGGCCGTGCAGGCCGCAACGTTGCTGCGTGGCAAGCACAAGCCGACCTACGCACCGCACATGGACACCGGCGACTTCGTCGTCATCATCAACGCCGACAAGGTCGCGCTGTCAGGCACGAAACGAGACACCAAGCTGGCCCATCGTCACTCGGGCTATCCGGGCGGGTTGTCGTCGATCCCCTATGGCGAGCTGCTCGACAAGAACCCGCGTCAGGCGATCGAGAAGGCCGTGTGGGGGATGCTTCCCAAGAACCGTCTCAGCCGCCAGCTGCTCAAGAAGCTCAAGGTCTACGCCGGGCCGGAGCACCCGCACGCGGCGCAGCAGCCTCGGTCGTTCGAGATCACCCAGATCGCCCAGTGATCCCACGCAGCAGCTCGCAAGAAGACATCGCCCGCCCACGCCGGCCGGCAACCATCCGCAGGTCTGAAATGAGGATCATCCGTGGCCGAGACCACTGACACCGCCACCGACGAGCAGCTGGACGCACCCAGCGAGTACACCACCGAGAGTGTTCCGTCGGTCGACACGCCGGCCCGTGCCGTCACCATCGCCGCAGCCGGCGCGACCGGCCGCCGCAAGGAAGCTGTCGCGCGGGTGCGGATCGTGCCCGGCACCGGCACGTGGACAGTCAACGGCCGCACCCTCGAGGCCTACTTCCCCAACAAGCTGCACCAGCAGCTCGTCAACGAGCCGTTCGTGCTCACGCAGCTCGTAGGCCAGTACGACGTGGTCGCGCGCATCCATGGCGGCGGACTCACCGGCCAGGCCGGTGCTCTGCGGCTCGGGGTGTCCCGTGCCCTGAACGCGACCGACGCCGAGGCCAACCGGCCGTCGTTGAAGCGGGCGGGCATGCTGACCCGCGACGCCCGGATCAAGGAGCGGAAGAAGGCCGGGCTCAAGAAGGCGCGCAAGGCGCCCCAGTACAGCAAGCGCTGAGCCGCGCCGTCGCGTCCGTGGCCCGGATTTTCGGCACCGACGGGGTCCGGGGCGTCGCGAACCGTGACCTGACGGTCGAGCTTGCCCTGCAGCTGTCCGTCGCGGCAGCGCACGTGCTCGGCCAGTCCGGTGTCTCCTCCAGGCGGCGGCCGATGGCTGTGGTGGGGCGAGACACTCGGGCGTCGGGGGAGTTCCTCGATGCCGCCGTGGTCGCGGGCCTGGCGTCATCCGGCGTCGACGTACGTCGTCTGGGCGTCCTGCCGACGCCGGCCGTTGCCCACCTGACAGCCGCCATGGACGCCGACTTCGGCGTGATGCTCTCCGCGTCTCACAACCCGATGCCCGACAACGGCATCAAGTTCTTCGCGCGGGGCGGGCTGAAGCTGGGTGACATGGTGGAGGACGCCGTCGAGGCGGCGATGGGCGTCTCGCTCGACATGCCGGTCGGCGTTGGGGTGGGTCGGGTCATCGACGAGACCGACGCGGTGGCGCGCTACGTCTCTCACCTCGACGCGACGCTCCCGACGTCGCTGGACGGGCTGCGGCTGGTGTTGGACTGCGCCGAGGGCGCGGCGTCCGAGGCTGCTCCGCGTGCCTTCGCCGCGGTCGGTGCAGATGTGGTGGCGATCCACAACACCCCGACGGGGCTCAACATCAACGACGGATGCGGCTCGACGCATCTCGACTCGCTTAAGGCTGCCGTGGTGAGCGAGCGAGCCGACGCGGGCTTCGCCTTCGACGGTGACGCCGACCGCTGCCTCGCGGTCGACTCATCGGGCGAGATCGTCGACGGCGACCAGCTGCTAGCCATCTTGGCCCTGGCCATGAAGGAGTCGGGCGACCTCGTCGACGACACTGTCGTCGCGACCGTGATGAGCAACCTCGGTTTCCTGGTGGCCATGCGAGACGCCGGGGTGCACGTCATGCAGGCCAAGGTCGGCGACCGCTATGTGCTCGAACAGATGGCGGCCGGGGCCTACACGCTCGGCGGCGAGCAGTCGGGGCACGTCATCATGAGCGACCACGCCACCACCGGTGATGGCGTGCTGACGGCCTTGCACATCGCGGCGCGGATGGCCGCCACGGCGACGTCTCTCACCGAGCTGGCAGCGGTGATGCGCCGACTGCCACAGGTGCTCATCAACGTGGCCGGCGTCGACCGGACGAGGGCGCACTCCGACGCAATGGTGCAGGCCGCCGTACGCCAAGCCGAGCTTGAGCTCGGCGCGGGTGGCAGGGTGCTGCTCAGGCCATCGGGGACCGAGCCGCTCGTGCGCGTGATGGTCGAGGCGGAGTCGCCAGACGAAGCCAGGTCCCTCGCGCAGCGCCTCGCCGCCGTCGTCCGAACCGAGCTCTCCCTCTAACCCCTTCGCCGAGACGCCAGCAAAGGCCCGGCCTTGACGGCGTGTCGGGCCGCCTCGTCGGCGGCGTTTAACTCCACGGACCCAGGCGTCGCCCCGATAGACTCTCGTTGGTCCGCATCGATGCGGCGAGATCGGGGTCGCAGGTTCGGGTCGCAGGATGGTAGAGCAAATCGAGCCACGGCCTCGACATTCGAGTACCTCCAGGCGGTGGTATCTCATCGCCCCCACCCTGCATGCGCTTATTGTGGCATTCGCGTTGTCCTACTACTGGTACGCCTATCTGGCCTATGACGATGGATACGGAAGCCACATCGACGGCAACATCGGCGCGGCCCTTGGCCTGGTGCTCGTCGGGCTTGTTGCGCTGCCCTGGTCGCTGCCGTTCTTCGTGCTGCATGGCCTGGGGCTGCGGATGGGTGACGCGGTGTGGCTGTCACCGTTTGCTGTGCTCAACGTCGTGCTCACCTGGTGTTGTCCCGGGCCTGGCGGGGTCGCCGCTGACCCTTCCCGCCGAGAGGCCGGCCAAGGCCCGGCATTGCCGGCGTGGCGCGCGCCAGGTCTGCTCCCGGTTTCGTGCGCAACGACTCCAACCGAGGGCCGGGCCGCAAGGTGCTGTCCACTGGCCTGAGGCGAGTCAGGCTCGTCCATGGTGCAGGCGCCGTACGCGCAGCCACACCAGTCTCTGCACGAGCAGGGTGATGGTTCCCGCGATGACGAGGCCGGACAGGTTGAGGCCAAGCTGGAGCAGTGAGCTACGCGCGCTCGTGCCGTTAGCGGTGGCCAGCGAGAGCGAGAGAGTACCGATGGCGGGCACCGTCGTGACCGAGATGAAGACGCCCACCAAGGTCGCCGACTTGGACGTGGTGAGCGACAAGATCCCCGCAACACCAGCGATCAAGGCGATCACGAACGACCAGATATCGGGCTGCACGATGAAGTCGGTAAGCGGCCCGTGAGTCAGCTGGTACGACGTGAAGCCGCCGAAGGCATGAACGACGGCACCGAGGGCGGCCGCCACAGCCACCGCCGCCGCCACTCCGCCGAGCAGGGTGACCAGCGCCGGCCGCAGCAGCGACAAGCGTGGGCGGGCCAGGGCGAAGCAGATCGCTGCCACAGGAGCGAACTCCGGACCCACCACCATCGCGCCGACGATCAGGATCGGCTGGTCGAGCAGGCGACCCACGCTCGCGATGAGCGTGGCGAGGGTGAGGAACGAGACGAACGCCCAGGACAGCCGCACGTCGTCGCGGGTGCGGTCCTCGATCAGGTCCCAGACGACCGCGTCGATCGGGGTGCCCGGCGCGGCACGCTCGGCATCGCGGGCCGCGTCGCTCATGATCGTCTCGGACTCGCTCAGCGCGATCGCCCCTTCCCGGCTGAGCCCTAGCTCACGCAGGTCGGCCAGGATCGTCTGCGCGTTCTCGCGGGCGACGTCTGCCATGACCAGGCAGCCGTGCGGCTTGACGTAGGCATGGCGGATCGCGAGTACGTCGGTCACCGTCGGGTCGTCACGCAGGCGGGACGTGACCTGGTCGGTGAGGTCGTCCGGCACGCGAAGTCGTAGGTGCAGCACCTGCCCATCATGTCCTGGCCGCGCGGCTTCGGCGGTCGTCTGCCGGCGTGGCGGGAAGCGGAAAACCCGTTGGCGACCCGCGAGGCGGGCCCTAGGCTCGAGTCCTGTGTGGACGGGCGAGATCGACGTACACGACGATGACCTGGTCCGGAAGTTCTGGGAGGCGGGCCGCGAAGGTGACGCCTACGAGCGTCCCTACGCGGCGTTTTGGTCCCTGCAAGCCGCCACCGTGGCTTTTCGCGACACGAGCAACGCCGTCGAGCAGCACCCGATCGCAGCCATGGATGGGGACGAGGTCCTCGGCGTCAACCAGGTCATCTTGCCGCGGCTCGACAACACGCACGTCGCTTACATCGAGCCGATCGTGCGTCCGGCCCAACGCCGCCGCGGGGTGGGCACCGCACTCTTGCAGGCTTCGGTCGACCTCGCCCGTGCCGCGGGCCGCCGAACGGTCATCAGCGAGGCCACCATGCCGCTCGACAGCGGCTCGGCGGGTCACGACCTGCTCACTCGACACGCCTTCGAGCTCGGGTCCCTCGAACTGCATCGCGTCCTCGAGCTGCCGGTCGCGCAGACCCTGCTCGACCGGCTCGCGGAGCAGGCCGAGCCTCACCATCGCGACTACGAGTTCGTCGCCATCGGCGATAAGGTGCCCGACGAGCTGGTGGAGGGCTATTGCACACTGCAGGCTGCCTTCAATGACGAGGCGCCGCTGGGTTCCCTCGAGCTCGAGGCCGAGGTGTGGGACCTGGACCGGGTGCGCAGCGCCGAGGCCCGCTTCCGCGCCCCGGGTCGGCACTCCAGGGGGACGGCCGCCATCACTCGCGACGGAACGATGGTGGCGCTCACCGAGATGATGACGACGGACCAGCAGTCGGACACGGCCTGGCAGGGCGGCACGTTGGTGCTCCCCGGACACCGCGGGCACCGGCTGGGCATCGCCAGCAAGGTCGCAAACCTGCGCGCATTCCAAGCGAGCTTTGCCGAGGTCCGGCTCGTGCACTCGTGGAACGCCGAGTCCAACGGTCCCATGGTCACGATCAACGACGCACTGGGTTTCCGACCGGTCGAGCGGCTCGCGGAGATGCAGCTCAAGATCTGAAATGTCGCCGCCACAGCGCAGAAGTCGTTGCTCAGCACGACGCATACCTCGCGGGTCGTAGTACTACCGGACAATTGTGAAGCGCCCATGCCGACCGCGAGCCTTGTCGTACTGACCCAAAACCTTGGAGGACGACATGCATCGATGGATATCTCGTACATCAGTGGCCCTGATGGCCCTCGGCTTCGCCGCGACCGCTTCCGCGCCCGCGATGGCCAACAGCAGCGATGTGACCAGGCAGGGTGGCTGTTCGCACAACGCGTCATGGAAGGTCAAGGCGAAGCCCGACAACGGACGCCTCGAGGTCGAAGGCGAGGTCGATTCGAACGTGAGGGGACAGACCTGGCATTGGCGAATCCTTCACGACGGCAGGGTCTCGATGCGCGGCAAGGCCACGACCGGAGGGCGCAGCGGCTCGTTCACTGTCGAGCGCCGCATCATCAACACGCGCGGCTCCGACCGGGTCGGCTGGCGTGCCGTCAACCGCAATACCGGTGAGACGTGCCGAGGCGGTGTCACGATCTGAGGGGTGTGCCTCGGTCATACTGATGGCATCCGATGAAGCTGTCACCATGAAGCAACGTCCGCAGCCGCCGCGGCCCGGTAACCCCGGCACCGTGGCGGCTGCTCGTCGTCGCGCTCGCAATCGGCCGGTCCTGCAGTTCATCGCGGCTGGGCTCGTCGCGCTGGCCGTGCTGGTGGTGGGGACGCAGTGGCTGAGCCAGCGAGCCGCCACCGACGAGGCGGTTGCCGACGCGCGGGCCACCACGACCCTCCTGGCGAGAGCCGTCGTGCAACCTGCGCTCACCCGCGCCCTCGTCGACGAGCAATCTGCCGCGCTCGACCGCTTCGATCAACTTGCCCTGAAGCGGCTGGTCGTCGGCGACGTGCTGCGCATCAAGATCTGGAACGCACGAGGGAGAATCGTCTACTCCGACGAGGCAAGGCTGATCGGACATCGCTTCAACCTCGGCGCCGAGGAGCGCGCCGTGCTGCTCGGCGGCGGAAGCGATGCCGGCCTCTCAGACCTGACCCAGTCGGAGAACCGCTACGAGCGCAGCTTCGGCCGGCTTCTCGAGGTCTACACCCAGGTTGTCGTGCCCGGCGGCGAGCCGCTGCTCTTCGAGGCCTATTACTCCTACGACACGGTGTCTCGCCGCAGTGCCGAAGTGCTCGGCGCCTTCCGCCCGATCACGGTCGCCGCACTGCTCCTCTTCATGCTGCTGACCGTGCCCCTGGTATGGGTGCTGGCCCGGCGACTGGGCGCCTCGGCGGCAGAGCGTGAGCGCCTCCTGATGGCTGCGGTCGAGGCCTCGGAGGGCGAGCGGAGGCGGATCGCGCGTGATCTGCACGACGGCGTCGTGCAGGACCTTGCCGGCATCTCCTTCGCCGCCTCGGCTACGGCGCGAGAGCTGGCGGATCGACCTGAGGTGGCCCGGCGCCTGGAGAAGCTCGGCAGCGGCGTCAGGCACAGCCTGCGCGCCCTGCGGTCACTGCTCGTCGAGATCTATCCGCCGGACCTGCGTACCGAGGGGCTCGCCGCCGCCTTGGATGACCTGGTCGCGCCAGCCTCGGCGGCCGGCATCGAGGTCAACCTCCATGTCGACGACACGAGCCATGTCCGGGACGAGGCTGTCGCGCTGGTCTGGAGGGTTGCCCAGGAGGCGGTGCGTAACGCTGTGCGTCATGGCCGGCCCACCCAGATGCGGGTCACTGTCGCCGTCCCCGGTGACCTCGTCGTGTTGTTGGAGGTCGCCGACAACGGCGCCGGCTTCGAGCCGCACACCGTGCCGCGCGAAGGCCACCTTGGCCTGCGCGGCCTGCGCGACCTCATCGTCGAGTCCGGCGGCCGGCTCGACATCAGCTCGGCGCCCGGCGAGGGCACGCGAGTGACCTTGGAAGTGGCGACGTGATCACCGTGGTGCTCGTCGACGACCATGCGATGGTGCGGCTCGGGCTCGAGCAGCTGCTCAGCGGAATCGAGGGCATCGAGGTCGTCGGCTCGGCGGCCAACGGCGCCGAGGCGGTCAGCGTCGTGCTCGAGACGCGGCCGGACGTCGTACTCATGGATCTGCAGATGCCCGAAGTGGACGGCGTGTCGGCGACCCGACGCATCGTGGCCGCCAACAGCGCGGCGCAGGTCGTCGTCCTGACGTCGTTCTCCGACCGCGAGCGCATCGTCGCGGCCCTCGACGCCGGCGCAGTCGGCTACCTCCTCAAGGACGCCGAGCCGGACGACCTGCTCGAAGGCATCCGTGCGGCGGCCCGCGGCGAGTCGCCGTTGCATCCGCGGGCGGCACGTCAGCTCCTGACGGCGCGTACGGCGTCGAGGGGTGGTCCCGTAGACCTCACACCGCGCGAGACCGAGGTGCTCTCGCTCGTGCGCCAGGGCCTGGCCAACAAGCAGATCGCGCGCCGCCTCGGTATCAGTGAGCGCACGGTCAAGGCACACCTGACATCGACCTTCCAACGAATCGGCGTTGTCGACCGCACCCAGGCAGCACTGTGGGCTGAGCGGCACGGGGTCGGCTAAGCGTCGGTCTCGCCTGACGCACGTGCGCAACCGCTTGCCAACTCGACCGGCGCAGGGCAGTTCCTGGTCGCACTCGTCATCAGCGAGGTGGTGCGGCACGGCGGTACCCGAGCGTCGGCGGCGTCTCCCCACTCGCTGTTGAGTAACGACACGCCGGCAGAAGTGGGCCCTTGCCGGCGTCTCGGCGGGAGGGGGGGACATGGCAGGCGCACCAGGGTCAGAGCTTGCGGAGGCGGACGTAGCGAACGGAGTGGTCAGCGTCCTTGCGGAGCACCAGGGTGGCGCGGCTGCGGGTGGGCTTGATGTTGCCGTCCAGGTTGGGGCCGTTGATCGAGTCCCAGATCAGCTCGGCCTCCGCGACGGCCTCGGCCTCGCTGAGATGCGCGTAGCGGTGGAAGTACGACGCGGGGTCACGGAAGGCGGTCTCCCACAGGCGCAGAAATCGGGTCGCGTACCAGCTGCGGATGTCGGGTGTTGCCGCGTCGACGTACACGGAGAAGTCGAAGAAGTCTCGCACCGCGAGCCCGACGCGCCCGTCGGCGGTGAGGCGGGCCGGCTGAAGCACGTTGAGCCCCTCGATCAGCACGATGTCGGGTCGCCCCAGCTCCAGACGCTGGTCGGGCAGCACGTCGTACTTCAGGTGCGAGTAGACCGGCGCCGACAGCTCGTCCTTGCCCGACTTGATGTCGATGACGAACCTGAGCAGCGTGCGCCGATCGTAGGACTCCGGGAACCCTTTGCGGTTGAGGATGCCGCGGCGCTCCAGCTCGGCATTGGAGTAGAGGAAACCGTCGGTCGTGACGAGAGCGACGTGCGGGTGCTCGGGCCAGTGCGCGAGCAGCTCACGAAGCAGGCGCGCGGTCGTCGACTTGCCGACCGCGACCGAGCCCGCGATGCCGATCACGAACGGAGTGCGCTCCGGCTGCGCGTCGCCCAAGAAGGCGGCGGTGTCACGGTAGAGGGTGCCGACATGGCGCACGTAGAGGCTCAACAGCCGGGAGATCGGCAGGTAGACGTCGGCGACCTCGTCGAGGTCGAGCTCGTCCCCGAGGCCGCGCAGCCTCTCGACCTCGCCCGCCGACAACGGCGAGGACATGGATTCGGCCAGAGCAGCCCAGGCGGCACGGTCGAGCTCCACGTACGGGGACTGGTCTTCGGCGGGCATGGGCGTCATTGTTTCCTGCGTGGGCCGAACGCGCCGTGCTGGGTAGTGTGAGGGCCATGCCCGGAGCCGACCAGCCATGATCGTCGGCGTCGGCATCGATGTCGTCGACGTCGAGCGGTTCGCAGAGACGCTCGAGCGCACTCCCGGGATGCGGCCGCGGCTCTTCACCGAGCTGGAACTGCGGCGACCGCTGGCATCGCTGGCGGCGCGCTTCGCTGCGAAGGAGGCGCTTGCCAAGGCGCTGGGGGCTCCGGCCGGGCTGCAGTGGCTCGACGCCGAGGTCCGCACCGATGAGAGCGGCCGGCCGAGCCTGGCCATGTCCGGGTCCGTGGCGCGGCGCGCCGCCGAGCTCACCGTCGCCCATACCCATGTCTCGCTGTCGCACGACGCCGGGATCGCGTCGGCCGTGGTCATCTTGGAGGCGTGAGCGGATGCGGCTGGCCCATACCGTCGAGCAGATCCGCGCCGCCGAGGCCGCGCTCGCGAGTCAACTCCCCGACGGCTCACTCATGCAGCGAGCAGCAACCGGGCTTGCGACGGCGTGTTCGGACTTCCTGGGCTCGGGGTACGGCGCTCGGGTGCTGGTGCTCGCGGGCTCGGGCGCAAACGGCGGCGACGCTCTCTTCGCGGCGGCCCGACTGGCCCGGCGCGGCACGGCCGCCGAAGCAATCCTGGTCTCGGGCAGCGGGCACGAGGCGGCCCTTCGGGACTTCCGGGCTGCTGGCGGCCGCGTCGTCGACGATGTCGGACGTCCCGACCTGGTGCTCGACGCGATCGTCGGCATCGGTGGGCGCCCAGGTCTCGGAGCGCGGGCCGCCGCCCTGCTGGCGTCGGTCCGCGCCCCGATCGTGTCGGTCGACGTACCGAGCGGCATCGGTGTGGACTCCGGCCAGCTCGACGGGCCCCACGCACACGCAGAGCTGACCGTCACGTTCGGTACCCACAAGGTGGGACTGCTCGTCGACCCGGCGGCCGAGGCGGCGGGCGCGGTCGCGCTCGTGGATATCGGCCTCGCGCCGTATCTCGGCGCGCCCGTCGTGGAGGCGCTGCAAGCCGACGATGTGCGCCAACTGCTGCCGCGGGCCGGCCACGACGCCCAGAAGTACAGCCGCGGCGTGCTCGGCATCGCGGCGGGCTCGGCGCAGTATGCCGGGGCGGGGCTGCTCTCGACGTCCGCTGCGGTCACGGCCGGGTTCGCCGGCATGGTCCGCTACGACGGCGCCAGCGCCGACCTCGTGCGGAGCCGGCACCCGGAGGTCGTGGTCGGCCAGGGACGTGTGCAGGCGTACGTCGTCGGGCCCGGCATGGGCGACGACCAGGCCGACACGGTGGCCGATGTCCTCGCCCAACAACTTCCAACCGTCGTCGATGCGGACGGGCTGCGTTTCCTCCCGGCCCGGCTGGCTGGGCCCGCCGTCTTGACGCCGCACGCCGGCGAGCTGGCGCGGATGCTGGACGTCGACCGAGGCGACGTGGAGCAGCAGATGCTGCGCAGCGCCCAGCAGGCCGCCCTTCGGTGGGATGCGGTGGTCCTGCTCAAAGGGGCCCGCTCCGTCGTCGCGGCCCCGGACGGGCGGGTGCGCGTCAATGCGACGGGAGTGCCGTGGCTCGCGACGGCCGGCGCGGGCGACGTGTTGTCCGGAATCGTCGGCTGCCTGCTCGCTGCGGGTCTGGACTGTGTCGACGCCGCCTCGGTGGGCGCGTGGCTGCACGGCTCAGCCGCCACGTTGGCCTCATCCGGAGGGCCGATCACGGCCACGTCTGTCATCGATGCGCTCCCGGCAGCGACGCGCGCGGTCCTCGCCTCCTGAGCGTGACCTGCCCGCTCCGTCGGACGCTGTTTGGCACAATAGGCACCCCATGACCACGTCTGATGCCGCAGCTGTCGCCGAGGCCAGGCACGCCTCGGCTTCGGCGGCAGCGGCGTCCGAACCCAGGGACACAGCCGCCGTTCCGCGCGCGGAAGCGGTCGTGGACCTCGAGGCCATCAGCGCCAACGTCGCGGCGCTGCGGCGCCACGTCGGAGGGCGGGACGTGATGGCCGTCGTCAAGGCCGACGGTTACGGGCACGGCATCGTCGAGACGGCACGCGCTGCACGTCACGGCGGCGCCAGTTGGTTGGGCGTCGCCCTGCTCGACGAGGCGCTGAGGCTGCGTGCTGCAGGCGACCGCAGCCCCATCCTGGCGTGGCTCGCCGTTCCCGGCGAGCGGTACGACGACGGGGTGGCGCACGGCGTGGACCTGGCGGCATACACCGTCACCCAACTGCGCGACATCGTGGCGGCTGCGCGGTCGGCCGGTGGCCGTGCTCGCCTCCAGCTCAAGCTCGACTCCGGTCTCGGCCGAGGTGGCGCACATCTCGACGCCTGGCCGGAGCTCGTCGACCGGGCGGCCGCCGCCCAGCGCAGGGGTGACGTCGAGGTCAGCGGCGTCTGGTCTCATCTGGCGTGCTCCGACGAGCCGGACCACCCGTCCGTACCAGCCCAGATCGAGGCGTTCGAGTCTGGAGTCGCCGAGGCGAGGGCGGCCGGGCTCGAGCCGCAGCACGTGCATCTCGCCAACTCAGGCGGCGTGCTGGCCATCCCCGAGACGTGGCACTCGATGGTGCGCCCCGGTATCGCGATCTACGGCGTGTCCCCGTTCTCCGACGGCCGCAGCCCCGTTCCTCTCGTTCCCGCGATGACGCTGCGGGCTAGCCTCGCACTCGTGAAGCGGGTAGGCGCCGGCCAGGGCGTCTCGTACGGCCACACCTACACCACCGACAGGGAAACCTCGCTCGGCCTCGTCCCGCTCGGCTATGGCGACGGGATCCCGCGGCACGCGTCGGGCAGCGGCCCGGTGTCTCTGGCCGGCGCGCGGTTCACAGTGGCCGGGCGGGTCTGCATGGACCAGTTCATGGTCGACCTCGGCGACCACCGGGCTGTGGCCGGCGACGAGGTCGTCGTCTTCGGCGACCCGAGCCGCGGGCATCCCTCTGCCCACGACTGGGCCGTCGCAGCGGGCACCATCGGCTACGAAATCGTCACCCGGATCGGCTCCCGCGTGCCTCGTCGCCACGTCGGGCGGCTCGCGTGAGCCCGGGCACGGTCGCCCGCTACGTCGGTATCGCGGGCGCTGCGGTGAGCGTCGTCGTGGCCGGCGCCGCGGCAGGTGTCCTCAGCGAGCGCAAGAAGGTTGCCCGTCGGCGCACGACGGACGAGCAACCCCTGGGCTCGCTGCGCGGCGCCGACAAGATCGTGGTGGCCGACGACGAACTGGGGATCCACGCGGAGGTCGACGAGCTCGAGCCGGGTGCGCTCGAAGCGGCGGGCGCAACCGTGATTTTCGTGCACGGCTACGCCCTCAACCTCGACTGCTGGCACTTCCAGCGGTCCGCCTTGCGAGGTCGCCACCGGCTGGTCTTCTACGACCAGCGCTCCCACGGCCGGTCGGGTCGCTCGCGAGCCGAGCACTGCACGTTCGACCAGCTAGGCCGGGACCTGGCGGCCGTCGTGGAACAGCTCGCCCCCGACGCCCCCGTGGTGCTCGTGGGTCACTCGATGGGCGGGATGACAATCATGTCGCTCGCCGAGCGGCACCCGGACTGGTTCGGGTCGCGCGTCGTCGGCGTCGCCTTGATCTCGACCAGCTCGGGGGGGCTCGACGCCGCCACGCTGGGTCTGCCAGGTTTTCCTGGACGCCTGCTGCACAAGGTGACGCCAGCCGTGCTGGCTACGCTCGCGCGGGCACCTCGCCTGGTCGAGTCGGGACGCCGGGCCAGCTCCGACATCGCTCTGGCCATGACCCGCAGGCTGGGGTTCGGCGGCCCCGTGCCACAGGAGTACGTCGACTTCACCGACGAGATGCTCGCCGCCACTCCGGTCGAGGTGGTCGCCGACTTCTTCCCCGGTTTCGAGGAGCACGACAAGAGCGCCGTCGTGGCGACGACGTTGGCGTCCGTCTCCGCCACGGTGGTTGGTGGCGGTCGCGACGCGATCACCCCAGTCGCGCACACCCGTCGGATTGCTGAGCTCGTGCCCACGGCCGCATTCCTTGAGCTTCCGGACGCCGGCCACATGGTGATCCTCGAGAGTCATGCCGAGGTCAGCGAGGCGCTCGACGACCTCGTCGAGCGGGCCGAGCGACTGCCATGAGCGACCTCCGGGTCGACGAGGCAGCGGCCGCGGACGCGCCCGAGCTGCGCGACGTCATCCACGCGGCCTTCGCGGCCCGGCCACGCGTCGAACCGCCGACCACCGCTCTCACCGAGACGACCGAGTCCGTGGCCCGGGCGATCGACGAAGTGGGCGGCCTGATCTGCCGCGTCGACGGGATCGCTGCCGGAGCGCTGCTCTTCGTGGACCACGGATCGTCGCTGGGCCTGCGCCGGGTCAGCGTCTCGCCGAGGTTCCAGGAGCGCGGGGTGGCGTCGGCGGTTGTCGGCGTCGCGGAGGAGGTCGCCGCAGCTCGCGGCTACGACGACGTACGCCTGCTCGCCCGGGCGGGGCTGCCGGCGACCCTGGAGTTCTGGCTCCGGCGCGGTTACAGCGAGATACGCCGCGAGCAGACCAGCGTCACCTTCGCCAAGGCGCTTGCGGTGGGGCTCACCACGGCGACGGCCGACCAGACACGTTCGCTGGGCGTGCGTATCGGCCGGCTGTGCAGGGCCGGCGACATCGTCCTCCTCAACGGTGAGCTGGGGGCCGGCAAGACGACGCTGGCCCAGGGCATCGGCGCCGGTCTCGAGGTCCGGGGCGCCGTCACCTCACCCACTTTTGTCATCGCCCGCACGCATCCATCGCTGGTGGGCGGGCCGTCCCTGACCCACGTCGACGCCTACCGTCTGGGTGGCGACGCGGAGTTCGACGACCTCGACCTGGACACGCTCGTCGATGACGCGGTCACGGTGGTGGAGTGGGGAGAGGGCCTCGCCGAGGCGTTGTCCCGTGACCGCTTGCGCGTCGACCTGGCCCGTGGCCGCGATGTCGGACCGGATGACGAGTCCCGCCTGGTCACCGTCCACCCGGTGGGTGCCCGTTGGGTGGGCGCGGGAGTGGGCTCGACGCTGCGGCAGGACCCGACGACGGACGTCGCGGCTGTACGACGCTGACCTCCGCCCTTCGCGGCCGCGCATCGGCGGCAACGGCGGCGGGGAAGGTCTCTATGCTTGCGGTCGACATGCTGCTCGCGTTCGACACGGCCACTCCGGCCGTCACCGTGGCCCTCCACGACGGTCGTGGGGTCGTCGCCGAGTCCACCACTGTCGACCCGCTCCGCCACGGTGAGCTGCTGGCTCCCAGCATCGCTGGAGTCCTCGAATCGGCAGCTGTCACACCCGCCGACCTCACTCACATCGCCGTCGGCGTCGGACCTGGCCCCTTCACCGGACTCCGCGTCGGCATCATGACCGCGCGGACCATGGCGGCGGTGCTCAGACTTCCGCTCGACGGCGTGTGCACACTCGACATCCTCGCGGCGGCAGTTGTGGTCGAGGGCGACTTCATGGTCGCCACCGACGCGCGGCGCAAGGAGGTCTACTGGGCGAGGTATGCCGCACCTCGGCGCCGGACCACAGAGCCGGCCGTCGACCAGCCGGCGACCGTTGCCTGGGACGGGCCCGTCGCGGGGCGCGGCGCGATCATCTACCCGGAGGCATTCCCGGGCGCCATCGCACCGGAGCACCCACGAGCCGACGACCTGGCCCGCCTCGTCGTGTCAGGCGACGCGCGTCTCCTCGCCGCTGAGCCGCTCTATCTGCGCCGGCCCGACGTCGGCCAGGCCGCGTCTCGCAAGCGGGCGACATGACAGCCATCCGGTTCGCCAGGGCGGCAGACCTCGACGCGGCGGTCGCACTCGAAGCTGCCGTCTTCGGGGAGTCGGCCTGGAGTCCGCGTTCCATGGAGCAAGAGTTCCGGGTGATCGACCGGTGTCGGTGCATCGTGGTCGCCGACAACGGCCCGAACGTCGTCGGGTATGCCGCGCTGAGGTACTCCGGAGACTCAGCCGATGTCCAACGTGTCGTGGTGGCGCAGGCCTGGCAGCGCCAGGGGATCGGCGGCCGGATGTTGGCGGCCCTGGCCGAGCACGCCCGAGCGTCGTACTGTGCGCAGCTGCTGCTCGAAGTCGCGGCGGACAACCTCCCAGCCCGGGGGCTGTACACCGCCCATGGGTTCATGGAGATCTCCCGGCGATCGCGCTACTACGCTCAAGACGTCGACGCGATCGTGATGGCCCGCCGCCTCGACGCCCAACCTCTGTCCGAAACAGGAGTTTGATCCGTGCCCGACTTGCCGCTCGTGCTGGGGATCGAGACGTCCTGCGACGAGACCGGCGTGGGTCTGGTCCGCGGCCAGACGCTCCTCGCGGACGCGGTGGCCTCGAGCGTCGAGGAGCACGCGCGGTTCGGTGGCGTCGTCCCGGAGGTGGCGAGCCGCGCCCACCTCGACGCGATGGTTCCCACCATCGAGCGCGCGTGCCACGACGCCGCCGTGACGCTGCGGGACGTGGACGCCATCGCTGTCACGTCCGGGCCGGGACTCGCCGGAGCACTCCTCGTCGGAGTCGCTGCCGCGAAGGCGCTGGCCCTCAGTCTTGGCAAGCCCCTGTACGGCGTCAACCATTTGTCGGCACACGTGGCCGTCGACCAGCTCGAGCACGGCCCCCTCCCGGAGCCGTGTGTCGCGATGCTCGTCAGCGGCGGGCATTCGTCACTGCTCCACGTGGGGGACCTGACCGCTGGCGTCGAGCCGCTGGGATCGACGATCGACGATGCGGCCGGGGAGGCATTCGACAAGGTGGCGCGCCTGTTGGGCCTGCCGTTTCCGGGAGGCCCGCACATCGACCGCGTGGCTCGAGCGGGTGGTGAGGTCTCCATCGACCTCCCGAGGGGGCTGACGGGCAGGCGTGACATGGAGCGGCACCGGTTCGACTACTCGTTCAGCGGGCTCAAAACGGCGGTGGCCCGCTGGATCGAGGCACGTGAGCGCTCCGGTGAGCCGGTGCCGGTCGCCGACGTGGCGGCGTCGTTCCAGGAGGCCGTGTGCGACGTACTCACACGCAAGGCCGTCGACGCGTGCCGCTTCACCGGCAGCGCGCACCTCGTTATCGGCGGCGGCGTGGCGGCCAACTCGCGGCTCCGCCAGCTCGCTGAGGAGCGGGCAGCCAGGCACGGGATCGCCGTACGCGTCCCTCGCCCCGCCCTGTGCACCGACAACGGTGCGATGGTCGCGGCTCTGGGCTGTGAGCTGGTACGCCGCGGCCGACCGCCATCGGCGCTCGGCCTCGCAGCCGACTCGTCGATGCCGTTCACCACGGTCGTCGCCTGACGATGGACGCTCATGGGCGAGCCACCCGTGGCCGGTCAGAGCATCTGGAGGGCGAGGTAGAGGTCCATCCGGTCCTCCATCTGCGCCAGGTCGCGCTGGGTGAGGGACTCGACCCTGGCGATCCGGTAGCGCACCGTGTTGAGATGCAGCTGCAGCCGTTCGGCGGTCTTGCTCCACGAGCCGGAGCAGTCGAAGTACGCCCTCAGGGTCGCCACCAGGCCGGACGCGTTGCGGGTGTCGTAGTCCAGGACCGGCCCGAGGACGTGCTCGGCGAAGGACCGCCGCAGCTGGTCAGGGACCGAGTTCAGCAGCAGAACGGCTGAGCTGATCTCTGCACTCCGCACGACCTGGACTGAGCCGGGATGGTGCTCGCCCAGCCGCTGCGCATAACGGGCCGAGTTCAACGCCCCGCCGAGCGCTGCGACGGAGGCGGGCTCGCTGATGCCGATTGTCAGGTGCTCACCGCTCAGTCCCGGAGCCACCCGAGCGAACGTCCGGCCGAGCACCCTGCCGATCCGCTCGGAGCCCCGGTTGCGGTCGACCGCGAGGAGGGCGACGGCATCGTCGCCGTCGACGCCGACGATGGGCTCGCCCAGCTGGACGACCGCGTCGGCGAGCAGCCAGCGGGCCTCACGCCGACGCAGCGGCCCTCCGGAGAAAGCGGCGACGACGGCGACAGCTGGACGGGTCAGGTCGAGACCGAGCCTGCCCACCTGCGTAGCGGTCTCCGCGCGGGGATCGGGATGGTCGATGAGCCCGATCGCGGCATCGCTGATCTCCTGCCAGGCCAGGCGGCTGCTCTCCTGATGGGACTTGTGAAGCGCCGCGATCGCCTCAAGCTCCCGGATGGCGTCGAGTATCTGCGGCGACCATCTCGTCCAGTCACCGCCGAACACCAGGAACCAGGCCGTCAGGCGGTCGTCGGCCCGCCCGGCGATGGCGAAGACGCTGTAGCCAGGTTCACCTCCGGAGATCGCGCCGGTCGACGTCGCGGGCAGTTCCGGGGCCGCCAGGGCGGTGTGGGTGATCTGGTCGAGGTCGTCGGCATCAAGCACCGAGGACCCGGCGACGACCTGCCGTCCGGTCGCGGTCACGATCCAGCAGGACAGCTGCGACTCGCGAGCGACCTGGAGGACGATCTCGTCGAGCGCCCGGCCTTCGGCGACCTCCGCGAGTAGCTGGCGCTGTCGCACGAGTCGCGCCGTCAGCAGCATGACCCTGTCCTGTGTCAGCTCGCCGGCGATGTGCTCGGTGATCTGGACGAAGCTCACGTGCGCCGCCACGGCCAGCAGCGGGAGGTGGTGGTGGCGGCAGGCGTCGACCACGTCGTCGGGCACATAGCCGAGCAGGCCCTCTCCGGCGACCAGCCCGGCGGCCCCCGATGCGGCCACCGCGGCGACGAATCCGGCGCTGTCCGTCGGTTCGCGGCGCCACATCAGACCCGTCATCACCAGCAGGCCACGGCTGAGGTAGCGGCTGGGGTTCGGCAGGTCGGTGGTGTAGGTCCAGGTGACGCCTCTCGCCAGCCCCTCGGGATCGCCGTACAGCACCCGGATCCCGAGCGTCGGGTTGTCCACCAGGTCCTGCACGCGCACCCGGTCCCACCTCCGCTCCTTGGAGGAACGTACAACTCAGGCCGGCCTTCGACAAACGAGCGTCCATACCTGGGGAGAGTGATCCTTGGTCGCCAGCGGTGTCGCGAGGCTTGATGAGGCACACTCGGGAGATCATGCTGCTGCGACGGTTGCTTCCCGTGGTGCCGCGTGTGGTGACGCTGCTCGGTGTCGTCGCACTGCTCGGTGTCGTGGCGGGCTGCACGCTGGCGGGTACAGCGCCCAGGGCCGGCGCCCCCACCGCCGCGAGCCACCAACAGCCCGAACGCCCGGGACTAGGCCACCACGACGGCCGGCGCCACGCTGGGCAGCACGCCCAACGCCACCAGCCGTCGCCACGCCGGGCAGCGATGGCGCCGACGGGGTGGGGACCCACCGTCGGGGAGTGGCGCTCCGCTCGGGCCTCGGCGATGCGGATGAGCGATGTCGAGCTGGCCGGCGGCGCGATCGTTGCTGGCTACACCGGACGGCAGGCGCCGACCGACCTCGTGGACGCCTACCACCTGGGCGGGGTGATCGTCATGGCGGACAACGTGGGATCGGTCGGCGCCATTTCACGCTCCAACCGGCTGCTCGCCGATTCGATCGACCGGCCCTGGCCACTTGTCACCGCGGTGGACCAGGAGGGCGGCGCGGTTGCCCGGCTCGGTGCCCCAATGACCGAGTTCCCGACGTACATGAGTATCGGCGCCGCCGGTGAGCCAAGGCTGGCACGGCAGGTTGCCCGCGCCACCGGTGAGGAGCTCCGCGCGGCCGGTTTCACCATGGTGTTCGCACCGGATGCCGACGTGACGATCGGCCCCGCCGACCCGACGATCGGGAGTCGTTCGGCGGGCGCGGATGCCACCGAGGTTGCGTCGCTGGTGGCAGCGTCGTCGCAAGGCTTCGCCGGCTCGGGCATCGTGGCGGTGCTGAAACACTTCCCGGGACACGGCTCGGTCACGGCTGACAGCCATCAGACGCTGCCCCACCAAGGCGCGGCGCTGAAGAAGCTTCGCCGCCGAGACTTCGTCGGGTTCGGCACGGCCATCGAGCACGGGGCGCCGGCCGTGATGGTGGCCCACATCTCGCTCGACCGGGTCGATCCGGGAGTTCCCGCAGACCTGTCCCGTGCCGATATCGCCCTGCTCACGTCCGACCTCGGCTTCCAAGGCCTCGTCTCGACAGACGCGCTCGAGATGGAGGGGGTGGCCCAGCGCTACGGATCCGGCCCCGCGGCGGTCCGGGCGCTGCGCGCCGGGGCGGACCTGTTGCTCATGCCCGCGAACGTCCCTGCGGCATACCACGGCGTGCTGTCCGCCCTCCGCGACGGCACACTGCCTCGGGACCGGGCGCGGGAGGCGGTGGCCAAGATCGGCGCGCTCATGCTGCACGAGTCGCATGCGCCGAGCGTCGCCCGGGACGTGATCGGGTCGCACCGCGACCTGTCGCGGCGGGAGTCGGCGGCGGCGGTCACCGTCGTCGGCGGCAACTGCTCGGGCCCCTATGTCGGAATCTCGGTGACGCCGGTTGGCGACCCCAGCTTCGTGTCCGCCTTCGTGGCGGCCGCCCACCGCCGCGGTCTGGGCACCGGTCATGGTCGTACCGTGGGTCTGCTGGGCACCGAGCCTGCCGGTGGTCCGCTCGACGTCGCCGTCAGTACGTCGACGCCGTACGTCCTCGGTGCCGTGCCCCAGGCACAGACCCGGCTGGCCTTGTACGGCTGGACACCAGGGGCGATGGATGCGCTGGTCGACGTACTGACCGGCCGGCGCGACGCGACGGGGACGCTGCCCGTGCCGGTGCCGGGGGCGCACTCACGCTGCCGATGAGACAGCCACCCGGTGGCGGGCTATCGGGCGCCGGCGCGGCTCGATCCTGGTCCGGCGTTTGCCATGTTCACCTGGCAGACTCACGCTGCCCACGGCAGATCTGCCATGTGCACACTGGATACGCAGTGTGCACATGGGAAATGCTGCCAGGCGCCAGCCAGCCAGGCGCGCGTCGTTCCTCCGCATGATCTGGCACTCGCTGACGCCAGGCTGCAGCGCCCTGCTGTCAACCTTCCTGCCAGCTCATGCGTCGTTCCTCCGCATGATCTGGCACTCGCTGACGCCAGGCTGCAGCGCCCTGCTGTCAACCTTCCTGCCAGCTCATGCGTCGTTCCTCCGCATGATCTGGCACTCAGGTTGACCGAGTGCTAATCCTGGCCTAGATTCGGGGTTAGCACTCTCGACCTGAGTGTGCCAACCGCGACTGGTTCACGGCACCCGCGACGACGTGACTTGCTCGCACCCCCCACAAGTTCAAGAAACACCTCTCTCATCCCGTGAAAGGTGAGGTCAGCACGTGTCTGTCAGCATCAAACCGCTCGAAGACCGCATTCTCGTCCGCACGCTCGAAGCCGAGCAGACCACGGCCTCCGGCCTGGTCATCCCTGACACCGCGAAGGAGAAGCCCCAGGAGGGTGAAGTTCTCGCTGTGGGTCCGGGTCGGGTCGACGACAGCGGCAACCGCGTTCCGCTCGACATCTCTGTGGGTGACACCGTCATCTACAGCAAGTACGGCGGCACCGAGGTCAAGTACTCAGGCGAGGAGTTCCTCATCCTCTCCGCGCGCGACGTCCTCGCTGTCGTCGACAAGTAAACCGACAACCGCAACACTTCTGGCTGCGCCCCGGCGTCCGAGTCCGGGCACCGGGGCGCAGCCGTCTCCCCGTCCGCCCTCGCACCGCGGAACCGGTCATGCTCGACACCGTCGAAGCGGCCAAGCCCGGCGCTGTGAGGCGATGACCCCCATGAAGGACGTTCAATGTCAAAGATTCTGGAGTTCGACGAGCACGCTCGTAGAGCCCTCGAGCGCGGAGTCGACGCGCTCGCCAACACCGTGAAGGTGACGCTCGGTCCCAAGGGCCGCTACGTCGTCCTCGACAAGAAGTGGGGCGCGCCCACCATCACCAACGACGGTGTGACCGTCGCCCGCGAGGTGGAGCTCGACGACCCATTTGAAAACCTCGGCGCCCAGCTCGCCAAGGAGGTCGCCACCAAGACCAACGACATCGCTGGAGACGGTACGACGACGGCGACCGTGATCGCGCAGGCACTCGTGCACGAAGGCCTGCGCGCCGTGGCTGCCGGCGCCAACCCCATGAGCCTCAAGCGTGGCATCGACGCGGCGGTCGAGGCGGTCAACGCGGAGCTCATCAAGGCCGCCCGCGACGTCGACTCGACCGAGGACATGGCGCACGTCGCGACCATCTCGGCCCGCGACTCACTCATCGGTGACCTGATCGCGCAAGCGTTCGACAAGGTCGGCAAGGACGGCGTCATCACCGTCGAGGAGTCCAACACTCTCGGCACCGAGCTCGAGTTCACCGAGGGGATGCAGTTCGACAAGGGCTACATCTCGCCGTACTTCGTCAGCGACGCCGAGCGCATGGAGACCGTGCTCGACGACCCGTACATCCTGATCAACCAGGGCAAGATCTCCTCGATCGGGGATCTGTTGCCGCTGCTGGAGAAGGTCGTTCAGGCCGGCAAGCCGCTGTTCATCATCGCCGAGGACGTCGACGGCGAGGCGTTGTCGACGCTGGTCGTCAACAAGATCCGTGGCACCTTCAGCGCCGCAGCGGTCAAGGCACCCGCCTTCGGTGACCGTCGCAAGGCGATGCTCCAGGACGTCGCGGTGCTCACCGGCGCCCAGGTGATCACGCCCGACGTGGGACTCAAGCTCGACCAGGTCGGCCTCGAGGTGCTCGGAAGAGCGCGTCGGGTCGTCGTCACCAAGGACGACACGACGATCGTCGACGGGAGCGGCGACGCGGCCGAGGTTTCCGGCCGGGTCAACCAGATCAAGGCCGAGATCGACAACACCGACTCCGACTGGGACCGCGAGAAGCTCCAGGAGCGTCTTGCCAAGCTCGCCGGTGGGGTTTGCGTGGTCAAGGTCGGCGCCGCGACCGAGGTCGAGCTCAAGGAGAAGAAGCACCGGATCGAAGACGCCGTCTCCGCCACGCGCGCCGCGATCGAAGAGGGCATCGTCGCCGGAGGCGGCTCGGCCCTCGTGCACGCGGCATCGGTACTGAAGGACGGGCTCGGCCTGTCCGGAGACGAGGCGACCGGCGTACACATCGTGCGCCGCGCCGTCGACGAGCCGCTGCGCTGGATCGCCGAGAACGGTGGCGACCCCGGCTACGTCGTGGTCTCCAAGGTCCGCGAAGCCGGTGTCGGCAACGGGTTCAACGCCGAGACGGGTGAGTACGGCGACCTGGTCCCCCAGGGCGTGCTCGACCCGGTGAAGGTGACCCGCTCCGCCCTGATCAACGCCGCCTCCATCGCCGCCCTGCTGCTCACCACCGAGACTCTGGTGGTCGAGAAGCCGGCCGAGGACGAGTCGGACAACGGCGCTGGCCACGGCCACGGTCACGGCCACTGAGCGGCCGCACAGCCGCGAGGCGCCATAGCCACAACGCTGCATAGCAGTTCCCGGCCCGGCGGGCTCGGGTGCCGGCAGGGAGACGACCACGGTCTCGACCCTGCCGGACTCGGCCCCGTCGGGCGCTGCGATGAGGCACCCGACTCGGACGGGGCTCGGGCAGTAGCCGCGTGATGCCTCGGAATCGCTCTGGTCAGTGCGATCGCAAGCCGATGGCGGCCGGACTGGCCGACTAGCCGAGCCAAGCCGTCCTGAGAATGGGCTGGTGAACGACAAGTCATCGGCGTCGAGAGGCGAAGTTGACTGGTTTCGTGCGACGCTTAGCCCCGTGAGCGGACTGGGGCCGGAGCAGCACGAGCTATTGCAGCAACCGGCGCCAGCAGAAGATCTGGGACGTCTTGCCCACTCGGCGCAACAGGGCACGCACGCCGACGTCGAGGCGTTGCTGGAGCGTGTCCGCACTATCGCCCACCGTTACTCCTGGGCCCGGTTGGGGGCATTTCCCGGCGGGCCGGATCTTGCCGACGACGTCGCCCAGGACATCTGCATCGCGGTGTTCCGGGCGCTGCCGCGCTACCGCGAGCGAGGACGCCCCTTCGAGGCGTTCGTGCACGGGGTCGCCTCGCGGAAGGTGGCCGATGCCCGCCGAGCGCTGGCCCGCCATCCGATGCCTACGGACAACCTGCCGGAGGCAGTCGACGATGCGCCGACACCGGAGGACCGGGCTGTCCACATCAGCGACGTGCAGGTCGCTACGGAGCTCCTCGCCCTCCTCCCCTCCCACCTGCGCGAGGTCATGATCTTGCGCGTCGGCTCGGGTCTGTCCGCCGAGGAGACAGGCAACGCGCTCGGCATGAGCCCCGGTGCAGTCCGAGTCGCCCAGCACCGGGCCTTGACGAAGATGCGTAGGCTCGCCGAGCGGCGACGCGCGACGGAGACCGGTCATGACTGACCCAGTGTCGTCGGTGTTCGCCTCCGACCAGGCCGTCACCGCCCTTGCGGATCGTCGTACGCCGCCGGACGAGCAGGTGCTGACCGTGCTGAGCGCTTGGGCCCGCGAGCTGGACAAGCGCCCGAAGGCGCCGATCAGGTTCGATAGCCCGATGCCGACCGAGCGGCGCCCGCACACCCGACCTGGGCGAGCAGCCGCCGTGCTCACGGTTGCGTTGACGTTGTCGTCGAGTGGCATCGCCGCCGCGACGGCGGGAGACCCGCTGCTGCCGATTCACTTCGTCGCCGCGAAGCTCTACTCGATCGGACATCCTGGCGACGAGCACCAGTCGAAGTCTATGCGCCAGCAAGATCGGAGCCGCCTCGAAGGACACGACTCGCATACCACCGCGCCCCGGGTCGCGGCCCGGCCGGCGCGCGGCGGTCTGCGCCCCGGCGAGTCGCGTGCAGGCGTGGCGAGGTCGGCGCCCGTCAGGGCGTCCCGGGATCCGGCGGCGGATAGGGCGGCCGCGTGGACGTGTGCGCCCGTACGATGGCCAGATGGAGCTGACGCCTGTCGGAGCGCCGAATGAGTTTGCCCCCCTCGGACTGACGTTCGACGACGTACTGCTGCTGCCGGGCGAGACCGACGTCGTGCCCACTGACGTCGACACGTCCTCTTGGCTGACGCGAGAGCTCATGGTGATGGTTCCGCTCTTGTCGAGCGCCATGGACACCGTCACCGAGGCGCGGATGGCGATCGCGATGGCCCGTCAGGGCGGCGTCGGTGTGCTGCATCGCAACCTGTCGATCGAGGACCAGGCCACCCAGGTCGACCTCGTCAAGCGCTCGGAGTCGGGCATGATCGCCGATCCGGTCACGATTGGTCCCGAGGCCACGCTCGAGCAGCTCGACGAGCTGTGCGGACGCTACCGGGTGTCCGGGTTACCCGTGGTAGACGACCGCCAGCATCTGCTCGGCATCATCACGAACCGCGACCTGCGGTTCGTCTCCATCCACGAGTGGGGGCGTCGGGCCGTGCGGGAGGTGATGACTCCGATGCCGCTCGTGACGGCGCCGGCAGGGATCACCTCCGACGACGCGACCGCGCTCCTGGCCAAGCACAAGCTCGAGAAGCTTCCCCTCGTCGACCCTGAGAACCGGCTCACCGGGCTGATCACCGTCAAGGACTTCGTCAAGTCCGAGCAGTACCCGCTGGCCACGAAGGACGCGTCCGGGAGATTGGTGGTTGCTGCGGCGATCGGCTACTTCGGCGACGCGTGGGACCGGGTGGGTGCGCTCGTCGACGCCGGCGTCGATGTGCTCGTGCCGGATGTCGCCAACGGCCATGCCAGGCTGATGCTCGACATGGTAAGGCGACTGAAGGCCGACCCGACGACCCGCCATGTGCAGGTGATCGGGGGCAACGTGGCGACCCGGGCCGGGGCGCAGGCCCTGGTCGACGCGGGTGTCGACGCGGTCAAGGTCGGCGTCGGGCCGGGCTCGATCTGTACGACTCGTGTGGTTGCGGGAGTGGGGGTGCCCCAGGTCACAGCCATCTACGAGGCTGCTCAGGCCTGCCGGCCGGCGGGCGTGCCGGTCATCGGCGACGGTGGTCTGCAGCACTCGGGCGACATCGCCAAGGCGCTCGTGGCGGGCGCGGATACCGTGATGCTCGGCTCGCTGCTGGCCGGCTGCGAAGAGAGCCCCGGGGAGCTCGTCTTCGTCAACGGCAAGCAGTTCAAGCGCTATCGCGGCATGGGGTCGTTGGGAGCGATGGCCTCGCGAGGCAAGCGATCGTTCTCCAAGGACCGTTACTTCCAGGCCGACGTGAACCGCGACGACATGATTGTGCCTGAAGGCATCGAGGGACAGGTGCCGTTCCGCGGGCCGCTCGCAGCCGTCGCCCAGCAGTTGATCGGCGGGCTGCACCAGTCGATGTTCTATGTCGGGGCGCGCACGATCGCCGACCTCAAGGAGCGTGGTCGCTTCGTACGCATCACGGCGGCCGGGCTGAAGGAATCACACCCGCACGACATCCAGATGACGGTCGAGGCACCGAACTACTCGTCGCGGTGACGTCGCGGCCGAAGGACACTCATGGACATCGAGATCGGCCGCGCCAAGCACGGACGCCGCGCCTATGCCTTCGACGACATCGCGATCGTGCCCAGTCGGCGCACCCGCGACCCCGAGGAGGTGTCGGTCGCCTGGCAGATCGACGCGTACCGGTTCGAGATCCCGGTGCTCGCCGCCCCGATGGACTCTGTGATGTCACCCGACACCGCCGTCGCGTTCGGCCGAGCAGGGGGTCTCGGCGTCCTCGATCTCGAGGGGCTGTGGACCCGCTACGACGACCCCCTGGCACTGCTGCAGGAGGTATCGGAGCTGCGCGGCCACGGGGCCACGCGCAGGCTGCAGGAGATGTATGCCCAACCGATCCTCCCGGACCTGATGGTCCGGAGGGTCAAGGAGATGCGTGCCGCGGGCATCACGGTCGCCGGGGCGCTGTCACCACAGCTGACCAAGGAGCATGCCCAGTCGGTCATCGCGGCTGGCCTGGATCTGTTCGTGATCCGAGGTACGACGGTGTCGGCCGAGCACGTCTCCGGCCAGTCGGAGCCGCTCAACCTGAAGCAGTTCATCTATGAGCTCGACGTCCCGGTCATCGTAGGGGGGTGCGCCACCCACCAGGCCGCCCTGCACCTGATGCGCACGGGCGCCGCGGGTGTGCTCGTCGGGTTCGGCGGCGGTGCGGCTCACACGACAAGGAAGGTGCTCGGTCTGGCGGTCCCCATGGCGACCGCGGTCGCCGACGTCGCGGCGGCACGGCGCGACTACCTCGACGAGTCGGGAGGGCGCTATGTGCACGTCATCGCCGATGGCTCGATCGGGCGCAGCGGTGACGTCGCCAAGGCGATCGCGTGCGGCGCGGATGCCGTCATGATCGGGTCGCCGTTGGCCCGCGCCAAGGAGGCTCCTGGTCATGGCTTCCACTGGGGCACCGAGGCGCGGCACGCCTCCCTTCCACGCGGCGAGCGGGTGGAGATCGGCACGGTCGGGACTCTCGACCAGATCCTCCACGGGCCGTCCCTCGTCTCGGATGGCACGATGAACCTCGTCGGCGCGCTCAAGCGTTCGATGGCGACGACGGGATACACCGAGCTCAAGGAGTTCCAGCGCGTCGAGGTCGTCGTGCAGTGACGCTGGCTGCGCTGCGGGTCGCGGCCGTGCAGGCGGAGTCGTTGGCTGGCGAGGTGCTGGCCAACGCCGAGGCTGCCGCCCGCTGGGTCGAAAAGGCGGCCGGTCATGGCGCCCAGCTCGTCGTACTGCCGGAGCTCTTCCTGCCCGGCTACGATCCCGCAACCCTGCGCGCGGATTCCGACGCATGCGATGTCACGGTCGATGACCGGCGCCTAGCCGTCGTGGGGGAAGCGGCACGTCTGCATAGCGTAGCGGTGGTCGTGGGCGCGGCAGTCCGGCGCATCGACGGCACCAGATCGCTTGCCCTGTTGAGCGTCTCACCATTAGGTGATATCGAGGTGGCCTACTCCAAGCAGCACCTGTGGCAGCTGGAGCGCTCCATCTTCGCAGCGGGTGGCTCGGGGGCATCGCTCGAGCTCGCGGGGTGGCCGCTCGGCCTCGGCATCTGCTACGACGGATGCTTCCCCGAGCACGCTCGGGCCGTCACCGACGCCGGTGCGCTTGCGTACCTCTGCCCGTCGGCGTATGTCCTTGGCAGCGAACACCGCCGGGACCTCTACTACCCCGCCCGCGCGATCGACAACGGGATCTATGTCGTGATGTCGGGGCTGACCGGCCACTGCGGAAGCCTCGAGTTCTCCGGTGGTACGGCGATTTACGACCCGCAGGGCTGGGCGATCGCGCGGGTCGCCTCGGGTGAGGGCATGGCCGTCGCTGATCTTGACCCGGCCGAGATCTTCGAGGCACGTCGCATCAACCCCTACCCGGCCGACCGGCCCGCGACCCTCGGCGGACACCACCGCATCCGGTTCGAATAGCGTCCCGACTGACGGCGCGCGCTCATCCGTTCAGGTGATGTTTCGCGGTGCCAACCCCCCTCAGTGAAGACTCTGTCACACTGCGTTATATGCAAGAATTAGGCCAATTGTCTGACGTCCGGACGCGGGATCGTCGTGAGACTGGCGCAGCGGCGGTCGAGTTTGCTCTGGTGCTGCCGCTGCTCATGCTGATCATCTTCGGGATCATCCAGTTCGGCTTCGTGATGGCACAGTCCGCGGCGCTTTCCAATGGTGCCCGAGCCGGCGCAAGATACGGTGTCGTCAACATCTTGAGCGACCATAATTGTGGCGGGGTCGTGGCACAGGTCCGTCAGGCCACACAGACCATCGGTCTGGTGCGCGCCAAGGTCGCGGTGACCGTGAAGCGCGGAAGCACGCTGGTTTGCAGCAGCCCAGCGAACAGCGAAACCGTGACCAACGCCTCCTCGGCGCCGTGCACTGTCCCTGTTGGTGTGACAGACAACGATGTGCTCAACGTACAGGCGACCTACATCTCACCAACGCTCGTTCCCATCGGGCTGAACGACTTCAACCTTGAAGGCGATGCGACCTTCCGGTGCGAGTACAAGTGAGGCGCGTCGGGTCGCCATGGGAACGGCAGCATCGCAGCGAAGGTGGTGCAGTCGCGATTCTCATCGCCCTCTTGACGGTGGTCTTGGTGGGGATGCTGGCGTTCGTGACAGACCTGGGGATGGCATATGTCAATCAACAACAGCTGCAGAACGGAGCGGACTCTGCCGCTCTCGCGGTATCTCAACAAATTGCATTGACCGCCAACGGCAACCAGACGTGCGACTCCATCAAGAACACCATGACGACAACCATGCGGTCGGTCGCCGAGAGCTACTTTGCGGCCAACGCTGCCGGCCGACAGATCGAAACCGGGGCGGCCGGTTTCGAGATCTCCTGCGAGCCGACCGGACTCTTCGTGCGGGTCACCGCTGCGCAGGACTCTCCGATGTTCTTCGGTGGTGTGTTCGGGCTGAACAAGATCCCCATCGTCCAGGGTGCCAAGACGGTCGTTGGCCCGGCAAAGAGCGTCACCGGACTACGCCCGTTTGCTGTCTGCCGGGCCGACGCGAACAGGCTCGCCGCCGCTCCAGGCACGAACTATACGATCTCATACGACAACTCCGACTCTGGTTGCGGGTCTGCGTCGGGCAACTGGGGCGTCATCGACTTCAACGGTGGAGCGAATGGCACCCCGGAGGTCAAAGGGTGGATCGAGAACGGCTACAGCGGATCCATCAGCCTCTCGCCACCCATCCTCCTCCCCGGGAACCCCGGAAACCTCAACGGCCTGGCGGGCTCGATGGAATCGATACTGGGCAAGGAGATCGTCCTTCCAGTCTTCGGCCTGGTTACCGGTCGGGGCAACAACTCGGAATTCGGTATCAGCGGTTTCGTGAGCGTGGAGATGTGCGCCTGGAAGTTCAACAACAGCTCTGGTGCGGCCGGCTGCGCGAGTGCTGTGTCGCCCCCCGTGCCGGCGGATTACATCCAGGTCCGGTACAAGAGATTCATCGCCATGGGTGACGTGAGCACATCCTGCGCCCTTGGTAACACGACGTGCGACAACGGAGTACGGCTCTTCCAGCTCGCAGAATGACCGTTCACGCAGCGCCTGCGCGAGCTGTGTCCGCGCACGACGGCAGACAGGCGCCGGCCTCACGGTTGGCTTACGGAGTCCTGGTCCCACTTGCCGTGACTTGACCATCAGGGTTGTCTGGCCCCATGAGTGCCTACGACTTCTCTGGCCTGCGTGCCCTCTTCATCAACTGCACCCTCAAGCGATCTCCCGAGCGGAGCCACACCCAGGGCCTCGTCGACATCAGCGCGGACATCATGCGTAAGCACGGCGTTGGCGTCGAGGTGCTGCGGGCGGTCGATCATGACATAGCGACTGGTGTGTACGTCGACATGACACAGCACGGCTGGAATTCCGACGAGTGGCCGAGCATCCACGAGCGAGTTATGGCATCCCACATCCTCGTCATCGCCGGCCCAATCTGGCTGGGGGACAACTCAAGCATCACGAAGCGGGTAATCGAGCGGCTCTATGCCAGCTCGGGCGACGTCAACGACGAGGGGCAGTGGGCGTACTACGGAAGAGTCGGCGGTGCCCTTATCACCGGGAACGAGGACGGCATCAAGCACTGCGCGATGAACATCCTCTACAGCCTGCAGCACCTGGGCTTCGTGATTCCGCCGCAGGCTGACGCGGGCTGGATCGGCGAGGCGGGACCTGGCCCGTCGTACCTCGATCCAGGCTCCGGGGGTCCCGACAACGAGTTCACGAACCGGAACACAACGTTCATGACCTGGAACCTCATGCATCTGGCGAAGCTGCTCGACGACGCCGGCGGCATCCCGGCTCACGGCAATCAGCGCACGAAATGGGACGCCGGTGATCGGTTCGACTTCGAGAGCCCGACGCGCCACTGAGGCACCGACACCCAACCCTGCCGAGCACACCCGACACACGCGACACGCCGGCACAACTGGGCCGTTGGCGGCGCCTCGGCGGGAGGGGGTGGCGCGATACCTTCGGGTATGACGTGGCATCTAGGTAAGGCGGTATGACGCGCGACCGGGCCTCGGCGGAGGCCCGCGACGCGGGGGACCCGCTGGCGCACTTCCGGAACGAGTTCGTGATCGCTGACGAGGATCTGATCTACCTGGACGGCAACTCGCTCGGCCGTCTCCCCAAGGCGACCCAGCGCCGAGTGCGCGAGGTGCTGGAGCAGGACTGGGGCGAGCACCTCATCCGGTCATGGGAGGACCGCTGGCTCGAGCTGCCTACCCGCATCGGCGACCTCATCGGCACCCGACTGCTCGGCACCGGTCCCGGCGAGGTCCTCGTCAACGACTCCACGACGGTAGCCCTCTACAAGGCCATCTCCGCGGCGCTCGACGCGCGCCCCGACCGCCGCGGCATCGTGATCGAGGAGGACAACTTCCCGACCGACCGCTATGTCGTCGAGTCCCTCGCTCAGCACCGAAAGCTCGACGTCCGCTGGATTGCCGAAGTCGGCGTTGACGGGGTCACCACCGCGGACCTCGCCGCGGTGCTGGACGACGATGTCGCGGTGACGGTGCTGTCCCAGGTCGACTACCGCTCCGGCGCGATCGTCGACATGGCGGGGCTCACGAGAGCCGCCCAGGACATGGGGGCACTGACGATCTGGGATCTTTGCCACTCGGTGGGGTCGGTGCCCATCGACCTGACAAGAGACGCCGTCGATATCGCCGTCGGCTGCACGTACAAGTATCTCAACGGCGGCCCGGGGTCGCCGGCCTTCACATTCGTCAGGGAGGGTCTGCAGAGCACGCTGAGCCAGCCCATCTGGGGCTGGTGGAGCCGGCAAGACATGTTCGACATGGGCCCCGGCTACGACGCCCACCCCGGCATGCGAGCCTGGCTCACCGGGACTCCGGGAGTGTTGTCCCTCGTGGCTGTCGAGCCTGGCGTCGAGATGATCGCGGACGCCGGCATGTCCGAAATCAGAGCGAAGTCGCAGGCGCTCACCGCCCTCGCGGTCGAGCTGTACGATGCCTGGCTGGCGCCGCTGGGCTGGGGCCTGGCCTCGCCCCGCGATCCCGGGCGCCGCGGCTCACACGTCACGGTGACCCGCTCCGATGCCCGCGAGGCGATGGCACGACTTGTCGAGGATGGCGTGCTCCCCGACTACCGACGCCCCGACGGCATCCGGCTCGGCTTGGCGCCCTTGACGACCCGGTTCACCGACGTCTACGACGGTCTCGCGAAGCTGGCGTTCCTCGGGTGACGTTTCCTCCGAGCGGCACCCTGCGTGCCACCGCAGCGGCTATCCACAGAAGCCCTTGACGGGTTGCTTCGTCGCGTTTTCTCAACCAAGCCTTGACGCGCCAAAGTCCGAGAGAGGACAGTCCGCTTTCAAGCACCCACGCGAACCCCCTGCATCGCGCGAGAGCCTCGCTCTGCCGGCGACAGGTCGGCACTCCACCTCAGGAGGTCGACCCGATGAAACGCACGCTGGGCATCGCAGCCATCGCGGCACTGACGGCTGCGGGCATGTCCACTACGCCCGCTCAGGCGGCGCCGGCGGAGGGACCACCTCGGGCCACCGCCGCCGCGGGCATTTTCCCCGGCACCACGAAGGCCGATCCCGAGTTCACTCCCACCGACCGCAGCGCCGCGCTGCGGACCGCCTCGCGTGAAGCCTCGGCCACCGCAGTCGCCCTTCGACTGCCCGATGGTCAGCGTCTCAAGGCCAGCGATGCCATCGCGGATACCAACGGCGACACCCATATCCGCTACCAGCGCACGTATGACGGCCTGCCTGTGGTTGGTGGCGACCTCGTGGTCCACGAGGACAAGAACGGCGCGATCGTCAGTGCCGACTACGCCTCGCGAGCCAACATCACCCTCTTGAGCACGAGACCGCGGCTCGCAGCGCCGGCCGCGAGGAGCGTGCTCGTGGTCTTCGCGAGCAACCACCGGCCGGTGCTCGCTTGGGAGACGCACCGCCGTCGGCCGGCTTCCAACGGCGATCCGATCGACCGGCTCAGCTACACCGACGCCCGCACCGGGAGGCGACTGGCTGTCCGGAACAGGATCGACACGGTCGACGGTCGCGGCGCCTCGCTCTACTCGGGCGCCGTCACGTTCTCGACGGTCCTGTCCGGGTCGTCGTACCGGCTGACTGATGCGACTCGCGGCGGCGCCAGCATCTACGACGCGAACAACTCCACGAGCACCTCCCGGGGCACCCTGTTCACCGACGCCGACAACACCTGGGGCAACGGCTCCACGACATCGCGGCAGAGTGCGGCGGTCGACGCCGCCTACGGCGCCGCCAACACGTGGGACTTCTACATGACGACCTTCGGCCGTAGCGGCATCCGCAACGATGGCGCGGCGGCGTACAGCCGGGTCCACTATGGCAAGAGCTACGAGAACGCCTTCTGGAGCGACTCGTGCTTCTGCATGACGTACGGCGACGGGGGTTCCTCGTTGACGAGCCTCGTCTCACTGGACGTGGCCGGGCACGAGATGAGCCATGGAGTCACTTCGAACACAGCCGGCCTCATCTACAGCGGCGAGTCGGGCGGCCTCAACGAGTCCACGTCGGACATCTTCGGCACCATGGTCGAGTTCGCCGCCAACAACGCCAGCGACCGGGGCGACTACTACATCGGCGAGAAGGTCGTCAGAGACGGCACCTACTTACGGCGGATGGACAACCCGTCTCTGGACGGCGGCAGCGCCAACTGCTGGTATTCCGGCGTCGGTAGCCTCGGCGTGCACTACTCCTCGGGCGTCGGCAACCACTTCTTCTACCTCCTCGCGGAGGGCTCGGGCGCCAAGACGATCGGGGGGCGGGGTCACAAGAGTCCTACCTGCAACGGCTCCACGCTGGGCGGGATCGGTCGAGACGCGGCGGCGAAGATCTGGTATCGCGCTCTGACCATCTACATGACGTCGACCACCAACTACAGCGGAGCCCGCGACGCCACGATCAAGGCGGCGCGCGACCTCTACGGTGCCACGTCGCCACAGTGCTCGGCCGTCGTCGCGACCTGGGACGCCGTCTCGGTGCCGTTCGGCGCCGAGAGCTGTGGCACGCCCCCACCTCCACCTCCCTCGGGCAACCTGCTGGCCAACCCCGGCTTCGAGTCGGGCCTCAGCGCGTGGTCGCAGACCTCCGGCGTGATCAGCACGGGTGGCTCATCGGGGCCACGGACGGGCGCGTATGTCGCGTGGATGAACGGCTACGGCACCACCCACACCGACACGTTGAGCCAGTCGGTGACGGTCCCGTCCGGGAAGACCAGCGCCTCGCTCTCGTTCTACCTCAAGGTCTCCAGCAGCGAGACGACGACGACGCGGGCCTACGACACGCTGCGGGTGCAGGCGATCAGTGGGGGTACGACGACCACGCTGGCGACGTACTCCAACCTGGACAAGCAGGCGAACTACGTGCAGCGCACGGTCAACCTCAACCCGTACATCGCGAAGACGGTGACTGTCAGGTTCGTCGGAGCGGAGGACTCGGCGGCCGCGACGAGCTTCCGGCTCGACGACACGTCGGTGACCACCGCCTGACGCAGGTCCGCGGTGGCGGATGGCCTGCCCTGCCAGGGCGCCGTAGGCTCGGTGGGATGAGTCCGCAGCCGGGTGGTGGCATCGATCCTGGCCTCGCTCGCCGGCTCTCCGGGCGGCTCGTGGCGAGCGGCGATGACACGAGAACGACGTACGCACCGTTCACCGGGCAACCGATCGCCACGCTGCCCGTCTCGTCGCCCGGCGACGTGCGTGCCGCGGTCGCGTCGGCGCGAGAAGCTCAACGGCACTGGTCAAGCGTCCCACTTGAGTTGCGCGCCGAGGTGCTGCTCAGCCTGCACGACATCGTGCTCGACCGGCAGGACGAGATCCTCGACCTGATCCAATGGGAGTCGGGGAAGGCACGCAAACACGCGTTCGAGGAGGTCGCCCATGTCGCGATGACGGCCCGCTACTACGGCCTGCTGGCGCGGCGACACATGTCGCCGGCACGTCGGCTCGGTCTCTACCCCGGACTGACGCGGGTCGACCTGAACCGAGTGCCTAAGGGCGTCGTCGGCGTCATCTCGCCGTGGAACTACCCCTTCACGATGGCGATGTCGGACGGCCTCGCGGCACTCCTGGCCGGAAACGCGATAGTGCTCAAGCCTGATGCGCAGACGCCGCTCTGCGCGCTGCTCGGGATCGAGCTGCTGATCGCGGCCGGCATGCCGCCCGGGCTGTGGCAGGCCGTGCATGGCGAGGGGTCCGTGGTCGGTCCGGCGGTCGTCGACAACGCCGACTTTGTCTGCTTCACCGGCTCGACGCGGACAGGCAGGCTCGTCGCCGTGCAGGCAGCGGATCGGCTCATCGGCTCTTCACTGGAGCTGGGCGGCAAGAACCCGATGCTGGTGCTGCGGGATGCAGCCCTGGGCCGGGCCGTCGACGGGGCCGTGCGAGCGTGCTTCTCCTCCGCGGGCCAGTTGTGCGTGTCGATGGAGCGGCTCTACGTCGCCGACCAGATCTACGACCGCTTCATGCGGCGCTTCGTGCGACGTGTCGAGGCCCTGCGGCTGACCAGGTCGTTGGACTACGCAGGTGACATGGGGTCGCTGGTCTCGCCCGCCCAGATGGCGACCGTCGAGCGCCACGTCGAGGATGCGCGCGCCCTGGGAGCGACAGTGGTGACCGGCGGCCGGGCCAGGCCGGACGTCGGCCCGCTGTTCTACGAGCCGACGGTGCTGACCGGCGTGCGGCCGGGCATGACCTGCTTCGCGGAGGAGACGTTCGGGCCGGTCGTGTCGGTCTACCGGTTCGGTGACGAGGCGGAGGCGGTGGCCCGGGCCAACGACGGCGATTACGGGCTCAACGCATGCATCTTCACCCGCGACGCGGCCCGAGGGCGCACGCTGGCACGGCAGGTCAGGTGCGGCACGGTCAGCGTCAACGAGTCCTACTCGGCAACCTTCGGCTCGGTCGACGCTCCGATGGGAGGGATGCGCGGCTCCGGTCTGGGTCGACGCCAGGGTGTCGAGGGCGTCCACCGGTTCACCGACACCCAGGCCGTCGCGACCCAGCGCGTCCTGCCAATCGCCCCCGTGCTCGGCATGTCCGACGCCGGCTTCGCCAAGGCCATGACGACAACCCTGCGGATGCTCAAGAAGCTGCGCAGGCCCTGATGCCTCGTCGTCCAACGCCGCACTAGCGGGATGACCCTCTCCAGATCTCGACGCCGATAGACTGTCTCCTCCATCGGCCAGCGAAGGGTTGTCGGTTGTCCGTCGATCACGACCTTGTCCTCGTCGTCGACTTCGGTGCGCAGTACGCACAGCTCATCGCGCGCCGGGTCCGTGAGGCCAGGGTTTACTCCGAGATCGTGCCGCATACGACGCCGGCCGAGGAGATTGTGGCCAGGCGTCCGAAGGCCGTCATCTTGAGCGGGGGCCCCCAGTCCGTCTACGCTCCTGGCGCCCCTCAGCTCGACCGGGGCATCTTCGACGCAGACGTGCCAGTGTTCGGGATCTGCTACGGGTTCCAGGCAATGGCGGCCGCGCTGGGAGGGCAGGTACGTCGTACCGGCGTCTCGGAGTTCGGACGCACCGACCTCACGATCACGGAGGCCGGCACCCTGCTCAGGGGGATCCCGCTCGGAGGCAGGGTGTGGATGAGCCACGGGGACGCGGTGGCTGTTGCTCCCAGTGGGTTCGACACCCTCGCCTCGACTGCGGGCGCACCCGTGGCGGCGTTCGAGTCTCTGCCGCGCCGCGCCGCCGGGGTCCAGTGGCATCCGGAGGTGCTGCACACCGAGCATGGCCAGCATGTGCTGGAGCACTTCCTCGTCGACATCGCCGGATGCCGCCAAACCTGGACGATGGTCAACGTCGTCGACGAGCAGGTCGAGCTGATCCGCACGCAGGTGGCAGACAAGCACGCGATCTGCGGGCTGTCCGGCGGCGTCGACTCCGCCGTCGCGGCGGCTCTGGTCCAGCGCGCCATCGGCGACCAGCTGACGTGCGTCTTCGTCGACCACGGCCTGCTCCGCAAGGGCGAGGCCGAGCAGGTCGAGCGCGACTACGTCGCCGCGACCGGGGTCTCGCTACGGGTCGTAGACGCATCCAAGACGTTCCTGGAGGCTCTGCATGGCGTCAGCGACCCTGAGCTCAAGCGCAAGATCATCGGGCGAGAGTTCATCCGAACGTTCGAGGCCGAAGCTCGCGAGGTCGTCGCGCTGGCAGGGGAGGGTCACGAAGCGGTGGAGTTCCTCGTGCAGGGAACGCTCTACCCCGACGTGGTCGAGTCCGGTGGCGGCTCCGGCGCGTCGAACATCAAGTCGCACCACAACGTCGGCGGGCTGCCCGACGATCTTCGGTTCACCCTCGTGGAACCGTTGCGGACGCTCTTCAAGGACGAGGTCCGCAAGGTGGGGGTCGAGCTCGGTCTGCCACCCGAGATCGTGTGGCGTCACCCGTTCCCGGGTCCGGGCCTCGCTATCCGGATCGTGGGCGCGGTGACCGCTGAGCGCCTCGAGACGCTGCGTGAGGCCGACGCGATCGCCCGCGACGAGTTGACCTCAGCCGGGTTGGACCGCGACATCTGGCAGTTCCCCGTGGTGCTCCTCGCGGACGTGCGCTCGGTCGGCGTCCAAGGCGACGGCCGTACGTATGGCCACCCCGTCGTGCTGCGGCCGGTCACGTCCGAGGACGCCATGACCGCGGACTGGGCCCGGCTTCCTTACGACGTGGTCGAGCGCATCTCGACCCGGATCACCAACGAGGTACGCGAGGTCAACCGAGTGGCCATCGACGTCACGAGCAAGCCCCCCGCAACCATCGAGTGGGAATAGCGCGCGGCGGCAGGCTCCGAGATACGATCACTGCGTTGTGTGCTGGAACACGATGCAGTAGTCGCCGGTGATCCCCGGCGGCTGCCGGTCCCAGCAGATGAACGACTCCTGACGCAGCGAGAGCTGCCTCGAAACCACGCGCGCGACGTCCCAGGCGAGCGGCGTCACCACAGTGTCCGACACGATGTTCGCGACGTTGAGGACGGCGTGTCCACCCGGTCTCAGCAGGCCGGCCACCTGCCGGAAGACGTCTTCGATCTCGCAGAGGTATGTCGAGTAGTCCCCACTCGTGGACTCGTAGGCGTCGAGCGCATAGTCCGGATGGTCGTTGATCGTCATGTACGGCGGCGAGGTCAGACACAGCGTCACCTCTTCCCGGACAAGATCATCGAGGCGGCGCGCGTCCCCCTCGAGGACCGAGTCGGCGTCGGACACCCGCCGCCTGATCTGGTCGACGCGGGCGGACAGGAGCTCGATGCCGAGGCCACGGCGGTTCATCCGTTCGGCCACCACGAGTGTGGTCCCAAAACCGGCGAACGGGTCGAGCACGAGGTCGCCCGGTGCCGAGTACTCCTCGATGACCGCCTCGGCCAGTGACTCCGTGAAGTGCACGACCTCCTGCCCATCTGGAGGCCGCTGTGCAGCCAGCTCGGCGAGACTCTGGAGGAGGAACGGTTTCACGCCTCCATTGTGGCTGAGCCAGCAACAGGCTTGACCCGGCCTCGCGGTGGAACCAGCTCCTCAGGTCAGGGCGTCGAGTCGAGACATGTCGTCGTCGGACAGCCTGAGCTGTCCGGCCCCGAGGTTCTCGTACAAGTGGTCGACGGACTTGGTGCCGGGGATCGGCAGCATGACCGGTGACTTCTGAAGCAGCCACGCAAGCGCCACCTGTGAGGGTGTCGCGTCGAGCTCTCGGGCGATGTCCGCCACCGGACTGTCCGGCCTGGCCAGGTCACCAGTTGCGATCGGGAACCACGGAATGAAGGCGATTCCTTCTGCGCCGGCATAGTCCAAGACGTCCTGGGACTGGCGGTTCACGAGGTTGTAGAGGTTCTGCGCACTGGCGATCTCGGTGATAGCGCGTGCCTGTTCGAGTTCGGCCAGCGACACTTCCGACACCCCGATGTGGCGTACCTTGCCCTCGAGCTTGAGCTCTGCGAACGCGCCCAGCTGGTCTTCGAACGGGACGTCCGGATCGATCCGATGCAGCTGAATCAGATCTATCCGGTCCAGCCTCAGCAGCCGAAGGCTGAGCTCGACCTGTTGCTTGAGGTATGCGGGCCGGCCGACCGGGACCCACTCGCCGGGTCCCGTCCGGGTGAGCCCGGCCTTGGTGGCGATGACCAAGCCCTCGGGATAGGGATGCAGAGCCTCGGCGATCAGCGGCTCGCTCACGGCGGGACCGTACGAGTCGGCGGTGTCGATGAAGTCGACGCCTGCGTCTGCCGCAGCGCGCAGCACGCCGATCGCCGCTTCGTGATCGGCAGGGGGACCCCAGACGCCATCACCAGGAAGCTGCATCGCCCCATAGCCGAGGCGATGGACCGTCAGGTCACCACCAATCGCGAAAGTGCTGGACAACTCAGCCACCCGAGCCGGGATTGGTCATGCGGGCCCGCCGGCGACGCGTCGAAGGTGGACAGGTCGACCTGCTCCGCCTGGACGGGATCCGCCGTGCTGCTCGAGTTCGACTGGCGCCGTCTTGATAGTGTCGTCCTCCGCAGCGATGACGAGATCGAAGCCTTGCTGGGCGACCTGGTCAGCGACGGCGCGGCCGATCCCGCTGGAGGCGCCCGGCACGAGAGCCAGCGGCCGCGTCGCGCTCGCGTCCGAGGTGGGCGTGCTTGTCATTGCCGGAACTCCCTCTTGGCCGTCCATACTGCTGACACCAGACGGGTACCCTTCTGCGCCGTATCCATGCCGTCCACGGCCGGCGCTCACGGTCAGTCTGAGGCAGGGGCCGGCGGGTCCAACCGATAGCCGTGGCCCCGCAGTGTGGTGAGGACGGGCAGCGCGGCGGGTGACGGCGCCCTGCTCGCCACCTCGTCCAGCTTGCGCCGAAGCGAGGCCATGTGTACGTCGAGCGTCTTCGTCGAGCCGAACCAGTTTTCGTCCCATACGTCGCTCATGAGCGTCTCGCGGCTCACGGCACGGCCGGCGTCTTGGGCCAGCCTGGCGAGCAGCTCGAACTCCTTGGCTCGCAGCTGGACCTCGGTGCCGGCGATGAGCACCCGCCGGGCATCCAGGTCGATCTCCAGGTCTCCCGACGACCAGGCACCGGGCTCATGCGGCGACATCGACTCGCGCCGTCTCAGATGGGCGCGGACCCGAGCCAGCAGCTCGGTCAGTCCGAAAGGCTTGGTCAGGTAGTCGTCGGCGCCGGCTTCGAGCCCGACCACGACGTCCATCTCCGAGCGTCGTGCCGTGAGCATGACGATGACGCAGCCAGGCTGTGCCATCCGGAGCTCGCGGCACACATCGACGCCGTCGCCGTGCGGAAGACCGAGGTCGAGCAGGGCCAGGTCGAAAGCCGTACCAGCGCTCGCTTCGCGGGCAGCCACGGCGTCGTGCGCCCACAGGACATGGTGGCCGTTCGCGCTGAGAGCCGCGTTGACGGACTTCCCGATCTCCGGGTCGTCCTCGACGAGGAGCAGGCTCGACATGGACTCAGCGTAGGAGGTCATGACCGCGCCGTGCCATGTCCGCCTCGCAGGTCGCTCGCGGCAGTACGTCGGCGGGGCTGGTGGCGTAGCGACGCGAAGAGGTCCCCCTCGAGGTGACCTGGCCGCCTGCCCTGCTCGACGAACCACTCGCGGCCGAACGCCAACCGGAAGACCGGCCCAGGTAGCCGCAACAGCTGCCACAGCACCCGCACCTGCCCATCAGCTCGCTGCTGGGAGTGATGCGCGGCCATGGCGCTGCGCTTCGCTCCGACATGGCGTGAGACGTTGATCCGGTGAGTGATCAGGCGACGTGATGTGTAGAGCCCGGTTCGGCCGAGTGGTGCGTCCCGGCCGAGTGCACTGAACACACCGAAAGCGGAGCGCGCCGCGCTCACAACCTTGAGTACGCGCTCGAGGAGCTCCCTGTCGACCGTCGCCTCGAGGACCAGCGCAGTGCCGGCCAGCCGGGCCGCCCGGGTGCCCACCCGATGCACCTGGACATGGTCGGGATGGCCGTAGCCACCTTGCGCGTCATAGATCGTCAGCGCGTCGGCCTGCTCCTCGATCAAGATCTCGGCAAGACGTCGGGCGGCGGTCTCGACATCCGCCTGAGCGAAGGGCGACATGTCGTCGGCGTCGGCGTGAAGTCCCGAGTCGCCGTAACCGAGGCGCACCAGCCGGGCGCAGCCGAGGGCGGACGCCGCGCGCTCGAGCTCCTCGCGACGGCGTTCGGCGAGATGCGACCCGACCCCGTCGGCCTCGGCGGCCAAGCCTTGCTCACCGTCGGTCGCCGTGACGAGCACGACGCGGTGTCCGTCGTGTGCTGCCATCGCCAACGTGCCACCCGTCAGCAGTGACTCGTCATCGGGATGCGCATGGAACGAGACAAGGGTGAACCGTTGACGAGTCATCGATGGGCCGAGCCCTCGACCGGTCGTCGGCGCATCAGCAGTCGGCGTCGCCGCGCCGCCGAGGCGGCGAACGCGTAGACGTCGTCGTGGCGAGACAGCGACTCCGCCCAAGTCATGCCCGGAGGTGTTGTGCGGTTGTGTTCGGCCATCCGCCCGCGGAGGTCAAGGTCGTCGACGAGCTGTGCGAGGTCGTTGACCATCTCTGCGTCCGTGCGGGCCAGCAGGCCGTTCACGCCGTGGCTGACGAACTGGACGACCCCGCTGCCGGCACGTGCCACGACGGGCAGGCCGACGCAGCGTGCCTCCAAGGCGGCCAGGCCGAAGGACTCGCGCGGTGTCGGCGCCACGTAGACGTCGGCGGCGGCCAATGTTGTGAGTACGTCGTCGCGGTCCAACCGACCGGTTACCTCCACCTGGTCATCGAGGCGGTGACGGCGGACGTGGTCTTCGATCAACCCACGCTGCGGGCCGTCGCCCACCAGCACCAGCCGCACCGGGGTGGCCGCGGCCCGCCGGAGCCCGTCGAGCATGCGCACCAGCGGCAAGGGTCGTTTGCGTCGGGCGAGCCGCATCGTGCTGACCAACGTCACGGCGCCGTCAGGTGCGGGCGCCGGTGGTCCTGACCGCGGTCCGACGTCGACCGCGTTGGGCAGGACGCGAACCGCCGTATGCCGAGGTAGCGATCGACGTACCAGCTCAGCAGCGACCTCGCTCACCGCGGTCCAGACCACCTCGGAGGACCGCAGCCCGAAGACTGTCGTGGCGGCGCGCGGCAGCGGGCCGAGCCCGGTCCACATCGAGTGCACGGTCACGATGGATGGGATACCGGCACGGCTGGCTGAGGCGGCAACTGTGCTCGCGAGCGGCGACACTGCCGAGACGTGGGCGTGCACGACGTCGAAGTCGCTCAGGTCCGATCCGTGCACCTGGGCGAGTGCTCGGACGCGCCGCACCGGGACGTCACCGGCCTCGGTGCTGGACGTGTCACCGTCGCTGTCGGCCGGTGTCGTTGTCAGCACGCACACCTCGTCGCCCCGCTCGCGCTGGCGGCTGGCCAGGTCCGCTACGTGAAGCTCGATCCCGCCGAGGTGTGGGAGGAACCAGTCGCTCACGTGGGCGATGCGCATGAGAGCTCCGTCCTCGACGCGCCGCGGCGCAGGGTGCGGACCTGCCAGGCCCACGCAGCGAGCACCAGCCCACCGACCGGAATCTCCATCACCACGATGAAGATCCGGTAAAGCAGAACTCCGGCGATGGCCTGCGCCGGGTCCAGCCCGATCCCGATGAGCCAGGCGATCGCGCCCGCTTCGGCCACTCCCGCGCCTCCTGGCGTCAGCGGAATCACCGTCCCGAGCCGTTCGATCGCAGCGGTCGCGACCAAGGCGGTCAGCGGGAGCGTCAGACCCACGGCACGCAGGGAGAAGCCGAGAAGCACGATCTGCGCGAACGTGTAGGCGACGCTGCCCAGGAGAAGCGCCCGCCACCGCCCGCGCAGAAGGCTGAGCACCTGGACTCCGGCGGCACCGGCGAAGCGCCGGCGACTGCGGGACCAGACAAATCCCGCCAGGCAACCAGCGGCCAACGCTGCGGCGCAGCAGGCCGCCGTGAGCCATAGCACCCTGGGCACATGCTCGGAGACCGTCACCATGAGGGCTACCGCGACCACCGGTAGCGCCAGCTTCGTCATGACCGCAAGGGCGTTGGTCAACGCGGAGAACGCCAGGAATGACGCGTTGGAGTGACCCCACCCGCGCAGCATCTTCCAGTTCAGTGCGGTCGCGAGGGCCCCTCCCAGTGGCACGACATTCGCCACCGCACTCCCCGTCAGGTTCACCGTGAGGCTGCGTCGCGTCCCCAGACCGGGCATCGCGGCGCTCAGCACCGTCGAGTACGCCGCCAACCCGACAGCCCAGATCAGCGCAAGCACGATGAGGTGCCCCACGCCAGCGCTGGCCATCACAGCGGCCACGGCACTCCAGGCGACGCCGGCGATGCCATGGGTGGCGATCCAGCCCGCCGCGAGACCCATGGCGATGGCGACGGCGACGCGAACCCACCATCTCTGGTGCCACGGCGCAGCAGCCATGTCGGTACCCCTTCTATGGTCCCCGGCGGCGAGTCCGCGTGCGTCGGTGCGGTTAGCTCCGACGCTAGGCTCGAGTCGGCAAGGCACCGCCCCGGGCCAGGTGAGCGGATGGCAAAACCTTATCGGCATACCAGGGAGCAGGCGTGCGACGACGAATTCTCGGCGTGGCCGTGGTGGCCGTGGTGATCGCCGAGCTCGTCTTCGGTGTGCCGCTGGCCGTGGCTGTGCAGCGGCTGCTGGTGTCCGGCCAGAGCGAGGAGCTCGAACGCGAGGCGCTCAACGCCGCGGTCCATGTGACGCGTACGCCGCCGGCACAGTGGACTCGGCTCGAGCTCGACGCAGGAGACTCCGATGTGGGTCTCTACAACCTCGACGGAGCCCGCATCGTCGGGTCCGGCCCGGGCCGGGCCGATGCGCCGACCGCCTCAGCCCGCAGTGGCAACGTGGCGAAGGGTCAGGTCGCGGAGGATGAAGTCGCCGCCGTGCCCGTGTTCTCCCGCGGCCGCGTGGTAGGTGTCGTACGGGCGCATGGCTCGCATGACCTACTCACCGCAAGTGTCTGGGCGGCGTGGGCTGGCATGCTGTTGCTCGCTGGCGTGGCGGCGCTGATCGCGGCAGTGCTTGCCCGTCGGCAGGCGGCCCGCTTGACCGAACCGTTGCTGCGGCTCGAGCACGGGGCAGAGGAGCTCGGCTCGGGCAACTTCGGTGTCAGCGTGTCACCGAGCGACGTCGGCGAGATCGACCGGGCGGCAGACGCACTGAACCGCACAGCCGCTCGGCTCGGCGACCTGATGGCTCGGGAGCAGAACTTCGCGGCGTATGCCTCCCACCAGATCCAGACTCCGCTGACCGCCTTGAGACTGGCGCTGGAGTCGGCTCAGGCGGACCCACGAACGGATGCGCGGGCAACCTTGGCCGACTCCCTCGTGACGGTGGACCGGCTGGCCGGCACCGTCGACGACGTCCTCGCCCTGACGCGCGGAGACGAGGAGATCGAGCGGGGACCGCTAGACGTACCGGCGCTGCTGGCCGACCTGGAGTCTCGGTGGTCCCCGGCGCTGGCCGCGAGCCAGCGAGACATCAAGGTGGCCTGCGCGGAGCCCCCGGTCTCACGAGCCGCGGCCGCAGCGGTGCGGCAGGTGCTGGACGTGCTCGTCGACAACGCCTGCAAGCACGGACAGGGAACGGTCACGGTGATGGCGCGAGATGCTGGCGGAACACTCGCGATCGACGTGGGCGACGAAGGAACCACGCGAGGCGTCAACCTCGTGCACGGTCCGACACCGGGATGGCCGGTCGTCTCCGACGGCCGGCAGCGCGGCCGCCGACCCCTGGGGTTGGGACTGGCCCGAGCTCTGGTCGCCGGGGAGGGCGGTCGACTGCTCCACGCCTGGACACAGGAGCACACGCGGTTCACCGTCCTGCTGCCTGGGCAAGCGGACCGCGAGTAGCACCACTTATCCCCGGATCAAGGGTCACTTAGGGGCTTGTGCCGCGGTCGCCCTCGACGCTTGGGTCGAGGTTTCGGGCGCCAAGTGGTCCAACGTTCGGCAGTTGGATCCGGTCAGCCGTGAGCTGCTTGGGCCGTCGGCGCTGTTCATGACCGATGCCGCCTGGCTCGCGCTGACCGTGATGGCCCACACCCTCGGCCGCGCCGTCGGCCGCCTGGCCGCACCCGACCTCGCCAAGGCCACCGTGTCCAACCTCCACCACGGGTCTTCACCGTCCCAGGACGGCGCGTGCATCCGGACGACGAGAAGCGCGGAAGCTCGCAATCTCTTTGTGTATAAAAGAAAACTGCGTCAGGAACTGTCGGCAGACACTCATAGAGTGGGTTGCATGTTCGACACCGACCCGGCCTCCCTCGACCCCGACGCCACCCTGCGCGATGTGGCGGCTGCACGTGCGGTGGCGGAGCGGGCGGAGGTGCGGATCCTGCAGGACGCGGCGCATTGGGCCGACCTGCATGCCATCGTCGCCGACGTCGATGCCAGTGGCAGGTCGTTGCCGGGGATGGAGCAGCTGGTCGGTCTGGGTGGTGAT
>JBBRYB010000008.1:0-143312 GCA_038238115.1 Propionibacteriales bacterium | reverse complement strand
GCTTGCGACGCTCCAGCAGCCACTCCGGGAAGTACGTCCCCGCCCGCAGCTTCGGGATCGCCAGGTCCAACGTGCCGGCGCGGGTGTCGAAGTCCCGGGGCCGGTAGCCGTTGCGGCGATTGACCCGCTCCGGGCTCGTGGGTCTGCGGCTGCCGGGCCGCGCCGGGCCGCTCGGCAGCCTGATCGACACGCGTGGCCTGACCGCGGAGCCCGACCCAGCCGCAAGGTGAAGCCGAGCGGCAGCACCAGAGGTGGCAAGAAGCGCAAGTCCAAGGGCAACGCGACGGCACGCCCCCAGCGGCTGCAGTCGGCCGGCGAGACGGCTATGCCCCCCGACCCGCACGCGCAGCCGGCGGAACCGGGGGCAGGCGCTGCAGTAACCGCTGTGACGCCCGGGTCCGCGCGATTTGGCAGTGGCAACCCGGGGTCGGCGAGAGGCAGGCGCGCTGCGACCCGTCTCGGCGCGCGAGCCGCAGAGTGCTCAGCCGGTCCAGGTGCCTTCGGCGACGAGGACGGCCGGACCCTTGAGGTGGATGTGGTGGCTTTCGTCGACCACCACGGTGAGCACCCCGCCGGGTGTCTCGACGGTGTACGTCGTCGGCGGCACGTTGCCCTCCCGCGCCGCCATGAACGCGGCGACCGCACACGCCCCGGTGCCACACGACGCGGTTTCGCCAACGCCGCGCTCGAACACCCGCATCGCCACGTGCCGGATGCCGCGCACCTCGACGAACTCGACGTTGGCTCCCAACGGGAAGTCTCGGGTAGCGAACGCGGGCTCATCGTGGAGGTCGCCGGCCTCGTCCAGCGAGTCAACCTCGACCACGGCATGCGGGTTGCCGAGTTCGACGGCCCGGGCGCCGTACTCGCGTCCCCCAACGGCCACCTTGACGACGGCGTCGCCGAGTGTGGGCATGCCCATGTCGACGCTGATGTCGCCGTCCGCGCAGAAGGTCACCTTCTTGATCCCGTCGCGGGTGTCGATCTCGATGGGCGCCGAGGTTTCGACGAGACCCGCCGACGCCAGATAGCGGGCGAAGACCCGGATCCCGTTGCCGCACATCTCGGCGACCGAGCCGTCGGCGTTGCGGTAGTCCATGAACCACGGCACCTCGGGCTGCGCCCTGATGACGCGCAACACGCCGTCGGCCCCGACGCCGCCGCGCCTGTCGCACAACGCCGCAACAACGTCTGCCGGGAGGTCACCGTGCAGCGAGCCGTCCAGGTCGGGCAACACCACGAAGTCGTTGCGGGTGCCGTGACCCTTGACGAACGGGAAGCTCACGCCACTGATCGTACGGCTTCCACGGCCCGGCTCGACAGTTCCGGCTCGTCGTGCGAGAGCCACCTGATCCTCGGGTCCCGCCTGAACCAGGTGTCCTGACGGCGGGCGAACCGCCTGGTCGCGCGCACGGTGTCGGTGCGTGCCTGTGGCTCGGTGCACGTCGCGGCCAGGAACCGCAGTACCTGCTGGTAGCCCAGCGCCCGACTGGCGGTCGGACCCTCACGCAGACCGTCGCGCTCGAGGCGGCGTACCTCGTCGACGAGCCCGGCGGCCCACATCCGGTCCACGCGTGCGGCGATCCGATCGTCGAGCACCTCGCGCGGCACCTGGAGGCCCACCTGCACCACCGCGTCGAAAGCGTAGACGTGAGGAGGCAGCGCGGCATGGAAGGGCTGGCCGGTCAGCTCGATGACCTCGAGCGCGCGCACGATCCGGCGGCGGTTGCCGGGCAGGATCAGGGTGGCCGCCTGCGGATCCACCTCGGCCAGTCGCGCGTGCAAGCCGGCGGGTCCAAGCCTGTCGGCGTCCGCCTCGAGCGTCGCGCGCAGATGCTCATCGGTCCCGGGGAACTCGAACTCGTCGAGGACCGCTCGCAGGTAGAGGGCCGAGCCACCCACGAGCACCGGCACCTTGCCGCGGGCCCGGCAGTCGGAGACGGCTTCGCGGGCCCACCCCTGAAACTCCGCCACAGTCGCGCCCTCCCCCACGTCGAGCTGGTCGAGCAGGTGGTGCGGAACGCCTCGGCGCAGCCCGACGGAGAGCTTCGCGGTGCCGATGTCCATCCCCCGATAGAGCTGCATGGCGTCCACGTTGACGACTTCGCCGTCGAGGGTGCTGGCCATCTCGACCGCGAGCTCGCTCTTGCCGGCGGCCGTCGGGCCGACGACTGCGACGATTGGTGGCTGTGCTGGCATCGTTGGGCCGTTACCGCGAGAAGTGCGGGGTCCGTTTGGAGTCCAACCACGTCGCGATGAGCGCGGTGAGGTTCCGCCCGGTCTGGCGGTTGACCCAGTCGGTGAAGATCTGCCGGTCGACGTTCTCGTTTGCATGGTCGGCTGCCCATCCCCGGAGCAGGGCGCCAAACGCGTCGTCTCCCACCCGCTGTCTGATCTCATCGAGCATCATGGCGGGGCCGAGGTAGACGTTGACGTCACCGAAGGCCTTCGGGTTCCAGTCTCCTGGCGGCCCGGAACTGCGCCGCGACTGCAGGTCGTAGCCGCGCCAGGCGGTGAGGCCTCCGGCATACGGCGGCCGGTGGGAATCGACTTCGTACCACTGCTGGAGGTACATCGCGAAGCCCTCACTGAGCCATAACCCTTGCCAGTCCCGCGGCGTGACGCTGTCCCCGAACCACTGGTGCGCCATCTCGTGCTCGAGCACCGCGTCACTGCGTCCCAGGGCGCCTGGGCTCATGGTGAGCATGGTCTGCGTCTCCATCGCGCTCGCCCCGCCGACGACAACCACACCAAGCGTCGAGAAGGGGTAGGGCCCGGCGTGCTTGACGAGCCAGTCGAACGCGCGGCCGCCTTCGTCACTCAGCGCTGGCAGCAGCCCCGCGTCGCGCGGCATCAGCCAGTAGGAGATGTCCATGCCGCCCGGCGAGGCGACCACATGCTCGGAGTAGGGCCCGATTGCGAGCGTCACGAGGTAGGAGGCGGCCGGCTCGTCGAGGCGCCAGGCGCTCGTGGTGGCAGCGCCGACCGTCCTGGTGGAGGTCGGCGAGCCGTTGAAGACGGCCACGTCACCGTCGTAGGTGGTGATCGAGGCGTCGTAGAGCGCCTCGTCGGACGGATGGTCGTTGACGGGATACCACGTGAACGCACCGTAGGGCTCTTGGTACATGTACACGGTGCCGTTGCCGGCGGTCTGCCACCCGAGGCCCTCGGTCGTGTCGCTGCGCGAGCTTGGCGCAGGTGTCGGCTGAGGGCTGCCCTGATAGTCGATCGTGAGCGTGTGCTGGGAGTCGGCAGCAAGGGGACCGGTCGCCATCATGAGGCCGTCGCCGGGGTGGTCGAACAAGATGGGAGCCTCGTCGAGCAGGACGCGGCTGGTCTGGAGTGCACGGGACAGGTCGAGCCGCACCGTGTCGGTCGTCGTGGCGGCGCGAAACGTCACCGTCGCCTCACCGGTGAGGATGTCGTCGCGCCAGCTGAGTTCGAGGTAGTAGTGCAGGACGTCGACCTCGGGATTGCTGGTGGCGGGGTAGTAAGGGTCCTCGACCGGGTGGGAGACGGCCGTGACGAGGGCCTCCTCAGGGGGTAGGACGGCCGCTTCGCCGGCCGGGGCGGGTGCCCCTCCGCTCGTGGCATCGCCTTCGTCATTCGCGGCGCCGGGGGCGCCGGCGCTCGGCCGGGTGGGCTGGACGGCAGATGCGGGGTCGGCCCGAGTCCCGTGGGAGCGGTCGCCACCGCAGCCCGCCGCAGCGGCCAGGGCGAGCACCGTGAGCACGGCCACCATGCAAGTGCCCCACCGCGTCATGCGCGTCTCCCCTGGTTCGACTGTTGCTTCGTCGTACAACCCTAGACAGTCCCACCGACGGCGAAGGCTGCAGCGTGCGCGGCGGCAGAAGACGTGGCCGTGTGCACGATGTGCCAGCATGACTCCGCACTTGGAAGACGCGGAGCTGCCAGGCAGGCTTGGGTCAGCGCACCGACAACCAACCACTCACTGCTGGAGGCGACGATGAGTTTTCTGGACAAGTTGAAGGGCCAAGCCTCGGACTTGAAGAGCAAGGCGAGCGAGGTGCTCGGGCAGAACAGCGACAAGATCAGCAGCGGCCTCGACAAGGCTGGGGCGTACGTCGACAACAAGACCCAGGGCAAGTACACAGACAAGATCGAGAAGGGCAAAATCAAGGCGCGGGAGGGTCTGGAGAAGCTCGACGACAAGGGCGGCGACGCCAAGGACGGGCCCGCTCCGCGCTGAGTGCTGGCCGTGTCGGCGTCAACCGCCTCGACCTTCGACACCGACACCGGCAGTACCTGCCATGCCTCTCGGCCATAGCGGGTTCCACAACACCTCGGCCGTAGCGGGTTCCACAGCCAGGATGGGTCCGGTCCGATCCCACGAGCGCCCGGGCGACCGCTGTGTCGAGGGCCACGGCTCCGATCGTCCAGATGTCCTGCGGGTGTCGAGCGCTTGGCGCCGCCGCCTTTCGTCACCACCCCCCCCACGCTCGACTTCGGTCACCGCGCCCGTCCGAGGTCGGCGCAGGCTGACGGCGACGCACCCGCCGTAACCGCCATATAGGAGCGCCGCCCGACCGTCCACCTGATCCAGGAGGCGGGCGCACTATCGTCACGGCGGCGGCAGTACGGCGAGCAGGCCGCCCGCGGGGGGCGCGAAAGCCGAAGCGCCAGATGCTGCCGCCGACAAGGCCCGTCTGCCAGCCGGCTTGCCGTTGGCCGAAGGCCGACCACCGTGATGCGGGTCCATGCCAGACGCGGCCAGTCGACGTATGGCTATGACGTTATGCCGACCTGCGAGGCCCCACCAGCCAGCCGTGAGCCACCAGCGGAGCTTGCCGCATCGGCAGCGTCGGGAGCGGCGGATGAGGCAGACGCTGGCGGCCGCGAGCATGGGCGACCCTAGGCTGTGGGCAATGACTGATCGGTTTCGGGTGGTCCCGGCGGCCTACGTGATCCTGCGTCGGGGCGAGCAGGTGCTGCTGCAGCTGCGCCAGAACACCGGTTATCGAGACGGATACTGGGCCGCGGCCGCGGCGGGCCACGTCGAGGCGGACGAATCGGTCGTCGACGCGGCCATCCGTGAGGTGCGTGAGGAGATCGGCATCGACGTCGTCGCCCGCGACCTGCTGCCGCTGTGCGGTATGCATCGAACGCACCGCAACCACAAGCCGATCGACGAACGCGTGGACTTCTTCTTCAGCTGCTGGGCCTGGACCGGTGAACCGCGGCGCCTGGAGACCGAGAAGACGGCCGACCTGCAGTGGTTCGACCTCGGTGGGCTGCCGAGGGCTGTCGTACCCCACGAGCGCTTCGTCCTCGAGGCGCTCGCGTCCGGCGGACCGCCACCGATCGTGACCTTCGGCTTCTGACCCTGGGTGTCGGCAGCCGCGGGCACGAGGCGTGTCGGCGGCCGAACGTGCGGCTCCGACCAGGTCAGCACGGCAGATGCCTGGCCTGCATGGCGGATCTGCCATGTGAACACTGCACACGCAGTGTTCACCATGGCAGGCGCAGGCGCGCAGGGTAGTGAGGGGACGTGGCGTAGGTCAGGAGTCGAAGCCGAGACCGAGGCGGTCGAGGCAGCGCAGCCACAGGTTGCGGTGGCCTTCGTTGCGGTCGGCCCACTTGATCGAGGCGCGCGTTGCCTGAACCGCCAGCCACGCCAGCGGCTCGGGCGGAAACGGCACCGGCTTGGACGAGACCATCGCGGTTCGCGTCCGCTCGGTGTCGGCGCCGTCCAGCAGATCAAGCATCACGTTGGCGCCGAACCGGGTGGCGCCGACGCCGAGACCGGTGTAGCCCGCGGCGTAGGCGACACGGCCGCCGTGCGACGTACCGAAGAACGCGCAGAACCTGCTGCAGAGGTCGATCGCGCCACCCCACGCATGCGTGAACCGCAGACCGGCCAGCTGCGGGAACGTCTCGAAGAAATGCCGTGACAGCAGCTCGAACGTCCTCGGCCGCTGGTCGAGAGCAGGCCTCACCCGGCGTCCGAAGTGGTAGATCGCGTCGTAGCCGCCGAACAAGTTGCGGTTGTCGGGGGTCAGTCGGTAGTAGTGAAACTGGTTGGCGGTGTCGCCGAGCCCCTGCCGGTTCGTCCAGCCGATCGCCACCAGCTGTGGCTCGTCCAGCGGCTCCGTCACCAGTGCGTAGTCGTAGACCGGCACCACGAACGGCCGCACGCGCCTCAGCAGCGAGGGGAAAGCGTTCGTACCGAGGGCAACTCGCTCGGCAGACAGCCTCGCATCGGGCGTACTGAGCTCGACGCGTCCATCGGCGCGTTGCATCCCAGCGACGCGGCTGCCCTCGTAGATCTCCACACCGAGCCGTTCGGCGGCTTCGGCCAACCCCCAGGCGAGCTTCGCTGGGTGCACCATCACCGTGTCGTGGCTCCAGAGCCCGGCAAGGTACGTCGGCGACGCGACCTGCGCCCGCACCGCGTCTCGATCCAGGAACTGCCCGTCACCGCGAACGGCTGCCTCCCGCAGGTCGGCGACCTGGTAGGCCTCGGTAGCGACGTTGAGCTGTCCGGTGGCTTCCAGCTCGCAGTCGATGCCGTAGCGCTGCACGGTCTGCCGCAGCTCGCGCAGGTTCTCCCGTCCGAGCCGCTCGAGCACGTCGAACTCGTCGGAGAAACGGTCGAGCCCGTTCGCGGAGCCGTGGGTAAGGCTCGCCTCGCAGAAGCCTCCGTTGCGCCCGGACGCCGCCCAGGCGATCGACTCCGCCTCGAGCAGCACCACGCTGCGACTGGGATCACGCTCCTTCGCAAGCAGCGCCGACCACAGTCCCGAGTAGCCACCACCGACGACCGCGAGGTCGCAGCGCCCATGGCCCGTCAGCACGGGTCGCCGATGCGGGCGGGCGGAATCGTCGAGCCAGAACGGCGTACTGCTCACGCCGGCCAACGGGTCGGCAACCCCGGTCACGTCCCACCCATCTCGTTGGCTGACAGGTGAGACAGCATAGCCAGCGATCAGCGTGGGCAGCCGGCGGCGGCCGGTGTCGCGGCGGGAAAGCCGACAGCCGGCAGCCCCACCGTGGGAAGCCCGAGCGAGACCGGCCGCGACCCGGTTGCGGTGCGGCTCTCCCACGCGTCGCCGGCTCGGGTACGCCGCAGCGACCGTACCGCTACGTCAGACACCAGATGGTGGGGTGCGGCGTGGGTGACCGTCACCGTCACCATGTCACCGGGGCGAACCCGCTCCGCGGCAGCCCTCGGCCTGTGGCCGGCCGCACCCAACTCCGCTCCGGGGCAGAAGTGCACGAGCCGATTGTCCCTGGCGCGGCCGGAGAGTCGCTCGGTGGCCGCGTCCTTGCGGCCCTCCCCCTCGGCGACGAGCACCTCGACGTCGCGGCCCTCGAGCGTTTGGTTCTCCTCCCACGCGATCTCGTTCACGACCGAGACGAGACGCTCGTAGCGCTCCTGGACCACCTGGCGAGGAAGCTGCCCGTCCATGGTCGCGGCGGGAGTGCCGGGGCGCTTGGAGTACAGGAAGGTGAAGGCGCCGCTGAAGCGGGCCTCACGCACGAGCGACAGCGTGTCGGCGAAGTCGGCCTCGGTCTCGCCGGGAAAGCCGACGATGATGTCGGTCGTGATGGCCGCGTGGGGGATGGCCTGCCGCACCCGGTCGAGGATGCCGAGGTAGCGCTCGGACCGGTAGGAGCGGCGCATCGCCTTGAGGATGGCGTCAGATCCCGACTGCAACGGCATATGGAGCTGGGGCATCACGTTGGGCGTCTCGGCCATCGCGGCGATCACGTCGTCGGTGAAGTCGCGCGGGTGCGGCGACGTGAAGCGCACCCGCTCAAGCCCGTCGATCGTCCCGCATGCCCTGAGCAACTTGCCGAACGCGAACCGGTCGCCGAATCCGACCCCGTACGAGTTGACGTTCTGCCCCAGCAGGGTGACCTCGATGACGCCCTCTTCCACGAGGGCCCGGACCTCGGCGAGGACGTCACCCGGCCTGCGGTCCTGCTCGGTGCCGCGCAGCGACGGCACGATGCAGAACGTGCAGGTGTTGTTGCACCCGACACTGATCGCGACCCAGGCGGCGTACGCCGACTCACGCCTGGCCGGCAGCGTCGACGGGAAGACGGCCAACGCGTCGAGAATCTCGACCTGAGCCTCCTCGGCGACGCGGGCCCGCTCCAGCAACACCGGGAGTGAGCCGATGTTGTGCGTACCGAAGACGACATCGACCCACGGGGCGCGCCGGGTGATCTCGTGCCGGTCCTTCTGGGCCAGGCATCCGCCGACCGCTATCTGCATCCCCTTGTGGGCGGCTTTGACCGGCGCCAGGTGGCCGAGGTTGCCGTAGAGTTTGTTGTCGGCGTTCTCGCGCACCGCGCAGGTGTTGAAGACGACCACGTCTGGGGCGGCCTCAGCGGACGCCTGCACGTAGCCGGCGGCCTCGAGCAGACCGGCGAGCCGCTCCGAGTCGTGCACGTTCATCTGGCAGCCGTAGGTGCGCACCTCGTAGGTACGCCCGCCACCCACTGAGCGCTCTGCCGTCGTCGTGGGGTGGCTCGTCATGACCGGATCAGCGTACGGGGATCGCGCCGACGACCCCAAACCGGCGCCGGACACTCACCAGCGAGCACGTCCTCCTGGAGGATCGCCACCCCGGCAGTCGTGGTCGGTCCAGGCTCACGCGGCATGCACGGACAGCGGCTGGAGGATCTGCGGATCTCGAGCTCACAGCACGTATCCGGCGATCAGCTGCCCGAGCTGGCGGATGTCCGATCTTCCCTTGAACTCAAGTCGCACCTTCCCCAGCCCGCTGAACCAGAGGTCGAGCTCGGCATCCAGATCAAACGTGCCTGCCGTCTCGATCGAAAACGCCTAGATCTTGCTGTAGAGAAGGGAGGTGAAGTCGCGTTTCTTACCCTTGATGCCCTGCACGTTGACGGTGACGAGCCGCTTGTCCGTGAACACGACGAAGTCTCGGACCGCCTTGAAGCTCGCGACAATGCGCTCCCCCGCAATCATGATGGGAGTCACGGCCGGACCGATGTCATCAGGCGGGCACGGGCTGGGCTTGAAGACAAAGCCGTTCGAGAAGTCCATCATCGTGACACTCTATTCACGAACCGGTCGTAGGCCTTGGGCGTTGGCGAGCTGTCCCCGAACGGACTCATCAGCCGCATGGCTTGACCGCCGGGGACGGACCGGTTCGTGCGCTCGCCGAGCATCAGCTCGCGGTCGTCACGTCACGTCCTCGCCCGCATACGTGCCGAAGCTCCACAGGTTGCCCTCAGGGTCTCGCACCGAGAAGTCCCGGCTGCCGTAATCCTGGTCGCTCAGCCCGCGCACGATGTTGGCGCCCGCAGCAACCGCCCGTTCGAAGAGCGCGTCAGGCGAGTCCGTCACGACGTACGTCGCTCCCTGTCCGGTCGTCGCCGGCCAGTCAGCGGACTCGCGCTGCGAGCCCAGCATGATCCCGCCGCCGAGGGGCCAGGAGAGCTGGGCGTGGTCGACGATGGCCGGATCGTCGTCGGACGTGTAGACGACGACGCGCTCGAATCCGAATGCCGTCGTCAAGAAGTCGATCGCCGCCGGCGCATCGTGGTAGCGGAAGCTGGGCCAGACTCCGGTCCGTGGCCTGGCGCTCGGTGCGGTGTCGGCCCCGGGTGTGGTATCAGTCATGACTCGAGCCTGCCATCTCTTCCAATGTGGCCTTCGGCGTGCCGGGCAGGTGCCGGGCACCCGCGGTGGTCAGCCCCGACGGGATGCCGAACTGCAGCCCGTCACGCTGGATCTCGGCCGGGCTGGTGTGCAGGCCCGACGCCTGCGCCCATAGGCGGTCCCTGCTGGTCGGGTCGGAGAGCCAGCTCACGTCGAGCGGCTCGTCGAAGGGGACCACGACCGTGACCACCGACGACAACAGGCCTCGATGAACACCCGGGTCGGCCAGTGGTTCGCGGCATCCGAGGTAGTCGTCGACGAGCGAACGCAGTGGTGGCTGCGGCAACCGCAGTTCAGGCGTGACCGCGAGGTCCGCAACCGGGGCGTCCATGGCTCAAGACTACGGCGACCGCGTGGCTCACGTCCGAGTCCCGAGTTAGCGCACTGCGAGCCCACCAGCCGCCCGTGAAGAGGCGCCGACGCCGGTCAGACCTTGATGACGAGCTTTCCCCGAACATGGCCGGCCCTGCTGGTTTGCAACGCCTCCGCCGCCTGGTCCAGCGGAAATGCATGGGAGATCTCGACCTTGAGGCCGCCGTCCGCGACGAGGCCCAGCAGACGCGCGAGCATCTCGGCGTCGGGACGGACGAAGACGTAGCGTCCACCTAGCTCCTTGACCTTGTCCGCGTCGATGCTCGACGCGGTGCGGCCGCCGTCGGCCAAGAGCGCTGGGGTTGCCTCGAGGGCATCACCGCCGATGAGGTCGATGGCGACGTCGACTCCCTCTGGCGCCACGGCGCGCACGTTGTCGACGAGCGTGTCGCCGTACTCCACCGGTTCCGCTCCCAGGCTGCGCAGGTAGGCATGGTTGGCGCTGCCGCCGGTCCCGATCACCCGGGCGCCGCGGAGCTTCGCGAGCTGGACGGTGAAGGACCCGACGCCACCTCCCGCAGCGTGGACCAACACCGTGTCGCTGCTGCCGACCTCCGCTGCGTCGAGCAACTGCTCTGCCGTCAGACCGGCGAGCGGCAACGCTCCGGCGGCGGCGAAGTCCACCCCGTCCGGGATCTTGGCGAGCGCGCGGATCGGCACCGCCGTGAGCTCGGCGAAGGTTCCGTTTTGGATGTGGTCCTTTCGAGCGTAGGCGGCGACCTTGTCACCGGGCGTCACCTCGACCACCGCTGAACCCACGCCCACAACCTCCCCGGCCGCATCCCAACCGGGGATCAGGGGCAGGTGGCTGGGAAAGCGGCCTTGCAGGTTCCCCGCGACGACGTTCCAGTCCACCGGGTTGACGCCGGCCGCGGCGACCCGGACAAGTACCGAGTCGGGTCCCACCAGCGGGTCCTCGACCTCGGCGGTCTCGACGACGGACGGCTCTCCATACGCACGCACCAGGGCTGCCTTCATATCCGGTGCGAACGACTGCGCCAACGACCGGCATTCCACGCTCGGCAGGATTTCTGCTGCGACGGCGTCCAACAGCCGCGCGCCGGACCAGGTTGGTGCCGGACAGGTTTGTGCCGGGCACAGGCCCAGCGGTCGGACGGCAGCGACCGACAAAACGCGGACCAGGCGCCCTGTCCACTGCTGACGATCTCAAGCCTGTTGACCGGCAGGCCGCTTCCGCAACCCGCCGCCGCAAGCCGGTGCGGCAGGACCCGGAGCCTGCCAGGAGTCAGCCGAAGTCCTCCATCACGACGTCATCGAGATCATTCGCCTCACTGTGACCACAGGCACGCTCGTCAGCAACCATGGCCGCGCGCACGACCGCAATGGCCAGTCCTGCTGGGTAGCCCTTTCGCGCCAGCATGCTGGTCAGACGCCGGAACCGTCGGTCTCGGTCGAGGGCCCGAGTAGAGCGCAGCTTGCGGTCGACGAGACCACGAGCTGTGGCGCGCTCGACGTCGGGGTCGATCCTGTCGACTGACTCGCGGACCAGCTCGTCGTCGATGCCCTTGCGCCGCAGCTCTTGGCTCAGAGCCCGGCGGGCGAGACCCCGCGTGTGCTGCTGAAACTCGATCCACGCCTCCGCAAAAGCACCGTCGTCGATCAGTCCAACCTGCTCGAACCGGTCGAGCACCGACACCGCGACGTCTGCGGGCACGTCCTTCGCGGCGAGCGCCTCGGCCAGCTCATGCCGTGAACGGGCTCGCCCGGTGAGCTTGTCGAGCAGGATCGTGCGCGCCACCGCCTCGGCGTCCGCGGGCGGACCGAGGTCCCGGGCCGGGTCGTCGGGCTCGTGTTGACTGTGCCGGCCGCGACCGTTGTTCCGCCCCGGCATCAGAAGTCGATGTCGGTGGGCTCTGCCGGGGTGGCGTCCTCGACGCTGGCGCCGATGCCGAGCTTCTCGAGGATGCGCTTCTCCAGCTCGTTGGCCAGGTCCGGGTTGTCGCGCAGGAACATCCGTGCGTTCTCTTTGCCCTGACCTAGCTGGTCGCCGTCGTAGGTGTACCAGGCGCCAGCCTTGCGGACGAAGCCCGTCTCGACGCCGACGTCGATCAGACCGCCTTCGCGGCTGATGCCCTGGCCGTACATGATGTCGAACTCGGCTTGCTTGAACGGAGGCGCGCACTTGTTCTTTGCCACCTTGATGCGGGTGCGGTTGCCGACGAAGTCGGTGCCGTCCTTGAGGCTCTCGATACGCCGCACGTCGAGGCGCATCGAGGAGTAGAACTTCAGCGCACGGCCACCGGACGTCGTCTCGGGAGAACCGAACATCACGCCGATCTTCTCGCGAAGCTGGTTGATGAAGATCATCGTCGTGCGGGAGTTACTCAGCGCGCCCGTCAGCTTGCGGAGCGCCTGGCTCATCAGCCGGGCCTGCAGGCCGACGTGGGAGTCACCCATCTCGCCCTCGATCTCGGCCCGCGGCACCAGGGCGGCCACCGAGTCGATGACGATGATGTCGAGCGCCCCCGAACGAATCAGCATGTCGGCGATCTCGAGCGCCTGCTCGCCGCTGTCGGGCTGCGACACGAGCAGCGCGTCGGTGTCGACACCGAGCTTCTGCGCATAGTCCGGGTCGAGTGCGTGCTCGGCGTCGACGAACGCCGCAATGCCACCGCCGCGCTGGGCGTTGGCGACGGCGTGGAGCGCGACAGTGGTCTTGCCGGACGACTCGGGACCGTAGATCTCGACCACCCGGCCGCGCGGCAAGCCGCCGATACCGAGCGCGATGTCGAGAGCGATCGACCCGGTGGGGATCACTTCGATCGGTGCCCGTCCCTGGTCGCCGAGGCGCATCACCGATCCCTTGCCGTGGGAGCGCTCGATCTGCGCCAGTGCGTTGTCCAGTGCCTTCAAGCGGTCAGTGTCAGCCATGTGCGCCATCCGTGAGGGTCGAGGTGGTGGTCGGCTCATCTGTCGCGGTGACGAGTCGCTGTCTGATGAAGACGCTAGAGGGATCCGCCGACAAAACCTGAGGCCGCCGTAGATCTGTGGATTGGCGGAGCCGACCGTGCCCTCGGCGGAAAACTATCCCGAACATGTGTTCGAAGCCAACCCGACACGCCGCACCCCACCGAGAGCGATGCCTTTCAGCGATCAGCGGTCCCGCAGCGGGAGCTCGAGCGCCTGCCACACCTCACGCCACACCGCCTTGGCGTCCCACCCCTCGGCCAGCGCCTGCTCGACCGTGCGATGACCCAGCCCGGCGATCTCCTGCTCATGCGCCCACGTCCGAGCGTAGGCATCACCCAACGCAGCCTCCATCCGAGACCAGAACTCCGTATGACGCACGCCCGCTCGTACCCGCTTTGCCTCGCAGCGATCGCGACCGGCGAATTCGATGTGGTCCGAGCGCCGGCCCTTGGCCAAGACTAGGTCGGCAGCCGGACGAGGAAGCGGCAGCCGCTACCGACGTTGTCGACCTGGACGCTGCCCTCGTGCGCCTCGGCGATGCCCCGCACGATCGCGAGACCCAGACCGGAACCCGCCGTCGCCTCGGGCGTGCGGGCATGGCTTCCGCGCCACGCCACCTCGAACACCCGGTCCAGGTCCTCCTCGGGGATCCCGCCGCATTCGTCGCAGACGCTGAGCTCCACGCCCTGGTCGCCGACGCAAGCCACGACCTCGACGGCTCCCTCGCTCGGCGTGTGGCGAATCGCATTCGTGACGAGATTGCCGATGATCCGGCTGAGCTCACGCGGATCAGCGCGGACGGCGACACCCGGCTCGGCGAAGCCGCCCAGTCGCACGCCACGAGCGAGCGCCACCGGCCGGCTGACAGCCAGTGCCTCGCTGATCGCCTCGTCGAGCGGGACCGACTCGATCGTCAGCTGAAGCGCACCGGCATGGATGCGCGACAGCTCGAAGAGGTCGTCGACCATTCGGGTCATCCTGTCGACGGTCTCGCGCATCTGCACGTGGTAGCGCCTCGGGTCGTCGACCATGCCGTCCTCGAGCGCCTCCGCCATCGCTCGCAGCCCAGCGAGCGGGGTACGGAGGTCGTGCGACACCCAGGCCACCAGCTCGCGCCGCGAGGCCTCGAGCACCTGCTCGCGCTGATGCGACTCCGCCAACCGGCGCGACGTGTCACTGAGCTGACGTGACAGCGCCGACAGCTCGGCAGACGTCCCGAGGGGGGCGACGAACGCACCGCTCTCGCCGAGGGCGCGGGTCGCCTCCTGCACGGCGCGGGAGCCGCGAATGGCTTGCGTCGCGACCAGGGACGCGAAAAAGAGCGCGACGAGGCCGGCGATCGCCGACACCCAGAGCACCACCATGAAGTCATGCGACGACAAGAACATGGCGCGCGCGGTGCCGACCACTCCGGCCACGAGCGCGAGTACGCCGCTCAGCGCCACCGTTGAGAACGCCCACCTCAGCGAACGCTGGCGGATCAGGTAGACCACAACCAGCCCGGCCACGCCAACCGCCGCCGACCAGCCAGCCGCGGTAGCGATGAGTGCCCAGGTGTCCGGCGTCATGACAGCTCCCATCGGTAACCCACGCCCCACACGGTGACGAGCCGGGTCGGCGTCGTGGGGTCGGACTCCACCTTCTCCCGCAAGCGTCGCACGTGGACGGTGACCGTCGACTGGTCACCGAACGACCAGCCCCACACACGTTCGAGCAGCTCGACGCGGCTGAAGGCGGTGCCAGGATTCGCCACGAGGAAGCGCAGCAGGTCGAACTCACGCATCGTCAGCGCCAACACCCGCCCGTCCAGTGACACCTGCCGGCTCGGGCCGTCGATCAGCAGACCGCCATCGGTGAGCACACGCAGGTCGGGCGAGCGGCTCTCGCCTCTGCGCCGCAGCACCGATCCGACCCGAAGTACGAGCTCGCGAGGACTGAACGGCTTGGTCAGGTAGTCGTCGGCTCCGAGCTCAAGGCCCACGACGCGGTCAGCCTCAGAACCCAGGGCGGTGAGCATGATGATCGGCAGGTCGGTGTCGGCGCGGACGCGGCGGCACACTTCGAGCCCGTCCAGGCCGGGCAGCATGACGTCAAGCACGACCAGGTCTGGTCGCTCCCGGCCGATCATGGCCAGCGCCGTCTCGCCGTCGGCCGCCTCCCCGACGTCGTACTGCTCGGCCTTGAGATAGGACAGCACGACCTCACGCACCGTCGGGTCATCGTCGACGACGAGCACGCGGCTCACGGTTGGTCTCGAGCGTCGACAAGCAACACGTGGGTCACGGTTGGCCTCGAGCCTCGACCGGCGCCCGGGTCACGGCGTGGCGTGCACATCGGCGGATGCCCCGTCGGCGCTCGCGTTGTGGTTGATCCTCGGGACCGAACTGGTACCGAGGCTGACCCGACGACGTACGGCGGCAAACACCACCGCGACCACCACGATGCCGGCGAAGACGAACCAGCCGCCGACGTAGTTCCGGTCGAGCAGCGTCGGCGCGCCGGGCCTGGAGCCGAAGCGACCCAGCACCGGGACAGCGAGCAGCGTGACCGAGCCCAGCACGACCGTCCCCACGGTCACGGGAACCCGCGCCCACTGGGGCAGCAGGGGCATCACCACGAGGCCAAGGATAATCGTCGCAGGGGCGAGTATTGCGTCGTGGAGCACGACGCCGCCCCCGAGCCACCAGACGATGGCAACGTTCTCCGACCATCCGTTGCCGACCAACATCGCGACACCGAACGCCGCCAGCCCGACTCCGGACACCATCATTACCGCGCGGATCGTCCTCACGTCAGCACCTCCAGCTTCCCGACCCACTTGGTCTGGAGGACGCCCGGCCGGGTCGGCGCGATGAGGCGACACGGATAGCCGTGGTCGAGGCTCAGCTCCTCGCCGTTGAGCCCGAGCGCCAGCAAGGTGAGCTGATCCTGAACGAACTCGTGCGGCAGATGGGTGACCTTGAGATAGCTCGTGACCTGCAGCGACTCCACCATGACGTCCGCGCCCGCAGGGGCGTCCACCAGAGCCATCAGGTCGCGCAGGCGTACCCCTGTCCAGGTACCCGAGGCGCTCCAGCCCTCCACGCATGCGATCGGAAGCTCCGCGATGGTCTGCGGCATGGCGCTGAGCTCGTCGCGAGACAGCGACACCACCGTGTCGCCGTTGATGATCTTCAGCCGGTATGACGGGTGGGTCGCCGGGGCAACGGCGCCCACGTCGCTGGCGGCGTGGTTGATCGGCACGCCCTCCGGGCCGGTCCCGGAGCGGACACCGAAGACGGAGATCTTGCGGAGGACTGGCACTGTGGCACCGGCGGTGGCGAGCACGGCCACGCCAGCGGCCAGCCAGGTGGTTCGCAGCAGGCCACGGCGGCTCAGCGAGCCACCGCGAGAGGCACTCGCTCCTGCCTTGTCCAACGGTCCGGTCAGCGCGTCCCGGATCAAGGGCAGCCTGACGGCAATGTGGACGAGCAGCGCCCCGATCGCGACCCAGCCGACGGCATAGTGGGTGGCGCGGAACGAGAACGACCAGGGATACCACTGCGCCGCGTTCGGAAGGCCGGTCGCGAGCTCGAAGATCGCCGCCGCCACCAGGACCGCGATCGACCCACGTTCGGCAAGCTGGAGCCCCAGGCGACGTACGCTGCCAACGTCGGGCCGCTCGAACAGCTTCTGATACACCGACCAGAGCTTCACCAGCAGCAGCGGCACGGCCGCTGTCCCGGCGATCACGTGCACGCCCTGGCTGACCCGATACAGCGCCACCGGCCGCGTCGGCAGCGTCAGCCACCCCGGCGTGTTTTGCGAGAAGTGGCTGTAGAGGCCCGTCAAGAATGCCAAGCCGAAGCAGATGCCGAGCCAGAGTCCGATGCGCGCGGTCACCTCGGGTCCACGCAACCGCGACCGGAAGTCCTCTGGACGTGGCGCGGCTAGCAGGCGCATGTCAACGCTCCTTCATGGGCGCGACTCGAGACATCGCCGGCCACTCATTGAGTTCGCCTTCGCAAGCTCGGCGACCACTCATTCCGTGCGCCTTCGCAAGCTCGCCGGCCACTCATTCCGTTCGCCTTCGCAAGCTCGGCAAACCAACGCCCACGATGCTCGATCAGCTCGAGCACCTGCAGGGCTGACGCCTCCGCCAGCAGCTCCAGCTGGTCGGCCGGCACGATCGCCCACGGGAAGAAGCGCGAGCGCCGCCCCGACACCTCGAGGCCGATGTGGCGGATCTGCACGGGGCCACCGGGCTGCGACAGGTCGACGACGACGGTGCCGGTGGAGGCGAGTAGCTCGGCTGCGCGGCGCAGCAGCCGCACGGGGTTGCCGCCGATCCCGACATTCCCGTCGGCGAACAGCACGGTGTCCCAGCGGCCCTCCCCCGGCAAGGTGGAGAACACGTCGCGCTGCAGGGCCACGGCACCGCGCGCCCTGGTCTGGTGGACCGCCTCAGCGACGATGTCGATCCCGAGCGCCGCGTGCCCGCGCTCGAGCAATGCCTGGGTCATCCGACCCGGCCCGCAGCCGACGTCGACGGTGGCGCCCCTGCACAGCGACAGGAGCCGGTGGTCGACCGGGTCTGCGTCCCCGAGCCATCGCCGGGCCGACAGCTTGGTAGCGGGATCGTCGCCCAGCCCGAGTACGCGGCACGGTTCTCCTCGCAGTGCGGCCGCGTACGCCGCCGCGGGAGTCAGGTGCAGCCGCTCCTCCCGAACCTGTGGCAGCGACGTCATCGCGTCAGCTGGCCGCCGATCGAGGCCATCGACCGAGCCGCCGCCCGGGCGAAACGCGTCCCGGGGGCCGACCCGGCAACGACCAGGACGTCCGCCAGCCTGTCGACGTCGCGCAGCTCGTGTAGGAGGCGGACCCGCGCACCGGCCAGTCCTAGCGCGGTGGCGGTGCGCTCGCCTGTGTCGGGTTGCGACATCGCTACGTTGACTAGCCCGTCGACGTACCCCGCCCGTCGCGTGGCCAGTCCCCACCAACCGCCGTCGCTGGCCGGTCCGAGAGCCGCGTCGGCGGCCGAGCTGCCGGTAGACGTGACTGCCGCTGCCAGCGCGTCCAGGTCCGACCCTTTGATGCCCGGGGTGTCCATCCCGATCTGGACGACGACGCCGCCACCGCCCCACAGCGCCGCGGCGTCGTGGTGTGCGGCGACGAGCCGCTCGGCGAACGACCGACCTCGCTGATCCACTACGGTCCACGCGGTGAGCCGACGACCGATCTCGGCTCCGTCGACCGCGTCTGTCAGGTCTCCGGTCAGTGCCATCAGGCGACCAGACGTGGGCACCCAGCCCTCGACGACGTCCATGGTGTCGAGCAGGGAAGCGGCCGCCAGTTCGGCGGCCACGAGATTTCCGGTCCTGATCGCGATCCTGGTCTTCGCGAGCCCGGTGACGGGCGCCTTCGCGACGACCAGCACACCGGTTGTCATGGCAAGGCCTTGGCGAAGTCGCGAGCGGTTCGCAGCGTTCCTCTGACGGAGCCGGACACCTTGGATCTGGTGCCGTCGGCGCGGGGGTGGTAGCTGATGTCGTGTTCGGTGATCACCCAGCCGGCCCGATGCGCCCGCACGAGCAGCTCGACCGGGTAGCCGAAGCGGCGGTCCTCGACACCCAGGTCGAGCAGCTCCCGGCGAGGGCAGACGCGCATCGGGGCGATGTCGTGCAGCGACAGTCCGGTGCGACGCCGCAACCACGCGAGGACCAACAGGTTGCCGATCCTGGCATGCCAGGGATGAGCCGCGGTCGAGACGGGGCGGCGCCAGCCCGCCGCCAGCGTGGCCCTGCCGGCGTCCACCTCGTCGATCAGCATGGTCAGTTCACGCGGGTCCATCGAACCGTCGCCGTCCATCACCGCCACGAGGGGCGCCTCCGCCGCCTCGATGCCGGCGTGCACAGCGGCGCCGTAGCCGGGTCTGTCCTCGCGGACCACGCTGGCGCCACTGCGTCGCGCCACCTCGGCGGTGTCGTCGGACGACCCGTTGTCGACGACGATGACGCGTAGACCGGCCGGCACCGCGGCGAGGACTCCCGGCAGAGCGGCCCCCTCGTCACGGCACGGAAGCACAACGTCACAGTGCGCTGACATGTCTTCCACCCTAGGGAAGCGAAGGCCGTGGGAGTGCCAAGACGCGCTTACGGAACTGTGACGACATCTGCGCCCGGCGATTCCGGCGCAGGTACGCCGCTCGACCTGCCTAGGCTCCCCCCATGCCGTTCGTGCCGCAGCGTCGCGCATCCGCCGCGGCCTGGACGGGTCTGCTCGGCGCGGTAGCGCTCATGGCCGTCGCCATGGCACTGCCCCCTCTCACTGACTGGAACGTGCACGTCAAGCACTTCCCGCCGTTGCACGCCGACTGGGATCCGCGCGTCGGGCCGGGCACCCTACCGGCCCTGGCCGTGGGGCTCATCGGTGTTCTCTACGCTCCACGTGCCGCCGCTGTGTGGCCGTGGCCGCGCCTGCTGCTCGGCACGTTTGCGCTGGGTGTCGCCTGGCTGGCGAGTCTTGCCACTGTCGACGGCTGGAACGGCATCGGCCACATCCTCACCACGAGCTACGAATACCTCAACACCGCGCGCAGCGTCACGAACGTCTCGACCACGCTGCACGAGTACATCTCCCGGATCCCCTTTGCCGCCGGTGACAGGCAGTGGCCGTCGCACATCGCGGGACATCCCCCCGGCGCGCTGCTGTTCTTCGTGTTGCTCGTGCGGGTGGGTCTCGGCTCGGGGCTGGCCGCGGGCTGGGTCGTGCTCCTGGTCGCGGCGACGACGCCCGCCGCGGTCCTCAGCACACTTCGCCGCCTCGGCGCCGAGCCCTGCGCGCGCTTGGCCGCCCCTTTCCTCGTGCTCGGGACTGCCGCCATCTGGATGGCCGTGTCTGCCGACGCCGTCTTCGGTGCCGTAGCCGCTTGGGGGCTGTGCTGTCTCGCGGTCTCGGCCACGTCTCGTGGTCGCGCGGTGGCCGGTTGGGGGCTGCTGGCAGGCCTGCTGCTCGGCTACTGCGTCATGATGTCGTACGGGCTGCCGCTGCTGGCTCTCTTGGCCATCGCCGTACTCATGATCGCGCGCTCGTGGCGGCCCTTGCCGTGGGCAGTGGCAAGCGCCGCGGCGGTTGTGCTCGCGTTTGCGGTCGCTGGTTTTGCCTGGTGGGAGGCCTATCCGGTGCTCGTGGAGCGCTATCGAGCCGGCATTGCCCGGGTCCGCCCCTTCCAGTACTGGATCTGGGGCGACTTCGCCGCGCTTTCCTTCAGCGCCGGGCCGATCGTAGGCGCCGCTGTCGCGACCGCCGTGGTCCGTGCCCGCCAGGCCCGCGAGGGCGTTGGCCGCGGGTTGGACCGCCCGGTCGTCATCTTGACGTGTGCGGCCACCGCGTGCGTGGTGCTGGCGGATGTGTCCCAGATGAGCAAGGCGGAGGTTGAGCGCATCTGGCTGCCGTTCGTGCCGTGGCTCCTGGTGGGCACCGCGCTGCTCCCCGAACGCTGGCGCCGGCCGGGCCTCGTCGGCCAGGTCGTGCTGGCTCTGGTGGTCCAGCACCTGTTCTTCACCGGCTGGTGAGGCAGGACTTGAGCGGCGCACGAATCGCCGAACCGTTTGCACCACGAGGGGCATCCGGCATCCTTGGACGGGTGAGGCAGCTGGCCGGCAGCCGAATCGCGCACACCCGAGCCGGTCAGCGGTGCAGGGCGCGGCGGAGCGGGTCACGCGCGAACGCGACGAGACCATTTTCGGGACCGATCGCGGCAGTAAAACCCAGCTTGTCCTGCGCCCGCTGCGGGCTCGCCACCACATGGCGCACGTCCCCTGGCCTGAAGTCGCCAGTGGTGACCGGACGTAGGTCACCGCCGCCCGCGCCACTCGTCACCAGCGCGGCCACGTCGGCAATGGACACCGGGCGACCGGAGCACACGTTGTATGCCGCGAATGAGTCGGTCGAGGCGGCCGCGACCTGCTCGACCGCCAGCACGTTGGACGCCGCGACATCGGACACGTGCACGAAGTCGCGCATCTGCTGCCCGTCCTCGAAGACCCGAGGTGCCTCGCCGCGCTCGACGGCGGACCTGAAGATGGCGGCGACCCCGGAATACGGCGTGTCCTGCGGCATTCCCGGTCCGTAGACGTTGTGGTAGCGCAGCGCCACGACTGAGGCAGGCACCTGCCGGGCCCAGGCCGCAGCGTAGTGCTCCTGCGCCACCTTGCTGGCGGCGTAGCTGCTCCTCGGCACCAGCCGGGCCGACTCGTCGACGAGGTTCCAGGCCAGGTCGGCGTCGTCGCTGGGGCAGCGGACGTCGAAGCGGCCGGCTTCGAGGTCTGCCAGCCGGCGGGCCGGCGGCTGCTGCAGCCCATGGGTGGGACACACGTAGCGGCCGTCGCCGTACACGACCATGGACGATGCGAGCACGAGCCTGTGTACGTTGTGCTCCGCCATCGCGGCCAGCAGCACTGCGGTGCCGAGGTCATTGTGGGTGGCGTAAAGCGGCAAATCGGCGGGAGTTACGCCTGCGCCGACCATCGCGGCCTGGTGGCAGACGACGTCGACGCGTGGCAGCACCTCGGCGAGCGCAGCCGCGTCGCGCACGTCGACCCGCAGGACTCCCTGCCCGGCAGCAGCGTCCGCGCCGTGGGCCTGCGGGATTAGCGCGTCCAGGGCGACAACGTCGTGCCCTGCTGCGGCGAGCGCCTCACGCACCGCTCCTCCAATGAAGCCGGACGCCCCGGTGACCAGGACCTTCACGGCAGCTCGAAGGGAAGGGTGAGCCCGTTGAGCGCAGACGCGCAGTCGCAGCCCTCCCGCGCTGGAGGAACGCTCGCAATGACATCGACGAGCAGGTCGCGAAGCCGGTCCATGTTGCGAGCGAACTCCGCGAAGACCTCTGCCTGGTTGACAGCCTCGTCACTGCTGATGCCGGCGTCTCGGTCGGTGACGAGGGCGATGGCGGCATAGCACAGCGCGAGCTCACGGGCCAGCACGGCCTCGGGGTGGCCGGTCATGTTCACCAGTGACCAGCCTTGAGCTGCGTACCACTGCGACTCCGCGCGGGTCGAGAACCGCGGGCCTTCGACCACGACCATCGTGGCCTGGTCGATGATGCCTGGATCGCTGGCCACGAGGCTCGAGCGCAGCGCTGGGCAGTACGGGTCGGCGAAACCGACGTGTCCGGCGCCTGCGTCCATGAACGTCTGGATCCGCCCGCTGGTGCGGTCGACGAGCTGGTCCGGCACGACGACGGCACCCGGCCCGAGGTCGACGCGCAGGCTGCCGACCGCGCACGGTCCCAGCACCCGCCGCACACCCAGCGACCTCAGCGCCCACAGGTTGGCACGGTAGTTGACCCGGTGCGGCGGGAACTCGTGGTGGCGCCCGTGTCTCGGCAGGAACGCGACATCGCGTCCGGCGACCTGGCCGACCGCTATGTCGGCGGACGGTGCGCCGTACGGTGTCGAGGCCGACACCCAGGTCGGGCTCTCCAGGAACTCGTAGAAACCCGAGCCTCCGATGACAGCGATTTCGGCACGCGCGGACTCAGACATGCGCGTCAGTCTCCCATTCCTGCCTCGTCCGGCGGGGCAGCGTGCGGGGCACGGTCATCGCCGTCGTCCGGCGGCGAGCTGCACCCTCACTTGAGCAGGAGTACGCCGACGCGACGGGCCGCCACCCAGAGCCCGACAGAGCCCATCGCAGCGAGATAGCCGATGGCGACCAGGCTGTCCCAGCCGAGCGAGCCCAGCGCCAGACCGCGACACAGGACGACGCCCTGGTAGAGGGGTGTGCAGCGCACGATCGCCTCGACGACGCCGGGATAGGTCGAGACCGGGTAGAAGGTGGCCGAGAACAGAAACATCGGCACGATCGTGAGCTGGATGTATTCAAAGTCCTGCCAGCTGCGCATCCAAGTCGTCAACGCCATGCCTGCCCCGGCGAACGCGAATCCGATCAGCAGGGTCGCCGGCAGAGCGAGGATCATCAGCCACGAATGCACGAGGCCCAGCACGAGCATGACCACGATGAAGACTGCCGAGTAGCAGGCGCCGCGAAGCAGCGCCCAGATGATCTCGCCACCGGCGATGTCCAGTGGTCTCAGCGGAGTGGCGAGCATCGCGTCGTAGAGCTTCTCGTACTTCATCCGGAAGAAGATGTTGTAGGTCGAGTCGAAGAGCGCACCGTTCATCGCCGAGGAGGCGAGCATGGCGGGCGCCACGAAGTCGACGTAGCCGACCGTGCTGCCATCGGCCAGGGTGAAGTCGCCGATCAGCCCGCCGACGCCGATTCCGATCGACAGCAGGTAGAGCACCGGCTCCAGCATGCCGGTAAGGAAGACCACCCAGCCGTGCCGGTAGACAGCGAAGTTGCGCTCGACGATCCGCCACTGCAGCCCGCCCAGGGCTGGGACCACGCGCGGACCCAGTGTGCGGGTCGCGGTGCTCGCCATCATGGCCGCACCAGCCCCGCCGGATGGTGAGCGCCTCCGGGCCTAGTCGGTGCAACCGCCGAAGGGCGCTGCGTCATCGCGGCAACCTCGTGGCACTGCGGCATCGCGACGACCTCTGTCATTGCGCCAACCTCTTGGCGAATCCGGTCACCGCGAAGTACCAGCCGACGACGAGCCACGCCGCGAGGTAGGCGACGTGCCCGACCGCCGGCCACCAGGAGACGGATCCCAGCGTCAGCGTGCGACTGAGGTCGACGCCGTGCCAGATCGGGGTGAGGTACGCGAGCCAGGCCACGGCGTCCGGCAGCTGGCTGATCGGGAAGAACGCCCCGCTGAACAAGGACATGGGCAGGACCCCGAGCCGGAAGACGAGCGCGAAGCCGCTCTCGCTCTTCATCCGCGCCGAGATCGCCGTCATCGGCGCCGCGTGTGCCATGCCGAGCAGCACGACGACGACGACGGCCACGAGCCCGCCCCACCAGTTGTCGAGCGCCCCGAAGGCCGCCAGCACGGCGATGAAGACACCGCAGGTGATCAGGATGCGGAACGCCACGAAGGCGAGCTGGGCCGCGACGATGTCGCCGACACCCAGCGGAGTCGCCGCCATCGAGAAGTAGCTCCTGTGCCACTTGAAAGCGCCCATCACCGGGTAGGTCGTCTCGCTGATCGCCGTCTGCATCGCCGTCGTGGCCAGCAGGCCGGGCGCGATGAACGCCAGGTAGGTGACGCCGCCCAGGGCCGTCGACCTGGCGTTGTTGTCGACGAAGCTGCCGAGCCCCACCCCCATGGCGGTGAGGTAGAGGAACGGCATCAAGAAGCTGGTAACGACCGAGCCGCGCCAGGTGCGGCGGAAGACAGTGACCCAGTAGTCGGTAAGCCGAGGTGCGAGCAGCATGTCACTCGACCAGGCTTCTGCCCGTGAGCCGCAGAAACACGTCCTCGAGCGTCGCCCGACGTACCAGCGACGACAACGGCTGCAGGCCCCGGGCGTGGAGGGCGTTTGACGCGGCGTCGCCGTCGTCTGTATAGAGCAGCAGCCGGTCGGGCAGCACCTCGATCCGCTCGGCCAGGTCGTCGACACGCTCAGCCATCTGCTCGTTGTCCCCCACGCCGAAGCGCAGCTCGACGACCTCTCGGGTGGAGTGCGTCACGATGAGCTCCGCCGGGGAGCCCCCGGCAACGATGACGCCTTTGTCCATGACCACGAGCCGGTCGCAGAGCTGCTCGGCCTCGTCCATGTAGTGAGTCGTCAGCACAAGCGTGACGCCTTGCTGCTTGAGCCGGAACAGGCGATCCCAGAGCTGGTGCCTGGCCTGCGGGTCCAGTCCGGTGGTGGGCTCGTCGAGCAGCAGCAGGTCTGGTTGGTTGATGAGCGAGCGGGCGATCGTCAGGCGCCTCTTCATGCCGCCGGACAGGTCCTCGACTCGTGAGCGCGCCTTGTCGGTCAGCTGCACGAACGACAGCAGCTCCTCAGTGCGGCGCGTGGCCTCCGCCCTGGAGAGGCCGAAGTAGCGACCATAGACCACAAGGTTCTCGGCCACGCTGAGCTCGTTATCGAGTGTGTTCTCCTGCGGGCAGATGCCGAGGCGGGCGCGAATCTCTGACCCCTGGGCTGCAGGATCCATGCCCAGGATCTGTAGTGAACCCTGCGAGACCGGCGAGACGGCCGCGATCATTCGCATGGTCGACGACTTTCCTGCGCCGTTCGGGCCGAGGAAGCCGAAGGCCTCGCCGCGGCGTACGTCGACATCGATGCCTTTGACCGCTTCGAAGTCGCCATAGGACTTGCGCAGTCCCTTGGCGGCGACCATGACAGCCTCAACCGGCGGCTCGGCGACCGTCGAGTCCACCACGCCGCCGGTCGGTACGGAGTCCGCTGCCACGACCAACGACCCTAACGCGGTGCTGCAACAGACTTATGGTCGGTTGCCGCGTCAGCTGCGGTGTGCTGGCGTGAACTGCCCCGAGCGCTCGGCCTCCTCGGCACGAATGACGTGAACCACGGCGTTGATCAGCGCCAGATGCGTGAACGCCTGTGGGAAGTTGCCGAGGTGGCGGCCCGTGTGCGGGTTGATTTCCTCACCGTAGAGCAGGAGCGGGCTGGCATAGGACAGCAGCCGCTCGCACAGGTCATGGGCACGCCTGAGCTCGCCAATCTCTGTCAGCGCCGAAACCAACCAGAAGGAGCAGATGGTGAACGTGCCCTCCTCGCCGGACAGTCCGTCGTCGGTCTCCTCCACCCTGTACCGCAGGACGAGCCCGTCCTCGGTCAGCTCATCGGCGATCGCCAGCACGGTTGCACGCACCCGGTCGTCATCGGCCGGAAGGAACCGAAGCAACGGGACCAGCAACAGTGAGGCGTCGAGTGTGCGGGAGCCGTACCGCTGCACGAAGACGCCACGTTCGTCGACGCCCTTCTCGCAGATATCGGCGTGGATCTCGTCGGCGAGCTTCTGCCACTGCTCAGCAAAGTCCACCTCGTCATGCAGACGGGCCAGCCGAGCGCCCCGGTCCAGCGCCACCCAGCACATCAGCTTCGATGACGTGAAGTGCTGCGGCTTCCCGCGTACCTCCCAGATGCCGCGGTCCGGCTCACGCCAGTGCTCGGCGGCCTGCTCCACGAGATTCTTCAGGATCGGCCACAGGCTTTCGGGCAGCTGCTCTCGCGACTTGGTGTGCAGGTAGACGGAATCCAGGACCGCGCCCCAGACGTCGTGCTGATGTTGGGTGTGCGCCGCGTTGCCGACTCGGACGGGCCGCGCGCCTTCGTAGCCGCTCAGGTCCGGCAAGATGTGCTCATCCGGCGTCTGCTCGCCACCGACGCCGTACATGACCTGCAGCTGCGGCTCGTCACTACTCACGTCGCGGATGAAGCAGAAGAAGTCATTCGCCTCGCGGTCCAGCCCGAGGGTGTAGAGGCCCCACAAGGCAAAGGTGGAATCGCGGATCCAGGCGTAGCGGTAGTCCCAGTTTCGCTCGCCCCCCGGGGTCTCGGGCAGGGAGGTGGTGGCTGCCGCCAGCAGAGCGCCGGTCGGAGCGTACGTGAGCCCCTTCAGCGTGAGCGCGCTGCGCTGAAGATGCACCCGCCATCGATGGTCGGGAAACACGCCTTGGGTGATCCATTGCCGCCAATATTCAGACGTTCGCCACATCCGCTCTTCGGCATCCTCCCAGGTCTCGGGAGGCCGGAGCTCTGACCAGGTCAGCGCCACGAAAGCGTTATCGCCCTCTGCCATCCGGGTTCGAACCTGAGCCGTACGCCCTTCGATGCCGATTCGCAGGTTTGTGTTCAGCCGCAGACTCATCTCGTGTGAGCCGTGCGGGGAATCGGCGAGCACCGAACCGTACCCGGTTCCGTCATACCGCCAAACCGCCTCACGCGCGCCGAAGTCAAACATGGGCTCACAGAGGACCGAGAGATCGACCGAGCCACTGACACACTTCACCGTTCGGAGCAGGCAGTGCTCGGCGTCGAAGTCCGTCGGAGGGCGGCGATGCGTCTTCGAGCGATTCTCCGTGTTGTGCCATGGACCCATCGTCAGGGCGTCACGAACGATGATCCATCCGGTCCGGGACTGCCAGGTGGTCTCGACCATGAGGCTGCCCGGAAGATATCGGCGGGCAGCTGGAACCTCCACACCCCAGGGGCTCAGTCGCAAGCTACCTGCGGCCCGATCGAGAATTGCAGCAAACAGGCTCGGAGCATCCGGCCGAGGGGCGCACAGCCATTCCACCGCGCCGCTGGGCGCGATCAGACACGAGGTCTCACAGTCGGACAGGAAGGCGTAGTCAGCGATTGGCGGAAATGGGCTCGGGCCGAGGGCTGGCCGAGAACCTGGCTGGCCGCGCTCGTCGTGGTTGCCGCGAAGGCTCGTCATACGTGACAAGCATCGCCGCTCGGTGGACGAGGCACAAGATCAGCTCCAACGACGTGGTCACCAATCGCAGCAGCCAACCAACAGGCGGGATCCAGTCTGGGCCGTCGATGTCGACTGTGGCACAGCAGAGCGAGCGCGGAGTAGCTGGCGGGTCGGCTTCACGTTCTAGAGCTGGTCACGGTACTCACGGTTGTGGCTCGCCAGGCCCGGAGCGGTCCCCAGGAAGGCGTGCTTGGACATGTCCTCGGAGTACCGGCTGGCCGGCGGGGTGCGGCCCAGCGCTTCGGCCATGCTGCGCACGTGCTGAGGTCCAGCGCCACAGCACAGGCCGAGGTAGCCGACACCGAGCTCCTGTGCGCGGCGGGTGAAGTCGGCGATCTCGTACCGGTTGCAGGTGAAAGGGTCGAGCGCGGTCGGGAAGGGCCGCCCGTCCGGCAGGAGCGAACCGTCTGGTTCCCGCAGCGACTGGAACGTCGGCTGGTCCTCATGGGTGCGGTACGGCACGGGCAGCGCAGCGATCGGGGCGTCGACCGAGGCCGTGATCTGCTCCAGCAGTGGCAACATGGTGGCCGGACCTCGGATGCAGTTCAGGCCCACCACGCAGGCGCCCTCGTCCGCCAGCCGCTGACATGCCTTCCTCAGCGACCAGCCCTCACGGGTAGCAGGGTCCTGGCCGACCGCAAGCGTGATCACCGCAGGCAAGCCGGCCAGCCGGATCACCTCCAGCGCTATCCGGGCCTCCTCGGCGAAGCGGAACGTCTCACCGATGACGAAGTCGACACCCGCCTCTGCCGCCCACCCGACCTGCTCCTCGAACATCGCCCGCGCCTGGGCCTGCGTCTCGCTGTTCGCCGGGTCATACAGGTTGGTGTTGCAGACGTTGCCGGCGAGCAGAGCGCCCGACTCGTGCGCGACCTCGTGGGCGAGCTTGAGCGCCTGCCGGTTCATCTCCTCGAGCAGACCGTCCTTTCCGACGGCGCGGAGCTTCTCGCGGTGGGCGTAGTAGGTGAGCGCCTCGACGACGTCCGTGCCGGCGTGGACGAAGTCGCGATGCAGGGCGGTGACCTGCTCCGGATGGTCGAGGATCACCTCCGGCACGAACGCGCCGGCTTGCAGGTAGCCGCGACGCTCGAGCTCGAAGAGGTATCCCTCCGCGCACAGGACCGGACCAGCGGCCAGCCGGTCCATAAGTCCCGGGCGGCTCGTGGCAGTGTGCTCCGTCACCCGTTCACCCCCGCAGCCGCCAGTCCCTTGGGAGTCTCCTTGGTCGGGTCGACGAACGGCCTGGGGACCACCACGGCGTCGATGTCGCCACGAGCGGCGGTGCGCACTGTCAAATTGGACCCGTTCTCGCTCTGCTCGACCGGCACGAGGGCGAAGCCGATGTTCCTCTCCAGCCGTGGTGACCAGAACGCCGAGGAGACCTGCCCAATCAGGTTTCGTCCGTCAAGCACCGGCAGGTAGTCGTCGAGGTAGCCGATGAGCGGGTCGCCGCCGATCTCCACGCCGACCACCTTGCGACTCACCCCCTCCTCGGCAATGCGTGTCAGCGCCTCCTTGCCGATGAAGTTGGCCTCCTGCTCCAGCTCCACCGTCCAGCCCAGTCCGATCTCGTAGGGGTTGAGGAACGCGTAGTCACTGTAGGCGTTGTTGTCCAAGGCGATGTCGGAGCCGTAGCTGAGGATCCCGGCTTCGACGCGGCGGATCTGGCACGGCCCGATCACGGCGAGGTCGTGCGCGGCACCCGCCTCGAGGACGGTGTCCCACAGCTTGATCCCGTCACGACTGGCGTTGCGCAGGTAGATCTCGTAGCCGATCTCGCCGGTGTAGCCGGTGCGTCCCACCACGACGTCCATGCCGTTGAGCTCGAATTCGGCACTCCAGTAGTACTTAAGGTCGAGAACGCCTTCCCCGAAGAGGTCCCGCATCAGGGCCTGCGACTTGGGTCCCTGAATCTGCACCGGCGCCACGTCGGGTTCGGTGACCCGCACATCGAGACCTGCCTGGCTGGCGACGCCCTTCGCCCACAGAAGCAAGTCGCCGTCCGCGACGGAGAACCAGAAGCAGTCCTCGGCCAATCGGAGCAGGACCGGGTTGTTGAGCACGCCCCCGTCGACGTCGGTGTTGAGCAAGAACTTGTTCTGACCGACCGCACACTTGGTGAGGTCACGGGGGGTCAGCATGTTCGCCAGGGTCATCGCGTCCGGCCCCGCGATCTCGACCTGCCGCTCCACGCCGACATCCCACATCGTGACGTCGCGGACGAGCTTCCAGTACTCGGCGATCATGTCGTCGTAGTGGCGTGGGTGGTACATCCGGTTGCACACCGTGTACGACTGCACGCCGTGGCGTTCGGAGGCATAGAAGTACGGCGACTTGCGAATCCGCGTGTACATGTGGATCTTCGGGACATCATAGGGAATGCGCACGGTGCATCAGTCTCGCTTCTGTGTCGTCTGCTGGTGCTGTTTGGCTGCCGGCGCGAGGGGGGTGGCCCTCGTCAACGACGGTCTGTCAACTCCATGGGAAGGGTGAGCTGCTGGTGGGATGCAGCTCACCGCGCTCGTAACGGATGAAGCGGAAGGGTTCGAGCAGCTCCTGTGGCTCGCCGAGCAGCTCACGGGCGACGAGCTCACCGACGCCGATCATCTTGTAGCCGTGGTTGGAGTCCGCGATGACGTAGGCATTGGTCCGGAAGACGTCGAAGACGGGGAAACTGTCGGGGGTGAAGCAGCCCAGGCCACCGGAGTTCTCGTCCTTGTAGAGGTGGCCGGTGCCCTCGAAACGCTCTTGGCAGTGGGCCAGCGCCGCCGTCCACATGCGGGCGAAGTCTGGGGGGGCGGTGTAGTCGATACTGGCCGGGCCGTACGGGTCCACGGCGACGTCGGCGGCCCGGCCTTTCACTCGCACCGGCATCGCGCCGCCCTGCACGCCGCCGAAGTTGAAGTCCGGCTTGTAGTAGATGCCCCACATCTCGTCCGTGACGAGGTCGCCGCTGTCGTCGTACAAGGGAGCATCGGAGTCCACATGGATGACGGGTGGCAGGCCGCCGCGAGTGTCGGTGAAGCTGCCCGGGTCAACGCCGAGCGTGCCCTCCTGCAGCAACAGGTAGGTCCACATGTCGACATCCCGGCGAAGCTCGGCGTTGCGGTCGCGTACGTCGATCGTGGACGGCAGGTCCAGCATCGCCCAGAAGTCTCGGACCCAAGGCCCCGCCGCGATGACGACCCGGTCGCAGCGGATCGTGCAACGATCGGTGACCACCGCGCCCACCGCGCCGCCGTCCATGTCGAAGCCCGTGACCCGCACGCCCGTGAGGATCCGCACCCCCTCGGCTTCGGCCTTGGCGGCCAGTCCCTGCATAGATGCGCGGTTGTTGGCGTAGCCGCCACGCTGCTCGTGCAGGACGTTGGTGATCCCCGGCGCCTGCCAGTCGCCGAGGAGGTCCCGCAGGTAGCTCCGACAGGCCGCCTCGCCTTCGACGAGAGCTGACGGATACCCAATGTCGTGCTGCTCGGCGTAGATCTGCGCGACTCCGGCCCGCATCACCTCAGGTGCGGCCTGCAAGTAGCCCACCGGGTGGTAGGAGAACGCCTGCGGGTCGGACTCCCAGACGCCCACCGAGTGGGCCATCAACCGGCGCATCGCCGGCTGGAAGTAGTTGTTGCGGATCACGCCGCACGCGATGCCGGATGCCCCGGCGGCGACTGCAGTCTTGTCCACGACGATGACGTCATCGCCGCTGCCCAGCCCGCGCACCCGCAGCTGGCGCGCCAGCTGCCAGGCCGTGGACAAGCCATGCACACCGGCACCCACGACCACATAGCGGACTCCCTCGGGAAGTTCCGACTGCGACATGGCGATTCGCCTCCGCTGCCATTCCGATGTACAGTGTTGCCATATTGGCAATACTGTTTCATATCTGCCTTGTTGACGCTAGCACGGGAGGGCCCGGTTGACCACGGGACATCGTCCGGTCGCGACGGTCGAGCGCGCACTGGCAGTGCTGCATGCCCTTGCGGACTCGAGCGGCGACCTCGGAAACAACGAGATCGCCCGACGCACGGGCGTCAACCCGAGCACCGTCTCTCGCCTGCTCGCCACCCTGGCGCAGGACGAGCTCGTTACTCAGCTGCCCGACACTGGCCGTTTCCGGCTCGGGCCGAGATTGGTCGAGCTCGGCAACGCCGCACTCGCCCGCGTCGACATGCGTCAGCTCTGCCGTCCCCACCTGCTGGCTATGACCGCGGCCACCGGCGAGACCGCCACCTTGTCCATCCCGTATCAGGAGGGCACCATCACTGTCGACTTCGTGCAGAGCCCCTCGTCGGTGCGAAGCGTCGCACAGGTCGGCCGCCCCAGCATCGCCCACGCCACCGCGACCGGCAAGGTCTTCCTCGCATTCAGCGCGGCGACGCCGACCGAGGCGATGCCGACCCGCCCGCTGCCGTCATACACCGCGCACACGGTCACCGACGTGGCCGTGCTCAACGCCGAGGTCGCGTCGATCCGCGAGCGCGGCTGGGCTCAGGCTGTCGGCGAACGCGAGGAGCAGCTCAACGCCATTGCCGCGCCGGTGCTGGCTGCTGGGAACGTCCTCGTCGCGGTGCTCGGCCTTCAGGGACCGGCCGGCCGGTTCGGGCCTGAGGCGATGAGCGCGGCCGTGGACGAGCTGCTCGTGCACTGTGCCGAGCTGTCCTCGACGAACAGATAGGTCGGCACCGCTGCGTACCCGCCGCTATGTGTTGCCCATGCGGCAATGACCTTGTGGGACGCGCGAGGACCGTGCCAGAGTCTGTGCACGCGTAACGGAGGTATGCATGGGGACTACGTCCGCCCTGGCACTGCGGGTCAGCCGTGATTGAGAAGCCGAGCTGGTACTCCAGCTTCTGGACCTACCTTCAGTTCACGTGGCACGACCTGGTTCAGCTCGCCATCGACCACGCAGTCGTGGTGATCATCTCGGTCGCCATCTCGACGGTCATCGGCGTGGGCTTGGGCGTGGCGACCTATCAGACGCCCCGCGCGCGTGGGATCGTGCTGGCGGTGACCAGCACCTTCTTGACGATCCCTTCCCTGGCTCTCTTCACCCTGCTCATCCAGATTCCCGGGCTCGGGCTGGGCGCAAAGTCGGTCATCTTCGCGCTCACGTTGTACGGGCTGCTGCCCATCGTGCGCAACACGATCGTCGGGCTCCGCGAAGTCGACCCGTCAATCGTCGAGTCCGCCCAAGGCATGGGCATGGGTCGGGCCGAGCGGCTGTGGCGGGTGGAACTGCCGCTCGCCTGGCCCGTCGTCTTGACGGGCGTGCGGGTGTCCACGTTGCTGCTGATCGGGATCGCGGCGATCGGCGCCTATATCAACGGCCCCGGCCTGGGCAACGACATCTTCTCCGGTCTGGCCCAGATCGGGAGTGCGACCGCGCTCAACCAGGTGCTCAGCGGGACCCTTGGTGTCATCGTCTTGGCGGTCCTGTTCGATCTTGTCTACGTCGTCATCTTCCGGTTCACGATCTCGAAAGGCATCAGATGACCGACACTCAAGACGCCACGACCAGCTCGGACGCCGGGGCCGCCTCCGACGGCGGCAAGATCGAGATCCGGCTGGAGAATCTGGCCAAACGGTTCCCCGGCCAGCGAGAGCCCGCGGTCGACGACCTGTCCATGGAGATCCCGGAAGGCGAGATTGTCATCTTTGTCGGTCCGTCGGGCTGCGGCAAGACGACAACGATGAAGATGATCAACCGCATCATCGAACCGACCTCCGGACGCATCTACCTCGACGGCGAGGACGTCACCAAGACGAACCCCGATCAGTTGCGGCGCCGGATCGGCTATGTCATCCAGCAGATCGGCCTGTTCCCTCACACGACCATTGCCAACAACATTGCGACCGTCCCCAAGATGCTGGGCTGGAAGAAGGAGCGAATCAGCGAGCGGGTCGACGAGCTGCTCCAGATGGTCGGGATGGACCCCGGCGACTACCGCGACCGCTATCCCAAGGAGCTCTCGGGAGGCCAGCGACAGCGGGTAGGCGTCGCGCGCGCCATGAGCGCCGACCCCGACGTCATGCTGATGGACGAGCCATTCGGCGCGATCGACCCGATCACACGAGAGCGACTGCAGAATGAGTTCCTCCGCCTTCAGGAGCAGATCAAGAAGACGATCATCTTCGTCACCCACGACATCGACGAGGCAATCAAGATGGGAGACCGGATCGCGATCCTTCGCGAACAGTCGCACATCGCCCAGTTCGACACTCCGGAGCGGATCCTCGTGAACCCGGCGGACGACTTCGTGGCGGACTTCATCGGCCGCGGCGCCTCGCTCAAGCGGCTGAGCCTGAGCCGGGTGCGCGACGTCGAGCTGCACCAGTGGCCGACCGCGCAGGAAGGCGCCAGCCATGACGACGTCCGCCGCCTGCTCGATGACAGCGACAAGAGCGCCGTACTCATTCTCGACGCCCAGCGGCGACCGTTGAGGTGGGTCAATGCCGACCACCTGCGTCGCGCCGGGCATGGTCGGGCACTGTCCGAGATCGGCCTGCCGCCAGAGGCCATGGTGCAGCCGAACGCCACGCTCAGCGACACGCTCAACGAGATGCTGACGGCTCGCTACAGCACGGCGATCGTCGTCGACTCCTCCCACGCCTATCAGGGCATCGTCGACATCGACACGATCAACGAGACCGTGCGCAGCATGCGACGAGCCGAGCGCGGCCGTCTGCGGGGCACCGAGTTCGACGACGAGGACCTCGAGGACGAGGACCGCTGACATGTCCGCGAACGCAGACGTGCAGCAAGGCGAGGGCCCGGCGGCCCCCGTCGACCCTCGAAGCACCGTGCCTGTTCGGGCGGGGCGGCGCTCGCTCGGCGGCTACCTGTTCATGCCCGTGGCCCTGGCCGTCGTCCTGCTGGTCGTCTACCTCGCGGTCAGCACCAGGAACCTCGACTCAGCCGAGACGGAACGGCTCTCGTTCAGCAACATCGTCGCCAGGACTCAGGAGCAGATCCAGCTGACCATCGTCTCGACGATACTCGTGCTGGTCATCGCCATCCCCCTCGGAATCCTGCTGACCCGCTCCTTCGCACGTGTGATCACACCCCCAGCGATCGCGGTGTTCAACGTCGGCCAGGCCACTCCCTCGGTCGGGCTACTCGCGCTCTTCGCGATCGCCTGGACGATCGGGTTCACGCCGACCGTCGTCGCCCTTGCCGCGTACACAACCTTGCCGGTGCTGCGCAACACGATGGTCGGGCTGACGCAGGTCGATGCCTCGGTCATCGAGTCGGCGCGCGGGATGGGCATGACCAAGTGGGCCGTCCTGCTTCGGATCGAGCTGCCGCTCGCCGTGCCGGTCATCATGGCCGGGCTCAGGACGGCGCTCACCATCAACGTCGGTACGGCGACACTCGGCGCATTCATCGGCGCGGGGACACTCGGCAGTCTGATCGTGTCCGGGTTCTCCGGGAACCGGCCCTTCATCACCATCGTCGGCGGTGTCTTGGTGGCCGTGCTCGCCCTGCTCGTCGACTATCTGGCCGGCATCGCCGAAGACATCCTCCGCCCGCGGGGACTCTGAGCCGCATGCAACGACAAACACATATGTGACACACACAACGGAAGGTAAAGCCATCATGGGCTACTCGAAGAAGGCCGCTCGGCTGACCGCGCTGGCCGCCGGCGTCACCTTGGCGGTCGCCGCCTGTGGCAGCGGTGACAGCGGCGGTGGTGGCGCCGGCAGCACCGATACTCTCGCCGGAAAGTCCTTCACGGTGGGTTCAAAGGAGTTCACCGAGCAGCTCATCCTCGGCCAGATCGCCATCCAGGCGCTCGAGAACGCCGGCGCGACGGTGGACGACCAGACCGGGATCACCGGCACGACGAACGTCCGCAAGGCCCTCGAGACCGACAACATCGACATGTATTGGGAGTACACCGGCACCGGGTGGGCCGACATCCTGGGTAACGACGTCGCGAGCGCGCCGACCGACGACAAGGCACTGTACGACGCCGTCGCGAAGCAGGACCTGGACAAGAACGGCATCAAGTGGCTCGCGCTCACCTCGGCCAACGACACCTATGCGTTCGCCACGACCCAGGACACGGGGGTGACCACGCTGTCGCAGTACGCGGACCTGGTGAAGAGCGACCCCACCTCTGCCTCGATGTGTGCTGCCGCAGAGTTCCTGGACCGCAAGGACGGCTGGCCGGGGCTCGAGAAGGCCTACGGGTTCAGCCTGCCCAACGACCAGATCACCGAGGTCGACCTCGGCATCGTGTTCACGGCGGTGCCGAAGGGAGACCCGTGCAAGTTCGGTGAGGTGTTCGCCACGGACGGGCGCATCCCGGCCAACAACCTTGTCGTCCTCGACGACGACAAGAACTTCTTCGTGAAGTACGACCTGGCCATGACCATGAAGGACTCGACGCTCAAGGACAACCCTGAGCTGCAAAGCGTTCTCGACCCGATCGCCGCGAAGATCACGACCGAGGAGCTGCAGAAGCTCAACTCGCAGGTGGATGTGGACGGGCTGCCACCAGACGCCGTCGCCAAGAAGTGGCTCGAGGACAACGGCTTCATCGGCGGCTGACAGACGACCCCACAGTCTCGGGTCCTGGCACGCGCCGGGATCCGAGACTTGCATGCAAGGATCTGCCCATGAGGATTAGCCTGGCCCAGTTGCAGTCCCGGCTGGGCGACATCGACGCAAACCTCGAGTCGGCGCATCTGGCCGTCGAGACCGCGATGAGCGCTTCCTCGGACTTGGTCGTCTTCCCCGAGCTGTTCGTGTCTGGCTATTCGGTCGGGGAGGTGGATGCGGATCTGACGATGCGGCCCGACGACCCGCGGCTCGAGAAGCTCGCCAGCTCCGCCGGGGACGCCGGTGTGTCGATCGGTTTCGTGGAGGCCGGTCCGCGCAGCCCGCATACCTACAACAGCACCGCCTACTACGAAGCCGGCCGTCTGGTCCACGTGCACCGCAAGCTGTACCTACCCGCGTACGCGCCGTTCGAGGAGCGCAACCACTTCACGGCAGGACCCGACCTGCGGACGTTCCCGGCGAGTCGTGACACCCGAATGGCAGTGCTGTGCTGCAACGACGCCTGGCAGCCGCAGCTGGCGTTCCTCGCCACTCAAGACGGCGCCCAGGTGCTCCTCGTTCCGGCCGCGAGTGCGCAGAGCACCTTCCCCGAGCATTACAACTCCGACGAGTACTGGCACGACATCACCCGTTTCTACGGCCGGATGTTCCAGCTCTTCGTGGTGTTCGTGAATCGGGTTGGGGTGGAGGGGCGGTTCCATTTCTGGGGCGGCTCACATGTCGTGGACCCCTGGGGCAACGTCGTGGCCGAGGCGGTCCACGCCCAGGAGCAGGTGCTGACCGTCGACATCGATCTGGCCGAGATTCGCCGCCGTCGACGTCAGGTGCCGCTGGTCAAGGAGGCGCGCCTGGGCCTCATCCAGCGCGAGATCAAGCGGCTGCTCAACGAGGGCGGCGACCTGTGACGGCGAGGTGGTGAGCGACGAGCAGCCGCGGCGGTGGCCGCCCGCGAGAACTGTCGGTGGCGTCGGGGACAATGGTTCCCATGAGTGGCACCTCGGCATCGCCGTCGGCGTTGCAGCACTTCTCGCCGGTGACCCGGGCATGGTTTGCTGGTGCCTTCGCCGAGCCGACCGCGGCCCAGGCTGGCGCCTGGCAGTCCATCGCGGCCGGACGCAATGCGCTCGTCGTGGCGCCGACGGGTTCGGGCAAGACCCTGGCGGCGTTCCTCTGGGCCCTCGACCGGCTGGCCACGACTGCGGCGCCCGCGGACAAGCGCCACCGCTGCCGGGTTCTCTACGTGTCGCCGCTCAAGGCGCTCGCCGTCGACATCGAGCGCAACCTGCGCGCCCCGCTGGCCGGCCTGCGGCATACCGCGGGCCGGCTCGGACTCGAGGCGCCCAGCATCGCCGTCGGGGTCCGCTCCGGTGACACGTCGGCGGCAGAGCGACGCAAGCTGAGCACGACTCCGCCAGACATCTTGATCACGACCCCAGAATCGCTGTTCCTGATGCTCACCTCGCAGGCCAACGAGTCGCTGCGCGGTGTCGACACGGTCATCCTCGACGAGGTCCACGCGGTTGCCGGGACGAAACGCGGGGCGCACCTGGCGTTGTCGCTCGAACGCCTCGACGAGCTGCTCGACCATCCGGCGCAGCGCGTCGGGCTGTCCGCCACCGTGCGTCCCGTCGAAGAGGTCGCGCGGTTCCTCGGTGGTGCCCGGCCGGTCGAGGTGGTGGCACCGGCGTCACCCAAGCAGTGGGACCTCGAGGTGGTGGTACCCATCGAGGACATGACCGCGCTCGGGACGATCACCGAAGACATTGAGGGGCCAGCCGCCGGAAACCTCCAGCGGGCCTCGATCTGGCCGCACGTGGAGGAGCGCATCGTCGACCTGATCCAGGCGCACCGCTCGACCATCGTCTTCGCCAACTCTCGACGGCTCGCCGAGCGGCTGACCGCGCGGCTCAACGAGATCGCGACCGAGCGGCTCGGTGAGGATCTGGACGAGCCGGGTCGGCCGGCCGAGATCCTGGCACAGAGTGGGGCCAGTCTGGGGGCCAGCGCCGTGATCGCCCGCGCGCACCACGGCTCGGTGAGCAAGGAGCAGCGGGCCCTCATCGAGGACGACCTCAAGGCGGGTCGGCTGCCCTGTGTGGTCGCGACCTCGAGCCTTGAGCTCGGCATCGACATGGGTGCCGTCGACCTGGTCGTCCAGGTCGAGTCGCCTCCCTCGGTGGCCAGCGGCCTGCAGCGGGTCGGCCGGGCGGGCCACCAGGTCGGTGAAGTCTCGCATGGTGTCCTCTTCCCCAAGCACCGCGCCGACCTCGTCCAGACGGCGGTCACCGTCGAACGCATGCGCTCCGGCCAGATCGAGGCTCTCAAGGTCCCGAGCCATCCCCTTGACGTGCTCGCACAGCAGATCGTGGCGTGCACCTCGACCGAGACCTGGGACGCCGACGTCCTGTTCAGCGTCGTACGCCGGGCGGCGTCCTTCGCCACGCTGCCGCGCTCTGCGTACGACGCGACCCTCGACCTGCTCTCGGGGCGCTATCCCTCCGACGAGTTCGCCGAGCTGCGCCCCCGGCTCGTCTGGGACCGGGTCGCCAACACGTTGACGGGCCGCCCAGGCGCCCAACGCCTCGCGGTCACGTCCGGCGGCACGATCCCCGACCGCGGCCTGTTCGGTGTCTTCCTTGTCGGCGCGGCGTCCTCCAGTGGCTCCGGCGCCGGGACGTCCCGGGTAGGCGAGCTGGACGAGGAGATGGTCTATGAGTCGCGCATCGGCGACGTCTTCGCGCTGGGTGCGTCCAGCTGGCGAATCGAGGACATCACCCACGACCGCGTGCTCGTCTCACCGGCCCCCGGGCTGCCAGGGCGGCTCCCGTTCTGGAAGGGCGACGCGCTCGGGCGACCCGCGGAGCTGGGAGCAGCCGTCGGCGCGTTCGTGCGCGAGATCTCCGGCCTCAAGGAGCCCGTCGCCGTGGAGCGGGCCGCCGCCGCGGGTCTCGACACGTTCGCGGCCGGCAACCTGGTCGGCTTCGTCGCAGAGCAGCTCGCCGACACCGGCTATGTACCGCACGACCGTCAGCTCGTGGTCGAGCGCTGTCGTGACGAGCTCGGCGACTGGCGGCTCATCGTGCACTCCCCCTACGGCGCCGCGGTGCACGGTCCGTGGGCGCTCGCGATCGGGGCTCGGCTACGGGAGCGCTTCGGCATCGACGCGCAGACGATGGCCGGCGACGACGGCCTCATCGTTCGGATCGCCGAGACCGACGCCGAGCCGCCGGATGCCTCGCTCGTGCTCTTCGAGCCTGACGAGATCGACGACATCGTCACGACTGAAGTGGGTGGCTCGGCGCTCTTCGCCTCCCGCTTCCGTGAATGCGCCGCCCGCGCACTGCTGCTCCCCCGCCGCGACCCCGGCAAACGTTCACCGCTGTGGCAGCAGCGGCAGCGGTCGGCGGCCCTGTTGGAGGTCGCGAGCAAGTACGGCTCGTTCCCCATCGTGCTCGAGGCCGTTCGCGAGTGCCTGCAGGACGTCTACGACGTGCCAGCCCTGGTGCAGCTGATGCGTGACATCGAGGCACGGCGCATCCGCGTGGTCGACGTCGAGACGGCTACCCCGAGTGCTTTCGCGCGGTCATTGCTCTTCGGCTACGTCGCGGCGTTCGTCTACGAAGGTGACTCGCCGCTGGCCGAGCGCAAGGCGGCTGCGCTGGCGCTCGACCCCGCCCTGCTCGGCGAGCTTCTGGGCCGCACCGAGCTGCGCGACCTGCTCGACCCCGAGGTACTCGACCAGATCGAGCGCGAGCTGCAACGGCTCACCGACGACCGGCTGGCCAAGGACGCCGAGGGCCTTGCCGACCTGTTGCGGCTGCTGGGCCCGCTGACCCCGGCCGAGGTCGAGGCCCGGTGTCGGCCTGGCGCCGACGGGCGGTGGGGCCACGACCTGGAGTCCGCGAGGCGCGCCGTCAGGGTGCGGATCGCCGGTTCTGAGCAGCTCGCGGCCGTCGAGGACGTCGCCCGGCTGCGCGACGCTCTGGGTGTTCCTGTTCCCGCCGGAGTTCCGGAGGCGTTCACAGCGCCGGTGGCCGACCCGCTGGGTGACGTGGTGGCTCGCTTCGCGCGCACGCACGGCCCGTTCACGACCGTCCAGGTCGCGAGCCGGTTCGGGCTCGGACATGCCGTCGCGCACGATGCCTTGCGGCGCCTGACGGCTGCCGGGCGGTTGGCCGAGGGCGAGTTCAGGCCCAGCGCACAGGGCACCGAGTGGTGCGACGCTGAGGTGCTCCGCCGGCTGCGCAGACGCTCGCTCGCGGCCGCACGCAAGGAGGTCGAGCCCGTCGAACCCGCAGCTCTGGGGCGCTTCCTTCCTGCGTGGCAACACGTCGGCAGCCGACTGCGGGGCCCTGACGGCGTACTCGCGGTGGTCGAGCAGCTCGCGGGCTGTGCGGTGCCTGCGTCGGCGCTCGAACCGTTCGTCCTCGCCAGCCGGCTTCTCGACTATCGCCCGTCCATGCTCGACGAGCTCACGTCGGCCGGTGAGGTGACCTGGGCTGGGGTGGGCGCACTGCCAGGCGCCGACGGCTGGGTCTCCCTGCATGTCGTCGACACCGCATCGCTCACCCTTCCCGACGTGACCGAGATCGATTTCAGCGACCGCCACGAGCAGATCCTGCAGGCGCTCGGGGCAGGCGGCGGCTTCTTCTTCCGTCAGCTGTCCGACGCGGTGGGGTCGACCGACGATGCACAGCTCGTGGCCGCCATGTGGGACCTTGTCTGGGCGGGGCACCTCACCAACGACACCATCGCCCCCCTTCGGGCGCAGCTCGGCGGCGGCCGCACGGCACATCGCCCACGCCGGTCCCCGCCGCGGGCTCGGATGTCGGGCCGGCCGCTCGTGGGCCGGGGCGCGATGAGCAGGCCCACCCTGGCGTCGCGCTCCGGCCCGCCCACGGTGGCGGGGAGATGGTCCCTGACGCCTCAGCGGGAAGCGGACCCGACCCGACGAGCCCACGCCGGAGCCGAGGCACTGCTCGAGAGGCACGGCGTGGTGACTCGTGGCGCAGTCGTCAGTGAGCGCTCGCCCGGCGGTTTCGCCGCTGTCTACAAGGTACTGTCGGCATTCGAGGAGTCGGGGCGGTGCCGGCGTGGCTACTTCGTTGCGGGCCTTGGCGCCGCACAGTTCGGGGTCACGGGGGCCGTGGACCGGCTGCGGTCGGTCGCGAGCGACCAGGAGGTGGCGTCGGCGTCGCCTGCCCAGACGCTCGTGCTGGCCGCGACCGACCCCGCCAACCCGTTCGGGGCCGCGCTGCCCTGGCCCGAGCGGGCCCGTGACGAGGCCAACTCCGGCCACCGGCCCGGACGCAAGGCCGGAGCTGTGGTGGCACTCGTCGACGGCGCTCTAGCGCTGTACGTCGAGCGCGGTGGACGCACGCTGCGGACCTTCAGCGACGACCCGGGCCGCATCCAACCCGCCGCCGACGCGCTCGCCCTGGCCGTGCGCGAGGGCGCCCTGGGAAAGCTGACGGTCGAGCGGGCCGACGGCGAGCACATCCTGCGATCCCCCCTCTCATCGGCGTTGGAGGCTGCCGGATTCCACGCCACACCGCGCGGCCTGCGGCTGCGCCGCTGAGCCTCAGGAGTCGCGATGCCCGAAGGCGACACCGTGTGGCGCACGGCCCGGCGGCTCGACCTGGCGTTGAGCGGCCAGATCCTCACCACCAGTGACTTCCGCGTCCCCCAGTGGGCCCAGGTCGACCTCGCTGGACAGCGTGTGGTCGAGACCGTGAGCCGAGGCAAGCACCTGCTCACGCGCCTCGACGAGGTCACGATCCACACACACCTGAAGATGGAGGGTGCCTGGCACGTCTACGCACCGGCGTCGCGGTGGAGGTCGCCGGCGTTCCAGGCTCGGATCGTGCTCGCCAATGCCACGTGGACCGCTGTCGGGTTCCGGCTGGGCGTGGTCGACGTCCTGCCGCGCGACGGCGAGGATGCCGTTGTCGGTCACCTGGGGCCAGACCTGCTCGGCGCCGACTGGTCGCCCGCCGAGGCGCTACGCCGCCTGCGTACACGCCCCGAGGTTCCAGTCGGTGAGGCGTTGCTCGACCAGCGCAACCTCGCCGGGATCGGGAACATGTACAAGTGCGAGCTGTGCTTCCTGTTCGGCGTGCATCCGAACGCTCCGATCGGCGACGTCGGCACACTCGCCCAGCTCGTCGACCGAGCCCACCAGCTGCTGATGGCCAACCGGGAGCGCGCCGAGCAGTCGACGACCGGCAACACGCGCCGCGGTCAGAGCCACTGGGTCTACGAACGCGTCGGCCGGCCCTGCCGCCGATGCGGCACCACGATCCGATCCGCCACGTTCACCGCGCACAGGCACCAGGAGCGGCGGCTCACGAGCGGGTCAGCGCCGGAGCAGGACCGTGGCAGAACCAGCTTCTGGTGTCCATCGTGTCAGCCCGAGCGCTGACATCGATATCTGCTGGCTCAGGCCGCTACCTTCGTCACAGTGGCGGACGTCACCCTGGTCGGCCGAGCCAGTGCCGTGAGCCCGGCGACGACCTCGGCCTCTTCCCGCGCGATCTCGCCACTCACCTGGGACAGCACGAACGACAGCGGCACATCGAGCGCCGCGCAGATCGCCGCCAAGCACTCAGATGACGCTTCCTTCTGGCCGCGCTCGATCTCGGAGAGGTAGCCCAGGCTCACCCTCGCCGCGACGGAAACGTCTCGCAGCGTGCGCCCCTGGAGCAGCCGCTGCTGCCGGAGGACGTCGCCGAGGAGTCGACGAACCAAGATCATTGGGCACTCCTCTGCGATGTGGCGGTGCGCTGGCGCTGCGGTGTGCAATCAAGGCTACCCGGCCTGGCGTTTCGGGGGCGCGATTACCCGCGGATGCGCGGGTTTGGGCGTCAAACTCCTGCCGGAGCCCCCTGAGTTCCCCTCGACAGCAGCGGCTTGTCACCATAGCCTTTCCCACGCCACAGGGTGACTAGCTGGATGTACAGCGCTCAAAGCCCACCTAGGCGGTGCGCCAGCGGGGCCCTGCGACACGCCAACGGGTGGCTTCACGGTCGGCCTCCAGATGGGGAACCGATATCTCGGCGACTGGCCGGGCGACTTGGGTGCGGGTCCTCAGCCCAGGGCGTCCAGGCTGGCCAGGTCCGACTTCGACAGCTCGAAGTCGAAGATCTGGGCGTTGCTGACGATCCGCTCGCGGTTGGCTGACTTCGGCAGCACGATCGCACCGTGTTGGATGCCCCAGCGGAGCATCACCTGGGCCGGCGTACGGCCGAGGCGCTCGGACACCTCCCGCAGCCGCGCATCGTCGAGGCTGGACGCCCGTCCGCCCAGCGGTGTGTACGCCTGCAGCGCCACGCCGCGCTCGTGACACAGCGCCTCGACGTCGCGCGGTTGGACGAAAGGGCTCATCTCCACCTGGTTGACCGCAGGAGCGACCTCGGACGCGGCGAGCAGCTCCTCGAGCTGGGTCACCGAGTAGTTGCTCACTCCGATCGAGCGCAGAATCCCCTCGTGCTGCAGCCGTTCGAGCGCTGACCACACGCGCAGATCGGCGCCCGACCCGGCGGGCCAGTGGATGAGGTAACAGTCGACGTAGTCGAGGCCGAGACGCTCGACGCTCTCAAAGGCGGCGTCGCGAGCCCGCCCGTGGTCGCGTCCGGCCAGCTTCGTGGTCACCACGACGTCTTCGCGTGGAAGTCCGGAGGCCCGAACTGCGGCGCCGACCTCGGACTCGTTGCCATACATGGCCGCCGTGTCGATCATCCGGTAGCCGGTCTCGATCGCCCACCCGACCGACTGTTCGCACTGTCGACCGCGGAGCCGCCAGGTACCGAAACCGAGCCTCGGCATCTCGATGCCGGCATTCAGCGACACCGTGCTCGATACCGTCATGTCACCACCTTCGTCGTTGTCGGCCTGGCCCGACGCTCCGCCTCCGCCTTGGCCGCCGCGAACGACTCACCCACGACCGCCTGCCATCGCCGCGCGACCAGATCGCCCCAACGCTCGCCGAGAGCGCCTGCGTCCGTCCCGAGTTCTCCGCGATAGCTGAGCCGGGTGCCGCCCGGACGCCGCTCCAGGTCGAAGGACTCCACGACGTGCGGCACCGGCCCTCGGACCAGCCGGAAGTCGATGCGGCGCGGCCGGATGAAGCGGACCGTCTCGACAGTGGTTGCCTGCAAACCGCCGCGGATCGGTGTGTAGTGAGCTGCCAGCACCATGTCGGAGCCGCGTTCGAGCACCTGGACCTTGGCGCGCATCGCGCGGGTGGCGCGTTCGGCATACGGCGCGGACAGCACGTCGAACAGCACCTCGCAGGGAGCGTCCACGTCGACGCTCAACGGTCCCAGCGCACGGGTACGGCGGCCGACCCCTACGTTGATCGGGACCGCGCCGGTGACGAGGCCGAGGTAGGCAAGGGCGCCGAAGCCGGTAACGCCGACCCCGGCAGCCGCCGCGCCGACGGCGCTGCGGCGGGCGGTGCTGCGGCGGGCGGTGCTCATCCGGCGTCCGCCGCGAGAGTCCTCATCCGGCAAGCCAACCACATCCCTCCAAGCCAACCGGCAGGCCGGGGCTGCGTCAGATCAGCTCGCGCAGCAGCAGCAGCGCTGCCTCAGCTGTCGCCAGCCGGATCTGCTCCCGCGACCCGGTGAGAGCGAGCGCCCGTGATCTGACTCCTAGCGGACCAGCCGCCGCGACGTAGGCCTCTCCCGGCGGGTGACCGTCCTGAGGATCCGGCCCGGCTACGCCCGTCGTCGCGACCGCCCAATCGGCACCGAAGAGGTGCCTGGCTCGCAGCGCCATCGCCTCCGCGCAAGCAACTGAGATCACCCCGTAGGTCGCCACCACGGTCGGATCGATGCCGAGCAGGTCAGTCTTGATGTCGGTGGCGTATGCCGCCAGACCGCCGCGCAGCACGGCTGAGGCACCGGGAACCGACGCCAGCGTCGACGCGATCAGGCCACAGGTGAGTGACTCAGCCGTGGCGAGCGTGCGACCGCCGTGCTGGAGGTCGCGCAGGCACTCCGCGGCAAGGCGCCGAGAGGCGGACGCGGAGGCGCCCTCGGTCGCGTCGGCACCGTCCTCGGCGGGAGTGGGCTCGGGCGACGCGATGTTCACGCCGCCGGGTTGGCGCTGGGATGGTGCTCGCGGCGTAGCCGGTTCGCCTCGCGCACGTAGTCGAGCCCCGTCACCATCGTGACCACGACGGCCGCGGCCATGATGGCCAGCGCCACCCACCACAGCGCCTCGCCCACCGGCTGCCAGGCACCGCTCAACGCGCGCAACGGCAAGATCAGTCCGGCCAGGGCCGTGGCCTGCAGAGCTGTCTTGATCTTGCCGCCGCGGCTGGCCGCCATCACGCCGTACCGAATGATCCAGACCCGCAGCAACGTGATTCCCCACTCACGACCGAGCACGACGAGCGTGACCCACCACCACAGCTCGCCGATGATGGACAGGCCGACCAGCGCCATGCCCGTCAGCGCCTTGTCCGCGATCGGGTCCATCAGCTTGCCGAAGTCGGTGACGAGGTTGCGCCTACGCGCGATGTCACCGTCGGCCCGGTCGGTCAGGATCGCCAGCGTGAAGACGGCCCAGGCCCAGATGCGCGAGGAGATGTCGTCGCCGCCATCTCTGAGCAGCAGCCAACCGAAGAGCGGGACGAGCAGGATTCGAAGGGTCGTGAGCGCGTTCGGTAGGTTCCAGTTGCTCGGCGGCGACGAATCCACGGGCATACGCGTCAACCTATTGCTTCACGCACGCGGCCACGAGGTCGACACCCGAAGCGTCGACCACGTCGGCGACGACGAGGTCACCGACGCAGATTCCCGGCTGCAGGTCGACGAGCGTCGTCTCTCCGTCCACCTCTGGACCCTGACAGTCCGCCCGTCCCTCCGCCCGGCTGCCACCCAGACGCTCAACGAGTACGTCGATCCGCTCGCCGACTCGATCTTCGGCTCGTTGCGCGGTGAGCTGCTCTGCCAGAGCGGTCACGTGCTCGACCCGGCCCTGGATCTCCTCGGGGTCGTGGTGTCCGTCGAGCCCGGCCGCCTCGGTGCCGTCCTCGTCGGAGTAGCCGAACACCCCGACCGCGTCGAGCCGCGCCGCCGTGAGGAACTCGCAGAGGGTCTCGACGTCGGCCGCGGACTCGCCGGGAAAGCCGACGATGACGTTGCTGCGGATGCCGGCGCGAGGGCTCGCGGCCCGGACCTGGTCGAGCAGGGCGAGGAACCGCTCAGCGTCGCCGAAGCGCCGCATCCGCCGGAGCACCGCGCCGGCGGCGTGCTGGAAGGACAGGTCGAAGTACTGGGCCACACCCGCTGTCGTGGCCATCGCCTGGACCAGGGTGGGGCGGGTCTCGGCAGGCTGCAGGTAGGAGACGCGCACCCGCCGTACTCCGTCGACGCTGGCCAGCTGCGGCAGCAGGGTCTCGAGGAGGCGGAGGTCGCCGAGATCCTTGCCATAGGACGTCGAGTTCTCACTGACGAGGAACAACTCACGCACCCCACGCTGCGCGAGCCAGGCCGCCTCCTCGACAATCTCGGCTGGGCGACGCGAGACGAACGACCCGCGAAAGCTCGGGATGGCGCAGAACGAGCACCGTCGGTCACACCCCGACGCCAGCTTCAGTGGCGCCATGGGACCGGACCCGAGACGTCGGCGCATCGCCCGCGGCCCACTGGCCGGCGCGATCCGGGCGGGGAGGTCGGGGGCCGACTGGGCGTGACCCGGCAGCGACGGCGCGCGGCCCGCGGCCCGGTCGACCGGGGTCAGCGGAAGCAACGAGCGGCGGTCCTTCGGTGCATGCGGCGCATGATGTCCGCCGGCGAGAATCGTGCTGAGCCGCTCGGCGATGTCGGGGTAGTCGTCGAAGCCCAGCACGGCGTCGGCCTCCGGCAGCGACTGCGCCAGTTCCTTGCCGTAGCGCTCGGCCAGGCACCCCACTGCGACGACGGCCCGGGTGCGACCGCCGCCCTTGAGATCCGCGGCCTCGAGGAGGGCGTCGACGGAGTCCTTCTTTGCCGCCTCGACGAACCCGCAGGTGTTCACCACGACGGTCTCCGCCGCCGCAGGGTCATCGACGAGCGTGAACCCGCCGGCCTCCAGCCGCGCAGCCAGCTCCTCGGAGTCCACGTCATTGCGGGCACACCCCAGCGTCACCATCCCCACCCTCCGCCGAGACGTCACCAAGGGCCCGGCTCTGTCGGCGTGTGGCCGGCTGACAGTGGTGCATGCGGCCGGAGGGACCAGCTGGGGCAGCTGGCGGGATGCAGTTGGGCGTCGATGCATGGGTCAGCTGGTTGCGGGATGAAGCGACGAAGCGTGTCCATGGGTGAGGCCAGTATGCCGTCTGGTGAGCGGCTCCCCCAATCGTTCGACACTGTTTGATGGCCTCTCCCACCCACCGGACCCAGCGGTTGACGCAGGCACATCCGCGCCGACACGCCGACAAAGCTGTGCCGTTGGTGGCGTCTCGACGGAAGGGGGGTTAGTGGGGGGCGCTGTCGGTGGAGGCTGGGGAGGCTGTGGACGCTGGGGAGATGTGGGCGGATACCGTGGCGTGGGCCTTCTCGCCCGGACGGCCCATCAGGCCGAGTCTGTGACCCTTCACGCTGAGTGCCACCATGCCGCCGTCGCCCGTCGTGACGCGCAGCGGCGCGTCGCCGGTGAGCTTCTTCGAGCTGCCGTCGGGGAGCACGCCGGCGAAGACCTGGTGCCCGGAGCCGTCCGTGACGGCGACCCGGGGCGCACCGCCTTGTGCCGAGACCTTGACGTGCGCCTCGCGCGGTTGCGCTGGTGGTGGAGTGCGGGATGCGGCTGCCCTGGACCCCGGCGCGTCGCTCGTGGTCTGAGGGCTACCGCCGGATATGGCGGCCGATGTGTCCGTGAGGTACCGTGCCACCCCCCAGATCAGGACTAGCACGAGCACAGCCGCGATCAGGGCTCCCCAGTTGGCGCCTGACTCGCCACCGCGCACCATCCCACCCGTGCCGGCCGCCAGCTCGACCTCGAACACCTTGCGGGCGTTCACCTCCGACGTGGCGAACACCTCGTCATAGGCGGCCACCAGCTGTGCCGCGTCCAGGCCGAGCACCCGAGCGATCATCCGCAGGTGGCCACGGGCATAGAAGTCGCCACCACACGGCCCGAAGTCGTCGGCCTCGATGGACTCGATGACGTAGGGGCGGATGCGGGTACGTTCGGCAACCTGGTCCACGCTGAGGCCCAGTCGGGCGCGCGCCCACGATATCCCGCCCCCGAGGACCGTGTCCGCAGGCTCATCGTGAGGCAGGTGACCCGCCACCTGGGACAGGCTCGACGCGGAGACACCATCGGCACGGCCTCGAACTCTCTGCATGGCCAGCGCGGAAAGGTCCGTGGTGGCGTCGATGATGAGCGAGACGTTGCCGGCGCTCGGGTCGCCGACGCCGCTGGGGTTGCTCTTGACGGCCTCCAGATCGGGCCGGTGGTGCAGCTGCTCCATCTCCGGGAGAGCCTTGGTGTCTTCGTCGTCGGCCGGGTCGGACAGGGCGAGCCCGCCGAGCGTGGCGTGCTGGGTGCGGGCCGAGATCGTCACTTCCTCTCGACGGGCCGCACCGGCTGGACCGGCTGCACGCGAGACGCCGGCACCCGGGGGCAGTGGGCCTGCGAATCCCTCGGCGTCGTGACGCTTGACGGGACCGGTGATCTCGACGGTCGGGACGGGCTTGTCCTCAGTGTCGCTGAGTACGACGACGGGAGCACGTCCATCGGCCAGCAGTTCCAGGGAGCGGGCCAGGTCGACCACCGACACGCTGGTCGTGAGCCCGAAGGGGACGACGAGCGGCGCGTCGTACAACCGCCGGTTCAGGCCGGCCGCGATGCGGGAGCGAAGACTCGAGCCGGCGAGTTCTCCGGCCACGTCCGTGACGGTGACGACCACATGCCCGTCGGCGACGCGTCCACGCTCTGTGACGTCGACACGCTCGACCGATCTCCATGGCAGCCCGGTCCAGGCGGCGCCGAGCCGGATGCGCAGGCCGGTCGCGTCGGCGACGAGAAGCGGAGTCCGCGCGTCGACACACGCCAGCCCATGGCCGACGGCGACGGCGCCCAGCGCGATCGCCACCAGGAGGGCCACGCCTGACCCGTCCTGACTGAAGCGCCAGGCATACGCGGCCGCTAACCCGGCGGCCGCGGCCGCCACCACCGCCATCAGACCTGCCCGGCGGCGTACCACCAGCTCCCGAGCCCCCATCATTGCCCCTGAAGTGTCACGATCACGTCGTCGAGCTCGTCGGGTTTGATCAGCACGTCCCGAGCCTTGGAGCCCTCCGACGGGCCGACGACTCCGCGGCTCTCGAGGATGTCCATGAGCCGCCCGGCCTTGGCGAAGCCGACGCGCAGCTTGCGCTGGAGCATCGACGTGGAGCCGAACTGGGTCGACACGACCAGCTCGACAGCCTGGATGACGAGCTCGAGGTCGCCACCGATGTCGTCGTCGAGCTCACGCTTGGCCTGCTGCGGTGCCGTGACGTCGTCGCAGTACGTCGGCTGCAGCTGCTCCCTGCAGTGCTCGACGACCTGTCTGATCTCCTGCTCGGTGACCCAGGCGCCCTGCACCCGGGTCGGCTTGCTGACCCCCATCGGGAGGAACAGCATGTCGCCCTTGCCGACGAGCTTCTCGGCGCCCGGCTGGTCCAAGATCACCCGGCTGTCGGCGAGAGACGACGTGGCGAACGCCAGCCGACTCGGGACGTTGGCCTTGATCAGGCCGGTGACGACGTCGACGGAGGGCCGCTGGGTAGCAAGAACGAGGTGGATGCCCGCGGCGCGGGCGAGCTGGGTGATCCGGACGATCGCATCTTCCACGTCGCGAGGTGCCACCATCATCAGGTCGGCGAGCTCGTCGACGACCACGAGAAGATAGGGGTACGGCGCGAGGACGCGCTCGCTGCCCGGCGGCGCCTGCAGCGTGCCCGCCCGCACCGCCTTGTTGAAATCGTCGACGTGGCGGAAGCCGAAGTTGGCCAGGTCGTCATACCTTTGGTCCATCTCCCGAACCACCCACTGCAGTGCCTCGGCTGCCTTCTTGGGGTTCGTGATGATCGGTGTGATGAGGTGCGGGATCCCTTCGTATGCCGTCAGCTCGACCCGCTTGGGATCGACCATGATCATGCGCAGCTCGTCGGGGGTCGCGCGCATGAGCAGCGCCGAGATCATCGAGTTGATGAAGCTCGACTTGCCCGAACCGGTAGCGCCCGCCACAAGCAGGTGCGGCATCTTCGCCAGGTTGGCCACGACGAAGCCGCCCTCGACGTCCTTGCCCAGCCCGACCACCATCGGGTGTTGATCGCCGCGCGCCTGAGCCGCGCGGAGCACGTCACCGAGGGAGACGATCTCGGCGTCGACGTTCGGGATCTCGACGCCGATGGCCGACTTGCCGGGGATGGGTGACAGGATCCGTACGTCGGCGCTGGCGACGGCATAGGCGATGTTCTTGCTGAGCGCGGTCACCTTCTCGACCTTGACCGCCGGGCCGAGCTCGACCTCGTAGCGGGTCACCGTCGGCCCCCTGGTGTAGCCGGTGATCTGGGCGTCGATGCCGAACTGGTCGAGCACCTCGGTGAGGCGGTCAACAATCTCGTCGGACGCCTGCGACCTTGCCTTGTGCACGCTGCCGGGCTTCAGCACGTCATTGCCAGGGAGGGTGTAGCTGATGTCGCCGGACAGGCTGAGCTGTTCGACCCGCTGGGGCAGCGGGGTGTGCGGCGGTGGTTCGAGCGGGCCGTCGTCAGGAGCCTGGTCTCGCCTGGAGATCTCGCGGCTCTCGAGCACGCTGGGGTCCGCCGGGGTGACGCCGGTCGTCTCGTCGCCGGTCATGGTGGCGACCCTTCGGCGCGGTCGGTGCCGGGTGAGCGGCTGTAAGGGCTCGGGTGGTCCGGATGTCTCGGTCCCCGCCGGCTCGCCTTCCGACTGAGCGTCCGGCAGACCGCCGCTCCGACCGAGCAGCTTGTCACGCAGAGCCCGCAGCCGGTTCGGGATCTGGTAGACGGGGGTAGCGGTGACCACGAGTAGGCCGAACAACGTCAACAGCACCAGCAGCGGGATGGCGATGATCGTGCTCCGGAACAGGTCTGCCACCAGCGCCGAGCTGATATAGCCCACCGCACCGCCTGCCTCGCGCACGGCTGACATCCCGCCGTGGGCGGGATCCGGCCGCGGCAGTCCGTGCTGGATGTGGACCAGGCCAAGCACACCGAGCGCCACCGCCGCCCACCCGATGAAGGGTCGCCCCGACGGCCGCTCGGCCATCGGCTTGCGCATGAGCTGCCAGGCGCCGACAAGCAGCAGCAGGGGTACGGCGTACGCCGCGATCCCGACCGAGCCTTCGACGATTGCCCGCAGGCCATCGCCCACCGCGCCGGGCAGACGCCACCACTGTGCGGCGCTCACGATGATGGCGAGCCCCACCAGTCCGAGCCCGACTCCGTCGCGTCGATGTTCGGGTTCGAGGTCACGAGCGGTCGAGCCGATGCGTCGTACGACGGCGCCGATCAGGTGGGCGACCCCCAGCCACAGCGCCTTCAGCCCGCGGCCGAGTCCAACCACGAGCTTGATCGCAAGCCGCGGCAGCGGGCCAGGCCGGGTGCGGCGCTTCGACGACGTCGAGCGGGAGCTCCCACTTCTGCCCTTCGAGGCCGACGACGATCGTCGGGACTGGCTCCGAGACGTGCCGGATCGCGACTTCCTGCTTCGCGACCCCGACGGGGAAGACGTTCGGGTCGCCATGCTCCGAAGGCTACGCGATAGTCACATCAGTCTCACGTGTAACACGCCAGCTCACCCGTCCGCCGCCAGGACCGTCGCAGTCGGGCCTGCCCGACGCCGAAAAACCGGGCTTCCCTCCGAGGCGACCGACACCGCGGGAGGATTCACGAGTCGGGCCAGGTGTCAAGGTCGACGACGAGACAGGGGCCGCCCGCGTAGATACCACCGTCTATGGCCAGGACCTGTCCGTGCGCATAGAGCAAAGGCGCCGACACCTCGGCCGGCTCGACGCCTCGAAGGTCGGCGATGATGCTGTGGCCGTGGACCAGCCGACGTACGCCCAGGACGTCCATCATCCGCCGTGCCTCGCCGAAACCAGTGCGCTGGGCGAAGGCGTAACGGTCGAACATCACGTGCATGCAGTCCCACCAGCGGTCGAGGTCGTCGCTTCGCAGTACGTCGATGAAGGCGCGGTTGACCGTCTGAATGTCGCTGCCGTACGTCAGGTATTCGGTGGTGTCAGAGTGCATCAGGAGGTGGCCCTCCTCTTCCGCGAGCGCCGGCAAGGCGGTGAGCCACTCGATGTGGTCGTCGGTCAGTGCGGCCTGGTCCTCGTCACGGCCGCCGTTGCGCTGCCAGGTCACGACCAGCGACAGCACCTGCTCATCGGTGCCGTTCCGCGCGCCGAACCGATGGACCCCGAGCGCGAGTACGTCGTGGTTGCCGAGCACGGTTCCGACGGTGCCGCCGGCCTCCTCGGCCTGGCGCTGGAGTCTCATCAGCAGGTCGACGACGCCGATGCCGTCGGGCCCGCGGTCCATCAGGTCGCCGAGGCACCACAGCGTGGCATCGCCGCCCGCCCAGTTCGCGTGGCGGTCGACGAGGTGGACGTCCCGGAGGGCTTCGAGCAACACCTCCACGTGCCCGTGCGGGTCGCTTGTCACGAAGACCATCCGTTGACCTTAGTGGCGAAGGCCGGGGTATTGCCGCGTCTGTATGGGTGCCCGTCGCGTGGGCCCGCGACGCCCGTTCAGCATCCCGCGTCAGCCCACGACCACGCAGCGGGACCCGCGCGCCCGCCCCAGTTCCGGCGAAATCGCTGCCGTCAGTCTTGCGGCCTTCCCGGCGTCCGGATCAGAAGTACTCGAGCAGGTAGGGCGCCCGGCAGCCGAAGGCGGCATCCAACTGGGCATGCACCAGCTCGTCGCCACCCGACGCCAGACCTGACGTGACGAGCGTGCTCATCGGCGCTCCGGCATACAACGCGGCCAGACCGTTGGCGCCCAGCCGCACCGCACCCGCCTCCGCTTCCGCAGGGCAGAACTCACCGGCCCCGTCAGCCACGCGCAGGCGACCCGCGAGGCAGTTCTGGGACACGTCGTGGTCCGCGATGACGACCGGGACGTCGATGTCGACGCCCGCCGGAAACCCGCGTCCGCCGAGCGCCTCCCGCACGTCGAGACAGCGCAGCATCCATCGGGACTGCTTGGTATCCGTGGACACCGTCTCACCCAGCAGCTGGTGCAGGGGATCATCGGGGGCGATGTAGGCGTGCACGTGCTTGGCGATGGACGAACCCGATCCGACGACCGCCCAGAGAGCCCGCGCCGTTTCGGCGCAGTCGGCGAGCAGCTGGTAGACGACCAGGTCGGATCCCTCCCAGCCGTAGACGACGAACCCGCCCTCGGCGCGGTAGGCGAAGACCGACGAGTCGTCGAGGTCATGCCTCATTTCGCCCTCGGTAGCGGACTTTGGTCCACTCGCACGTGCCGAGGTGTAGTGGCGGCTCATCAGCTCCACCATTTCGCCCGCGTCGCCCGGCCCGGTCTCGCGCACGGTGACGGCGCCGCCGCGGAGATCACGCAGCAGCCGCGCCTCGATCGTGACGCGGTTCTGCACCCCAGCAATCTCCCAGCCACGCTCGCGATAGACCGGCACCGTCGCGGGGTAAAGCACCGACAGCAGATAGCCGAGCTCTCGTCCTCGCTCAATCACGCCCCGCATGAGTGCGCTGCCGACGCCCCTGCCGCGGTACTCCGGTGACACGACGACGCCGGCAACGCCCGCCATCGCGAGGTCCCGGCCGTGCCACCACTGTCGGAAGGGCCTGATCAACGCGCGCGCCACCAGCAGGTCCGCGTCGTAGACCGCGATGACGCGCCGCTCGTCGATAGCGTGGCGTACGTCGGCCTCCCAACCGGCGCGGGCGTCCTCGGGCGGCGTGCCGAACGCGCGGGTGCGGATGTCGAACGACCGCCCGATGTCAGCCGGTTCGAGTGACCTCGTCTCCATGGCCCCAGACCCTAGCGATCCCGCCGAAGCGCCAGTCCTTCCGGCCGACGCGCCAACTGTTCCGGCCGACGCGCCAACCGATCCGGCCGAGGCGCCAACTGTTCCGGCCGACGCGCCAACTGATCCGGCCGACGCGCCAGTTCTTCCGGCCGAGGCGCCAAACTGTTCCGGCCGCCGGCTCTTCCGACTGACCGTCACCAGCCGGCGCCGAAGCACATAAAGGGCGAGGGAGCGTCAGCATCGACATCCGCCGTTGCCTCGGCCAGCGCCTGGCTCGGCTCCACCCCCACCGCCAGACGCGCATGGGTGGCCGACAGCAGCTGACCTGCTGCCTCGTCACGAACGATCGCTGGTGACGCAATGACGCATCGGGCACCCGCATGCAGCCAGGCGACGGTCATCCCGATGGTCTCCTCACCCCACCGCACCGACGAGCGGCCAAGCTCACATGCGGACAAGATGACGGTCGAAGGGATCGCGTCGAGCCGGTCGATGTCGTAGCCGAACCACGGTCCGTCGGCGAGCTCCAGCCCCGAGAACAGCGGGTTGTCCGCCGAGTGCCGACCGTGAGCGGCCACGTGGAAGACATCGACTCGTGAAGCGAGCTCTCCTACCGCGGCGGCTCGGGCGTCCGACCCGAGCAGTGAGGTCGTGGAACCCCAGGCCAGGCTCGCGGTGACCACCTCGTCGACGGCGCGGTCGACGCCTGGTCCTGCGACGAAGCCTGCGGTGCGGCTGGCCGCCCGACCTTCCCGCGCAGCCAGCCACGAAGAGGCCGATCGTGGCACCGTCAGCGGCAAGCCTGTCAGGCCGGGCAGCATCGTCCACGGCACCCCCGCCAGCGATCCGGCAGGCACGACGACGAGCCGCTGGCCTTCCCAGGCTTCCCGCAGCGGTACGACGAGCGCCTCGTTCAGCTGACCAAGTCGCTTCGCCAACGAGGCCATGATCACCGATCGCATCGCTCCGGGAAGGTCAGCGGCGGCCATGTCGAGGTCGGCCTGCATGCCGTTCAGCTGACCACGGACGTCGGCCAGCGCACCAAGCGCGACGACCGTCGACCGCTGGGCGGACGCGACGAGCGCGTGCAGCTGGCCGTCGACGGCGAGATAGCTGATCAACGCCCCGTCCGCCGCATCGAGCGCATCCACCACCGTGTCCAGCTCAACCGGTTCGGTCACAGCACCCGACCCCTCGTCGTACCACGCCCGCTGCCTGATGCGAGCACTCAACTCCGCTGCCTGGACGTGCAGCGAAGGAGGCACCTGGCCTCGCGCCTGCGCCGCGCTGATCTGCATCCGCAGCCGCCTCAGGTCCGACAGCTGGACAGCGGCTTCGACATCGTCCGGCGGCCGCACCGGGGGGATCCGGCTGGCGAGCGCGCGGGCCCGCTCCGACCATTCGAAGACCACCCCGGGACGGCCGTCGTCGATGGCGAGGGCCATGCCCTGGTCGGCGAGGCGCCGACCGTGACCGACCAGCGAGCTCTGCAGGTCGAGGCTGCCGTACGACGACTGCCACGCATGAAGGTCGGCCAGCCCTTGGCGGAGGTGTCGTAAGGCGTCCGAGCGCCGGCCCTGCCGCCGCGCCAGGCAGCAGCGCACCTCCCTGTCGAGCAACCGCGAAGTCAGCGGGGCACGCGGCCCTATCCGGGCACTCCTGACCCGTTCGCGAACCTCGGCTAGATCGTCGCGACGCAGAAGCGCCGCGGCAGCGTGCAGGGACAGGGCCGATGCCTCATGGCGAAGTCCGAGTCGGCGCAGCTGTGTGGCAACGTCGTCGATGCGGCGGAGCACGTCTGCGGACGCGCCATCCACCGCCAGTTCCGCTGCCAGGGCGACCGCATCGGCGCGCACCGCCCATGCGGGACTGCCACGCGACCCGAACCTTCTGCAGGCGCGCCGCGCCACCGTGCGCGCACGACTCGGCTCGTCGAGCAGAAGCAGACGAGCCAGCACGAACTCCGCCTCGGCCTGCCGCTGGCGCAGGCGCCGCTGGCCGAAGGAGCGGGCAGCCGCCTCGAGTGCGGTCGCGGCGTCTTGAGTCATCCCGGCGGCGAGCAGCACCTCGGCACGGTCCTGGTCACACGTCGCCGCATAGACCGGTGAGAGCGCCCAGGAAGGACGTGCGGCTTCCATCATCGACAGCGCCGAGATCAAGTCGCCGGCAAGAAGCCTCACGTATCCGAGGTTGTGCTGGGCCTTGGCGGTGAGCAGGGCCAGTTCGCCCCGACGAGCGTGCCAAAGCGCCAGCTCAAGGTCATGAGTCGCCTGTTGGAGGCTGCCGCGCTGAAGGTAGAGGAGCCCGCGGTTCATGTGGACCGTAGCGAGCGGCTCAGCGGACGAGTCCAGCAACCGGATGGCTTCCGCGAACGCCGGAAGCGCCTGCGCGGAGTTGCCGGCGCGCATCTGGAGGAGACCGAGCTGGGAGTACACAAGCCCCCTCACCTGCTTGGAGACTCCGTCCAGTTCGAGGGTGCTGGCGCACAGATCCAAGCCGTAGTCGGCGCTGCCGAACTCAGCCTCGAGATGCGCGAGACTCAGCCGAATCCTCGCCAGTACGTCGGAGTCGTGCGCCCGCCCGAGTGCCTGCCGCAGGATCCGCCGCCCACTGGCGTGGCGCCCGGCGTTGCTCTCTTCGAGGCCACGGGAGTGCAGCTGAGCCGCTGTGAGCACGTCTTCATGATGTCGTGATGTCCGTGACCGCCGCTAGGGCTCTCCAGCCGCGCCTCACGGCTGACCGTTTGGACGGCGTGGCCTCGTCGGCAGGCAACCGGCCGAGCAGCTGTGTCGCGATTCGACCCGCGACGCTCGGCGCGGCAAACGACGTACCACTCCACAGCGCGAAACCGCCGCCGAAGTCGTCAGGGTCGATGGTCTCCCTAGCGAGCCCGAAGGCCGCCGTGCGTGCGGTTGGTTCGAGGCCGCCTTGGAACCTGGGCATCGTGCTCAAGACGCTGGCACCTGGCTCGTAGCACCGCACCCAGCGGCCGGTGTTGCTGAACATCGCCACCGTCCCGTTCGGGTTGAGAGCTCCGACGGAGACGATGGGGATCAGGTCGTGCTGAGGTGCGCGGCCACCGCCGCCCGTCCAGGGTCCGAAGGCAGCCGGGTACTGCGGTCGCGCGGTCGCATCGTTTCCGGCAGAACAGACCACCACGGTGCCGCAGCGCCCGAGCAGCTCGAATACGTCGTGGAGCGTTCGATCGAAGAGCAGATCCTGCGGGGTCTCGTGGTAGTAGCCCATCGACAGGTTCAACACGTCGATGGGGCGGCCACCCTTCTCACCCTCGTAGTACCGCCGCACGAGCTCGGCGACCCTGAGCAGGGCATCCATCCAGTCGGACTCGATGATCGGACCGGCCGAGTTCACCACTCTCCAAGAGACGATGTCGGCGTCCGGGCAGGCCTGATGGACCAGACCAGCGATAAATGTCCCATGACCAGACAGCGGATCCAGCACCCCGTCCAACGGACCGATGAGATCCCCACTTCGTTCGGGGTTCGTGAGCGGGTCGGTGTATCCGATCGGCCGAGTCCCCAGCTTGACGTTCGTCTTGACGATGCCGTCGAGCCATGGATGCCTTCCGCACCCTGTGTCCAAGATCCCCACGACTGGTCGCCGACCCTTCACCTCAGCGTCGGCACGTCTATGCGGGGGGGTTCCCACAAAGGCAACCGGCTGGCGCCCGCCGCTGCCGAGCCACCCATACGAACCCGCCGGAGAGGGGCCGAGGGGGTTCGAGTGCTCCACCGGGTTCGAGTGCTCCACGGGGTTGGAGTGCTCCACCGGGTTGGAGTGCTCCACCGGGTTGACGGTGAGCACATGGTCCAACCCCACGTCCCGCAAGGGCTCGACGCCAAATCTCGCGCGAGCATGCTGTAGCAGCACCCATCCGTCGGGGGCCACGGTCGCGTGATCTGACTTGACGGAGATCGTCAGGCGGGTGATCCCGAGAGCCTGACCGTCGCGACGTCCTCCCAGTCGGGTGCCACGGAAGGACCGGTCGATGTTGAGGTCCCACCCCAGCTCGGCAGCCATGTCTGCGAGCAATGTCGAAACGGCTTTTTCATGCGATGCGGAGACGATGAGCCGCGGACCGACATACACGGTGGAGCGCGGGGTCACCCCGGCGATCGTCATGGCCGTCGCGGGATCAAGCACCCTCCCGTCGACGCGATCCAGCTGGTCTCTTGTCGGTGGAGGGGGATCCCGGTCTTGTCGGCTCGGTCTCGGTCCCCCGACCGGTCGCCGGTCGGGGCTGACCGGATCCTTCGAGCCCGACGGTGCGTCGACCATGCGTGTACCGCTGCCTAGAGTTCAAACGTCGGGGTGGCGAAGGAGCGTTCGGACTCGTCGGCAGCATCCTCACTGAGGAGCCAGAATCGCGTCAGCCCGGTCGGAAGCGGCGAGATCTCGAAGCGACCCAGCGTGTCGACCAGTGCCTGGAACGACCGGGCCTGCTGAGTGACCTTCACAGTCATCGCCTGAGGTGGAGACACCCACCCGTCGACCCGACAGGAACGATCGGTGAGCTCACTGACACGCAGCAGCAGCGAGAACGCCCCTCCGGAGAAGGCAATCGTCCTGGTGTCACCGACGCCGCTGCGGGTGCCGGCGAGCTCGTGCGAGCGCTCGACCAGATGCAGCAGCTCGTAGTCGGCGTCGAGGTTCGCGGTTCCGATCGCCGCCAAGGCCTTGGCCACCAGCGAGTCAGGCATCGGGTCCCTGCGTCTCCACATCTGCGCGAGGTCGACCAGGATGTTCTCGGGTCCGTTCATCGTCGAGGCCCGCAGTCCATGGCCAGCAAGGTCTTCAGCTTGTCGAGGCAGCGACCGCGCGTCGGCCCGATACTGCCGATCGGCATCTGCAGATGGGCGGCGATGCCGGCATAGTCGGGACGATCGTCGAAGGCCACGATCCTGAGCAATGCCTGACAGCGCAACGACATCAGCCGAACGCAGTCCCACAGTCGGTCGCTCTCCTCGGCCGCGATGGCGTCGACCTCGACAGGTCTCTGTGGCGCTGTGCGTACTTCGATCACCTCGTCGCCGACCAGCACTGCCCGGCTGGTGGCACGCAAGACGCGCCACGCCTCGCGCCGCGCGGTCGTGGTCAGCCACGACGTGACGGCCTGCGGATCGGAGATCGACGTGTGGCTTCTCACCAGGGCCAGCCACGTCGTCTGTACGACGTCTTCTGCCTCACCGCGCCCGAGCCCGTACGAACGCACCACATGCCACAGCACCGGGGTCAAGGTGCGGACGAGGTCATCGATGGCGAAGGGTTCGCCGGCCCGCCACCTCCTGAAGTGGTCGGCGGCCTGAGCCCAGACGGAGGCGTCGTTGGACGCGTCGCTTGCGTCAGGCAGGCTCACGCTCGGCCCCTTCACATCCTTCGTCGCCACGACGTTCACGTCAACCAAGAGCGTTCCGAGGCCGCCGTGATACGCCGATGGTCCAGTTAGTCCCCATCGTAGTGATTACACGCGATCTGTCGACATGGTGAGCGGTTTTACGGGAAACCCCGATGCGACATGTATCAACCACGGCCCAGCCGGCTCCTGGGTGTCGACGGTCACAGCCGACGACCTGAGCGGCCCCTGGACCGCTCGCCGCTCACCGTCCGGACGGTGTTCGGTGAACCGGTCGTCGGCTGGACCAGCCGGACACGTCGCATGCGGTGCGACCGCCCGGCATCCACCGCACGAGGGTGAGACGGTTCGAGGGGGCCGCCTCACCCTTGTCGGTATTCCCCACCTGGACCGCGCAATCGGTCCGGCGCCAAAGACTGCCCAGCAAGCCTCACGGTGGCGGCGGGCCACTCCTGAGGCGACCCAGCAGGATCGACGCGTACGCCGCTGCGAGCACCGTGGCAGCGACCGTGATACCGAGGAACACCCGCCCGACCGCGCGGGTCGCGTCGGTCGAGACGGGGGCGCTGCCCGTGAGCGCCCACCCGACGGGAATCGCGAAGACCAGCCCCAGACTCAGCGCAGAGATGGCGCCGAACCCCACCAGCCGCAAGGCTGCCGGATGGTGCATGGCCACGGCCAGTCCGCAGGCCAGCGTTGCCGCCCCGCCGACCAGGAGCGGCGCCCCAGCAGCCGTGAGCCACCAGGGCTGGTCGGGCACCACCCAGGCGGCCGCCGCGCCCGTCGCCGTCAGGAGCAGGGCTGGAACGGCAAGCTTCTCTGGCCAGCGCCATCCCGCCCCTGCACCAGCCACCGCGGCACCGGCCATCACGACGACGGGTGCTAAGCCTGCGCGGCTCGAGCCGGCGTCGGAGACCGCGAGTGTGAGCTGAACCAGCGCGGGGATCGCCGCCGCGACGGTCCCGACGCATAGAAGTGCCAGCTTGACCCAGCGATCGGCCATCCCGGCCAACACCGCGGACCAGCACAGGACAACGAGCACGGCCGTGCCCAGGATCAGAGGGCGCCGCCAGATCAGCGATATCTCTGGCGCGAAGCCCAAGAGCATGGCGACCAGAGCGGCGCCGAGCACGACGAGAATCAGGCCGGACCAGGCGTTCTCGAGACCCGGCCGACCCCACTGCGCGAGGTCCGGCTCCAGCAGCATTGACGCCATGCTCCAGACGACGATGAGCAGCGCCACCGGCGCCAGCAGCCAGATCGTGGGATGGGCGGTGAGCCGCAGCTGCTGCGATGGGTGGTGAAGCGCGGACCATGCAAGCAGCGGCCACGCTGCGGTCAGCGGAATCGCCCAAGCGACGACGGTGAGGCGAGCCCATCTCCAGGGCAGCTCCAGCGCCATCCCCAGGCCGCCGGCCAGCAGCCCTCCGGCGGCAAGTCCGAGCACAGGCAGTGCCAACGCAAGCTGGGTGTCCTCGGTGATGGACGCACCGAGCGCCAACCCGAAGACGGAGGCGGCGGCCCCCAGCGCGAGTGGCGGACCCGCCCCGACCCGGCGAGCACCAGCAAGGCCGACCAGCGCCGTCGCCATACAGATCAGCGCGTCGAGACCGACCCACCCGACGAAGCGCGCGTCGACCGCCGACAGCAGGTCGAGCCTGACGCGGGCGTCGACCAGGCTGACGGTGCACGCCGTGCCCAGGGAGGACGCCAGGAAGGCGACGAGCGGCGCCAGCCAGCGCCGAGCTGTCTCGGCGGGTGTGACGCCGCGCGCGTCGGACCCGACAGCGGGCACGGTGCCGGCCGCCACGACCCTGGTGGCGCTGTTACGGGCGAGGGATGGCTTGCTTGCAGGGTCGACCACGTCAGGCTTCGAGCACGACCGGGATGATCATCGGGCGCCGACGGTGCGCCTGGTTGACCCAGCGGCCGGTCGTACGCCGGATCACCTGCTGGAGCTGGTAGCTGTCGTCGTTGCCGTCGTTGACCGCCTTCATCAAGGCGTCCTCGATGAGCGGACGCACCTCGTCGAAGACGCTCTCGTCCTCGACGAACCCACGGGCGTGGATCTCCGGACCCGCGGCGAGCTTGCCCGAGGAAGAGTCCATCACGACCATGACGGTGATGATGCCCTCGTCACCGAGAATGCGGCGGTCCTTGAGGGCGGTCTCGGTGATGTCGCCGACCGACGAGCCGTCCACGAAGACGTAGCCGCAGTCGACCTTGCCGCTCACCCGCGCGACGCCGCCGACGAGGTCGACCACGAAGCCGTCCTCGCCCACCACGACTCGTGAGCGTGGCACGCCCGTGTCGACGGCCAGCTGGCCGTTGGCGACCAGGTGGCGCACCTCGCCGTGGACGGGCATGACGTTGCGCGGGCGCAGGATGTTGTAGCAGTAGAGGAGCTCACCGGCGCTGGCATGGCCGGACACGTGCACGAGAGCGTTGCTTCTGTGCACCACCTTGGCGCCAAGCCGGGTGAGCCCGTTGATGACCCGAAACACGGAGTTCTCGTTGCCCGGGATGAGGCTGGATGCGAGCACGACAGTGTCGCCGGGCTCGATGTGGATACGGTCGTGGTTGCGGTGGGCGATACGGGCCAGCGCCGACAGCGGCTCCCCCTGTGAGCCGGTCGAGATGACCACGACCTCCTCGGGGCGGTAGTTGTCGAGCTCTCGCATGTCGACCAGGGTGTTCGGCGGCACCTTGAGGTAGCCGAGGTCGCGCGCTACGCCCATGTTGCGCACCATGGACCGCCCGACGTACGCCACCTTGCGGCCTTGTGACACTGCGGCGTCCATCACCTGCTGGACCCGGTGTACGTGGGAGGCGAAACAGGCGACGATGATCCGCTGGACGCTCTTGCTGAAGACGCGGTCGAGGACGGGGCCGATGTCCTGCTCAGACGTCGTGAAGCCCGGCACCTCGGCGTTGGTGGAGTCGACAAGGAACAGGTCGACGCCTTCCTCGCCAAGTCTGGCGAAGGCCCTGAGGTCGGTGATGCGCCCGTCGAGGGGCAGCTGGTCCATCTTGAAGTCGCCGGTATGCAGCAGCAATCCTGCGGTGGTGCGTACGGCGACCGCGAGAGCATCGGGGATCGAATGGTTGACCGCGACGAACTCCAGGTCGAACGGCCCGAACTGGGCGCGATCGCCCTCCTTGACCTCGTGCTTGGGCGCTCGGGTCTGCCTGTGCTCGCGGAGCTTGGCCGCGAGCAACGCCAATGTGAGCCGCGAGCCCACGAGTGGGATGTCCGGTCGTTCGCGCAGCAGGTAGGGCACCGCCCCGATGTGGTCCTCGTGACCATGGGTGAGGACCACCGCCTCGACGTCGCCGAGGCGGTGCCTGATCGGCTCGAAGTCGGGCAGGATCAGATCGACGCCAGGCTGGTTCTCGTCGGGGAAGAGCACGCCGCAGTCGACGATGAGTAGTCGGCCGTCGTACTCGAGGACCGTCATGTTGCGGCCGACCTCACCGAGCCCGCCGAGGGCGATGACCCGCAGACCGTTCGGTGGCAGCTCTGGTGGCGGTCCGAGCTCGGGGTGCGGGTGGCTCATGCGCTGGAGTCCTCCAGGAGTTCGGCGGTCACCAGGTCGCGGCGCAGCTGCGCAACCTGGTCGTCGGTCGCGGGCAGGTGGGGGGCACGGACTTGGCGGTTGGGGAGCCGGCCGAGAAGCTCGAGCGCGGCCTTGGCCATCACCACGCCGGGCGCACGGTTCATGATGGCCTCGACGGCCGGCAGGAGCGAGCGGTCGATCGCTCGGGCTGTCTCCATGTCGCCCTTGTCAATGGCTGAGACCAGGTCGACGTAGCGCGGCCCGGCGACGTGGCCGACCACGGAGACGATCCCCACCGCACCCAGCGCCAGCCAGGCGAAGTTGAGCGCGTCGTCGCCGCTATAGATCGCGAGGTCGGTGGCGCGCAGCAGCCAGCCTCCGGCGTACAGGTCGCCGCTGGCCTCCTTGACCGCGACGATCCGGTCGTGCTCGGCGGCCCGGGCCAGGGTGTCCGCACTCAGCTTCACGCCCGTCCGTCCGGGTATGTCGTAGACCATGACGGGCACATCCGACACATCCGCCACCGCGCGGAAGTGAGCCAGGATCGCGGCCTGGGACGGCTTGCTGTAGTAGGGAGTCACCACCAGCAGGCCGGCGGCACCTTCGGCGGCGGCAGCGCGCGCGAGCTTGATGGAGTGTGCTGTGTCGTTCGTCCCGGCGCCCGCCACGATGTGGGCACGGTCGCCCACGGCAGCAAGGACGACCCGCAGGAGAGCGCGCTGGTCGTCGGGATCAGTCGTGGGCGACTCGCCCGTCGTACCGGAGACCACCAAGCCGTCGTGGCCGGTGTCGACGAGGTGGGTAGCGAGCGCGGCAGCGGTGTCGAGGTCGACCGCGCCATGACTGTCGAAGGGGGTCACCATCGCGGTAAGGACCCGGCCGAACGGGGCCGTCGTCACGGACGTCATGTCAGGAGGCTACCGTCCGCAGCCTTCCCGCCGGTGGACGCCAGGCAGGGCGAAGCAGCCGGCTGACGCCCCGCTGACGACGAGGCTGCAGACTGCGCTCCGACAGGACCCCCCGACATGAGGACGGGACCCCCAACATGAGAGAGCGTCGCTACTGTCCGCTCGGGGGTCCGGGCAGTAGCGACGCTTCCGCCTGTATATCGCGGCGGTAACCCCGGGCGTTACAAGAAGTTTTCAAGAGTCTGTACCAAACCTGCGTCAGCGTCATGGGGAAACCCGGCCATTGTTCTCGAATGCCGCGTGCGTCAACGGCATCAGCCCCGCCCACTCCATTTCCATCTTTTCTGCCACCATCTCGATCTCACGCTGAGGAAACGACTTGAACTGACTATCGTCGCGCTTGGTGCGCAGCGAGAGGAAGTTCATCAGGGAGCGGGCGTTCATGGTGACGTACATGGTCGAAAAGATGGTGACGGGCAGCACGATGCGTGCGACCTCACGGGCAACTCCGGCATCGAGCATCCGCTGGTACGACGCATATGCCTCCCGGCAGACCGCATCGGTCTCCCGGCGCACCGTCTCGAGCTGCTCGGGGGTGCCGGGCAAGAAGTCGTAGGCACCCGGCTTGCCGACCTGCACGAGGCGGCGGTCCGGCCCTGGCATGTAGAAGACTGGGCGGAGCTCACGGTAGCGGCCGCTCTCCTCGTTGTAGGACGCGATGCGGTGACGCATGAACTCTCGGAACACGAAGATCGGCGCCGAGACATAGAACGTCATCGAGTTGTGCTCGAAGGGAGAGCCGTGCCGGTCGCGCATCAGGAAGTTGATCAGCCCCGACGAGCGGCTCGCGTCGGCGTCGACATCCTCCAGAGACTGCTCGCCCTTGGTCGAGACTCGGGCCGCGAACAGCACATCGGAGTCGCTCGCTGACCAGCGGACCAGTTCGACGCCGACGTCGGTGCGGAACTCGAGTTCGGGGGTGGCGGACGGTGCTTCGGACATGGCGGTCAGTCTCGCACTGCCCACCGACAACAGCGCGCACGACACGAGCCGATCCGGCCCAGCCGGCTGCATAAGCGCAGCGGTGCGTCGCTCTGCTTCGCTTCGCCGCTTTCGCGTCGCTCCACCCTCGCTTCGCCGCTCACGCGTCGCTCCACCCTCGCTTCGCCGCTCACGCGTCGCTCCCCCCTCGCTTCGCCGCTCAAGCGTCGCTCCACCCTCGCTTCGCTCTCCTTCGCTTCGCCGCTTTCGCGTCGCTCTCCCCTCGCTTCGCCGCTTTCGCGTCGCTCTCCCCTCGCTTCGCCGCTCACGCGTCGCTCCACCCTCGCTTCGCCGCTTACGCGTCGAAGTCGACCCGCAGCCGCGGCGTGGTGGGGTGGCTCTGGCAGGTGAGGACGTACCCCTTCTCGATCTCCTCTGGCTCGAGCGCATAGTTGCTGTCCATCTCGACCGCGCCCTCGAGGACCTGCGCCCGGCAGGTGCCGCACACGCCGCCCCGGCAGGCAAACGGCGCGTCGGGGCGAACCGCGAGCGCCGCTTCCAGGACGGACACGTCATTGCCCATGAGCTTGAACGTCGACTGGCGCCCGTCGAGGTTGATCGTCACGTCGGCGCCGTCGTCGCTGTCGGCGATCGTCGTACGCCGCTGCGGTGGCTTCGTCTCCACGTGGAAGAGCTCGGTGTGCACGTGGTGCACGTCCACGCCCTGCTCGATCAGCGCATCTCGCAGGGCGACTACCATCTCGAACGGCCCGCACAGGAACCAGTCGTCGACCGTTTCGATCGGCACGAGCGTCTCGTTGATCTTGGTGAGCCGGGCGGCGTCGAGGCGACCCGACAGTAGCTCGGCGTCTTGTGGTTCGCGGCTGAACACGTGGATCAGCTGGAACCGTCCCGGATAACGGTTCTTGAGGTCCTCGAGCTCTTCCAGAAACATCACGCTGCGGCTCGTCCGGTTCGCGTAGATGAGCGTGACAGAGCTCTTGGGCTCCAGGGCCAGGCTCGTGGCGACGATGGACAGGATTGGCGTGATACCGCTGCCGGCCGCGATCGCGCAGTAGTGCTTCTCGCTGTCATGATCGAGCGGCGTGTAGAAGCGCCCGGTCGGCGTCATCACGTCGAGCGCGTCGCCGACGGCCAGGTCTCCGGCCGCGAAGCCGGAGAAGTGCCCGCCGGGCAGCACCTTCACGCCGATACGTAGCGAGCCCGACTTCGCCGGAGCGCAGATGGAGTAGCTGCGGCGCACGTCGTCTCCGGCCATCGACGTGCGCACCGTCACATGCTGGCCTTGGATGAAGTCGTAGTCGGCTGCGAGCCCCGGCGGAACGTCGAAGCTGATGCAGACCGCTTCGTCGGTGAGCGGCGTCACTTCAGAGACGCGCAGCGCGTGGTAGGCCCCGTGCCGTGCGGCGGACACGCTCAGATCGCCTTGAAATGGTCGAACGGCTCGAGGCAGGCGTTGCACGCCCACAGCGCCTTGCAGGCGGTCGAGCCGAAGCGGCTCAGCTCGCGGGTGTCGGGCGACCCGCATTGCGGGCACTGCAGCGACAGCGAGATCATGACCGGACCGTCACCACGCGGCCGCGGCGGGACGATCCCGTAGTCGAGCAGCTTCCGCTTGCCCTCGTCACTCATCCAGTCCGTCGTCCACGCGGGCGACAGCACGAGCCGAACGTCGACATCGTGGAACCCGCTGGCTGCAAGCGCCTCAGTGACGTCGGTCCTGATGGCGTCCATGGCCGGACAACCGGAGTACGTCGGCGTGATCGTCACCTCGACGTGTCCTTGGGCGTCAACCGAAACGCCGCGCAAGATGCCGAGGTCCTCGATGGTCAGCACCGGGACCTCGGGGTCGAGCACCTGGGCCACGATCGCCCTCACCTGCTCGTCACGGAGGCTTGTCATCAGCGTGCTCACCAGCGCGACCCCGGGTGTGACCTGACCAGGTGCTGCATCTCGGCGAGCAGGTAGCCGAACTGCTCGGTATGCACACCCCGCCGACCGCCGGTATGACGGACGTGGGTCTGCGGTCGGGTCAGGGTGGCTTCGTTAAGCACCTGACCGACGTACCCGAACACCGGCTCGCCAAGCAGAGCCGGGTCGACGGCGATGCCCTCGTCGGACAGGGAGCCGACGAGGATGTCGGTCTCGAACAGCTCGGGCACATACGGCCAGAGGTCGTCCAGACCGCTCTGCATCCGCCGGTGCGACTCGTCGGTGCCGTCGCCGAGCCGGAGCGCCCACTGAGTGGCGTGGTCGCGGTGGTAGTCGACCTCCTTGACCGCCTTCGCTGCTATCGCCGCAAGCGTCGGGTCGCCGGAGGACTGGAGCCGCGAGTAGAGCTCCCACTGGTAGGTGGACGTGACGAGCAACCGGGCGATGGTGAAGCCGAAGTCCCCATTGGGCAACTCGAAGATCTGGGCGTTGAGGAAGTCCCGCTCGTCTCGGTGGTAGGCAAGCGCATCCTCGTCACGCCCCGCACCCTCCACTTCGCCGGCATACGTGAGCAGTGCGCGGGCCTGGCCCAGCAGGTCGAGGGCGATGTTGCCGAGAGCCACGTCCTCCTCGAGCTGTGGGGCCGCGGCGATCCACTCCCCCATGCGTTGCGCGTGGATGAGCGCGTCGTCGGCCAGCCGCAGCACATACGCCATCCGGTCGGGCGCCGGCGTGGCCGGCTGCTTCTGCGGGTCCGACAACTCAGGAGTCACAGGTGCTCAACGCCCTCGGGGACGTCGTAGAACGTCGGGTGGCGGTAGATCTTGTCGGCAGCCGGGTCGAAGAAGCTGTCCTTCTCGTCGGGACTCGTCGCCGTGATGTCGTCGGCCTCCACGACCCAGATCGACACGCCCTCCTGGCGCCGCGTGTAGATGTCTCGGGCATTGCGCAGGGCCATCTCCGCGTCGGGCGCATGCAGGCTGCCGGCGTGGACGTGGCTGAGTCCCCGCCTCGCCCGCACGAACACCTCCCACAGGGGCCACTCGCGTCGCGCAGCCGCGTCGGGCTCCTGCTCGGAGGGCACACCCGTCACCGGGACGGCACCGTGGCCGCCTTCCGCGGTGAGGTCGGACGTTTCAGGAGCGGCGCTCATGCGGCGGGCTCGGAGACGGTCGACGGCGTACGACGTTTGGCGGCATAGGCGGCAGCCGCGTCACGCACCCAGGCGCCGTCCTCGTGGGCTTGGCGGCGGTGCTGCATGCGCTGAGCGTTGCACGGCCCGTTGCCCTTGATCACATCGAACAGCTCAGTGAAGTCGATCGCGCCGAAGTCGAAGCGGCCGCGCTCCTCGTTCCAGGCGAGCTCAGGGTCGGGGATGGTGAGTCCGAGCGCCTCGGCCTGCGGGACCGTCATGTCGACGAACCGCTGGCGCAGGTCGTCGTTGCTGAACCGCTTGATGCCCCACGCCATCGACTGTGCGGAGTTGGGCGAGTCGGCGTCGGGTGGGCCGAACATCATCAGGCTCGGCCACCACCAGCGGTCGACCGCGTCCTGGGCCATCGCGTGCTGGGCGACGCTGCCGTGGGACAACGTGTTGAGGATCTCGAAGCCCTGGCGCTGGTGGAACGACTCCTCCTTGCACACCCGGACCATGGCGCGGGCGTACGGACCGTAGGAGCACCGGCACAGTGGCACCTGGTTGACGATGGCCGCCCCGTCGACGAGCCAGCCGATCGCGCCCATGTCGGCCCAGGTCAGCGTCGGGTAGTTGAAGATCGAGGAGTACTTCTGGCGCCCGTTGTGAAGCATGTCGAGGAGGTCCGCGCGGTCGGCGCCGAGCGTCTCGGCGGCGGCGTAGAGGTAAAGGCCGTGTCCGGCCTCGTCCTGCACCTTCGCCATCAAGATCGCCTTGCGGCGCAGGCTGGGAGCGCGGCTGATCCAGTTGCCTTCGGGCTGCATCCCGATGATCTCGGAGTGGGCGTGCTGGGCGATCTGGCGGATCAGGTTCTTCCGGTAGGTCTCGGGCATTGCGTCTCGCGGCTCGACACGGCCGTCGCCGTCGATGATTGCCTGGAAGTCCTCCTCCAGGCGACGAGCGTCGATCGGCGTGGTCTCACGCTGAGCAATCTGCTGCTCGGGTGCCCCGGAGTCGTTTCCGTCCATGGTTCCAGCGTACCGCACGTTATAACACTCACACCGCACGTCTGCGCCATATGTGTAACACCGGCTCAGTCGCCGGCAGCAGGGCTCCTGTGGCGTCCGGAACCTATGACGCAGACATCCGGTGCGGGCGAGGCGCTTTTTTTGCGGCGTACGCCAGGCCCGTCATCGCGACCTTCCATCACGAGCCGAGCAACGACGGCGGCGATCCAGCCCAGCCCGCGGCCTCATGGGCAGCACTCGTGACACACGTGTGCACCAACCTCTTTGACAGCCGATCCACGACCACGGTCGGGACGGCGCTGCAGAAACGTTACGAGCCGTGAGCGGGTCGGCATGGCGCTGGCGTGTCCGGAGCAGTCAGTAGATGGGCATGACGGCTGACCCGGAGCTGTGGATCGTGGTGGAGTCGTCGACGCCGGGCATCGAGATCGGCAACTCGTAGGGCATCGACAGGTAGATCCGCACCGTGTGAGCGTCGACGACCACATCCAATTGGAGACCCGGGTAGTCGGCGTAGGCGCCGGTCTGCTGCAGGTAGCTGTCCACTGCTTCGGTCGCCGCCTGCTGGTCGAGGGTTACGAACGCCTCGGGCGGGCCGTCGTAGACGCTCGCGGCCGCTGCGGCGTCCGACGCGGAGAGCGCTGCACCGTCGGCGAGTGACGTCGCGGCCTGCCGGCGCAGGTAGCTGGCGGAAATGTCAGTGACTGCGATGATCGCGATGAGCAGGCAGATGGAGAAGATGACCAGCATCGCGGTGATCTGGCCACGCTCGGAAGGGCTGCGACGCGGGACTCGGGTGCGGGCGACACGCTTCACTGACCCGCCTCGCGGTAGACGCCGTACCCCTCGGTGTGCGACGTGTCGACGGAGATGCTCGCTGCTGACTGGCCGAGCAGGGTCGGCACGAGAGGCAGCGCGACCTCAAGGGCGAGTGAGACCTGGACGGTCGAACCTGGCTGCAGGCATGACTGCGGCATTGGGCGGCAGGTGATGACCAGGTCCGCCGGGTCGAGGGCGAGTCCTTGGTCTCGCATGGCGAGGCGGGCAGCGTCGTAGGCCCGCTGATTGGCGGTCGGGACGTCTGGCGCCAGGACATACGCACGTCCTGCGGCGCGGACCGCCTCGGTCGCACCGAAGGCCGAGCGCTGCACGGTGATGATCGAGATGACGGCGTATACCAGCGGGATGATGAGCAACAGCCCGAGCCAGGTCAGCTCGATCAGCGCCGAGCCTGTCTCGCGACGGCGCGAGGGCCTAAGCCGGCTGGGATAGGTCCGCTTGGGACGGGGTCGACAGGCAGGGGGTCGACAGGCAGGGGGTCGACAGGCAGGGGCTAGGCCGGGACACGAGTGACCCGGGCGCAGCCGACCCGGGCGGCTCATCTGGGAACTGCCCATCAGGGAAGGATCTCCTTGATCGCGTGCCCACGCACGTCGACGCTCACCGTCGGACCCCAGAAGGCCAGCACGGGAACGTCAGCGGAGACCTCAACCTCGACGGCCGCTTGTCCGTCGATGGACGTCTCGCGTGCGGACACCCGGTCCGAGAGCCGCGAGCCGAACGTCTCATCGATGACGGCCGCCGTGCGGCTCGCACCGTCGGTGCTCGTCTTGTCGTACGCAGCGCCGTAGCGAGCCCCCTCCGCGGCCGCCGAGATGAGCGTCGTCTTCACGTGCCAGATCAGGGCAAGCTGCAAGACGCCGAAGAACAGTGGCACGAGGACGACGGAGACCAGCGCGAAGTCGGTGATCGCCGAGCCTCGCTGCGACGCCCGACTTCGGTGTGATCCACGGCCTCGCTGCGATCCACGGCCTCGGTGTGATCCACGGCCTTGATGTGCGGCCACGTGCAGACCTACATGTATTGGTTGAGGGTGTCTTGGAGAAACGTCGTGACCCGGTCCTGGAAGATGACCAGGATCGCCGAGGCGATCACGATCGTCATGACGGTGATCATCACCCACCCGGGCACGTCGCCTCGTTCATCGCGACGCCATCGGGTTCGGGGCCCAGAGTGCAGCTTCATGGGGTGCGCCTCCTTGGTGCGGGCCGGCTATGGCGCCAGCAGGTTGAGTCCGACAACGCCGGGAAAGAATGCGAAGAGCAAGGTGACGGGCATGATGAGGAAGACGACCGGCACCATCATGGCCACCTCCTTGCGCGCCCCCGTCTCGATCAACGCCCGCTTGGATGCTTCGCGCACATCGGCCGACTGCGCGGTGAGGACGTCGACCAGGGGCGTCCCACGCTCGATCGCCACCGCGAAGCCCTCGGCGAACCGCGACACGATGGCGAGTCCGCTGCGCTGCGCCAACGAGTCGAGCGCCGAGCTGATGGGCACGCCGGTTCGGGACTGGGCGAGAACGACGGACAGGTCGTCGGGTAACGCGCCGCGACAGCTCGACACAACCCGGTCCAGCGCGCCGATGGGTCCTTCACCCGCGGCCACGGCCAGCGCGAGCAGGTCTGCCACGACCGGGAACTCGGAGAGCACCTGCTCCTCCCGCCGGCTGACCTGGCGGCTCAGCACGCTGTCGCGGGCCAGGATCGCCAGCATCGCGGCGCCGGCGCAGATCAGCAGCCAAGGCAGGGCCCTGCCCGGCTGACGGGCCGGGCCGAGCACGCCGAAGACCAGCGCCACCGCGAAGCCGCCCAGGCCCCACAGCACCTGGACGACGCGGAACTCCTCGACCGTCGCGGCTGACCCGGCCCGTTCGAGCCGCCGCCGAACCGACTCGCGGCCACCCAGGACCCGTTCCAGTCGATCCGCGCCACGCTCGAGCAGGGGCCGCAGCAAAGCCACGAGGGCCGACAAGGGGCGACCTGACATGGCGATGGGACGCCACGCCGGGCTGGCGGTCGGGACGTCGCGGACGTAGGGCAGCACCCGACTGTCGAGGCTCGGCCGCCGCGACGCCAGCAGCCGCACGACGATGACCAGGCCGATCCCGAGAGCCAGCCCCAGCAGGGCGCCCGACAGCACCATACTCATGTCAGCACCCGTCGTTCCTCAGGCAGCCGCCCGAGGCGCACCATCAGCTTGTACGCGACGAAGCAGGTCGCTGCACCGATGCCGAGCACGACAACCCCCGCGGTCGAGCGGTAGCGACCGATGACCTCCGGCTGAAGCGACAGCGCCAGGAGAACCGCCCATGGAGAGCCGGCCGCCAACCGGGCACCGTTGACGACCCAGGCCTGCCGCGCCTCGAGCTCCGAACGGGTCCTCGCGTCGTCACGCAGGAACCTCGACAGGGCTCGCAGCATGCGGCCGAGGTCGCCGCCTCCGACCTCACGGGCGATTCTCAGCGCCTCGACGACACGGTCTCCGACCGGGTCGGCGAGGTGGTCCTTCAACCGCTCGAGACAGTCCGCGAACCTCCCGGTGGCGAGGTAGTCACGGCCGAACGCCGTGAACGGTTCACGCAACGGGACCGGGCCACGCTCGCCGAGTTGGGTGAGCGCCTCGGGCAAGGACAGGCCGGCACGGACGGCCGATGCGAGGTTGTCGACCGCCTCCGGCCAGACCTCGGCCAGTTCACGGCGTCGTCGGCGTACCCGTCCCTTGACGAGGGCGACCGGCGCACCTGCCGCGATCAACGCGAAGGCTACCGCGACGGGGGCGGTCTTCGAGACAGCGAGGACTGCCACGCCCGCAACGACGCCGCTCAGCGCGCAAAGCCACCACAGACCGGCGGGCGAGACGCCGGTCACGCCGGCCGTCATGAGCATCTCCTCCACACGCCCGGTCATGGCGCGCCGGCGGTTCGGTGTCGTCGACGGCCGCATCAGCGCTGTCCAGATGAGCAGGAAACCGATCCCAGCCGTCAGCCCGAGTGCCGCGCCCATTTCAGCCCTCCTCGGAAGTGGCGGACAAATGCGGTGACAGCAGGTGATGGATGTCGATTCCCCGCGCGGCAAAGCGGTCGAGCCGCGGCGGCATCCCATGCACGCGAGTCAGTCGGTCGTCACGCACGACGAAGATCGGCTCCGTCTCGATGATGTCGGCCTCGACCCGCCCAGGTACTGCGACGATCTCACGCACCCGCCTGCGCCCGTCGGCGTCCAATCCGAGATGGACCACGATGTCGACGCTCGACGCCACCGTCGGCACCACGAAGCGCCCGGAGATGTTCTCCCCCGCAAGCAGCGGCAGCGTGCATAGCTTGACCAGTGCCTCGCGCGCCGAATTGGCGTGGACAGTGGCCATGCCGGGCAGCCCGCTGTTGAGGGCCAGCAGCAGATCGAGGCATTCCTCGGCTCTCACCTCTCCCACGACGATGCGCGAAGGTCGCATCCGCAGCGACTCCTTGACGAGGTGGCGCAGCTTGATCTCGCCGGTTCCCTCGAGCCCTGCTTGCCGGGTCTGCATCGCCACCCAGTCGGGATGGTCGAACCTCAGCTCGTAGACCTCCTCGGCCGACACGATGCGCTCCCGGCCGGGCACGGCCGAGCCGAGCGTGTTGAGCATGGTGGTCTTGCCCGCCTGGGTGCCTCCCGCGACCACGATGTTGAGTCCCGCGACGACGCAAGCATCGAGGAAGGCAGCCGCCTGCGTCGTCAATGTCCCGAGCTCGACCAGATCGCCGAGCCGGCGCGCCTTGACAACGAACTTGCGGATGTTCACCGCACTAAACCCTCGCGTGATGCCGTCGAGGACCACGTGCAGGCGGTGACCCGACGGCAGCATCGCATCCACGAACGGGGAGGAGAGGTCGACGCGTCGCGCCGACGTCTTCAGCATCCGCTCGACGAGGTCACGCACGTCGACCGCGGTGAGGATCGTCGTCGTCAGCTCGTGCCGCCCGTCACGGGCGACGAAGACCCGCTGCGGCTCGTTGATCCAGATCTCCTCCACCGACGGGTCGTCGAGGTAACGCTGCAGTGGCCCGAACCCCGCCACCCTCGCGACCAGCTCATGGACCACACCTTCCGGATCGTCGACCGGTCGCACCATCCCAGACAGGCTGCGCTCGTCGTGGGCGCGCACAGCAGACCGGGCAAAACGGCGTACGGCGTCGACGTCGGTCAGCGGGTCAACACCATGGCGGCGAACCTCAGCACGCACGTCCGCGTCGAGCAGGTCCACTGCAGACGAACCGTCCACCACACCGACGTGAGACATCACGAAACCTTCATCCGAACCGAGGTACCGGGAGTCTGCCAAAGCCACCACCACGCACGCCATACCGCATGAGTGCCCTGTGCATAACTGACAGTCAGCCTCTCGGAGCGGGAGCCTCCACAGCAGTCCTCGGGACCGACGGCTCCCTGATCTGTCGTCAAGGTGTCTATCGTCTGCCCTGGGACAGAAAGACCTCAATCACCAGCCGGCCTGCGCTCGAATGGCGCCTACTGGGAATCGACCACTCAACGCGGCAGTGAAGCGCCGACTTATTGCGACGGCGGTTCACTCATCTGATGGCAGTCAACGCGGGTCTTCGAAGCGTGAACGGGTCGAGCGAATCGTGGGAGCCGCCGGACGGTAAGGGCGGGTGGGAGCGCGGGAATCCGAGTACGCTGCGACACAGTTCTGGACCCGCTTTGCGTCAGGAGCCACATGTCATCTTCCTCGCAGACCCAGCAGGACGACACGACCACTCGCCGGGACCGGACCCAATACCTCTACATGGCCGTCGTCGTCGCTGTCCTTCTCGGCATCGCTGTTGGCTTCATGTTTCCGGATTCGGGGTCGAGCTCCAGCCGCTAGGCGACGGTTTCGTCGCCTTGATCAAGATGATGATCAGCCCCATCATCTTCTGCACGCTGGTGCTCGGCATCGGCTCCGTCCGTCAGGCCGCCAGCGTCGGCAAGGTTGGCGGACTGGCTCTTGTCTATTTCCTGGCGATGTCGACCGTGGCACTGGCCATCGGTCTGGTGGTCGGGAACCTCGTGCATCCCGGATCGGGACTGAACATCAGCGATTCCGCGCGGTCGGCCGGCCAGGCACAGGCGGCCGAAGGGGCCGGCTCGACAACTGAGTTCCTACTCGGGATCGTCCCCACGACGTTATTCTCAGCGGTCACCTCAGGCGAAATCCTGCAGGTGGTCTTCGTAGCGCTGCTCGTCGGCTTCGGGATCCAGGCTCTAGGTACGCGCGGAGAGCCGATCCTCGCCGGCATCGGCCACCTGCAGCGTCTGGTGTTCAAGATCTTGTACATGGTGATGTGGGTGGCTCCTATCGGAGCTTTCGGCGCCATCGCTGCCGTCGTCGGCGACACTGGCTTCGACGCGCTCAAGGCGCTCGCCCAGATCATGCTGGCTTTCTACTTCACCTGCATCGTGTTCGTGCTCGGCGTCCTCGGCACTATTTTGCGTCTCGTCGCCGGTCTTTCGATCTTCTCGTTGCTGCGTTACCTCGGCCGGGAGTTTCTCCTCATCGTGTCTACTTCGTCGTCCGAGACGGCGCTGCCTCGACTGATCGGCAAGATGGAGCATCTTGGGGTCAAGGAACAGGTTGTCGGGATCACCGTTCCGACCGGATACTCTTCAACCTCGATGGCACCGCGATCTACCTCACAATGGCCTCGCTGTTCATCGCTGAGGCTCTCGACAAGCCGTTCAGCCTGGGCCAGCAGATCTCCCTGCTGACGTTCATGATCATCGCGTCCAAGGGGGCCGCAGGCGTGACGGGCGCAGGGCTCGCCACTCTCGCCGGTGGCCTACAGTCGCACCGGCAGACCTAGTGGACGGCGTCGGGCTCATCGTCGGAATCGACCGCTTCAGGTCGGAGGCTCGGGCGTTGACCAACTTCGCCGGCAACGCAGTGGCGACAGTGCTGGTGGGCACCTGGACAGACTCGTTCGACAAGGAACGGGCTCAGCGCGTCTTGTCTGGTGACGACCCATTCGACGAGGCGGCGTTCGCCGCAGGCGATCCCCACGCAGCTGGAGCCAGGTCCGTGAAAGCCGAGGCCTGACACTCGCGCGGAGGTTGCGTTTTTGCGCCGCTTGGCTGCCTGCCCCACGGCGCGTCTGGGTTGTCGCGGACGATGGCGCGCGTCGATGGAGCAGGCGTCCCAACAACAGACGTGAAGGCGATCGGGTTACGACAAGCAGCCCCGCAACACCTAGCGGGCAACCGGCTGGAACCACGTCCGCTTCGCCTTCGCCCAGTCGCGGCTGGTGACAGGGCGAAAACCCCGCTGGGCCTGCACGGCGACGCGCACCTTGCCGGGAAAGTCCAGACAGGCGCGTGGAATGACCGCTCGGGTCCGGTCGGTGTTCTCATGAATCTTCAGGCTGTATCGGCAGCGGAAGGGAACCAGTCGGCCACGACCCTTCCAGCGCTCCTGGTGATACATGAAGTACTCGCTGGAGGGCGCGCCACCGATGGCATACTCCGGCCCCGGGTCACGCCTGCGCGTGTCGAGATAGATCTGGATTGAGTCGCCCAGGTGCACACGGTCTTGCCTTACCGAGACGATCACCTTCTGGCGAGCGGCGGATGAGTTGTCCACTCGCACGGAGCGAATGTCCACCGAAGAGGCGCTGTCGTTGCGCGCATCGGTGAAGCGTTGTACGTCGGCATGCGCCTGCGCGACAGGGGTGAGGGCCATCGTCGTCGCGACGACAGCGACCGTTCTTGCAGTGCGGGTGAAAATCACTGCACTCCCTCGTCAACACACCACCGGTCTGTTTCGTAGCATCCCAGACGGCGTGACCGGTTGCAACGTCCCCGTGACTCCGTGCAGCCAGCGTGCCATCGCTCCCACGTTGCTGCCGTGCGACTGAAGAAGGGCGAACGGTGCTGCAACGTCAATGCGGCGACAACTGGCTTGGCGTCACGTCGGTGTGCCTCCCGCGGTAAATTCCAGCACCCGCTGCCAGGCATCGGCGCACTCTTTCGCATAGTCGTTGTACGCGCGGTCGAAGAAGCTGTGCGGGGCCCCGGGGTAGACGTGCAACTCGTGGGAAACGCCGGCCCTCGTCAACGCGTGCTCGAAGTCGTCGATCTGATCTTGGGGGATTCCCTCGTCGGCCCCGCCAAACAGTCCCAGCACCGGGCACTCATAAGACGCGACCAGGTCGATCGGCGAGGCGAAGTTGTCTCGCTTGCGGCGCGGCGGTCCGTAGAAGCCGACCACCCCCGCGAGTCCGAGACCTGAGGCTGCCTGCGCGAATGACTGCCCTCCGCCGAAGCAGAACCCCACGGTGTGTATCCGTTGCGCCGAGCTGGTGGCGCGGAGCCGATGGACCGCGGCCGCCACGTCGTCGCGGACTTGTCCCGGTGTGGTGGCCTCGACATGCGGCCAGAACTCCCAGTCGCCGTCTCGGTCTTCGATGTTGGACGTGCGGCCGAAGTAGTCAATCGCGATTGCGTCGAGTCCGGCCGCTGCGAAGCCCTCGGCCAGGGTCTCGTAGAAGGGGAAGAGGCCGCGCACATCGGGGAGGACGACGACCGCAGCGCCATTCGGCTCCCTGGCGCCGACCTCGTGGCACGCGAACCGGGTTCCGTCGGCAGAGGTCAGGAAGGTACGGCGTCCGGCCGGGGGTTCCGTCGCACTGGCAAGGGCCGGAGGTCGGGCATCAGCCGGAACGCACATGTCGCTCAACGTATGTCGACGACGCGTGCCGGATCAACCAGAGCGGTGAGGTGTACCAACCTGCCCAGGAGTCACGACCACGCGGAGTAGGTGTGACGCACCCCCCCCCCGGAGCACCGCAGCAACCGTAACGGAAAGAGGTCACGCAAATGGCTCTATACGGTCACAGCGATGAGTTGGCATGATTCGGCGTAGAAAGACGAAACGGTTGCCCGGGTAGGAGATTCGGCTCCATAGCCCAACAGTCTTCCGGGAACTCATTGACGCCAACGTCCCTTACGTTGCACATTCCTTGGAGGATCCATGTTTGGTAAAACCGTCGTGCGTAACATGATCGAGCGCAGCGCCGAAAACGACGCTGACCGCCGCAATTTCCTGCGAAGCGCCGGTGTCGCCGGCCTCGGCGTCGTGGGTGCAACAGCACTGTCCGGCCTCGGCGCGGGCAGCGCGTCTGCGGCGGGTGCGCCGAGCGACGGCGCGATCTTGAACTTCGCCCTCAACCTGGAGTACCTCGAAGCCGAGTTCTACTCGTACGCTGCCTTCGGGCACGGCCTCTCCAACGATCTGACCACCGGGAAGGGAGAGCGCGGGGGCGTCGTCGGCGGCCGCGAGGTCAAGTTCTCCACCGCGGACATCCGCAAGTACGCGGTGGAGATCGCTCAGGACGAGATCGCGCACGTGAAGTTTCTTCGCGCGGCACTCGGCTCGGCCAAGGTGGCGCAGCCCAGCATCGACCTGAAGAACAGCTTCACAGCAGCCGCACGAGCCGCCGGACTCATCGGGGCCCACCAGACCTTCGACCCCTACTCCAACGAGAACAACTTCCTGCTCGCGGCGTTCATCTTCGAAGACGTCGGGGTCACGGCCTACAAGGGTGCTGCTCCGCTGATCAGCAACAAGACGTACCTTGAAGCCGCCGCCGGCATCCTCGCCGTCGAGGCTTACCACGCCTCACTGATCCGCACGAACCTGTACGCCAGGGGCCTGCGGGCCCCCGTCGAGGCCATCTCGGACGCCCGCGACAGCCTGGACGGTCCGAAGGACGACGACCAGGGCATCGGCACCGAAGAACACGCCAACATCGTCCCGGCCGACAAGAACGGCATTGCCTTCAGCCGCACTGCCGACCGCGTCTTGAACGTCGTCTACCTGACGCCCAAGAGGGCAACGGAGGGCGGGTTCTTCCCGGACGGCGTCAACGGTGTGATCAACACCAGCGGCTCCTGAACCAGGCGGATTGAGCGTGTTCGTCCCGGGCCAACCCCGGGACGAACACGCTCAACGGCGTGCTCTGACGGCGGCGGGAGACTCCCGCGCCACCAGCCAAGGGGCAGGGATGTCCATAGCCGCGAGGAGCGGCGTCCCACACGCGCTCCTAGTCGAACTTGGCGTTGAAGCTCGCCCGTCGGCGGCGACGACCATCGACACCAGTCCAATTCGCGCGGCGTCGCCGAGATGGTGAGCCCCGGTGCCACCGCGCATCCAGCCATGACCGTCCTGGCTCGTGTATGCGGTGTATCGCTCGCCCGTGCTCGCGTGGCAGGTCAAATCTGCCCCTACCCCGGCCTGCGCCGCAACAACCGTCGACCCACGGACAGCGATCCAGTGGGGTTCACATTAACCGCGCCGTGTTGTCATGATCACCACGTCGCCGTGACCGCCGTAGCCGAGGACGTCCTCGCCGTACTGCTTCCCGTCAAAGGTGACCATGAAATAGTCACCGCCCGGGCGATCGACGATCTGCGGATGCGGGATGTTTGTGACGTAGGGAGCGTCCAACGTGCCGAGCAACTTCACCGACAGGTCGTACACGCGATAACGGTGCCCGTCGCCGTCGCTGGCGAGCAGGAACCAGCGATCACCCAGGCGCTGCAGTAGCGTTCCCTCGCCGTGGTGCAACGACTTATCGGCGCCGACGAGGCCGAGACCCTCGTGGTATGCCGCACCGGCCGGTCCCGCCGCCAGCGCGGGGTGGAAGTCGAAGGGGTCCTGCGACGGGCTCTCGACGAAGGCGATGTGCCACCTCTCGTCGATCAGCGTCGCTGCCGGGTCCCAGCTGCTCACTGACGTCGGTAGGTCGAGTCGATCGGTCTGCAGCAGGTGGGTGCCGGCGAGTACGTCGTCGAACGTCACGACGTGGCGCACGTGCACGCCCTGGAAGTCGAAGTCGCCCCACGAGCTGGTGAGCACGATGAAGCGCTCGTTGTCCTCGTCGACGACCACCTGCCCGGCGTGGTCACCCAGCAGCAGACCGTCGCGTTGCGAGTAGAGATGGGCGACCTGCTCGAGTCTGGTCGGGTCGGCGAGGTCCAAGGTGAAAACACCCCAGTGCGCCTGCTGGAAGAACCCGACGCCGGCGCAGGTAAAGGTCAGATACGCCTTGCCATCGCGGATCAGCGCTGTCCCGTCCGGCCGCTGGACGAGGTGTGGGTCGCGCACCCCCACCATGCCGAAGGCGCCAGCCCTGACCCGGCTCAGGCGCACTTCACCCGTCGAGCCGCTGGCGCCGTAGCCGAACGACATTGCGGCCAAGGTGCCTGGGTCACGCAGGTCGATAAGGTCGGCCACCCGTTCGCGAGTCGTCGTGACGGGTTGCCACCCGGCTCCGGAGTCGACCAGCGCTGTCACCTGGTCCTCGCAGACGGCGAAGGCGGCGCAGAAGGGCGTTGCGAGCTCGGTGGTCGCTTGCGCAACCACGTGCGTGACACCGTGTCGCCGTACTTCGATGCTGGCCTGTCGACGACTCGGTGAGAAGACCACGGCGACGTGGTCACCATCCGGGCTGAACAGACCGGCCAGCACGTCCGCTTCATCCACGCCAGCAACGGACAGCTCGATGGCGGCGAACGGCGCGACGGGACTCTTGTCGGATCGAACGAGCGAGCGCGCCGCGACTGGTTGTGACTCGTCAACCAACTCGAAACCGGGCGCCACGAGCTCGAACGGCCGAAACCGATTCTGGGTGTGAAAGGCGAGATCGAGGATGGTTGCCTTCTCCCTAGCTGGCGACGGCGAACCATCACACCCGAGCGGCAGTCCGCTCATGCCGGCCAAGGCGGTCAGGCCCGCCCCTTTGACGACTGTACGGCGGTTGAGGTGGCGGCCCTCCGCCATCATCCCTTCAGACTTGAACGCGAAACACCTTCGATGACGAAGCGCTGCGCCACCACGAACAGCACGAGCACCGGGACGCTGGCAATCACGGCTCCCGCCATGAGCAGGTCATAGCGCACGCTGTTGGCCGACTGCAAAGTCGACAGACCGGCCTGGAGCGTCTGATGCTCAGGACTAAACAAGACGTAGACAGGCCATAGGAAGTCGTTCCAGTTGGTGAGGAATGCCAAGAGTGCCAACGTGGCCAGCGCCGGCTTCGACAGCGGCGGCACGACCCGCCAGAAGACCTGCCATCGGTTGGCGCCGTCGAGGAAGGCGGACTCCTCGAGCTCCAGCGGCAACTGGAGGAAGAACTGTGGGAGGAAGCAGACTCCGAACGCGTTGGCCGCCGTGGGGACGATGATCGCCGTCAGGGTGTCGAGCCAGTACAGCCGACCGACAATCTCATAGTTGGGAATGATGAGGATGACCGGGGGAACGAACAGGGTCGCGACAATCAGACCGAAGATGACCCTGCGTCCCGGGAAATCCATTCTGGCAATGGCGTAGGCCGCCAACGCCGACGTCGCCACCACGATGAGGGCGTTCGCCGAGGCAGCGAAGAGCGAGTTCGTAAACCACCGCAGGACCGGTGTGTCCGAGGCAAGGAAGATGTGGTCATACGCCTGCGTCGTCGGCTGTTCGGGAAACAGCGTTGGCGGTGTCTGTGACGCCTCTCGACCGGTCTTGAACGACGTCAGCAGCATGAAGAGCAACGGGCTGACAAACATCAGCGTCAAGATGGCGAGCAACGAAGCGCGCAGTGCCTTCATGCCCGACCAGCGTCCCTGTCCCGGAAGAGCGAAAAGACGACCACAGACGTCAACATCAGCGCCACGGTGAGGATCCAGCTCGCCGCCGCGGCGGAGCCCATCTGGAAGTTCTGCAGTCCCGTCTCGGCGATCTGGAAGATCGCGGTCCGTGTCTTCTGGCCCGGGGCGCCGTTCGTCATGAGGAAGGACTGCCCGAACATGTTGGCTGAGGCGATGATCGTCGTCATGGTCACGAATACGCTGACGGGCCGCAGCCCCGGTATCGTGACGTGCCAGAAGGACCGCAGGGGCCCAGCCCCGTCCACCCTGGCCGCCTCGTATTGCTCACGAGGGATGTCTTGCAGTCCGGCGAGGAAGATCACCGAGTTGAAACCCATGGTCCACCACACGGTCACCCCCACCAGGGCGACCCAGGCCTCCGGCACCGAGCTCAGCCACGGTGTCGTGTCGGGCAGACCGATCAGCCCCGCAAGGTAGTTGATGACACCGATGTTGGCGTCGAGGAGAAACCGCCACAGCAGGCCGACAACGGCAACGCCAAGCACGTAGGGAGCGAAGTAGATGGCGCGGACGAGGTTGCGTCCTCGAAACGCCTGGCTCATCACGAGGGCTACCGCCAAGGGGACAACGAGTAGCAGGGGGACGCTGAACACTGTGAAGATGCCGGTGGCCTTCATCGAGTTCCAGAACGGTGCGAACGACACCGACTTGCTGTCGAGCAGATCCTTGTAGTTCTGCAATCCCACAAACGGCTTGCGTGGCAACGTGAAGTCCCAGTTGTGCAGGCTGATCCACAAGCCGAAGATGATCGGCGCCAGCACGAAAGTCAGGAACAACACAAGGTACGGGGCCAAGAACAGCCAAGCCGTCAGCGGACTGTCGCGCATCGACCCCCTGCCGGCCACCGACGAGCGCGCCCAGGTGGCGCCCTCGAGGGTCTCTACAGCCATGCGTCAGCCGCCGAATTGGGCGAGGTTGTCCTGCATCAGCTGGGTGGCATCGGACTGTGCCTTGGAGAGGGCATCTTGGACCGACGACTGCCCAAGGACGGCTTTGTTGACTGCTACCTCGAGCGTCTGCGGCTGGACATCGCCCAGGCCAGGCACCGGCGGCAGGAAGTGCAGATGGTCGATCTGCTCTTTGATGCCGTACTGGACGGACTGCGTGAAGGCCGGCTTCGTCCGAGCCGAGTTGCGGGCGGGGATCATCCCCGCCTTCGACCACTTGTCCGACTGATCGCTCATCCAGCTGATGAACACCTTCGATGCGTCCGAGCGGTCCTGGTCGCTCGCGGCCTGAGAGGTGAGGAAGAAGTTGTGCGAGTTCGACCAGGAGGCGGGCTCGTCGCCAACAGTCGGCAGCGGTGCGATCCCGTAGTTGATGCCGGCCGCTTCCAAGTCGTTGATCTGCCAGATGCCGTCCCAGGTGATGGATGTCTTGCCGTTCTTGAAGGCCAGGTACTGGGCGTCGATGTCGACGTTGGTCGGGCTGTAGCCCTTGGCGATCTGGTCGGTCATCCAGGTGAGCGCCTTGACGCCGGCGTCGGACGCGTACGTCGCCTTGGACCCGTCAGCGGCGTACGGGTCGCCACCGAACTGCCACAGCACACTGAGAAACATCAGGTGCGCCGGCCACTGGTTCGGCATCCAGAACGGTGTGTCGAACCCGGCTGCCTGTAGCTTCTTGCAAGCAGCATCGAGGCTCGCGGCGTCGGTGGGTGCCGACTTGACTCCCGCTTGCGAAATTTTTCAAGGTGTCTGAGGCCAGAGGGTGTTAGGCAGCCGAGGTTTCGGCGGCCGCTGGTTCGTTGATCCAGGCGTCGCCGGGCAGCGCGAGGATCTTGGGGTGTGTCGGCGGCGAAGCGCTCGGGGTACTGGAGACGGGCTGCCGCGAGCGCTGCTGACCTGTCGGCGCTGACGGTCGCGACGTGGCCGTAGTGGATGTCGGCGGGGGTGTGCAGGCCGATCCCGGTGTGGTGGTGCTCGTGGTTGTAGGCCGTGGCGAACCGCTCCATGAAGGTTCGGGCATCGCTGATCGAGCCGAACCGTTCGGGGAAGACCGGGGCGTACTTCATGGTCTTGAACAGCGATTCGGAGTAGGGGTTGTCGTTGCTCACGCTGGGCCTGGAATGGGAGCGGGTCACGCCCAGATCGGCGAGCAGGGTCGCCACCGACTTGCTGGTCATCGAGGTGCCGCGGTCGGCGTGCACCACGGTCGGGATGCCATGGACGCCGAAGATCTGCTTCATCATCTCCTCGGCCAAGATGCCGGCCTCGTGGGCGTGGACGTGCGCGCCGACGATGTAACGGGAGTAGATGTCGATCATCACGTAGGCGTCGTAGTAGAGACCCTTGGCCGGTCCGGGCAGCTTGGTGATGTCCCAGGTATAAACCTGTCCCGGTCCGGTCGCGACCAGCTCGGGCACCGCCCGGGCCGGGTGGCGGGCGAGCCGTCGTCGCTCTGCAACCTGGCCGGCTCCGGCCAGGATCCGATACATCGTGGAGACCGAACACAGGTACTGGCCCCGTTCAAGCAGCGTGGCGTAGACCTGCAACGGCGCCTGGTCAACGAACTCCTCGGAGTCCAGGACCTCAAGCACCCTGGTCCGCTCGACCAGACTCAGCTTGTTCACCGGCGCCGACGCAGCGACTGGGGCCGAATCCGGTGCTGGTTTCCGGGCTCGGATGGCGGTGGCCCGCGAAACCCCGGTCAACCCCGCGGCCGCCCGCGTGGGCACTCCCGCGGCGGTGAGCTCGAGATAGGTGCCCATCAGCGCTTCGGTCGCCGCGGTGCGGGCTGCTCGGTCTCCGCGCTCTCGGAGATCTGCTCCAAGAGCGCGTGTGCTTTTCCCATGATCTCCAGTGCGGTCTCGGTGGTGGCCAACCTCCGCTCCCGATCCGCGAGCTCGCGACGCAGCCGGCCTATCTCGGCCTGCTCGGCACTCGGACGCCCGACCCGCGCACCAGGCCGCTTGCCCTCAAGGACACCGGCATCGCGCAGCCGGCGCCATTCGGAGATCAGCGAGGAGTACAGGCCCTCGCGACGCAGATACGCGCCGCCCTCGGAGCGTTCACACGCCTTCTCGTAGGCGGACAGGTGCTCCAGCTTCTGGGCCGGGGGTGAACGATCGCCGACGCGACGGACCACCGGCACGTGGAGACGAAGGAGAACCATCCATCACCCCATCATCGGCGAGACTGGTCATGCTCGAAAGAACTGAACTGGACACGTGAATCGATTCCTGAATCTCGCCCTGCGTCGGACTTGCTGTGAACCACTGGACTCAACTCACCCTGACACGCAGGGTTGGGAGAAGTGGTCCTTGTTGTAGTACATGGCCAAGCAGTGCACGTCCAAGGGGATGCCGTAGCGCTTCCCGTTGTAGATGCCCGGCGGCCACACCGACGGCGCGAAGTCCGACTCTTGCAGACCGAGCGCGCTGGCCACGTCGTCGACGGGCACGATGACGCTGCGTGCGGGTTGGTCGCCAGCTGGTCGAGATGCATCGCGCCGACGTCCGGGCCTTTGCCGGCTTGGACGGCCGCCGGGAGCTTCTGGTAGAAGTCCGCCCACTCGAGGGTGTTCGGCTTGATGGTGATTTTCTTGTCCTGGTTGTTGAACGTGTTGACCAGCGAGGTCATGGCCGGACCGTCGCCGCCAGTGAAGCCGTTCCAGTAGTCGAGCGTGAGCGCGGGACCGTCGTACGTGCCGCTGAAACCTCCAACGCCTGCCGAGTTGGTATCTCCGACACCCTGGCCGCCACCGCAGCCGGTCACCAGAGCAGCCGTGGTGAGTGCGCCCAGGCCGAGGAAGTGCCGGCGGGTGAAGCCGGATGGAGGGCGGACTGTTCCGATGAGTGGCGCGTGCGGTCCACGATGAGCTCCTTGCGAGCGGCGAAGGATGCGGTGGATTGTCCAGACGTTCTATCGGTTTGTGGCAACCCTTGTAAAGAGATTGACTGCATGCTACAAGTACCGATCAGACGGCGAACCCGCGCGGCGGCACTGCGAGAGACGTGACCACGATGAGCTCCCATCGGCACCCAGCAAACCAGCGCCGATACGACCATCGGACCACCGGGGAACGGCTGGCGGATCAGGTAACTGCACGTTTCGGCTCCTGGGCCTTCATCTCGGCGCAGACAGTGGTCGTCATCGTGTGGGTCACCCTGAACGTCGTGGCGTTCCTGCGTCGGTGGGACCCGTACCCGTTCATCTTGTTGAACCTGCTGTTTTCCACCCAGGCCGCATATGCGGCTCCGCTACTGCTGTTGTCGCAGAACCGGCAAGCCGAGCGGGATCGGATCAAAGCAGAGCATGACTACCGGGTCAACCAGCTCGCCCTGCAATTCCTCATCGCCTGGCATCGCGACGCGCACCCGCCTGGCTGTCAGTGCGTGCGCGGGCTCGGATCCGCTGCCGAAGCCGCCTTGACCGGGTTGAGGCACGATCTCGCTAGCACGCCGGACGACTCAGCGGGTGACGCGCCTGGCGGGCCAGGACAAGATTCCGGGCAGTCCCGACCCGCGAAGCCGTGACCAGCTACAACCGCGCTGTCGGGGCCAGGCGTGCGTCTCCGCGGGCGCCCGCACCGAGACTCAGCCGGTCGTGCGCGGCCAGGCTGCCTCGACCAGCCGGGTCGCCTCAGCCAGGGCCACCGTTCGAGACTGAATCCGAAGGAGACGGGGAGGGCCGTCCGGGCGCGGGAACCTGAGGCTCGTCCTGCACAGGTGCGCGCATGGCTACCGCGAGGGACTAGGTTCGACGCCGGATGACCAGAACCGCCGAGTCGACTCGCGGTGCCGGGCGAAATGCGCTGCGCGGTATGGTCAACCCCCGCTGGAACCGGAAGTTGCGGTTCCCCCCGCCGGCTCCGGCCGCCTGAGCGTCGACGATCTGTCGCACTACCCGTCTCTGGAGGACCAGGTCGGCCGACGACAGGCCGCTCCCCCGCCGCAGCAGCTGCCGGAGCAGGGTGCTCGAGACGGTGTACGGCGGATTCGCCACCACCCGGAAGGACCGCCTCGGCCACCGGAACCGGGTGGCGTCGGCACCGACCACCGTGACCGACTGCCCGGCGAAGCGGGCACGCAGCATCTCGCGCCGTCGCGGGTGTAGCTCGACTGCGATCACGCGTGCTCCGGCAGCCAGCAGCGGACGTGTCAGCGCGCCCTCACCTGCGCCCACGTCGACCACCAGATCGCCCGGCTGCACTCCGGCGGCCTCGACGACCCGAGCCGCGCAACGATCAGAAAGCCGATGCCAGCCCCATCGTCGCTCTGTGGCCTCGGGCCGAGCGCGTTGCCGAGGTGAGGACCGACGCCCTCCGGCCGCGGACACGACGCACCGTCACCATGAACGCTGCCATGTCCCCACGATAGGAAGCACACCGTGCCGGGAGCAACTGAATTACGAGTCGGCTCCGAAGGCGCCACATCGGCAGGGCTTGCTCCGAAGTCGCTCGCCGGTAGGGGTCGCTGACATTGCTGCGAGAGCGCAGCAGGCGTGACCGGCGGGAATCCTGTGAGAGCGCCACCGCTCGGGCCAGGCGAACGCCCGCGACTGGGGTGGTCGCAGCGGCCAGGCTGTACGGTCGAGCAAGACTCTTCACCTTGCCGCTAACCAGTGTCAGGCCGCCATCGAGAGTCGGCTCCATCTCGACGTGTGGACCTCCGATGGCGTCTTGCTACCTCGCCGTCCTCATCGTCGCGGGCCCCCGCCGGATTCGCGGGCTGCGTACCTCGTGGGGCCTCAGTCCGTCAGCTGCTCCAGCCGCTCCAGCGCGTCCCGCCGCTCCCGCTCGGCCGCACTCACCGCGCGTTCGGCGGCATCCACCTCCTCGCGTACCGCCTGCGCCTCCATGTCTCGCTGGTCCAGTACGCCGCCAGCACGCCGCAGCTCCTCCTCCAACCGCTCGACAGCACCGACTGCCTCCTGGCGCTGCCGCGTCACCGCGTCAAGCCGGGACCCGGCGTTGTCCTGGGCAGCGTGTGCCCGCTGCGCCGCCTGCTCGGCGACGGTCACGGCATGCTCGGCCCGCTCCCTGGCGGCTGCACGACGACGCTGCCGCTCGACGCTCAGGTCGCTCACGCTCGCGTCCCCTCCGGCTGCGGAACCCTTCGACGAACCGGCGGTGATGTCAGTGTGTTGGCTGGCGGTGTCAGGAGCTTCGGCGACGCCAAAACCGGAGACCCGGAGCGCATCCGTGAGTCGGCCGGAGGAAACCGCCTCCGCGCTCGCCGCATCGGACAGCGTCGCCTCGAACGTCGACCGCAGCGCTTGCGCCACGTCATCGCTGACCCGAACTCCGCGCCTGCCCCCGAGGACGCGAGCTTGCTGAACCAACCCGGACACCAGCTTGAACCGCTGTCGGGTCAGCTCACGCAGCTCGTCCCCGCCGAGTTCGGCCATCACCTCGCGGAGCTCGCGGCCCAGCTCGAAGAGCGGCTCGATCTCGCCTCGGTGCTCGCGCACCAGCTGGTTGGCGAGCCAGGCCGCCGTAGTCGGTTTCTGCAGCGCCTGGATCCGCTGGGCGAGCGGCCGTGCGCCGTCGGCACGGGCTCGCTTGACACAGGCGTTGCGCGCCTTGACGAACTCGTTCGTCGGCAAAGCATAGAGCTCGTCGGCGACAGCGTCGAAGTCCATGCCCGCCACCCTGCCATGACCGAACGCGAGCCAGGCCCGGCTGCCGTCTCGGTCCCAACGGCCGTCCGTCTGCCAGGTATGGAGCGACCAGTGTCAGCGCGGCGTCAGCAACGCGCTTGAGGTCGAAGGCGGGCAGTCTCTCCTGTGCGGGGGTCGGGCGGAGGTCCTTGCTCTGAACATGCGTCAACCGGATCCTCTTCGGCGCGGCCCTTGTCAGAAACCCGCGGAAGGTCCATCCTTCGGTGATCGGGATCACCTCGCTGGAGGAGAACAAGCATGGCTGTCAATCCTGAAACTTCCGGCCCGGTGGCGTTTACGCCGGATTCCGGGCTTCAGCGAGGAACGAACTGGTGGGGCGCCTTCGTTATCGGGCTGGCCGGCACCATCCTCGTCACCGGTGTTGCCCCGTTCGCCGTCCAGAGTCTCGGTGCAGCGTCCATCCCGTTGTTCGTCGTCATCACGTCCATGGGCGTCGTGCTGTGCTTCTGCCTGGCTGAGCTGGCCGCGATGATGCCAGAACGCACGGGTGGCTTGCCGTCGTACGCGTTCGAGACGTTCAAGCCACTCGGTGCGACCACGGCGAAGCACGTCGGCGGAGTCTCTGGCTGGGCCTACTGGCTCGGCTGGTTCCCGGTCGCGCCGATCAACATGATCCTCGCCTCGTCGTACATCGTCAGCCTCTTCCACGTGCCTGCTGGTCGCACTTTCCTTCCATTCGGAACGCTGGGAGCGCCGGTCAGCGTCGCCGTGCTCGTCATTTCCTTCCTCGGGTTGCTGGCCATGCTCGTCCCGTCGCTGCTCGGCATCCGGCTCGGCGCGGAGTTCGCCACGCTGTTGGGCGTGGTGTCGATGGTGCCGTTGACGCTGCTGGTATTTCTACCCTTCTTCAAGCCGAGCTCGATGCACCTGTCGAACGTGACCGGGTTCCATCTGCCGGCCGCGACCGACGGGACCTTTGCATTCTTCTTGAGCTGGATCTTCATCATGACGTGGTCGGTCCTCGCGATGGAAGCCGCCGCCTGCTACATCGGCGAGTGTCGCGAGCCTGCGCGAGACGCCAAGATCGCGATGACCGCGGAGGGGCTCTTCGGACTGTTCATCTACGTGATGATTCCGCTCATGTTCGTTCTCGTGCTCGGTGTCGCGAAGAGCTTCGACCCGTTGACCGTCTTCACTGACTTCGCTGTCCGCATCTTCGGCACGTCGGGGGAGTGGGTGAGCTACGTCATCGGCATCCCCCTCATCGTCGCGCTGCTGTTGTCAGTGCTCAACGCCATCATGGGGGTCGGGCGATCACTGTTCCAGGTGTCCGAGGACGGGCTTCTGCCGCGATGGTTCCAGCACGTCAACCGCCATGGCGTGCCTGACCACGCGATGATGTTCAACGTCGTCTGCTCGGCAGTGGTGGTCTTGTTCGGTTCCCCATTGCGGATCTACATCTTCTCTAATATGGGCTACCTGCTGTCGTGCGCGCTCGCGCTCGCCGGGTACTTCCTGCACAGCCATTTCCGCCCGGACCTCGCACGCCCGGTGCGGCTGCCGGCCGCAATGCGTTGGATCGCGTTGGGCATCTTCATTTTCTTCATCTTCGTCTGGGCGTACGGAGGCTGGCACGCCCCGAAGCTCGTCGTGGGACCCGAGGAGGGTTCGTTCCTGTTCTTCCTGGGCCTGGTCATCATTGCGGCATACCTTCCGCTGTACCTTTGGCGCGTTGCTGCGGACCGACGGGCGGGAGACGCCAACGTCGTGACCTCGTCGCCCAGCCCACCTTCGCGTAGTTGATCCGTCCGTGGCGACGCGCCGGCGGGATGCAGACGGCAGAACCGGCGGTCGTCCTGCTGGCCTCGACCGGCGTGCCGTTCGGCCGCGCCACCGTTGATCTGGCGCGTGAACTCGCCGGGACCGAGACGGTGGCGGTGCTCTCGACCGCGCGCCTGTACGGGTCGGCGCTCGGACTTCCCAACCCCGGGCTGATGCCCACCCTGAAGGAACGAGAAGCTCAGCACGCCATTGTGAAGGCTGCCATGGACGCCCTCGAGCGAGACGACGTGCCGACTGACGGACAGGTCACGGTAACCCGCAACCCGACGCGGACGATTGTGCGAGCGGCCAGGCGGCGCGGTGTACGTCACGTGGTGCTCGAAGCGCCCTCGGTCCGCGGGTTGCGCCGATTCGTCGAGGGAGACTCGGTCTCGACGGTACGACGCCGCCTCGGCTCGGCGGTCGACGTTCATGTCGCCGCTGATGGACCGAGCTGACCACTCGCCCCAAGTCTTCAGTACAGCGTGAGATAGCGCTCGACTTCCCAATCGCTGACAACGCCGTGCCAGGCAGCGAACTCGGCGCGCTTGATGTCGGCGAAGTAGTCGATGTAGTCGCGGTCGGGGCATCGGCCGAGGGCTGTGCGGAGGACGTCGTCCTCGACGAGCGCGTCCACCGCGTGGAGCAGCGTTGTTGGCATTGACGCGATTCCGCGCTTGGCCACTTCGCTGGCTGAGATCGTGTACAGGTTGTCAGTGTTCGGCTCGCCGGGATCGAGCTCGCGGTCGACCCCGTCCAGGCCTGCGGCGAGCATCACCGTGAACGCCAGATACGGGTTGGCCGAACCATCACACCCCCGATTCTCGATGCGACCTCCTTCTGGGACGCGCAGCATCTGCGTACGGTTGTTTCCGCCGTACGTGGCATAGGCGGGGGCCCAGGTCGCGCCCGAGTCCGGCGCACCGACACCCATCCGTTTGTACGAGTTCACCGTTGGACATGTCACGGCCGCCATGGCCGGGGCGTGCTCGATGACACCCGCTGCGAACTGGTACGCGAGGGGCGACAGACCGAGCGCACGCGAGTCGTCAGAGGCTGCGAAGAGTTCGTCACCGGTCTGCGTATCCCAGAGGCTGGAGTGGACGTGGAGCCCGTTGCCAGTGAGGTTGGCAAAGGGCTTTGGCATGAACGTGGCTGCCAGCCCGGCTTCGTGGGCCAGGGTGTGCACCATGTAGCGGAAGAAGATGAGCCGGTCGGCGGTAGTCAGTGCGTCGGCGTACTTGAAGTTCTGCTCGAACTGTCCGTTCGCATCCTCGTGGTCGTTGGCGTAGTTGGTCCAGCCAAGCTGGTTCATGTAGCGCGACACCGTTGTCAGGTACGGGTACATGCGCGTCAGGGCCTTGGCGTCATAACACGGTGCCGTCGCAGTGTCGAGTGGGTCTGCAACCTCGATACCGCCGCCCGGCATGCGGCGAACGAGCATGTACTCCGCCTCGACGCCCGTGTTGTAGGTCAATCCGCGATCGACAAGCTTGGCCAGCTGATTCTTGAGGATGACACGCGGTGCATAGGGCCATGGCTCCCCCTCGACGTGGGGGTCGCATTGCAGCACCGCCAGACCCGGCTGCCACGGGACGGGGGTATACGAGGCGGGATCCGGGACGACGAGGATGTCGGGATCTGCGGGTGTCTGGCCCATGGGTCCTGCGGCGAAGCCGGCGAACCCAGCACCGCCTCCGAGCATGAGGTCGATGGACGACATCGGGATGAGCTTGGCGCACGGCTTGCCGTGCATGTCTACGAACATCGCGAAAAAGAACTCGATGCCGTCGTCGTTGGCTCGGGCTCTGAGTTCCTCATGTGCGTCGTTCATCCGCACCTCCTGTGGTGGGCCGCGCCGATCGGGTGATTGATGTCAAGAGGGTTCTGTTGCCTGTGAGGAAACTATGTGTACTCTCAGTTGACAGAATGCGCCAGTCCCCGGCGCGGGGTGAGCGGAGGTTGAGAGTCGTGTGCGGAATCGTTGGGCTGCATGTGAAGGACCCTGCACTCGAACCCGAACTTGGTCAACTCCTGACCCCGATGTTGACCGCGATGACGACGCGTGGTCCCGACTCAGCCGGCGTGGCTCTTTACGGCTCACCGGTTGCCGAGGGCCGACTGCGCCTGTCGCTGCGTTCGAGCGTCGAAGGCTTCGAGTGGGATCGACTGGGTGGCGACCTCGGCACGGCCCTCGACAGCCCCGTCAACGTGGCGGTGAGGGGAAATACCGCCGTCATTGAGGTCGGCGGTCCTCCCGACAGAGTCCTCGCCGAGGTTCGTGCTCGTGCCGCGGAGGTCAGCGTCGTGGGGTACGGGCGCTCCCTCGAGGTCTACAAGGACATCGGATCCCCGGCCGACATCTGCCAGCGCTATGGCATCGCGGAGGCGGCCGGATATCAGGCGATTGGCCACACGCGCATGGCAACGGAGTCGGCGGTGACGACCGCACACTCGCATCCGTTCACACCGTCGGCCGACCTGTGCCTGGTCCACAACGGCACCTTTTCCAACCACGCGACGCAACGTCGGCGCCTGGAGGACATCGGCGTGTACTGCGAGACCGACAACGACTCCGAGGTTGCCGCGCGCTACGTCGGTCAGCGACTCGCCGACGGCGACGACCTGAACGACGCGCTACGCATGGTGCTGAAGGAGTTCGACGGCTTCTTCACGCTGCTGGTGACAACCCGCGAAGAGTTCGCGGTCGTGCGTGACCCGTTCGCCTGCAAGCCGCTGGTCGTAGCCGAGTCACCGTCCTACGTGGCAGTGGCGAGCGAGTACCACGCCCTGGCAACGCTTCCGGGTATCGACTCGGCCAGAGTCTTCGAACCCATGCCTGAGGAAGTGCACGCGTGGTCACGCTGAGCTGCGCCCAGTCGTCGGTACGGGAGATCAACAAGACCCTCCGGTCGCTCCCCGCCGGCACACAGGTCCAGATCCACGAACCGCGCGGTGCTCACAACCTTGCGGTCGGACTCGAGACGGATCTGGACATCACGATCGAGGGGAACTCCGGCTACTACATCGCTGGCCTGTCCAACGGGCCGGACGTCACAGTTCGCGGGTCGGTCGGCTGGGGGGTGGCGGAGAACCTTATGAGCGGTGTGGTCCGCGTCACGGGCAATGCATCCGAGGCGGCGGGCGCCAGCGCGCACGGTGGCCACGTATTCATCGCAGGGGATGCTTCGCTACGGGCGGGCATCTCGCTGAAGGGAGGCACCCTTGTCGTGGCTGGAGATATCGGCAACGTCGGTGCGTTCATGGCCCAGGCAGGGACCATCCTCGTCGGAGGCGATGCAGGGGATGCACTCGGCGACTCCTTGTACGAGGCGGTGGTCTACGTGCACGGGACAATCCGTGGCCTCGGGGCAGACGCCCAAGTAGAGGACCTTACCGAGACGGATGTCATGCACCTGAAGGATCTCGTCGATCAGAGTGGCTTCACCCACATCAACCCCGAGAACGTCACCCGCGTCGCATCCGCGAAGCAGCTGTACAACTTCGACGCTTTGAAGGGCCAGAGGTACTGACCACATGAAGCAGCTCCCTCTCTCCGATGACAGCCGCGCCGTCGTCGAGCATCCCTTGCGGGCCAGTGCGACCTTCCCGCCGCATGTGATCGACCAGATCCAGTTCATGGCCGAAAACGGTCGCTACGAGATCCGCGGTTGGGGCGCCAAGCGTCGGCTACCGAGTTTCGACGACCTCTCCTTCCTGACGGCGTCAGCGTCGCGTTACCCGCTGGAGGGGTACCGCGAGCGTTGCGACACCACCACTGTGCTGGGAAGCCGGTACGCCGGGAAGCCGATTGTGCTGGACATCCCGATCACGATCGCCGGTATGAGCTTCGGGTCGCTGTCAGCGCACGCAAAGGAGGCGCTGGGCCGGGCAGCGACCGAGGTCGGTACCTCCACAACCACCGGTGACGGCGGCATGACGTCAGAAGAGCGGTCCGCGTCGAAGACCCTCGTGTACCAGTGCCTGCCGTCGCGCTACGGTTTCAACCCCGCGGATGTGCACCGCGCCGACGCGATCGAGGTGGTGATCGGCCAAGGGGCTAAGCCTGGCGGCGGCGGTATGCTGCTCGGGCAGAAAGTCAGCGCTCGGGTAGCGGAGATGCGGACGCTGCCGCCTGGCATCGACCAGCGCTCGGCCTCGCGGCACCCGGACTGGACCGGTCCTGACGACCTCACCATCAAGATCGCCGAGCTCCGCGAGGCCACCGACTGGCAGAAGCCGATCTATGTCAAGATCGGTGCCACCAGAGTCACCAATGACGTCAAGCTGGCGGTTGCCGCCGGGGCTGACGTCGTCGTCGTGGACGGCATGCAAGGCGGCACCGGTGCCACCCAGGACGTCTTCATCGAGCACGCCGGCATCCCGACGCTGCCCGCCGTCCGTCTCGCAGCGCAAGCGCTGCGAGACATCGGCAAGAGCACCGAGGTCCAGCTCATCGTGTCCGGGGGCATCCGCTCCGGGGCGGATGTGGCCAAGGCGCTCGCCCTCGGAGCGGACGCGGTCTCGCTCGGCGTCGGTTCTCTGATCGCGCTCGGCTGCAACAGTCGGACATACGTGCATGACGGAGCCGAGCATGACGCCACCGCGGACTACGCAGCGCTCGGGACCGCCCCGGGGTTCTGTCACCACTGCCACACTGGTCTCTGCCCGGTGGGAGTGACCACTCAGGATCCCGAGCTCGAGCAGCGGCTCGACCCACAGACGGGCGCGCGTTGGATGGCCAACTATCTCAAGGCCATGACCATGGAGCTGACGACACTCGCCCGGGCTTGTGGCAAGTCGAGCGTTCACAGCCTTGAACCCGAGGACCTCGTCGCACTGACCGTCGAGGCAGCCGCCATGGCGCAGATCCCGCTGGCCGGCACTGACTGGATCCCGGGGAGGCGTTAGCCACGCCTGCCCGACAACGCCCGGTGGCGCCGGACCCAACTTCGCCGAGCAGCCGGACTCCGCCGCTGCGGCAGGAGCCAATGGACGGCAACCGCGACCAGGTCTCGCGATCGCGCCACGCATCTGCATCCTTGGAGCAGGCGGTCAGCGGGGTGATTGCTGCGCGCGTGCGCGAGTTCCGCAAGCAGCTGGGTTTGACGGTCGCTGATCTCTCAGCGAGAAGCGGGCTGTCTAAGGGCATGCTCTCGAAGATGGAGAACGCGCAGACAGCGCCCAGCCTGAGCACGCTGACTCGCCTCTCGACGGCACTGGACGTGCCGCTGACCGCGTTCTTTCGAGGGCTCGACGAGGAACGCGACGTCATCGTCGTCAAGGCAGGCGAGGGATTCGACATCGTGCACAAGGGCAGCCGGTCGGGACACTGCTACCAGCTGCTGGGCAGCATGCGTGGAAGTCATCGGCGCCTCGAGCCCGTGCTCGTCACGCTGGTGGAGCGATCGGAGATCTTTCCTCTCTATCAGCATGAGGGAACGGAGATGCTGTACATGCTGTCCGGCGGGATGGAGTACGGGATCGGCAACGCGGCATACGTCCTCGAGCCAGGCGACACCCTACAGTTCGACGGTGAGGTTACTCACGGCCCCAGGCGGCTGATCGAACTGCCGGTACAGTTCCTGTCCATCAAGGCCTACGGTGGGATGCCGACATCATGAGAAATCTCGCTCCTGACGGGAGTCTGTTGGAAGGCGCGAAGCGACTGTCCCGGAGCGTCAACACGCTCGGCAAGACACTGGACCAACCCAGGACCGGCCGCCGGGTGCTTCCTGCCCGGTATTCCGCCTTCGACCTGGTACGCCGGGGATTGACGTCGAGCCCATGGCCGCGGACGTGGCATGACCACGACCTGGAGTCTTCCTACGACGTCGTGATCATCGGTGCCGGCGTGCACGGTCTGGCAACGGCGTACTACCTGGCCGCCAACCACGGAATCACCAGAATCGCTGTCCTCGACAAGGCATACATCGGAGGTGGCGGCTCGGGGCGGAACACAGCCATCATCCGGTCCAACTACCTGACGCCGGAGGGGGTGGCGTTCTACGACCGCTCGGTCAAGCTGTATGAAGATCTCGCGATCGATCTCAACTTCAACGTGATGTTCGAGCAACGAGGGCACCTGACGCTCGCGCACAACGACAGCTCGCTGCGGACAATGCGCTGGCGCGCCGAGGTCAACAAGCTGCAAGGTGTTGACTCCGAGGTGATCGGACCCGCCGAGATTCGACAACTGGTGCCGTACATGGACGTCTCCACCGGGGCGCGCTATCCGATTCTCGGTGCCCTCTACCATCCTCCGGGTGGCACAGTCCGCCACGACGCCGTCAACTGGGCTTATGCCCGTGCGGCTGACGCACTCGGCGCGCAGATTCACCAGAATACCGAAGTTCTCGACGTCGAGGTGCGTGGCGACCGGGTCACCGGGGTGGTCACCAACCGGGGGAACGTATCCGCACCGGTCGTCGTGAATTGCACGGCCGGCTGGGCTTCACTGGTCTCAGCCATGGCCGGGGTGGCTCTGCCCATCACGACGCACCCGTTGCAGGCCGCGGTGACTGAACCCGTCAAGGTGTTCCTCGAGACGGTCGTCGTCTCGGGAACATTGCACGTCTATGTCAGCCAGACCGATCGTGGCGAACTGGTGTTCGGGGCCAGTGTGGATCCCTACCCCTCGTACTCCACGCGTGGCTCGCTGGAGTTCACCGAGGAGCTGGCTGGCCACGTCCTGGAGCTCATGCCGAGCATCGCGAAGCTGAGACTGCTGCGTCAGTGGGCCGGCTTGTGCGACATGACGCCCGACTACTCACCCATCATGGGGGTGACGCCCGTCGCGGGTTTCCTCGTCGACGTTGGTTGGGGCACGTACGGCTACAAGGCCGGCCCCGTCTCCGGTGAGTCGATGGCGGAGCTCGTCGCGACTGGCAAGACACCTGAGCTCATCGCATCCTTTGACCTTGCCCGCTTCGCCGAAGGCCGACTCGTCGGCGAAAAGGGCGCCGCGGCGGTCGGCCACTGACCTCGACGTAAGGAGCCCTCGCGCATGCTCATCCTCGATTGCCCTCACTGCGGGCCGCGGAACTCCTCGGAGTTCCGGCACGCGGGAACGTCGCGTGAGCGTCCCGACGCGACCTCGGTGACTGCGGAGAAGTGGCGCGACTACCTCTACACGCAGCAGAACGCCGCTGGCTGGGTTCGGGAGAACTGGTACCACGCGATGGGCTGTCGGCGATACATCGCGATCGAGCGGGACACCGTCACGAACCGGACAAGGCCGTCAGACGCTCGCGGGGCAACCCCGCGGGGAACTGACGCCACAGTGGGGACCTCGGCCGACTCCAACCAGGAGACCGCGACATGAACGACCTCAGGCTGCCGCCACGGGCTGGGGAGGTGCTTGAGCGCTCTAGCCCGGTGACGTTCACCTGGGACGGCCGCAGCTACACCGGCTTGACCGGCGACACCATCGTGTCCGCCTTGTTGGCGAACGGCGTTCAGGTCTTCTCGCGCAGCTTCAAGTACTCGCGGCCGCGCGGTGTGCTGACCGCCAGCTTCCTTGACCCCGGGTGCACGGTCCAGGTCGGTGACGAGCCGAACGTGCGAGCCGGTCACCGTCAGCTGACGCCGGGGATCGATGTCAGACCGCAGAATGTGTGGCCCTCGCTGCGCTTCGACCCCCGGGTGGCGAACCAGGCCGTCGGACGCTTCCTTACCGCCGGCTTCTATTACAAGACGTTCATGCGGCCGCAGCGCCTCTGGCCGGCGTATCAGCATGTACTTGCACAGTTCGCGTCCGGTGGACGGACCAGCCCAAGTGCCGAGCATGGCGACTACGACAAGCGCTACGCCCACGCCGAGGTCGTCGTCGCCGGAGCCGGGCCGGCCGGGATGGCTGCTGCGCTGGCCGCGGCAAGAGCGGGGGTGCGCGTGATGCTTGTCGAGGAGGAGCATGCGCTCGGTGGCCATCTGCGCTGGGGCGGGGCGACAGAGCTGGAACGGCTCGCCGAGTTGCGTGCCGCAGTTCGCGGCGAGCCCGGGATCGAGGTGCTGGTCAACTCCGTGGTGACCGGTCGCTACGACGACAACTGGCTCGCCATCTTGCAGCGCGGCCTTCCGCACGTCGTCGAGCGTCTCATCAAGGCGCGAGCGGCGACCCTGGTCGTCGCAGCCGGTCTCATCGAACGGCCGTACGTCTTCTCGGGAAACGACCTGCCCGGGGTGATGCTCGCTACCGCGGCTCGACGCCTCATCAACCTCTACGCAGTGAGACCTGGGACTCGAGCGGTCGTCCTGACGGCCAACACCGAAGGCGACCTCGCGGCCGCCGACCTGCTGGGGGCCGGCGTCGACCTGGTTCGCGTCGTTGATGCCCGTCGGGGCGAGGGCATCACCCGGGCGACAGGTCGCGGACGGCTGCGTGCGGTGGAGCTGTTCGACGGCTCTCGGGTGGACGCCGACCTGCTGGTCACCTCAACCGGCTGGACAGCACCGACGTCGCTGCTCAACATGGCTGGGGTGGCACCCGTGTGGGACGACACATCCGCGCGGTTCCGGCCACCCGAAGACCTTCCGGACACCGTGTTCGCCACCGGCGGCATCGTCGGCGACGGCAGCCTCGATGAGCTCCTCGCGCACGGTAAAGCGGTGGGCACAGCCGCGGCGGCTCGGGCCCGAGGCGGGCGCCCAGCTCCAGTGACGGCACTGCCGGCCCGTCCCCATCCAGCCCTGTTCCGCTCCCCCACGCACGGGTTCGTGGACTTCTCCGAGGACGTCACGTCGAAGGACATCTTTGCCGCGGCCCAGGAGGGTTACGACTCCAGCGAGCTCGTCAAGCGGTTTACGACTGCCACGATGGGACCTTCCCAGGGCAAGCTCGAGACCGTCAACACGGTCGCGGTCCTCGCGGAGGCGACAGGTCGAGACGTCGGCCAGCTCGGCACCACAGTCTGGAGGCCGCCCTACGCTCCCATCAGCCTGGGAGCACTGGCGGGTGTCAGCTTCGAAGCCACCCGAAGGTCATCGATACACGCCTGGCACCAGGCGCACGGAGCGGTGCCGCTGGTCGCCGGACAATGGATCCGCCCGGACTCCTATGGCGATGCGGTCGCGGAGGCCCGCAACGTCCGTTGCAACGTCGGGATCATCGACGTGACGCCGCTGGGCAAGCTCGACCTGCGCGGACCGGACGTTCCGAAGCTGCTCAACCTTGTCTACGTCAACAAGTGGTCCAAGCTGGCGGTGGGGTCCGTCCGGTATGGGGTCATGTGCGCCGAAGACGGAGTCGTCTTCGACGACGGCGTCACCGGCCGGCTCGAACAGGACCGTTATCTCATGTCGACGACGTCGTCGGGCGCCGCCGCGGTGTGGGAATGGCTGGAGAACTGGTTGCAGACCGAACATCCTGAATGGCAGGTGCATGTCACACCGGTGACGACGGCCTACACGAGCATCAACGTTGCCGGACCGCGCTCGCGTGAGCTGCTGAGTCGACTCGTCGATGGGGTGAATCTCGAGCCGGACGCCTTCCCCTACATGCATGTCCGTACGGGTCGGATCGCTGGCGTCGATGAGTGCTTGCTCTGGAGAATCGGGTTCACCGGCGAGCTCTCCTACGAGATCCACGTCCCAGCCTCCTACGGCCTGCACGTGTGGGAGTCTCTGCTCGAGGTCGGTGACGACCTCGGAGTCGCTGCGTTCGGAGTGGAGGCGCAACGGATCCTTCGGCTTGAGAAGGGGCACCTCATCGTCGGTCAAGACACCGACGGGCTGACCAAGGCCGCCTCGGCCGGGCTGGAGTGGTTGATCAAACTCGACAAGGACGACTTCGTCGGCAAGGCTGAGCTCACGTGGGCGTCGGAGCTTCCCGCCCGTGCCCCTCAACTTGTGGCGCTCCTCCCGACGGATCCGAACATTGTTCCGGCCGAGGCTAGTCAGATCGTCCGCGAGGCCGAACGGATCGGCGGTCGCATCACCTCGAGTCGCAGGTCACCGGAACTGGGTCGAGCCATTTGCCTGGGACAGGTGGATCCGGACCTCGCCACCTCCGGCACTGTGGTAACGGTCCAACTGCCGGACGGCCGCCGAGTCGAAGCAACAGTGATGACCGAACTTGCGTTCGTCGACCCCCCGGGAGAGCGTCTTCGTGCCTGACATGACTTTCGCACCAGTGGCACGCAGCCCGATCCAACCGCAGGACCAGCTCGAGGTCGTGGGGGGATGGGAGGTGTCGCGTCGCCGGTCGTCGGCGCCGCTGCTGCTGCAGGACCTCACGCCCCTTGCCAAAGTACTCGTCCGGGCACGGCCCGACGGGCAGTTGGCAGCAGCTCTCAAGGTGCCGTCCGGTCGAGCCGAGCGCGATGTGAACGGAACGCTCGTCGTCGGATCCGGCCCCGGTGAATGGACCATGCTGGCTGCGACCGGCAAGGCGCACGACGTCATCGGACGGGTGCACGCCATCGCTGACGATGCCCTCGTTTCGGCCATCGACATCACCCACGGACGCGCCTTGCTCCGGTTGACAGGAGCGGATGCTCCACACCTGCTCTCCAAGCTCTGCCCGATCGACCTCGATGACACGGTGACGCCTGACCGAGCAGCGTTTCGATCATCGGTGGCCAAGCTCACGACCGATGTCGTCCGCGACGACCGTGCGACCAGCCGCTCGTATCTGCTGCACTGCGAGCGATCGTCGGGTCTGTACCTGTACCAGACACTCCTGGAGGCCGGAAAGGAGTTCGGCGTCGAGCCAGACGCGTTTCTCGACTTTGACGAATGAAGCACATTGACGCGCCAGCTGACAGCTACCTTGCCGACGTCCTTCCTGGCTGGCAGCGCGAACGAGGCCGTCGCGCGCCTGGATAGTGTGCCAGCGGGCGCGACGAGCTCGCCGCCAGCATCGCTCGCGGCATGCCCGGGTGTGAGAACCACGTCGGCGAGCCCGGCTGGGACGGGATCTTTGGTGTGCGCGACCGCCGGCCACACCGACCTCGGCCACACGCTCGCTGAGGTCACCGACGTGGCGACTACCGTGATCCTGTGCACTCGCCACAGGGAATCCCGCTCGTCATGCAGGCGGGAGTGGTCGTGGTCGATTCCAGCACCTACCGCGGCCCCCGCAGCGGCATCCGGCTCACCCCCGCATGAGCGTCCATCACGCACCAGGACGCGGCGCCGGGGGCGATCCCCGCGACGTACAGGCAGCTGCGCGGCAGGCCGGCGCGGACGCGCAGGATGCCGCCCTGTCGTCAAAGGTCCGCATCGCCGAGCCCGGCGGTGACGACGACATCAGGGGGATTGTCGAGGTCGGCGAGCAGCTCTGGGGACCTGGCGGCACCTTGGCCGCCAACGAGTTCCGAGCCCTCGTGCATGCAGGCGCCCCGGTGCACGCGGCGTTCGACGACGCGGTGCCCGATGCACCCGTGATCGGGTTCGCGGTCGGCTTCCTTGGCTGGAGCCCTGCGCTGCATGCACATTCGCACCAGGCCGGCGTGCTGTCGACACATCGGCGTCGTGGCGTCGGCTACGCGCTCAAGCTCGCTCAGCGTGCCACCTGTCTTCGGTTCGGTGTCACCGAGATGCGCTGGACGTTCGACCCCTTGGTACGCCGCAATGTGGCCTTCAACCTCGCCGCTCTGGGTGCTCGAGCCGACGCGTTCCACGTGAACTTCTACGGCCGGATGGGCGATGCGATCAACCAGTCCGACGAGTCCGACCGGCTGGAGGCGGTGTGGGACCTGAGCCGGCCGCTCCCAGCACGTCATCGCTCCGGCGCGGCAGCGGCCAGGTCGAGCGACGCGATGAATGCGCGGTCTCGCGTCGTGCTCGTCGACCACGACGGTTGGCCGCGTCCCGGTGAGAGTCGGCCGCAGCACGGCGACGTGCTGGAAGTCCCCGCTGACTACGAAGTCCTGCGTCGCGACGACCCGGCACGGGGCGCGGCCTGGCGGAGCGCGAGCCGCGACGTGCTTTCGCAGGCCTACGACGCCGGGCTCCGCATCGGCGCGGTGGAGCCGAACGGCTACCGGCTTGTGCACCCGGAGGCCGACTCGGATGAGTGAGCCCAGACAGCTCGCGGCGCTGTTGGCGGGGCTGCGGGACCGACAGGTCGAGATGGTCGAGCTGCTCGGGGACCTCGTCAACAGCGAGTCACCATCGCGGCAACCGGCCCTGTTGGCGGCAACGGCGGACCTGATCGCCGAGCGTGGCGCCGATGTCCTCGGGGTCGAGCCGTCGCGGCTCGAGGCCCAGGCATCGCCAGTTCTGCGTTGGGAGGTCCCGGGAAACCACTGTCACGCCGAGCCCGTGCTGCTGCTCGCCCACCTCGACACGGTGTGGCCGGCGGGAACCACCAAACGCTGGCCGTTCTCCGTTGCCGACGGGCGCGCCATCGGGCCGGGTGCCTTCGACATGAAGGCTGGCCTGGTGCAGGCGCTCTTTGCGCTTGCCTCGCTGGCCGAAAGCGCTCTCCCGCATCCCGCCGTGACACTGCTGGTGACTTCAGATGAGGAGATCGGCTCTCCTGCGGGCAGGGCAGTGGTGGAGGAGGCGGCACGCGATGCGCAAGCCGCGCTGGTACTCGAGCCATCAGAACATGGCCGCGTCAAGGTGGCGCGCAAAGGCGTGAGCAACTACTGGCTCCGCGTCACCGGCCGCGCCGCCCACGCCGGCTTGGAACCGGAGAACGGGATCAACGCCCTGATCGCCGCGGCGCGGCTGGTGCTGGCTCTCGACTCGATCGCCGACCCCCACCTGGGCACGACGGTCACCCCTACGGTGTCCGAGGCAGGCAGCGCGCCGAACACCGTGCCCGCAGCGGCGGCGGTCGCGGTCGACGTGCGAGCTTCCAGCGCGGGCGAACAGCAGCGGGTCGACGCGGCGCTGCGCGCTCTGCAGCCAGGTGGAGGCGCGGCGCTCGCCGTCGAAGGCAACATCAACCGGCCGCCGCTGAAGGAGCAGGCGGCTCTCGGCCTGCTGCACCTGGCACAGACGGTCGCTGGCCGGTGCGGCCTGGGAGCGATCGAGCCGGCCAGGGTGGGAGGTGGGTCCGACGGCAACTTCACCGCCGCGATGGGTGTCCCCACCCTCGACCGGCTCGGTGCGGTCGGAGCGGGCGCGCATGCCGAGGGCGAGTACGTGATCGTGAGCTCCATGCCGGAACGGGCAGCCCTGCTCGCCGGTCTGATCTGCGAACTCCAAGGACATACATCATGAGGCTTGAATCCGTTGAGCTGCTGCGGCTCCAGATGCCGCTGGTGAGACCCTTCCGCACCTCCTTCGGTCTGCAGACCGGACGAGATGTGCTGCTCGTCGTGGTGCACACCGACGGTGGGATCACCGGGTACGGGGAGTGCGTGGCGTCGGAAGATCCTCTGTACAACGAGGAGTACGTCGCGAGCGCCGAGCACGTCCTCGCGCGCTACCTCATCCCGGCAGTGTCGGCCGAACCCCAGCTCACGGCAAGCAAGGTCGCCGAGCTCACCAAGGCATTCGTCGGGCACCGCATGGCCAAGGCAGCGCTCGAGCTGGCGGTGCTCGACGCGCAGCTGCGCGCCGCGGAGATGAGCATGGCCGACTACCTGGGCGGCGTCCGGGACAGCGTCGTGGTCGGCGTCTCGGTGGGGATCACCGACACGACCGAGGAGCTCGTGGACATCGTCGGCGGCTACCGTGCCGACGGCTACAGCAGGATCAAGCTCAAGATCGAGCCCGGGACAGACATCGCGCCGGTTGCAGCGATCCGCGAGGCGTACGGCGACGACCTGATGCTGCAGGTTGACGCCAACACGGCATACGACGCTGCAGACCTCATGCACCTGATGCAGCTTGACGCCTTCGGCCTGTTGATGATCGAGCAGCCCTTCGGCCACGATGCCATCGCTCTGCACGCGGAGCTGGCCCGACGCTGCCGTACGCCGATCTGTCTCGACGAGTCACTGACCTCGGCGGCCATGACTGCGGCGGCGATCCGCGCCAATGCGTGCAGCGTGGCCAACATCAAGGCGGCGCGGATGGGCGGCTACCTCGAGGCGCGCCGCACCCACGACGTCGCGTCCGCTCTGGACACGCCCGTGTGGTGTGGCGGGATGCTCGAAACTGGAATCGGCCGGGCGGCCAACCTGGCCCTGGCCTCGCTTGCGGGGTTCAGTCTTCCCGGTGACATCTCCGCCTCCAGCCGCTACTTCGCGCAGGACATCACCGAGCCGTTCGAGCTCGTGGACGGTACCCTGGCGGTCCCGCACGGTCCGGGGCTCGGCGTCACCGTCCGCGACGAGGTGCTGGCCGACGTAACGGCCGCACGACAGGAGATCCGCAGCTAGCGCTCGAGGTACGCGGCGCCTCGCCCGGCAGTCGCAGCGCTGCCCATCGCCAGCTTGGCGAGTTCCGTGTCGCCGTCGAACGCTGTGCGTCGCTGCATCCGACTCCCGCTGCCATCCGGGAAGGTCGTGGCCACAACAACCGTTCTCGTAGGTATGAAGGGTGACCGGGTCGAGATCCTGATCGACGCAGGCGGCAGCACGAAGACGTACGAGATCAGCGCGACGCGCGCAGGGCGCCGGGTCGACATCAGGCACGGGCGCGGCGTGGTCGAGGTGATGGAGGTGACGCGCGGCGGGACGGTAGTGCGCACCGGCCGCTTCATGGCCTCTCGAGTGCTGGCATTGGTGGAGCATCCGGCTGCCGAGGCGTCGAACACCAACCAGGCACCAGAGACGCCTCCTCCCGTCGAACGTCTGCGTCCCGCCTAAGCGTCCGCCCTCCCGCCTTGGCAGCGCCGCGCGTTTACGCTCAACGGCCCAGTCACAGGTCACGAAGTATCACGAGGCATCGGTCGAGCAGCCGGCTCGACGAAGGCTGGCACCCAAACCTGAGGAAGAGCGGCCCGTCAGTGGCCGGCTTGCAGCGCACGCCAGGTCCGGGTGCCGACCACCCCATCGGCGACCAGGTGGTGTGCCGTCTGGTAGTCGAGGACCGCGCTCCTCGTGCTCCGTCCGAAGGTGCCGGTGATGACGACGGTTCGCTTCAACGACGCGGTGAGCGATCGCTGCAGCCGGGTGACGGCGCGGCCGGTGGCTCCTTGTGCGAGCGCGGGGGTCGTTCCGCTGGAGAGTAGAGCAGTCCACGTCCGCCGGAACACGGTGCCCCTGGCGGGGAGGCCGCGCGAGGTGTTGAACGCGCTGATCGCCGCGGCGGACCGCTTGCCGACTATGCCGGTGGCTCGTGCCAGGTCGAAGCCGCGACGAGCGAGCTGGCACTGCACGGCCCGGACCCGGTCTCCACGGTCACCAAGTCGCAGAACGGGGTACGCAGCGAAGTCGAGGTTGGTCGGGCATCCCTCGAGTCGGTGCGTGGCGGCGCCACCCACATCGAGATAGTCGCGGTCGATCTGGATGCTGTAGCCGCCGTAGCTCTCGTTGACGGCGCCGACATACTGGTGAATGCGCTGATGGCTGCGCCACTGTGACTTCGCGACGTAGCTGCCGCCGTCGACATCGGCGAGATCGTTCCACCAGGCGATCCAGATGTCGTCGGGTCGGTCGTACGCCGAGGAGCCGTAGCTGGCGGACAAGTCATGCATCCCCGAGGACCCACTGGAGTAGACGCCGGCTTGATAGCCGTGCGCATGCAGGCCCTGGGTCCACCCGGAGACATAGCTGAGCACCGCGGCGACACAGCTCGCGTTGGTGTTGTTGTATCCCTCGACATCGGAATACACGGTGCTGGGGGCGGCCATTGCGAGTGCGCGCGCCTTCGCGACGGCGTCGACCGCCTCCGCGCGTCCTTGGGCTCGGGCGGTCCGAGGGTCGTACGACATCCGGTTGTAATACCCTGAGCACGGCGCCTGGCGGCCGACATAGGTGGGGATCAGGTGCCATCGCCGCTTCACCTGTTGTGACACCCAAGCGGCTGTCAGGTTCGGCTGCGCGCAGCCGCGGCTCACACCTCCGATGTAGACACCCACCGCCCGGTAAGCGGAGGAGGCGTGCCAGGCGTTCATCGCGCCCTGCGACGGCGCGGTGCAGGCGTCGAAGCCCGGACCGTGGTAGTTACCCGGGGCATTCGCTCCGGCAGCCGCTGCCTTGGCTGACCCCGGTAGGGACTTGAGTGTGACGGGGCGGGCGCTCGCCAGGACGCGGCCGCTCGCGAGGACGCGCTCCGCCACATGGGCGCTCCGCTCGCCGTACACGGCCGTGACGAGGACACCTGCGCCTTCGAGCGCGATGCTGACCGGGCCGGTGCCCGGTAGGCGACCCGATCGGATGGCGCCTCGGCGGGCAACCACAGCCGTGGACGGCGTCACCTGTGCGGCCGAGCGCGCGTTCAGCGGCTGCACGAGCAGCCCCGGCGCCCCTCCGATGAGGTGCGACGGGCAGGCTCGCTGGTCACCCACCTGCCCGAGGTAGACCGCGGGCCGGTCGAAACGCACGCATGCGTGCCGCGCCGACGCCAGGTCGACGACTCTCCACTGGCTGGGGACCCGCACCTGGTAGCCGTGGTAGGAGATGGTACGCAGCCCGCTTGACGTGCCCATGGCAGCCGAACCGGCCCCGGACTCGACGCCTGCAACGGCGGACACCAGGAGCACCGCGACCGCTGCGCCGAGGAGGCGCGGCAACCCTACGCCCGGCAGCCGGAGGTTGTGGAAAGGCCTGGGCATGAGACATCCTCGATGACGACGATCGAGCGGCTCGGGATGCCACAGGACGTTGGGATGACCTATCGTAATCGAAGAATCACTTTGAGTCAGGATTTGCCGGCCCTACGCCGACATCCTCCGGGGCTTCCCGGGAGAGTCCAAGCGATGGCCGGGCCCGCGGTGTTCACCCTTGCACTCGTTGCGACGGCGATGACCGCAGGCAGAGCGTCGCTACGGTGGACGCCATGCGCATGCGCCTGATCCTGGTCATGGCGGTCGCGCTGGCCGCCGTGAACGCCTGTGGAGGCTCCGACGACAGGGTGGCCAGCGACCCCACGCCGAGCGTGCCCTCGGCGGCCGGCCCGGCCACCTCGGGCAGCCAGTCGACGGCCGGAGCACCGACAAGCTCGTCGTCGGGCGACCAGACTCCCGACCTTCAGCCGCAGGTCGTGGTCGAGGGCCTCGAGGTGCCGTGGGGGATCGCCTTCCTGCCCGACGGGTCGGCTCTGATCGCCGAGCGGGACAACGCGACGATCCAGCTGCTCGATCCCGATGGTCAGATCAAGCAGGTCGGCAGTGTTGCGGGCGTGGTGCCGACGTCCGAAGGCGGCCTGCTCGGTTTGGCGGTCTCACCGACGTACACCCAGGACCATCTCGTCTACGCCTACCTCACCACGGCAGACGACAACCGCGTCGTAGCGATGACCTACGAGTCGGGCAAGCTGAGCGCCGCCGCCCCGATCTTCACGGGCATCCCTGCGGGTGAGATCCACGACGGCGGCCGGATCGCGTTCGGGCCCGACGGAATGCTCTACGTCACGACGGGCGAGACCGGCGACGGGACGCTCGCACAGGACCCGAGCTCACTCGGCGGCAAGATCCTACGGCTCGAGCCGGACGGGTCCGTCCCGACCGACAACCCGGATCCCAGCTCACCGGTCTGGACGCTCGGGCACCGCAACGTCCAGGGCATCACCTGGGACGACGCGGGTCGACTCTGGTCGACGGAGTTCGGGGCGGACCAGTGGGATGAGGTCAACCTGATCGAGCCGGGCAACAACTACGGCTGGCCGGCGGTGGAGGGGAGGTCCGACCAATCCCAGTTCACCAACCCGATTGTCGAGTGGCCGACGGACGAGGCGTCGCCCTCCGGTGTTGCCTATCTCGACGGGTCGCTCTATGTCGCCGCTTTGGCCGGGGAGCGGCTGTACCGGATCCGAGTCAACGGCCGCACGCTGGGTGAGCCGCAAGCCTTGTACGAAGGTGACTACGGGCGGTTGCGCACGGTCGTCGTGACGCCCGACGGGACGCTGTGGTTCACGACCAGCAACCGCGACGGTCGAGGCGACCCGGCCGGGACGGATGACCGCATCTTCGAGATCCGCCCCTAAGGCTGGTACGACGCCCGCTTGCCACGTGACGAGCTGTGTTTGCCGCACAGTACATCGGGAACTGGACAGGTCTGCGGCGTTACCCAGATCTGCCCACGGAGAGGCACCACGATGAAGGCTGTGACCTGGCACGGCAAGCGGGATGTGCGAGTCGAGGACGTACCCGACCCGGAGATCCAGGCGCCTACCGACGCGATCGTGCGTATGACGACGACGAACATCTGTGGGTCCGACCTCCACCTCTACGAAGTGCTCGGCGCGTTCATGGATCCAGGTGATGTGCTGGGTCACGAGCCGATGGGCATCGTGGAGGAAGTCGGTAGCGACGTCGGTGACCTCAGGGTGGGTGACCGTGTTGTCATGCCCTTCCAGATCTCGTGCGGACGCTGCTACATGTGCAAGCAGAACCTGGCGCGTCACTTCGCTGACCTGCGGGTATGGACCCTAAAGGCTTGCTGACCTGCGTAAATAGCGCTCAGTGATTCTCATTGTTCCCGGTTGATTCTCGTGCTCCTGTGCCCCTGGTGTGCCCCTGGTGTGCCCTTCAGCCAATCCGCAGACACCAAGCGAGCAAGCGGCGTACCGTCACACCCAAGCGGCCCCGCCCGACGTTGCAGCGTCGTCGTGGTGAGGTCGACGTCTCCGCGATCGCCACCGAAGGCGTGCTCATCATGACCGAGCTGGACTCGGCGCTGCTCGACGCCGACGTCGCCCGCCGGGTCGCCCAGCGTCAGCACCCATCCGCGAGTGGGCCTTCGGTGTCGTCGCCTTTCAGGGTGCTCAGCCTCAGGGCAGCTTGTGGCCGCGGCCTTCGGTTTCCTCATCCTCCGGTGTGGGAGCGTAAGGAATGAACCTGCCGCGGCCTTCGGTGTCCTCATCCTCCGGGGTGGGAGCGTAAGGGTATCTGAAGCCGTGGCCTTCGGTGTCGTCGCCTTCAGCCGACTCGGCGTCAGCGGCCTGCTTGTAGCCGTGGCCTTCGGTGTCGTCGCTTTCGGGGGTTTCGGCGTCCGCGCCGGAGTAGTGCATCTTGTGGCCTTCGGTGTCGTCGTCTTCGGGGATGGGGCGGGGGTTCTCGGTCATGGTGGGCACCTTTCTGTGTGGTCTGCTTGACCACACGATGGCCATCATGTGCCTTGGTGTCTGTTGAATTGGTGACAGAAACATGGCCGGTGGGCGGTCCACAGGGCGCCAACGGCGTGGTCGGCTTGCTGCGAGTGGTTGCTCGGTGGGGAGGCGACTCTATAGCGCATGGGGTCGCTGTGGGGGTGTAATGCCTTGGTGAGTGAGTTGCCGACGGGCACGGTGTCGTTGTTGTTTTCTGACATTGAGGGGTCGACAGCGCTGTTGCGGCGGCTGGGGGTCGCGTATGCGGCGGCGTTGGATGGTCAGCGGCAGGTGCTGCGCAAAGCATGGGCCGATCATGGTGGCACCGAGTTGGGCACTGAGGGTGACAGTTTCTACGTTGTGTTCCCCACGGCTGAGGGGGCAGTGACTGCGGCAGCTCAGGGTCAGCGGGACCTGGCCGGGTTTGAGTGGCCCGGTGGGGAGCAGGTGCGGGTCCGGATGGGCATCCACACCGGGTCCCCGAAGGTGCATGACGGTGGGTATGTGGGGATGGACGTCCATCGGGCGGCCCGGATCGCTGGGATCGCCCATGGCGGCCAGGTGTTGGTGTCGTCGTCCACCGCCGCCTTGGTGACGGACTGCCTGCCGGAGCGGGTGACGGTCAAAGACCTCGGGTCACATCGGTTGAAGGACATCACGAACCCCGAGCACGTGTTCCAGCTTGCCATTGAAGGGCTGGAGCAAGTTTTTCCACCGCCGAAGTCCCTGGGCACTACTTCGAGCCTGCCGCGGCCGGCGACGCCGCTGGTGGGTCGGGATGGTGAGTTGGCGGAGCTGACCGGGTTGTTGTCCTCCCCGGGTGTGCGGCTGGTGACGTTGACCGGACCTGGTGGGTCGGGGAAGACCCGGTTGGCGGTTGGGGTTGCGGAGCGGTTGATGGACCGGTTCCCCGACGGTATCTATTTCGTGTCGCTTGCTGCCGTGACAACTGCGGATGTGATGTGGACGTCGATCGCTGAGGTTCTGGATGTGCCACCGGAAGGACGCATTCCCCCGGGATTCTTCGACCACGTCGCCCACCGCACCGCGCTGTTCGTGTTGGACAACCTGGAGCAGATTTCCGGTGCGGGCACTGTGGTAGCGGAACTGTTGGACCACGCTGGTCAAGTCGTCGTCATCTCGACCTCGCGAAAGCCGTTGGCGGTGACGGCCGAGCATGTTCATCCGGTGCCCCCCTTGGAGCTACCTGAGGACGGCGGGCTGGAGCAGGCTCAAGGCTCGGGGGCAGTCCAACTGTTCGTGCAGCATGCCCGCAAGGTGAAACCGTCATTCGCGCTCACCGCTGACAACGCCGCGGACGTCACCCAGTTATGCCGCCACTTGGACGGGTTACCGCTCGCGATTGAACTCGCTGCGGCTCGGGTCCGGTTGCTGACACCAAAGGCACTTGTGGCACGGCTGGATCAAGCACTGGACATCCAGGGAATCGCAGCTGATCAACCGAGGCGACAAAAGACGCTGCGGGACACCATCGCCTGGTCCCATGACCTCCTCGACCCGCGGCAACAAGTGTTCTTCCGCCATCTCGGCGTCTTTGCGGGTGGCGCGGACCTCGACGCCATCGACGCCGTGAGCGGTGACGCTCTTGGCGGGGGCGATGCGTTGGACCTGGTGGCGGATCTTGCGGATGCCAGTCTGGTCACAATCGGAGAGTCCGCCAACGGTGAGCCACGGGTGGGCATGTTGGAAACGATTCGCGCCTACGCACTTGACCAACTGAACGCGACCGGCGACAAAGACACCGTTTCGGCTGGTCACGCTGATTACTTTCTGCGGATGGCCGAAGAGACCCGGGGCCTGTTGCGTAGTGAGCGGTACGCCGAGGGGCAGGCATGGTTTGAGGCTGAACTTGACAACGTCCGCGAAGCGTTGGCCTGGGCGCTGTCACCGGACCAGTCACCCCTATCTTCGGAGAAAACCCACCTAGGTCTTCGACTATGTGCCGCAGTCAGCGGCTTCTGGTATCACGGCGGGTACTACAGCGAGGCGCGGCGATGGTTGGAACGGGCCGTCGACCAAGCCGGTGAGACGGAGTCGGTCGAACTGGCCCTCTGCCTTTTGAGGCTTGGCGAAACCCTCGCCACCTTGGGTGACCTGGACCGCGCCGCTGAATACGGGACGGCTAGCGTCACCATGCTCCGGCGGTTCAACGACATCAAAGGGCTGTCGGAGGCACTAGTATCGCTGGCAACCATGGAGACAAACCGTGGCGAAGTTGATACTGCCCGCCGGTTGTTCCAGGAAGCCCTCGGGGCCGCGCGATCGTGTGGCGATTGGTACGTGGTGTCGGTTCTCCTGAGTCTTTCATTCCTTGAAGGGTCTCAAGGAAACCTGGAGAAATCTGTGGCGCTGAACCAAGAGGCACTTCCGATAGCACACAACCTGCAAGATCCAGCGGCCATGGTGGTGCTTCGGCAGAACATGGCCTGCGACCTACGATTACTCGGCGACCTGGAAAAGGCGCACCAGCAAATGCAAGAGGTGATTCCGCTCGCCCTGGGACTCAACGAGCCCGCAAACCTTCCAACGATCGCTGAAGACTACGCCGCGATCCTTGCTGAACTCGGCGAACACCACTTCGCGGTTCGCCTACTCGGCGCAGCCGACGCCATGCGGGAACGCAACGCCACCCCCCGACCATCGCTTCAGCAGGACGAGATCGCCGGACCCATCGCCAAAACCCGCGCCGCCCTCAGCCCTGCGGAATGGCAGGCCGCCTACCAAGCTGGCCGTGATGTGACCGTCGAAGACGCCCTCACCAAAGCCCACGCCGCCACCGTGACCGGCGCAGCAGACTAACCCTGGACCCCTTCGCGCCCGGCAAGGAGTTATCTACACCCGGAGAAAGGACCCGGCCGCCTGCGCCGCTGGCGACCGCTGGAGGCGTTGGGGCCACCCCTCAGATGCCCGTGTCTTCGGCGTCCTGCGATCTAAGACGTTCTTTCACCGACGAGCGGGCGGCGGCACGTTCGAGACTGGACGGCTTCACCGGCGACTGGTGCACACCACGGATCGAACGCAATTGCGCCCGCCTGCCGGCCGCGTTCGGCAGACGCAGAGCCGACAACAACCGGACCATCGCCAATGCCGCGTCGCGCTCATGGCGCAAAGCTCCGGCGTCGCCCGTAGCAGCAGCGGTGGCGAGTTGGTCGGTGCGGTCACGTTGCCGGCACGCCGCCTCCAGGGTGACCAGTTGCGTATCATCTAGGTCGTCATGAATGGCCGTGACGGCCCGCCAGAGTGCCTCACCACCCGCCCGCAGGCCAGTTGGGGTCGTCATCGGTGTACCTCTCTCGTTGCGGTTCAGATGTCCGGACTGCGAGCCACCTCAACCACCGTCTTGGCAGAATCGGACATAAGGGGACACCCCCCTCATGCGAGGAAGACTCCACCCTCTCGTCACGCTCTGTTGACGGGGGCGGGTGATGATCCGGAGTGTGCCCTGCCCGAGCGCGCGGCCCTAACACACGCTCGGACAGGGGTCGGGCGCCGCGCCAGCGTCGGCACGGGCCGCTGGGGCGCCCGGTCTTGGTGGTCGTCACGCGTCGCCGTCGTCGTCGTCGTCGTGGTCGTCGTCGCTGCTCGGCGATGACGAGGCAGACGGGAGCAGCCGCTCGCGTACTGCACGTTGGTAGTCGGCCCTCCTACCGCGGATCAGGTCGTCCATCGACGGCGCGGCTGTCTCGGTCTGCTCGTCGTCGCTCATGCGCTGCCACCGAACGCTGCGAATCCTTGCAGGGCGAAGCGGTTGCGTGTTGTCTGCTCGACCTGGCCGCCGTACCTAGCCCACCAGGCGGCGTCACGTTCGGCGCTGGTGGGGAGCCACATCTGGCCGCCGGCCCGGATGATCGCCAGCCGGGTCAGTCGGAGGTCGGGGCTGTCCCACGGCGGGGTGCGCCCGACCTGGAACTCGGGCCAGATGTCCTTCAGGTTCCGCAGTGACGCGAACTCACTGGACGTGTCGTGCTCCACCGGGTTGAGGCGCCCGAGCCGGGCGGCGGTAGAGACCAGGCGGGCGTGCTGGGCGGTGGTGTCGTCGAGGCTGAGCCACGCCTTACGCACCTTGTCGGGTGCCCGCATCAGCGCGTCGGTGGTCGGGGCCTCGGGGATCACCTTCGCCGCCGCCTCGAACGCGGTCACCAGGCGGTCGTGGACGGGTCGCAGATAGTCGGTGACGATCGTGTCGGCGTGGTCGTGGATGAGGTCGAGCACGTCGCCTGCCGCCCGGGCCTGCGCCCGGTCGAGGACCTGGCGGCGCAGGTCGTGGTCGTCGGCCGCCGTCCTCGCCTCCCGGATCCTGGTCACGTCCGGCCAGGCATTGCTGGCCAGCGCCGCGGCCCGGAAGTCGTCGACACAGCGCCGCTCGACAGCGGCAACGTCGGGCCGGTCGGCATCGGTCGGGGCGAGCTCGGCGGTCAGACGCTCGACGGCACGGTGAGCCGCAAGCAGCTCGGCGGGTAGGTCGTGCAGCTTAGCCGCGCGGTCGTCGAACATCGGCTGCCACTTGAGTAGCGGAATGGTGGTCATCGGGGCTCCTTCGGATCGGTGTGAGTGCAGCCGTCGCAGCAGCGGCGACCGGAGTAGTTGGCTTTCAGCTCGCAGCCCATCTCGTCGGCGCCGCACGAGCGGCACACGACCGGGTTGTCCTCACCGACTGGTGGGCTGGCGGCGATCATGATGCGGCTTTCTGTCGGTTGCGGCGGATGATGTCGACGGCGCGTTCGGCGCAAGTTTTGTGTGAGGGGCGGCCGGCACCGTCGCGCAGGTTGGTGGGTGCGTGGCAATGCACGCATGGCCGCTGTCGTGGTGACCAGTGCTTAGGCTTTGACCAGTCGAGGGATGCCATCAGGCCACCTGCCCGTGCAGATCGGGACAGCTGCAGCCGCGGGGTGCGGTGTCGGCGAGCTGGCCTCCGCAGTCGGGACAGTCGGCGGGATCGTCGGGCTTGGCGCCGTCCGGTATGCCGTGCGGGCAGCAGTCGACGTCGTCGGGTGCGAGCGGTGCGAGCGAGTCGAGCGAGAAATACGGGCCATCTTCCGATGCCCTCTCTCCCTCTACTTCCCTATTCGACTCAACAGAGTAGGTATGTATTTCTCGCTCGACTCGCTCGCAATCTGGCCGTTTTTCGTGTTGTCGCAGGTCAGATGGGGTGTCTGGGTGCGAGCGAGACTGCGAGCGAGACTGCGAGTGAGTCGGTTCGCTCGCACCTTCGCTCGCACCTTCGCTCGCACCTTCGCTCGCATCTGATGGAGGTTCAATCCGCCATGTTTCGGCGCGTTGGCGGGTGTCCTTCCCGGCCTTTTCGACGGTCCAGCCGAGCCGACGCAGGGTCGGGGAGCTGCGGGTGAGGACGGTTGTCAGGGCACGGGGTGTCTTCGGCCAGTCCCTGGGCGCCTTCCATTTGTCGTCGGCGGGTTCGATCCGCTCGAGGAGGTCCTTGGCGGTGCCGATGAACTCGGTGGTGATGGTCTGGTGGATTGCGCTCAGGGCGGCGTCGGAGGTGAGTGCTTCCTCGGCGAGCTCGTCACGGAGCCCGAGGTACTTCTTGTAGCCCTCGCTGCCGGTGACGGCGTCGACGGTGGCGAGGACGTGCGCGAAGTCGGCCATGCGGGGGTAACCGTCGAGTGTGACGTTGTCGCGGGCGGCGATCACTTGCACCGCCAGGTCGAGTAGCGCCCCGAGGATGCGGGGGTGCCTGTCCAGCCATGCCGCGAGCAGCGCGTCTTCTTTCTGCCGGGCCGCTTCGGGGATGACCGACAGCTGCACGGCTACCAGCCGGTCGACGAGGTCGCCGTTGAGCGACCCAAGGTCGATGCCGTTGAGGATGACGACGCGGCGGAAAGCGAAGACGGTGAGGCCGGCGTCGGAGTAGAGGGTGCGGCGGACGTCGGCGTCTCCGGTGGCGGCACGACAGAGGGCGTCGGATAGCCAGTCGGGGATGTGGGAGAGGTTGTCGAGGGCGACGAACCATGAGCCGGCCGCGGCGGTGACCCAAGCCTCGACGTCGCGGGGCGCTTTGCGGATTTGCGCCGGGGACGGGTCGAGTAGGGCGCTGAGGGTTTTCGCGGCCGACGACTTCCCGGTGCCCTGTTCACCTTGTAGCGACAGGATGGGGTGGGGGATGTTGGGCATGAGCGCGGCGATGAGGCAGGCGATGATGAGCGCCCGGTAGTCGGTTGAGACGTTCAGCAGGCTCCAAAGTTCCTCGAGGTCGCCACCGGTCGCGGCGGGTTTCGGTAGGACTCCGGTCAGTGCGGTGCGGTGGAACAGGACGGGGCATGCGTTGGTGAGCTGCCACCGGTCGCCGGTGATTTTGACGACGAGGCCGTCGGTCCTGCCGAGGTCGAGCCATAGGGCGCCGTCGGCGTCGGCGACGCGCAGTGCGAGCGGTTCGGGCGTCGCATGCAATGTGCGGCCTTCTAGCACCATCAGTGCGTCGGCCAGAGCGGTTTGCGGAGCAACCTTGTTGTACGTGTCGAAGTAGGCGTCGGCCAGCTCGGCGCGCAGCGAGTTCTGGCCGCCGCGTAGCAGCCGGGCGATGTGTCGGGCGTCGCCGCCGATGGGCACGGCGAACGGGTCGCCGCTTTCGGAGACGCCGAGCCGGTAACGCTTCAGGGCGAGGCGGACGATGAGCGTCGCGGCGGACGCCGGTTTCTTGTCTAACGCGTTGTCTGGGTCGTCGTCCTGGTCGACGGCCGGCGCGTTGGCGGGGCGAGTGAGACCCCGTTTCAGACCGGAGGCGATGGTGGCCTGGACGGACCTTGCTCCGTCGTCGGCGGTGAGGCCGCAGGCGTCCGCGGCGTTGGTGAGTGTCTTAACCGCTTCGGTTTGGTCGAGGCCGGCGCCGGCGATGAAGTTGCCGCAACACATGGCGGCGTTGAACAGCGCCACGTTGCGCCCTGAGTCCCTGCCCATGGTGGCGATGCGGTCATGGTGGTTGCGCAGCACCCCGGCCAGATAGGCAGCCTGGCGGGCATCCGGTGGTGTCCCGTCCCACGGCGGCGAGGTCGTCTCATCAGGGGTTGCGGTGTGCCGGTGCTCAGCCACCCACGCGGCGAAGGTCTCGGCGCCGTCAGCGTCGCCACCGTCAGTGAGGGCCCCAAGGTTGTTGAACAAGATCGTGTAGCCACGGCCGTCATACTTGGGGCGCCTGGTGCCGGGTAGGAACACGTTGGCGCCGAACGAGACGATCTCGACGCCGGGATACCCGATGAGCCCGTGCCGGTCAGCAGTGGCGTGGACTGTCGGCAGCTCGGGATGACCGGCGATGTAGAAGTGCACACCACCACCGGGGGTCTCGACCTCCGCGAACACCGTCACACCGAGCCCGGCGAGCAGCTGACGAACCTTCTCGACGTCGCCGCCGTTTCGGGTGTCGACGTCGATGGCTGCAACCGCGCCACCCATAACCGCCGCCACGGCGTCACCGTCCCTGTGGGCCCTAAGCCGTTCACGGTTGCCGTCGACGGTCAGCCGCTGCCACCCGATCGGCCGGTTGAACTCCCGGTCAGCGGCCGGCGACGCGGTGAACAGTGGAACCCCGATCGCGTCCAGGTCGAGGACGAAGTCGTAGGCGGCGCTCACGACGCCACCACCCCCGCCGGCATCGCGAGCAACCCCTGGCGCTTCTGGTCCTCGGCCAACTGCGCGACGGCGAGGGCGGCGTCGATGTGACGCTCGATCGCGGTCTCGACGATCTGCCTCAACACGGACGTCGGGATCGCGTCGACCTCCACTGACTCGCCTGCGAACGTCCTGCTGCGCGATGAGGAAGCGGCCTCGCGGTCATCGGCGGAATACGGCACACTGGACACGTCGATCCCGCTACCCGCGCCTTCGACCTCAGCCCGGACGCCGTCCGCGTCGGGGCTTCTCCTTGGGTTCATGCCGCAGGGACAGGAGTCGAGGCTCGTTGCTCACACCACGCCTCGACGTCTGCTGGTCGGTATTTGCGATGCCGACCAATCTTGTACGACCTCGGTCCGGTGCCCTTGTAATTGAGCTGGTGAAGGGTGGCCTCGGGGAGGCCCAGGTACGACGCTGTCTCCACATGGGACCAGAACGCGGACTGGACCATCCGATGATTCTCGCTCACGGCTGCTCTCGTTTCGCTCGGCGGTGTGCTCCTTCCCGAAAGTTATCACATTAGTCCGCCGCTGCGCGATATTTGCGCTACCATGTGCGAGTGTCGAAAGAGAGAGAGAGAAGCGATGAGCAGCGGCGAGAGGTCAGCGAGGTGTGTGCTCGCGGAGCTGCTGCCTCAGGTTCGGGCGAGAGCCGATCTGAGTGCGCAGCAGCTTGCGGATCGGGTGAGCGCGATCGGCGGGAAGCTCGACCGGGCGGCGATCTCCAAGATCGAGAGCAGGACCCGAAACGTCTCCCTGGACGAGGCGCTGCTACTTGCGGTCGCTCTCGACGTCGCCCCGGTGCATCTGTTCATCCCGCGCGACAACGACGACACGATCGAGCTAGCGCCCGCCCTCGCCGCGCCCGACGCAGCCCGTGCCCGGGAGTGGTTTCGCGGACACGAGCAGCTGCCGCTCCAGAATGAGAAGACCTACAGGACCGAGGTCCCCGACAGCGAATGGGAGGCGGCGCGGCAGCCCAGCCGACGCGAGCTCGACGCCGCAAACGCTTGGGAGTCGGCACGGCGCCGGCTCAAGGTGGCTGAGCGAGTCGTGAGCATGCTCAAGCGGGAGATCGACGGGCTGGACGACCCCGCTGCGAACGTGAGACGCATCGCGGAAGGGCGCCGGGCTCGTCAAGCTAGCACGAGAGACCCGGAGCGAGACGACCTCCGCGCCGAGCTACGCACCGCGCGAGCCGAGGTGGCCGAGGCAGAGGTTGACCTCGAGGACGCGGCCAGAGCCTTCCGTCAGATACGAAGCGAACGGGAATCAGCAGCAGAGATGATGAGCGGAGGAATAGGCGATGGCGAGCATTGAGAAGCGGGTCCGTGACGGCAAGGTGACCTGGCAGGCAAGGTGGCGCGACCCGTCCGACGCCCAGCGCAAACGCACGTTTCCGCGCCGGGTCGACGCTGAGCGGTTCCTCACCGGGGTTGAGGCGTCGAAGTTGACCGGCTCGTATGTCGACCACTCCGACAAGACGACCGTCGTGCAGTATGCCCGTGCATGGGCGTCGTCGCGGCCGCACCGAGAAACGACGGCCAAACGCACGGCGAGCCTCATCGAAAGCCACATCGCGGGGACGTCGATCGGTGGCCGGCGACTCGCGGCGGTGCTCCCATCGGAGATCCAAGCTTGGGCGACTGAGCGGAGCCAGCGGCTGGCTCCCTCGACCATGCGGAAGCTCGTCTCGTTGCTGCGGAGCATCTACGCCAGCGCGGTCCTCGACCGGCTCGTGGCATCCTCCCCCGTCGTGCGAGTAAGGATGCCCCAGCACGTGAGCGGGCGGGTCGCACCCCTGACGGTGTTGCAGGTCTGTGCGCTTGCCGACGCCATGCCGGGCCGCAACCGGGCGATGGTGCTCACTCAGGCGGGTCTCGGGCTGCGCATCGGTGAGCTCTATGCCCTTCGCGCCAGCGATGTCGACTTCCTGCGTCGATGCGTCCGGGTCGAGTCACAGGTGGCACCGGATGGCCGACGGCAGCGGACAGACGTTCTCAAGACGCCACGGTCGAGGCGCAGTATCCCGCTGCCGGGGATGGTCGCGAACGCTCTCGCGGAGCACATCGCGGCTTATCCGCCGACCGCAGACGGGTCGCTGTTCACGACGGCGGCGGGCCGGCTGTACGCACACAATCATTACGGATCAGCCATGTTCCGCAGGGCGGTGGCCGAGGCTGGGCTGCCCCAAGGCACCACGAGCCACGACCTGCGACACCACTACGCCAGCGTGCTCCTGGCGGCAGGGGAGAGTGTCGTCGCCGTCGCTGAGCGGCTCGGCCACGACAACGCCACGCTCGTGCTGACGACATACGGGCACCTCATGCCGAACAGCGAGGACCGGACTCGTCGGGCCGTGGACGATGCCTGGTGTGCCCCTGGTGTGCCCTTGGTCGCTGTGGAATCGCTGTGACCTGCACCGATACGCCTATGTGACATGTGCAAGCAGAACCTGCAGACCCAGTGTGAGATCACCCAGGTGCGCGACCAGGGGATGGGCGCGGCGCTCTTCGGCTACTCCAAGCTGTACGGCCAGGTGCCTGGCGGCCAGGCGGAGTACCTGCACGTCCCCCAGGCGCAGTACACCCACATCAAGGTGCCGGAGGGACCCCCCGACGACCGCTTCGTCTACCTGTCCGACGTGTTGCCGACCGCCTGGCAGGCGGTGGCGTACGCCGACACGCCCATGGACGGCACCCTCGTCGTGCTGGGTCTGGGACCCATCGGCGACATGGCATGCCGCATCGCCCAGCACCTCGGCGTCCGGCAGGTCATCGGGGTCGACCGGGTCCCCGAGCGCCTCGAGCGACTCCGGGCACGCGGCGTCACCGTGATTGGCCTCGATGCGGCGGGCGACGACCTCGGCGACCTCATCCGCGACATGACCGACGGCCGTGGCGCGGACTCGGTGATCGACGCGGTCGGCATGGAAGCGCACGGCTCCCCCGGCGCGAAGATCGCCCACCAGCTGACGTCGCTGCTTCCCGACGCCATCGCCGGGCCGTTGATGAAGACGGCCGGGGTGGACAGACTGGCGGCGCTCTACACCGCGATCGACGTCGTGCGTCGCGGCGGCACCCTGTCCCTCATCGGAGTCTATGGCGGGATGGCAGACCCGATCCCGATGCTGACGCTCTTCGACAAGCAGCTTCAGCTGCGGATGGGTCAGGCCAACGTCAAGCGTTGGGTCGACGACATCATGCCGTTGCTGGTCGACGGTGACCCGCTGGGCGTTGACACGTTCGCCACCCACCGGCTCCCTCTCGACGACGCGCCCTGGGCCTACCAGGTGTTCCAGAAGAAGGAGGAAGGCGCGGTCAAGATCCTCCTCCAGCCCTGACGCGTCTTGGCATCAACCGCTACCGCACCTGGCACCGCCTGCGTGCCGCGGCCGACGTCCAGCTTCGAGGCGTCCGTCCAGCGACGGATGGTCCTGCACGGCGACGGCTGGGGACTCTTCACTCATCGACCATGCAGGCAAGGTCCTCGACCAGCACACCGGCATCTGTCACTGAGCTGCCATCGCGGGAGGCCCGGGGGGTGCAGAAGGCGAGAAGATCGTCGAGGACATCGAGCGCACCGTCCACGAGGAGTCCGGACGCGAGCTTCCGACAGTCTCCGAGACGATCACGATCCGGTAGCGCAAGGCGATCGGCATCGTGCTCATCGCCAAGACCGTCTTCACGCTGTACCCCAGGCGCACCGCCCTCTGCTTCTCCCTCTTCGTGGGCCAGGCCTTCCTCTACAACGCCTTCTTCTTCACCTACGGCGACACATTGACGACGTTCCTCGGTGTCGGGCAGACCGGTTATTACCTGGCGATCTTCGCAGCCAGCAACTTCCTCGGGGCGCTCGCGCTGAGCCCGCTGTTCGACACGCTCGGCCGGGTGCGAATGATAGCCGGGACATACATCATCTCTGGTGTCCTGATCGGGCTTCACCGGTTTCATCCTGGGCAACCTGAGCGCCACAACCTTGACAATGATGGGCGCCATCATCTTCTTCTTCGCCTCCGCCGGCGCGAGCGCGGCGTACCTCACCGCGAGCAAAGTGTTCCCGATGGAGACCCGCGCGCTGTGCATCGCCTTCTTCTACGCGATCGGCACCGCAGTGGGCGGCATCAGCGGGCCACTGCTCTTCGGCGCGCTGATCGACAACGCCTCGGCCACCAAGGACATCACGTTGATTGCCTCCGGCTACTTCATCGGCGCAGTCTTGATGATCGGCGGAGGAATCGTCGAGATCTTCCTCGGCGTCAAGGCCGAAGGCCAGTCGCTCGAAAGCATCGCGACGCCACTGACGGCCGAGGACGAGGCCCCTTCGCCGGGCGAGGAGACCGCAGCGCCCGCCAACGCCTGAGTGCCACCCACGACCGTCGACGAGAGGACTTCAATCATGCCGATGCCGCCACCGAAGCCGAGCACCGAGGGTCCACGTGACCGGCAGGTCGGGCACGAGACAGCCCAGATCGTGCGCGCGCTGCATGCCTTGGGGCCCCAGACGCCGGAAGACCTGGCCCAGCACGTCGGCGCTATCTACTGGGAGCCGGGACGCTTCGACAAGGCCGTCGTACTGGGCATCAGCGACGGCCTCCTCGTTCGTACGGCGGATGGGCGCCTTACCACCGTCTGAGCAACCTCCCTTGCGCGGCGTCAGTTATTCCGGCCGACGCGCCAGTTCTTCCGGCCGACGCGCCAGTTATTCCGGCCCGCGGGTGCGGCCACCTGCGGCTCGCGCGGATGTCAGGGCGCGACCTGAAGGGACCGGAATCGTGATGGGAGACTGGGGCATGGCCAAGCCGACCGCCGATGTGAGTGTCCGCCTCGCCTGGGAAGCTGACGCCGCGGCGATGGCAGACGTCCAGGTACGCGCGTGGCAGCTCGCCTACGCCGAGCTCATCCCGGCCGAGGTCCTCGAGACTCTGCCCGCCGACGACTTCGCCACACAGTGGCGGCTGTCGATCGCCCGGCCCAAGGAGGCTCGACAGCGCGTGCTCGTGGCGCTGGAACGCGCGACCGTCCGCGGATTCGCCGCGACCGTCCCTGCAACCGACGCCGATGCCGACCCAGCGGCCGACGGCGAGCTCGCGGAATTCGTGGTCGACCCCATGGCGCGCGGCACCGGCCACGGGTCCAGGCTGCTCCATGCCGCGGTCGACACGCTTCGCTCGGACAAGTTCACCCGGGCGACGACCTGGGTCGCAGGAGGCGACGACGCGCTGAGGTCGTTCCTCATCGCGCAAGGCTGGGCCAGCGACGGAGCCCACCGAGCTCTCGACCTCGATGGCGACGGCTCCGTCGTGGTCAGGCAGGTCCGCCTGCACACCGACCTCCGCGCCGAGATCTAACTCCCGCCGACACGCCACCAAGGGCCCGCATCCTGCGGCGTGTCGCGGATGGCTCAGCGGACCTTGACGGTCCAGGTGACGGGCGTGAGAGGGTTCTTCGCGGTATCGGTGCTGCCGCCATCAGCTTGACGTCGTACGACTTTGCGACCTTCAGTGATGCCTGTGGTTTCAGTGTCGCGGTTCTGCCCTGCCGGCTCAAACTTGACGGCGGCTGACAGCCGCTGTGGCTCCCGTGGACGTAGATCGCCATGGTCGAGGGCGTCGCGCCCTCGACCGGCTCGTTGAACGACACTCTGACGTTCTAGGGGGCCGAGGCGAACTTGCAGCGCGAGTTCTTCGTCACGACCGGCACCGCGCCGTCGACGGCGAACGACCGCCAGCTCGACGAGCTGATGTCGTTACGCGAGGTACGACCGTGCCATCGGGACTAGACCCGAGCAGCCCCGACTGAGCAGCCTCCCGCGCACATGCGCCTCCTCCTGGCTCGGCAAGCCCCAAGCGCTAGGTTGAGCGACGCATCTTGTGCAGCCAGTTGCCGACGGATCAGTCGGCCAGCCGTCAATACCCACACGCTCAAACGAGCTTGCCCTAGCGTTACCCTCGCCTGCATGCCTGTGCAGCCGCTGTCATCGGAGCGGCGACAGATCCTCATCGACTCGCTCGGCGTGGGACTCGCGACCGGCGCGTACGGCGTTTCCTTCGGCGCGATCGGCGCGACGTCGGGGTTCAGCGTCTGGCAGACGTGTGCGTTGAGCCTGTTCGTCTTCACCGGCGCGTCGCAGTTCGCCCTCGTCGGCGTGGTCGCGTCCGGCGGCGCACCGATGTCTGGGGCTGCGACGGCACTCATGCTGGGCACGCGCAATACCCTGTACGGCCTGAGGTTGGCGTCGCTGCTGAGGATGCGCGGGTTGCGACGCGTGTCCGCGGCGCAGCTCGTCATCGACGAATCGACCGCGATGGCCCTGAAACCGAAGGATCCACGCGATGCGCCCGTCGGCTTCTTCGCCACCGGGCTGTCCGTCTTCGTGCTCTGGAATCTGGCCACCCTGATCGGGGCCCTGGCCGGCAACGCGTTGGGCGACACGACCACGTACGGTCTCGACGCGGCGGTGCCAGCTGCGTTTCTCGCCCTGCTGTGGCCACGCCTCGACACCGCGCACAAGCGGCTGACGGCCATGGTGGCGGCGGCTCTCGCGCTTGTGCTGGTGCCGAGTACTCAACCGGGCATCCCCGTCATCGCCGCGGCAGGTGTCGCGGTGGTGGCTGCCGTGTACGAGCGAGATCGCGGCCGCGCCTGATGTGGACGGCCATCATCGTGACGGCGCTCGGCTGCTACGCGCTCAAGGTGGCGGGTTTGTCGGTGCCTGACACGGTGCTCAATCGGCCGTTCGTACGCCGCGTCGCCGACCTGATTCCGGTTGCCTTGCTCGGGGCGCTGGTGGCGGTCCAGGCGCTGTCCACCGACCAGCACCTGACCTTCGATGCTCGACTTGCCGGTGTAGGCGCAGGCGTTGTCGCCCTCCTCCTGCGAGCTCCTTTTCTCGTCGTCGTGGTCGCGGCGGCCGCGACGACCGCGGTAGTGCGTCTGGCCGTGTAGCGCCGCGCCGCGGCGCGTGCGCTTGCCATGTGAACACTGCGTACGCCGTGTTCACATGGCAAATCCGCCGTGCGAGCAGGGTACCTGCCACGCGCGAGGGTTGCTTAAGCGAACGGCGCTGGCCCAAGGTGGCATCAAGCGAGCCCCAACACCTGGTCGAGACCCACAGTCAGGCCTGGCCGCCTCACCACAGCGCGTACAGCAGCGAGCACGCCCGGCATGAACGACTCCCGGTCGAGGGAGTCGTGCCGGATCGTCAAGGTCTCGCCGACGCCGCCGAGGATCACCTCTTGGTGTGCCACCAAGCCCCGAACGCGCACACTGTGAACCGGGATGCCTTCGACATTGGCGCCACGCGCGCCTGCGACCACGTCGGACGTCGCGTCGGGGAGCTCATCAGCCCCGGCGGCTGACCGTGCTTGCGCGACGAGCTCCGCGGTACGTCGTGCGGTGCCTGACGGTGCGTCCGCCTTCGTCGGATGGTGCAGCTCAATGATCTCGACCGACTCGTAGAAGCGGGCCGCTTCGGCAGCGAAGCGCATCATGAGCACCGCGCCGACCGAGAAGTTCGGCACCACGAGGACACCGACGCCAGGAGTCGCCTGCAGGAGCTTTCCGAGGTGCCGCAGCCGCGGCTCCGTGAAGCCTGACGTGCCCACAACCGCGCTGACCTCATGCTCGATGCACCAGGCCAGGCTGTCCATAACGACACCCGGGTGGGTGAAGTCGACCGCCACTTGCGCGTCAACGAGCGCAGACCGGTCGTCATCCACGTCCACCCGGGCCACGAGCTGCAGGTCGTCAGCCGCGTCGACTGCCTGGCACGCCAACGAGCCCATCTTGCCGAGAGCGCCCAGCACACCGACTCTGATCACGTGCGGAACTCTAGTCCGTTCACGCCAACCCGACGGGACAGGCCACGGGCTCCGACACGCCGTCAACCCTTGCCGTTGGCGACGTCTCGGCAGTTGGCTGTTGCGGGGAGGAGGGGAGTTCGGGACGATCGTCAGGTGAGCGCCACAGGGAGCGTCAGGTCGTCGGGCGCATGAGACATCAGGTTTTCGGCCGTGTGCGGATTCGGGCTTTCGGCCGCGGGCGGACTCGGCCTTCGGCCGCGGGCGGACTCGGGCTTTCGGCCGCGGGCGGACTCGGGCTGTCGGCCGCGGGAGGATTCGGGCTGTCGGCCGCGGGAGGATTCGGGCTGTCGGCGGCGGGCGGGGCCGGGTTGCCGGTCTTGTGCGCGTAGGGTGCGTGGTCGTATGAGGATCGGGTTGTTCGTCACGTGTCTCGTCGACGCGTTGTACCCCGAGGTCGGCAAGGCCACCGTGCAGCTGCTGGAGCGGCTGGGCCATGACGTCGAGTTCCCCGAGACTCAGACCTGCTGCGGCCAGATGCACATCAACACCGGCTACCAGAGCCAGGCGATCCCGCTCATCGCTCGCCACACGGACGCGTTCGAGGGCTGCGACGTCGTCGTCGCCCCCTCAGGCTCGTGCGTCGGGTCGGTCCGACACCAGCACTCTGCCGTCGCCAGGCGCGCCGGCGATCACGACTTGGCTCGCCGCAGCGAGGCGATTGCGGCCAAGACGTTTGAGCTGTCGGAGCTGCTCATCGACGTGCTGGGCATCGAGGATGTCGGTGCGTCGTACCCGCATCGGGTGACCTACCATCCGACCTGCCACTCGCTGCGGCTGCTGCGGGTGGGTGACAAACCCCTGAGCCTGTTGCGGTACGTGCGCGGCATCGACCTCGTTGCGCTTCCCGACGCGGATCAGTGCTGCGGCTTCGGGGGCACGTTCGCGCTCAAGAACGCCGACACGTCGGCCGCCATGCTGGCCGACAAGATGACGCACATCCTCGAGACGCGGGCCGACGTCGTGACGGCCGGCGACTCGTCATGCCTCATGCACATGGCCGGCGGTATGACCCGGCTCGAGGTCGACTGCCGCACCGTCCACCTCGCCGAGATCCTCGCCTCAACGGAGCCCGCGGCATGACCGCGACGTTTCTGGGTATGCCGCGCGTCGCGCCACGTGGCGTAGGCGCGCTGCGCGGGGAGCAGTCGTTTCCCGCGGCGGCCCGCCAAGCGCTGGCCGACGACCAGCTGCGCCGCAACCTCGGCCACGCCACCTTTACGATCCGAGCCAAGCGGGCCGCAGTCGTCGCCGAGGTGGAAGACTGGGAGGAGCTTCGGCTCGCGGGTGAGGCGATCAAGACCGCAACGATGGCCAGACTCGACGAGCACCTCGAGCGGCTCGAGAAGTCGGTGCAGTCCCGCGGCGGTGTCGTCCACTGGGCTCGCGATGCGCGTGAAGCCAACCAGATCGTTACCGAACTCGTCCAGGCAACCGGTGAGAGCGAGGTCATCAAGGTCAAGTCGATGGCCACGCAGGAGATCGGGCTCAACGAGGCGCTCGCGGATGCGGGCATCGCAGCGTACGAAACCGATCTCGCCGAGCTCATTGTGCAGCTCGGTCACGACAAGCCCTCGCACATCCTGGTCCCGGCCATTCACCGCAACCGTTCGGAGATCCGGGACATCTTCCTGCGCGAGATGGGTGACGTCGACCCGTCGCTGAGCGATGATCCTGCTGCGCTTGCCGAGACGGCCCGGCGACATCTGCGAGCGAAGTTCCTGAGCGCCAAGGTGGCCGTGAGCGGGGTCAACTTCGCGATCGCCGAGACCGGCACGTGCCTCGTGGTGGAGTCCGAGGGCAACGGTCGGATGTGCTTGACCCTCCCCGACACGCTGATCACGGTGATGGGGATCGAGAAGGTGCTGCCGACGTGGCAGGACCTCGAGGTGTTCTTGCAGCTCCTCCCCCGCTCCTCGACGGGTGAGCGCATGAACCCCTACACGTCCGCCTGGACAGGCGTCACACCGGGCGACGGCCCACGGGCGTTTCACCTGGTGCTCGTCGACAATGGCCGCACCGCCGTCCTGTCCGACGAGATCGGCCGCGCCGCGCTCAACTGCATCCGGTGCAGTGCCTGCCTCAATGTCTGCCCTGTCTACGAACGCGTCGGCGGGCACGCCTACGGCTCGATCTACCCCGGCCCGATCGGCGCTGTGCTGTCTCCGCAGCTGACGGGTGTCGAGGACAACGCCAGCCTGCCGTATGCGTCGAGCCTGTGCGGCGCCTGTTTCGACGCCTGCCCGGTGCGTATCGACATCCCCAACCTGCTTGTCAACCTGCGTGCGCAGCATGTCGAGGCCTATGCCGAGCAGCACCGGCTGCCCAGCGCCGAGGCCATCGCGATGGCGGCCGCCTCCTGGGCAATGTCCGAGCCGACCCGCTTCGTGCGGGGTGAGCGACTGGGACGTGTCGGTCGACTGCTGGGCCGCAAGGGCCGAATCCGGCGTCTTCCCCCTCCCATGAGTGCCTGGTCACGCGCACGTGATGCGCCGCTGCCGCCGAGCGAGACGTTTCGCGACTGGTGGGTCCGCACGCGAGGCGGCACGCCCGGCGAGACGCCCGGTGGGACGAGAGAGGGCACGGCCGGCGACGCACCCGGTACTCGAGGTGACACGTGAGTGCGCGCGACGACGTGCTGGCTCGCATCGCAGCGGCGCGTGCGGGTGCTCCCGTGCCCAGCCTGCCGCGGGGCTACCGGAAGACGGGACGCCTCGCGGCCGGCTCCGCCCAGGTGATCGACCTGTTCGAGGACCGGCTGATCGACTATCGCGCTGGGGTACGTCGGTCTGGTCCGAGCGACGTACGCGGCGTCATCGCGGAGCTGATCGAGTCGGAGTCGGTGATCGTGCCGCCAGGCATCCCCGCCGACTGGGTGGTCGACGCGATCGTCGATGACGGCTCCTTGACGGCGCGGGAGCTCGACCGCCTGGGCGCCGTGGTCACCACCGCGACCGCCGCATCCGCCGAGACCGGCACGATCGTGTTGGACGGGTCAGCGGGGCAGGGTCGTCGCGCGCTCTCACTGGTGCCCGACCACCACGTGTGCGTGGTCATGGCGGAGCAGGTTGTGCACTCGGTGCCGGAGCTGGTGGCCAGGCTCGACGCAGTACGCCCGATGACGTTCATCAGTGGGCCGTCCGCCACGAGTGACATCGAACTGGAGCGAATCGAAGGTGTCCACGGTCCCCGTCGCCTGGACGTCATCATCGTTGCGGCATAATCGATTCGTCTCGCTGAGGTCGGGGACGTGCCGCCTGGTCCAGCAGGACGAATCGAGCCGCCAGGATTCGTCTCGCTGAGGTCGGGGACGTGCCGCCTGGCCCAGCAGGACGAATCGAGCAGCCAGGATTCGTCTCGCTGAGGTCGGGGACGTGCCGCCTGGCCCAGCAGGACGAATCGAGCAGCCAGGATTCGTCTCGCTAAAGTCGGGGACGTGCCGCCTGGTCCAACAGGACGAATCGAGCCGCCAGGATTCGTCTCGCTGAGGTCGGGGACGTGCCGCCTGGCCTACCAGGACGAATCGAGAGGGCGGGGTATCGAGGGCCAGAGCTACGGTCAGGGCCTAGAGGGTGGCGCGGGAGAGGGCCTTGGCGGGGCCGATCACGGCTAGCGTCGGAGGTTCCGCGAATACCTGCTGTGCCGCGGCATGTACGTCGTCGAGCGTGACCGCGTCGATCTCAGCCAGCAGCTCGTCGATGCTGAGCAGGCCGCCGGGCAGGAGCTCCGACTTGGCCAGCCTCGTCATCCGGGCGCTCGAGTCCTCGAGCTCCATCACCAGGCTGCCTCGCATCTGGCCCTTCCCGCGCTGCAGCTCGTCGATGGTGATCCCGCCAGCGGCCACCTTGGCCAGCTCGTCTCGGCAGATGCCGAGCACGTCGGACGTCTTGGCCGGCATACAGCCTCCCGCCACCGCGAAAAACCCGGAGTCGACGAGCTGGCTGCTGAACGAGTAGATCGTGTAGGCCAGGCCACGTCGCTCGCGCACCTCCTGGAAGAGCCGGCTGGACGTGCCCCCTCCGACGATGGCGTTGAGCACGCCGAGGGCGAACCGACGGGGATCGTTGCGCGCGAGCGCCGGCATGCCGAGCACGAAGCTCGCCAGCTCGGTGGGCCGCTCGACGAGCCTGACACCCGGATAGGTGACGGGGGTCCGGCCGGGTGTCCTCACCGGGGCAGGCCCCCGCGCGGCTTCGCCCAGGGCGTCGGCCAGCTCGAACGCCTGCCGCACGCACCGCACCACCTTCGCGTGCTCGACGTTTCCGGCCGCAGCGAAGATGAGGTTGTCGGCGGTGTATCGGCGGCGGTAGTGCCCGGCGATCCGGCGCCGGGTCAGCGCGTTGATCGAGTCGACCGACCCGGTGATCGACCGCCCGAGCGCCGTGTCGCCGTACAGCTTCTCCACGAACGCGTCGTGCACGACATCGTCGGGATCGTCGTCGTGCATAGCAATCTCTTCGAGGATGACGCTGCGCTCGCTCTCCACCTCGTGAGCCGGCATGAGCGACGAGGTGACCATGTCGCAGATGACATCGACGGCCAGCGACACGTCCGCGTCGAGCACCCGGGCGTGGTAGCAGGTGTACTCCTTGCCGGTGAACGCGTTCAGCTCTCCACCGACAGAGTCGAGCGACGCGGAGATGTCCAGCGCCGTACGGCGTCTGGTGCCCTTGAACAGCAGGTGCTCCAGGAAGTGGGTCGCTCCGGCCAGTGACGCCGACTCGTCGCGAGAGCCGACTGCTGTCCACAGGCCGAGGGTCGCCGACCGGCTCCCGGGCATCGCCTCCGTGACGACGCGCAACCCGCCGGGAAGGACGGTACGGCGAACCGTGGAACCCACGGCTGCGCCGTCACCGCGCTCCGTCAGCAGGGTCCGCGTCGACCCGAGCGGCTGGTCGACTGCAGGCAGGCGGCGCACTGAACGGTCAGGCGTCGACAGCGGCCGGCTCGGCGGGTGTGGACTCCTCAACAACGGGAACCAGCGACAGCTTGCCGCGGTCGTCGATCTCACCGATCTCGACCTGCAGCTTCTGTCCGACCGAGACCACGTCCTCGACGTTTTCGACCCGCTTGCCGCCTGCGAGGGCGCGCAGCTTCGAGATGTGAAGCAGACCGTCCTTGCCGGGCAGCAGGGACACGAAGGCGCCGAACGCCGTCGTCTTCACGACGGTACCGAGGTAGCGCTCCCCCACTTCAGGCATCTGTGGGTTGGCGATCGCGTTGATCGTCGCCCGCGCCGCCTCCGCCGCAGCACCGTTGTCGGCGCCGACGTAAATTGTGCCGTCGTCCTCGATGCTGATCTGCGCGCCCGTGTCGTCCTGGATCTGGTTGATCACCTTGCCCTTGGGCCCGATCACCTCACCGATCTTGTCGACCGGCACCCGCATCGTCAGGATGCGCGGCGCCGTGGGAGCCATCTCGTCGGGAGCGTCGATTGCCTCGCCCATCACGTCGAGGATCGTCATGCGGGCGTCGCGCGCCTGCTGCAGCGCAGACGACAGCACGCTGGCCGGGATGCCGTCGAGCTTCGTGTCGAGCTGGAGCGCGGTGACGAACTCCCGCGTACCGGCGACCTTGAAGTCCATGTCGCCGAACGCGTCCTCGGCGCCCAGGATGTCGGTAAGCGTGACGAACTTCTGCTCGCCGTCGACCTCACCGCTGATCAGGCCCATCGCGATACCCGCGACCGGGGCGCGCAGCGGCACTCCGGCGTTGAGCAGCGCCATCGTCGAGGCGCATACCGAACCCATCGACGTCGACCCGTTGGAGCTGAGCGCCTCGGAGACCTGACGGATCGCGTAGGGAAACTCCTCGCGCGCCGGCAGCACGGGCATCAGCGCCCGGCCCGCCAGCGCGCCATGGCCGACCTCGCGGCGCTTGGGCGATCCGACTCGCCCGGTCTCGCCGGTCGAGTAGGGCGGGAAGTTGTAGTTGTGCATGTAGCGCCTGCTCGTCTCCGGGGATAGCGTGTCGAGCTTCTGCTCCAGCGACAGCATGTTGAGGGTGGTGACGCCCAGGATCTGCGTCTCGCCACGCTCGAAAAGCGCGGATCCGTGCACGCGCGGCACGACGCCGACCTCGGCACTCAGCGTGCGGATGTCGGTGAGGCCGCGGCCGTCGATGCGCACCTGGTCACGCAACACGCGCTCGCGGACGAGCTTCTTGGTGAGGGAGCGGAACGCGGCGCCGATCTCCTTCTCCCGACCTTCGAAGTCGCCGCCGAGCTTCTCGAGGACGCTGGCCTTGACCTCGTCGAGGCGCTCCTCGCGTTCCTGCTTTCCGCCGATTGTCAGTGCCGAGGACAGGTCGCTGCTGGCGGCCGCCTCGACGGCGACGAAGGCGTCGTCTTGGTAGTCGAGGAACCGTGGGAACTCCGTCACCGGCTTGGCCGCGACGGCGGCAAGCTGGCGCTGTGCCTCACAGAGCTGCTTGATGAACGACTTCGAGGCCTCTAGGCCTTCACCGACGATCTCCTCGGTGGGCGCCTGGGTACCGCTTTGGACCTTCTCCCACGTGGCGTCCGTCGACTCGGCCTCGACCATCATGATCGCGACGTCGCCTGAGTCGGTCACCCGGCCGGCCACGACCATGTCGAAGACGGCGTTCTCGAGCTGGCTGTAGGTGGGGAAGCCGACCCACTGGCCGTCGATCAGGGCGACGCGGACTCCACCGACCGGACCGGCGAACGGCAGGCCGGACAGCTGCGTCGAGAGCGACGCGGCATTGATGGCGAGTACGTCGTAGGGCGCGTCAGGGTGCAGCGCCATCACGGTGATGACGACCTGAACCTCGTTGCGCAGACCCGACACGAACGTCGGGCGCAGCGGCCGGTCGATGAGCCGGCAGGTAAGGATGGCGTCCTCCGACGGCCGGCCTTCGCGTCGGAAGAACGAGCCTGGGATGCGCCCTGCGGCATACATCCGCTCCTCGACGTCGACGGTGAGGGGAAAGAAGTCGAAGTGGTCCTTGGGGTGCTTGCCGGCAGTCGTGGCCGACAAGAGCATGGTCTCTTCGTCGAGGTAGGCAACGGCTGAGCCAGCGGCCTGGCGGGCGAGCTGCCCGGTCTCGAAGCGGACGGTCCGCTTCCCGTGGCTGCCGTTGTCGATGACTGTCTCGACGGATTGGGGGTCGGATCCCGACATGGGATTCCTTTCTTTGGGCGTGACGCCAGGCGCCCGCGTCGCGGGGCGGTCCGGCGAGGTGCGCTGGGCACGCTCGCGCTGGGATCCAAGCAACTCGGTGGTCGGGCCCAAGGGCCTGCCGCGGTGCTGGCTTTGTGCCGAGGCCGGCCTTCGATCGAAGCTTGCGGGGCGAGGATGGAGCAGTGCTCCGACCCGTCCCGAAAGCCACTACCGAGGACCGGCTCCTCGCGGCCGTGCGTCAGCGCTTGGCGTCACTCATGGCGGCTGCCCCTCTCTGGAGCAGCTCTGAACTTGTGTGGACTCTATTCAGTTGTGGTACGGCTTGTCGTCCCCGAAACCAGTACGCCGTCGGACCGCGTCCCCCGTGCCGCCTCGCTCGGGTGGCTTCGCGAGCGGAGTCGCGCGTTGGGTGCGACCAACGGCGCGAGAGCGGCCGTCGAGGGTGACGACCGCTCCGGGATGACTAGCGACGCAGTCCGAGGCGCTCGATCAGGCTCCGGTAGCGTGAGATTTCGGTGTCTTGTAGGTAATTGAGCAGGCGGCGGCGCTGGCCCACGAGGAGAAGCAGTCCGCGTCGACTGTGGTGGTCGTGCTTGTGATCCTTCAGGTGGCCGGTGAGATCGGAGATGCGCCTGGTGAGCAGGGCCACCTGCACCTCGGGTGAACCCGTGTCGCCGTCGCCGGTGGCGTAGTCGTCGATAATCTGTTTCTTGGTCGCGGCGTCCAGTGGCACGCGATCTCCCTTCGAGGATTTCCGTTGCGCGGCGCGCCGGGGCCGGTTCACCCGGGCACTATCACTCCGCGGCCGTTGTACGGCGTGTCCACGTTACCAGCGCGACCAGGCAAGATCCCAATCGTCGCCACCTCCCCTGCCCCGACCGGCACCCCTATCCCGCGCGCGGATCGTGCCACTGTGAACAGCACCGGTCGAGTGGGCGGTTCAGGTGGGCTGAGTGGTCAGCATGGCCCGCGAACGCGCAACGTCGTCCTTCATCTGGGTGACCAGCTCGTCGACCGAGTCGAACTTGACCATCCCGCGGAGGTGTTCGACGAAGGCCACCTCGACCAGGGCGTCGTAGAGCTCGAGGTCGGTCCTGTCCAGCACATAAGACTCCACCTGCCGCTCGATCCCGTCGAACGTCGGGTTGGTGCCGACCGAGATCGCGGCCGGCAGGTACGCCCCGCCGGTCTCGGCGTCGTCGGCCCTGTCATCGGTTTCGGTCGGGTCGGCGCTCTCGGTATCCGGCGGCTCGTCGAGCCGGCGCAGCCAGCCGGCGTAGACACCGTCAGCGGGCACCGCGGTGCTCGAGGCCGACACCGGCACGTTGGCGGTCGGATAGCCAAGCGTGCGACCGCGCTGCTCGCCTCGCACGACGTACCCGCGGATGACGAAAGGTCGACCCAGCGCTTTGGCTGCCGCTGCGACATCTCCCTCGGCGAGCCGACGGCGGATGTATGACGACGACCAGGCCTCGCCCGAGCTGCTCTCCGAACCGCCCGCCGAACGGTCGAGGGGCAAGCCGTCGACGATCATGTTGTGCTCAGCACCCATCCGGCGAAGTAGCGCCACGTCGCCACGAGCGCGATGGCCGAACCGGAAGTTCTCCCCGACCACGACAGCGGCTGCGTTCAGGGCATCCAGGAGGTAGGTGGTCACGAACTGCTCGGGCGACACGCTCGCGAGCTCAGCCGTGAACCTCAAGACGAGCACGGCGTCAGCGCCCGCATCACCCAGGAGGTCAAGGCGACGCTCCAGCGGAACTAGTCCGCGCGGCGCCTTGTCGGGGGCGATGACACTCAGCGGATGCGGGTCGAAGGTCACCGCGACAACCGGCAGGCCACCGCGCTCAGCTGCCAACTCGCGCGCGCGGCCGAGCACGTGGCGGTGTCCGAGATGGACACCATCGAAGTTGCCGATCGTGACGATGCTGGGACCGAAGCCTGACTCGATCTCCGACACGTCAAGCCACACGTGCACCGACGGACTCCTTTCGAGCGCTAGGTCAACGATTCGCCGCGGGGCAAACTCTCCCACGGTGACCTCCTCGCGATTCGTCCGACCCGGTTGCCGCCCGGCCGCCCAACACCAGGCGCTTCACCCCAGAACGGCTGGCGCCTCGCCCCCGGAACGGCCGGCGCCTCGCCCCAGAACAGCCGGCGCCTCGCCCCCAGAACAGTTGACACCGCACCCGTCAGGCGGGGGTGAAGACGGCGACAGCCTTCGCGACCTGGCCATCCTGCTCGTACAGCGCCAGGAACTTACCGCCCGGCGCAAGCACCGCGACCGGTCCCGCAATCCCGGCGCCCCGCTCGCCAGCCTCGTAGGACCGCTGCGGTTCGGACGGTTCCTCCCCAGGAAGGTGGCGCAGCCTCGCCTCGATCGGGCGGCCGTTGCGGACTGCGGCCAGGTCGCCACCGTCGACGACGTACCACGCGAAGTGCTGGCGAGCAGCCTCGTCGAGGCCGACGACTGGCAGCGCCTGGGGCGAGTACGAGGTCAGTGAGTCCAGCGTTAGCGCATCGCCGGCCGTCCAGCGGTCGACCCGGGTGCGCCGCAGTGCGGTGAGGTGGCCACCGACCCCGAGCGCGGCGCCGAGGTCGCGGGCGAGCGCCCTGACGTAGGTCCCAGCAGAGCATTCGACCTGCACGTCCAGGTCGACGAACTCGCCGACGTCGCCGGCGCGGCGCACTGCCTCGATCGCGAAAGAGGCGACGTGCACCGGGCGTGGGGCAAGCACCACAGCTTCTCCCGCGCGGACTCGCGCATAGGCGCGCCGCCCCTGCACCTTGATCGCGGACACCGCCGACGGCACCTGCTGGAGATCTCCGACGAAGCCGCGCACCGCCGCCCGGATCTGCCTGTCAGTGAGGCCGCTGGCATCGGCAGACTCGACTGTCTCGCCGTCGGCATCATCGCTCAGCGTCGACTGGCCAAGCCGGATCGTGGCGTCGTAGCCCTTGGTCGAACGGGCCAGATGTCCGAGCAGCCGGGTCGCCCGCCCCACGCCGATGACCAGCACACCCGTCGCCATCGGGTCGAGCGTGCCCGCGTGGCCGACTCGGCGAGTCTGCGCCAACCGCCGGCACCGTCCGACGACGTCATGCGACGTCCAGCCGGGTGGTTTGTCGATGATCAGCAGACCGTCAGGGGCGGGCATCGCCTCGCCGCTCGACCGGCCCAGAGTCGTCCGGGTCGTCGTCAAGCGCCGCGTCCGGGTCGTCGGGGTGCTTGTACGGGTCGGCATCCCCGGCGTACGTCGCCTGGGCCGCCACGGCGGCGACCTCGGCATCTGTCTGACGGGCCCGGCCCAAGAGATCCTCGATGTGAGCGGCCGACTCGGGAAGCGCATCCAGAATGAACTCCAGGCTGGGCGTGTGCCTCATCCCCAGCTGCCTGCCCACCTCCGCGCGGATCAGTCCCCGGGCGCTTTCGAGCGCGGCGCCTGACGCCGCCCGCTGGTCGCCGTCCCCCAGCACCGTGTAGAAGACGGTGGCGTGCTGGGTGTCACCAGTGACACGGACATCGGTGATGGTGACGAACCCGAGCCGCGGGTCCTTGACGCGGCGCTCGAGCATCTCGGCGACAATGACGCGGACCCGGTCGGCGACCTTGCGTACTCGTCCGGCGCTCATGGCTGTCTCCTCAGGTCGTGGCGTCCGATGGCCGACGGGCTGGTCCACTCGGCGGCGGAGGTGGGCGGCACCTTGTGCCGCCGCCCACCACACCGTCGAACCGACCGCCCCGTCTAGCCCCGGGGGATCTCTCTCATCTCGAACGTCTCGACGACGTCCCCGATCTTGATGTCGTTGTAACCGCCGAGCGTGAGACCGCACTCGAAGCCCTCTCGGACCTCAGTTGCGTCGTCGCGCTCGCGCCGTAGCGACGAGATGTCGAGGTTGTCGGCGACGACGGCGCTATCTCGCAGCAGCCGCGCCTTGGCGTTACGCCGGATGACTCCCGCGGTGACGAGACAGCCGGCGATGTTGCCGATCCTGGAGGAGCGGAACACCTCGCGGATCTCGGCCGTCCCGAGCTGGGCCTCTTCGAACTCGGGCTTGAGCATGCCCTTGAGCGCGGCCTCGATCTCGTCGATCGCCTGGTAGATCACCGAGTAGTAGCGGATGTCGACGCCCTCACGGTCGGCAACCTCGGTGGCCTTGCCCTGCGGCCGCACGTTGAAGCCGATGATGACGGCGTTGGACGCCGCTGCGAGCATCACGTTGGTCTCGGTGATCGCACCGACTCCCCGGTCGATGACCCGCAGGTTGACGTCTGCTCCGACATCGATCTTGGCCAATGCGTCCTCGAGCGCCTCGACGGAACCCGACACGTCGCCCTTGAGGATGAGGAGCAGCTCCTCGGACTCGCCCTTCTCCATGCTGGAGAGGAAGTCCTCGAGGGTCCGACGACCAGTGCTCTTGGCCAGCATCGCGGCACGCTCGCGAGCATCTCGCTTCTCAGCGATCTGACGCGCAACTCTGTCGTCGGTCACGACCAGGAAGTTGTCGCCCGCACCGGGCACGGCCGTGAGGCCGAGCACCATCACGGGCCGGCTGGGCGGCGCCTGCTGCACCGACTCGCCGTGCTCGTCGAGCATGGCGCGGACCCGGCCGTGAGCCGGGCCGGCCACGATCGAGTCGCCCACGCTGAGCGTGCCCCGCTGAACCAACACAGTGGCCACCGGACCGCGACCGCGGTCGAGGTGCGCCTCGATAACGAGTCCCTGCGCGTGCTGCTGCGGGTTCGCACGCAGGTCGAGGGCAGCGTCAGCGGTGAGCACGATCGACTCGAGCAGCGTGTCGATGTTGAGCCGCGTCTTGGCGGACACGTCGACGAACATGGTGTCGCCGCCGTACTCCTCGGGCACCAGGCCGTACTCGGTGAGCTGGCCGCGAACCTTGGTGGGGTCGGCGTCCTCCTTGTCGATCTTGTTGACCGCGACCACGATCGGAACGCCCGCCGCCTGGGCGTGGTTGAGCGCCTCGATCGTCTGAGGCATCACGCCATCGTCGGCCGCGACGACCAAGACCGCGATGTCGGTGGCCTGGGCGCCACGCATGCGCATGGCGGTGAAGGCCTCGTGACCGGGAGTGTCGATGAACGTTAGGCGGCGCTCCTGCCCGTCGACCTCCGTCGCCACCTGGTAGGCACCGATGTGCTGGGTAATGCCTCCGGCCTCCTTCGAGACCACGTTGGCGTCGCGGATCGCGTCGAGCAGCTTGGTCTTGCCGTGGTCGACATGGCCCATGACGGTGACAACCGGCGGGCGTGCCTCGAGGGCTTCCTCTCCGCCCTCGTCCTCGCCGAACTCCAGGTTGAACGAGTCCAGAAGCTCCTTGTCCTCGTCCTCCGGGGAGACCACATCGATGGTGTAGTTGAGCTCGTCACCGAGGATCTGAAGTGTCTCGTCGTTGACGGACTGGGTCGCGGTGACCATCTCGCCGAGGTGGAAGAGCACTTGGACCAGGGAGGCGGCGTCAACACCGACCTTCTCGGCGAAGTCCGTGAGTGAGGCGCCGCGCGACAGCCGCACGGTCTCGCCGTCACCCTTGCGGACGCGGACCCCACCGACGGAGGGCGCCTGCATCTGCTCGAACTCCTGCCGACGCGCCCGCTTGGACTTGCGGCCACGCCGAGAGGGACCACCGGGTCGACCGAAGGCGCCCTGCGTCGTACCGCGCGTACCGCGACCACCGGCGCCGGGGCGGCCTCCGGACGGAGCGCCGCTCGGGGCGCCGCCGAAGCCTCCGCGGTTGCCACCGCGTGCGGGCGCACCGCCGCGTGACGGCGCACCCGTGGATCGGCCGGGTGCCCCCGTACGCGGACCGCCGCGCCCGACGGGCTGGTCGACCCCGGGAGACTGCTTGGGCATCATGGCCGGGTTGGGACGTGGCGCGCCTGGCACACCGCCCGGACGAGGCGGCCGGGAGTCCCCTGTGCGTTCGCCGGGGCGGCCGTCTCGAGCAGACGGTGGACGCGGCGGCATCTGGCCGGGGCCGGGACGACGCGACTGCTGCATACCCTGAGTCGCCGAGAACGGGTTGTTGCCGGGACGAGGTCCGCCCGGCTTGGGCGCCGGCGCACGCGGGGTGGGTACATCCGTCGTGCTGGTCGCCCGGGCGGCGGGCGCGTCGGCGACCTCGGGGGCGGGCGACTCAACCGGGCTAGGGGGCGGTTCAGCGACCGGGGCGGACTCGGCTCGCGCCGCGGCGGTACGCGGACCGGGCCCGGGTCCGGCGTCGACCGAGCCTGGCGAACTGGCTGCCTCGACGGGCGCTGCGGCAGCCGCACCCACGCCAGCGGGTATCAGCTGCGGAGCCTCTGCCGGCGTGGCGGGGGCCTTCTTCGCCGCCTTCTTGGCCGCCTTCGCTTCGGCTGCGGACTTCCACACATCCCCGTGCAGCTCCGTCAGACGACGGGCGACCGGAGGCTCGATCGTCGAGGAGGCCGACTTGACGAACTCCCCCATGTCTTTGAGTGCCTCGAGCACCTGCTTGCTCGGGACTCCGAACTCCTTGGCGAGTTCATGGACTCTGGCTTTAGCCACGTTTCTCCTTCTTGGGTGGCCCGAACCCAGGAAGGGGCACGGACCGTTAGCTGATGGGGTGACTCATCGGACGAGGTTCATCGAGATGTCATGAGCAGTTGCTCCACTCTCATTGCGGTCACGTGGTGGTGGTGTGCATGATCTCGATCCGGAGCCGCAGCGCACTGAGATCGAACGGTCCCTCGAGCCGCAAGGCCCGCGAGAACGCCCGACGGCGCTCGGCAAGATCAAGACATTCACTGCTGGGGTGCAGGTGCGCGCCCCGGCCTGGTCTCCTGGCACGCTCATCGGGAACCACCGAACGGTGAGGACCGGCGATCTCGGCGACGACACGCAGCAGGTCGGACTTCGCCGTCCGCTCCCGGCAGCCCACACAGGTGCGCACCGGGGACGTTCGACTCATCGCACGACAAGTCTACCGGGTCACAGCATCGTGGTGCGAATGCGTTCGTCCGCGACCGACGCCGCCGCGGGTGAGGGCTCGGCCGAGTCAGGGGACGAGCGATGGGCGCCGCAGCTCACCGTTCGGCGGTGGCGTCGGCGGAGGGGGCCGGCGATTCGTCGGACCTGATGTCGATTCTCCAGCCCGTCATCCGGGCCGCGAGCCGGGCGTTTTGGCCATCCTTGCCGATCGCGAGCGAGAGCTGGTAGTCGGGGACGACCACCCGCGCCGAGCGCGCGGTCTCGTCCACGATCTCGACCGCGGACACCTGGGCCGGTGACAAGGCATGCGCGATCATCTCGGCCGGATCTTCGGACCAGTCCACGATGTCGATCTTCTCGCCGTGCAGCTCGGTCATCACGTTCCTGACCCGCTGCCCCATCGGCCCGATGCACGCCCCCTTGGGGTTGACACCCGGAGCCGACGTACGTACGGCGACCTTGGTGCGGTGACCGGCCTCGCGGGCGATGCCAGCGATCTCGACGGTGCCGTCGGCGATCTCGGGGACCTCCAGCGCGAAGAGCTTCTTGACCAGGTTGGGGTGCGACCGCGACACCATGACCTGAGGGCCCTTGGCGCCCTTGCGTACTGAGACCACGAGACACCTGATCCGCAGCCCGTGCTCGTAACGCTCGCCTGGCACCCGCTCCGACGCTGGCAGCACCGCCTCGATCTTGCCCAAGTCGACGAACACCATCTCGGGATCACGTCCCTGCTGGACGACGCCGGACACGACATCGCCCTCGCGGCCGGAGAACTCGCCGAACCTGAGGTCGTCCTCGGCGTCGCGCAGCCGCTGCAGGATGACCTGCCTGGCGGTGGTGGCAGCGATCCGGCCAAAGCCTTCGGGAGTGTCGTCCCACTCGCGGATGATCTCGCCGGACTCGTCATGCTCGCGAGCGAGCACAGTGACGTGCCCCGAGCCGCGATCCAACTCCACCCGCGCATCTGTCTCGGCACCGGGCGTGCGGTGGTAGGCCACGAGCAGCGCCTGTTCGATGGCGTCGACGAGGACCTCGAGGGAGATCTCCTTCTCCCGCTCCATCGAACGCAGGACCGCCATATCGATATCCACGGCTCACTCCTCTTCGGTGGACTTGGCCGTCGCGGCTGCCCTGCTGGCGGCCCGTGGGCGGTTGAACTCGATCTGGATGCGCGCCGTGGCGACGTCGCCGTACCGAATCTCCTGCGTCGTGCCGGAGACGTCGATCGAGGCGGAGTCCTGACCCACGTCGACGATCCGACCGACCACCTCAGGGCCGTCGAGCGGCCGCACCATGACGAGTCGGTCGAGGTTGCGGCTCCAATGCCGCGGCAGCGTCAGCGGACGGTCGGTGCCTGGGGAGGTGACCTCGAGCGTGTAGGGCGACTCACCGAGTACGTCGGATGCGTCGAGCCAGGCGCTGACCAGCGTGGTGGCAGCGGCGATGTCGTCGAGCGTGACGCCGCCGTCCTTGTCGACCAGGATGCGAACGAGCCGCCGGCGCCCCGCGGGGGAGATCTCGACGCCCTCGAGGTCGAGGCCGCTGGATGCGAGTTGTCCGGTCAACACCTCAAGGAGGGCCTCTTTGGGCTGGGGGCCGGTCACGAGAGTCCTCCTCGATCTTGTGTTGTTGTGCTGCCGACCAGCCTAGCGGGGCTGGTCAGGTACGGTCTGCATCGTGACCGGGTCGAGTGGCTTCGATCGTCGTACGGCGCTGACTCGTCGACGGCTGCTGCGGTTTCTCGCGGTGGCCACATCAAGCTGCGCACTGGCTGCGTGCACCTCTGCGCCCTCGTCACGGCCGTCTGGAACGCCGGGTTCCCTCTCGAGTCCGGACGTGTCGAGTGGTCATCCGGGCGTCGATCCGTCCTCCGCAGGACCTGACACCGACCCCGGTGCGGGCACCGCTGACGACAGAGCGGACGTGGGGCTCGTGGTGCGCGCCATCGCCGACGAGGAGGAGCTGCTCGCGTTTTGCCAGCGCGCCCGGACGAGGCACCGGGCGCTCGCGACCCAGCTCGATCCACTCGTCGGGCGCCAGCGCCGGCACGTGAAGGTCCTTCGCGGCGCGCTGAGTGATCTGCACCCGAGGCCGGCGACCGGCTCCGCTGGGGTTCCGGCGTCCATCGTTGCCACCCTCACCTCGCTTCGCCGCCTGAGCGAACGCAACGCTGACAAGCGGCGCCACGAGTGTCTGGCGGCCAGCTCCGGCCGGCTGGCGCGGTTGTTGGCGTCGGTCTCGGCGTCGCACGCCATGACCGTCGAATCCCTGGCGAGCCGTCAGTGACGGCTCTTGCCGCGCTCCAGGACTGCTTGGCGGCTGAGCATGCTTCCGTGTACGGCTACGGTGTGCTCGGCGGTGTGCTGGCGGGCCTCGCGCGCGGATCCGGCGACCAGGTCCGCGCCGACGCGGCCTACGTCGCCCACCGGGCCAGGCGCGACACACTCACCACCCTGATCGCCCACCTGGGAACGCGTCCGGTGGCGGCTGAACCGGCGTACGCGACGCCATTCCAGGTGGTTTCGCTCGCGGACTGCCGACGGCTGGCGAGGCTGGTTGAACATCGCTGCGCGGCCGTGTTCGCCTTCGCCGTGTCGCAGACCGTGGAAGAGGCCCGCGTGCTCAGCGCCGACGCCTTGACCGACTGCGCCGTCCGGGAGGTCGGCTGGGGGGCTGATCCGGAGCCACTGCCGGGACTGGAGGGCTAGGTATCTCGGGCCCCAACGTTCGCGCCGTTGCACGGCGAGCAACGTTGGTGGACGCGGCACGAGCCCTGCTACCTCCCGGCTGGCTCAGGGCAGGAACAGCATCGAGTCACCAAACTCATGCCAGAGATACTGCTGGGCGACAGCCTCCTGGTAGGCGCGGGAGACGAGCTCCGGACCGGCCACCGCCTCCAGCAGCAGCAGGTGGCTCGCCTCGGGCTCGTGCAGCCCCGAGACCAGTCCCGAGACGGCACGCACTGGTTGCCCCGGACCGATGACCAGGTCGGTCCAGCCCGAACGCGCCTCGACGTGTCCGTCGGGACGCGCGACGGTCTCGAGCGCCCGCACGACCGTCGTCCCCACCGCGACCACGCGTCCACCGGCCGCCCTCGTGTCGTTGACGAGCCGTGCCGTGGCGGCCGTCACTCGGTATCGCTCAGGAACCGGGGGCTCGTGCTTTTCGGGACTCGAGACGCCGGTGTGCAGGACCAGCGGTGCCACCACCACGCCACGCATCATCAGCCGGGTGAGGATCTTGTCGGTGAGCGGCCGTCCCGCGCTTGGCATCTCGGCGCTGCCGGGCTCGTCGGCATACACGTTCTGCAGGTCGCCCAACGGCCACGCGCCGCTCAGGTAGCCGTAGCGGATGGGTCGTCCGTGGTCGGACAGGTATGCCGGCAGGGGTATCTCGCGCGACGGCGTGACGCGCCACAGCCGCGCACCTGGCACGCCGGCATGGGGGTACGAGTCCTCGATCTCGAGTACCATCCCGCCCGGTATCTCGATGGTCTCTCCCGCGCTGATGTCGCCCAGCGGGCCCGTGTTGTCGCAGCGCCGTGCTTCGATCACCCATGATGAGTCGTCCAGGGCAGTCGCGACGTGGATCATGACCCGGCGGCCGAGATGAACGCCGTCGATGGCCGCCGGCATCGTGGCGGACGTGTTGACCACGAGGAGGTCACCCTGGCATAGATGGTCGGGAAGGTCGCGGAAGCGGGCGTGCTCGACGTGGCCCGGCGCGGCAACCAGGAGCCGGACCCCGTCTCGGGCGACGCCGCGACGCTCCGGCGGCGCCGTGGCCTCGCTGCCTGCTGGCAACCTGAACCTCGTGGCGGGCATTGTCAGGGTGGTCATCGTGGCACCACGGCGACTTGCTCGGCGGCCTGCTGAGCGGGTTGCTCGGCGGCCTGCTGAGCGGCGGGTTGCGCGGCGGCCTGCTGAGCGGGTTGCTCACTGGCTTCCGGCCCGATGAGCCGACTCGCGCGATAGCGGCCGCTGGGCAGGCCCTCGTCGACGAGGCGCAGCACGGCCGGGACCACGGTCACCGGTTCGGGACGGTCGGAGATGTCTTCGTCGGGGAACGCCTGCTGGTGCATCAGCGTCCGCATATCGCCGGGGTCCAGACCGTAGACGTGCAGATCCTCTTCCTCGGCGCCCAGGATGGCCGTCCACTGGTCGAGTGCGGCCTTCGACGAGCCGTAGCCACCCCAACCGTCGTACGGCTCGACGGCGGCGTCGGACGAGATGTTGACGACCCGGCCGCGCACGCTTCGCAGTCGGGGCAGTAGGTCTTGGGTGAGTGCGAGCGGCGCGGTGACGTTGACGGCATAGACCCGCTCGAACTCATCGAGCGGGTAGTCGGCCAACCGCGGCTGCGGGCTGGGGCCGAGCAGGCTGGCGTTGTTGACGATCAGGTCGAGTTTGCCGAACGTGGCCACCGCGTTCGTCAGGGCTCCGCGGTGCAACGGATCGTCAACGCTGCCCGACACGGCGACGACGTCCGCCGCGCCCGCTTGGCGCAGTTCATCGGCCGCTGACGCGAGATCGGCGCCGGTGCGGGCATCCACGACCAGCCGCCAACCTCGGTGAGCGAGCGCGAGGGCTATCTCGCGGCCGAGTCCACGAGAGGCTCCCGTGATGAGGGCGGTCGGTGTTCGTGCGGCCGGCGACACGTCGCCCGGCGTGAGTTCAGTGAGCATGGTCATGGCGAAAATCTCCAAGAAGGTTGAACTATCAGTTCACGCCAGCCTGCACCTTCAAGTGGCCTTGTGTTCATTGGGGGGGGCGCGCGCGCCCCCCGCGCCCCCCCGCCCGCCCGACCCGCCGGGGCCGACGCCAGCCCCCCCCGGGGCGACGCACCAGCAACACGCCGCCCCG
>JBBRYB010000007.1:0-143644 GCA_038238115.1 Propionibacteriales bacterium | reverse complement strand
CGAGCTCGATGATCTTCGCCTCGAGCTCCTTGCCGACGTACGGCTGCAGGTCGCGGACACGGCGCATCTCCACGAGTGAGGCGGGCAGGAAGCCGCGCAGGCCGATGTCGATGATCAGGCCGCCCTTGACGACCTCGATGACGGAGCCGGTAACGACGCCGTCCTCCTCCTTGATCCTCTCGATGGTGCCCCAGGCGCGCTCGTACTGAGCGCGCTTCTTGGACAGGATCAGGCGGCCTTCCTTGTCCTCCTTCTGGAGAACAAGGGCTTCCACCTTGTCACCGACCGCGACGACATCGCCCGGGTCGACGTCGTGCTTGATCGACAGCTCACGAGAGGGGATCACACCCTCGGTCTTGTAGCCGATGTCGAGGAGGACCTCGTCGCGGTCAACCTTGACGATCGTGCCGTCGACGATGTCACCGTCGTTGAAGTACTTGATGGTCGCATCGATGGCGGCGAGGAAGTCCTCCGCCGATCCGATGTCGTTGACCGCTACCTGCGGTGTCTCCTGTGGGGCGGGAGGGGCCTCGATGCTGCTCGTCATATGGAAGGGAGCTCCGTTGGGTTGGCTAGATGTCGTGCGGACGCGCAGGCGGGCCAGTTGGTCGCGGTCCCACCGAGGGTCCGAGTCACGAGTGTGGCCGGAGATGAGAGTGACGAGCACGAGCCTGCTCGGTCTGAGGACGTGCAGGCCCAAAGCGCACCTATCAGGATACGGGCTCGCCGCATGCGGGGTCAACGCGAGGGCTGTCCCATGGCCACGCGTGCAGATCCTGGTCGCGCGACTGGGCCAGAAGCAGGGTCTCCGCGAGGTTCTGCACGGGGTCGCGGGGACCCGGCCTGCCAGCGAGCTCGAGGAGAGCCCAGAGGTCGGCAGCGCGGGCCAGCGTAAGCGGGTCATCGGCGAGCCCGGGGGCGCGCGCGACGAGGCTGTCGAGGATCTCCGCGAGGAAGTGCCCCTGTCGGTCGAACCGGGTCAGGTTGCCCAGGTCGGTGTACGGCGACCCCGCGTGGGCGAACTCCCAGTCGAGCACGCCGGTGATCTGGCCCGTCTCGGGGTCGACGAGGATGTTCTTCGGGTTGAGGTCTCCGTGCACCAAGACGTGGCGACGAAGCGCGACGCCCGGGTCTTCGCCGCTCCGCGACCCGTCTGGTCCCATGAAGAGCTCCTCGGCGACGTGGGCCAGGCTCAGCAGCGCGTCAAAGTCCGGGACTGACCACGCCGCCAGCCCTCCGCTCTCGCGGAAGTGACGCGACCATGCCTGCAGGCTGTCGGGAACACCGTCGGCCGAGGTGGCGAGATGGGCGTCCACGAACATGCCGAACCGCAGCTGCGGCATGCCGGAGAGGCTGGCAAGCAGGTAACCGAGCTCGCGCGCGATCGACAGCCGTAGCTGCTGGTTGGCATCGGCCAGGACAAGGTCGAGGCGGAGCCCTGGCAACCGCTCGGTGACGAGGACACCGGGGTTGACACCGACTGCGGGTCGGCACTCGACGATGTGAGGAACGGGGATGACCCCCTCGAGCAGGCGCAGGAGGGCGGCGTCGACGAGGCAGCGGTCAGGGTTGCGGCCGTAGATCCGAAGCACCACCTCGTCGCCAGGACTCCCGACGAGGAACGTCTCGCCGCCGTAGCCGCCGGGGAGGGGCAGCATCGGCGTGCCGAACCAGTTCACGAAGCCATCGTGTCATCGACTGAGATCGAGGCGGCGGCTGCGCTGGGGTGATCACGGCACGGCGGTGTCACCAGGTGGGCGGGTACAGCTGGTGTTGCAACGACGCGGATACGATGCCCTGGTGGCGGAATACCAGATCACCTATTGGCGCGAGCTTCCCTCGCTCGTCGTCGCGCGCGACGGCGACGACGTGACGAAGGCCCCGCTGCCGGGGCGGTTCCAGGAGGCCATCGACGAGGCGGCGATGCGCCTGGGCGACGTGGAAAGCGACGCCTACCTCGCCGGATGGCGTCGCACCGCCTGGTCGCCACGCGACGGTATGCCGGCCGAAGTGGCCGATGACGTGGTTGCCGAGCTGGCGTCGGACTGGGCTGCGGAGGCTGTCACGTCATTCCTCGACTCACTGGGAGCTGACAAGGGAGCGGACGCATGAACCGTTTGACACAACTGCTCGCAGGCCACGATCTCGTCTTGTTCGACGGCGGCATGGGCACCCTGCTGCAAGAACGCGGCCTCGACGACGGAGGATCCGGCGAGCTGTGGAACGTTGACCGGCCAGACGTCGTCCGCGGGATCCACGAGGAGTACGCGGCTGCGGGGGCGACCATCTTGACGACGAACACGTTCGGCGGGACCCGACCTCGCCTCGAGATGCACGGCCTCGCCGACCGGGTGGAGGAGCTCAGCAGGGCGGGTGCGGCCATTGCCCGCGAGGTGGCGGGCCGGCACGGAGCTCTGGTGGCCGGGGACCTGGGACCGACCGGCGAGCTGTTGTCGCCCCTCGGCGCACTCGAGCCAGAGGACGCGCAAGCCATCTTTGCCGAGCAGCTGCGCGGCCTCGTCGCCGGAGGCGTCGACCTCGTGCTGATCGAGACCATGAGCGACCTCGCCGAGGTGCAGGCAGCGGTCGCCGCCGCCCGCGAGGTGGCCTCGGAGCTTCCCCTGGTCGCGACGCTCAGCTTCGACACCAATCTCCGCACGATGATGGGCGTCTCACCCTCCGCGGCAGTCAAGGCGCTGGCCGCCACCAGGGTGGACGCCGTCGGGGCGAACTGTGGACGCGGGCCCGGCGAGATGGAGACCATCGCCGCGGAGCTCGTCGAGGCGCGGCCCGAGGGCATGCTGCTGATCGGGCAGTCGAACGCCGGGCTACCGCAGCTGGTGGGCGACCGGTTCGAGTACGACGTGCCGCCCGAAGCGCTGGCCGGCCACGCCAGGCGCCTGCAGGAGCTCGGCATCGACCTCATCGGTGCCTGTTGTGGCTCGACTCCACAGCACGTGGCCGCGATCCGGCAGGCGCTGGTCGCCGCCTGACAGTCGGCGGCGACCGGCTCGGGCGCCTCGATCTGACCTGCCACGGCCAGGACATCCACTCGGCCCGCTCGGCCAGGCTCAGGAGCCCGACGGGCGCTGGTAGCGGCCCCGCCGATGCACGAGCGGCGCCGTCTCCGCGCCCACCTCGGCATACTCGACGATGCCGTCGACGAGCCGGGACCACCCCACCGACCTGGGCTCGGAGTCCGCGAAGCGTAGTCCGACCCACACCGAAGCGCCGACCAGCAGCGGCCCCCAGTCCGTCGGGGTCCACTCGCCCAGCCGGAACGGACCGCCTGGTGCGGGAAACTGCCCGGCGAACGCGTCGGCGAGCATCCGGTGCTCCCACTGGAGCAGCTGGACGACGGCCTTGCCGGTCTCCTCGAACGCCTCGACGAAGTCGGAGTCCGGGTCGAGAAGGGCGAGCATGTGGGCAGGTTCGCCGGCAGCAACCATCAGCGACGACACGGTCAGCCCGGCGCGTGAGGTCTCCCCTCCCGTCGTCCACAAAGTGACGGCGCCGCCGAGCCGTCCGCGCAGCCGCCGCACGGGATCGCGCCCGGACTCGGGCGAAATGAACGGGTGCTCGCTGTGGATCGTCACGTCCACAGAGTAGGCCGGCGACCTCGTACGGTCTCGGCTGGTTTGTGTGTCGGTTCCAATTGTGGGTACGGTCACGCATGCACAAGCGCCCGCCGACACCCGGCGGTTCCTGGGAAGGGATGAGGCATGTCTGACAAGGGATCCAAGCACCCGCTGGCCAGTAGGCTGGCTGGGGGGGTGAAAGACCTCCCGCGCAACACATCGTGGCTACTGGCCAAGGCGTTGAGTCCCATCGAAGCCACCAAGGACGCCGCCACGAACGCGGGGAGTGCCGCAACCGACGGTGTTGTCGACAGGATGCGCCATGCCGGGGCCACCGTGAAGGATGTCGTGCCGGGCGCCGGAGACTCGGTAGAGCTGCGGCTGCAGCGGGCGCGGGCCGCGGCCGAGCGCGCGCAAGAGGCGGAGGCGCGGGCTGTCCAATCAGCCGGAGTGGCCAAGGCCAAGGCCAGCCATGCCAAGGAGACCGCGGAAAGCGACAAGCAACATCTTCGTAGCGTGAAGGCTGACCAGACCAAGAAGGCCGACCAGCGGGTAGCAGAAGCTCGGCGCGCTGCCGATGCCCAGGTCGACGAGGTGCGGCGCGCGGCACAGTCCGACGCCCAGGATGTCGTCGAGCGCGAGGAGGCTGAGGCCACCCAGCGTCTTGAGAGGGCGCGCCAAGAGGCCGAGAGCGCGCAAGCAAAGGCTCAAAGCGCGCTCAGCCAGGCCACTGAGAGTCTGGCGGAGGCCCGACGCCTCGCCGACGAGGCCACTGCTGCTGCCCAGGCAGCGGCCGACGAGGCACACCAGCAGGCCCAAAGCATTGCTGCGAGCGCCGCGCGCGACGCGTCCGGCGCAGATGCGGTCGTCGCAGAAGCGGAGCAGGTCCGAGCGCGGGCATCGACAACGGCGGCCGACGTGACCAAGGAGCTCAGGAAGGCAGGAACGCCCGTCGACCTCGATAACTTCACCAAGCAAGAACTGCTCGAGCTGGCCTCCGCACAAGAGATTGAGGGTCGCTCGGCGATGACGAAGCAGCAATTGGTGGGCGCACTCGAGAAGGCCTCACGTTGAGGCCACTGATCTGACCGAAGGAGCATGAGATGGGTCTGTTTCACAGGAAGAGCCGGTGGGAGAAGCTGACGGAGCCGATGGCGCGCGTCTCGCCCAAGGCGGCGGCGAAGTCGGGATTGACAGCGCTGGGCACTATGGCCGGGGTTACCATTCTGAGCGCTGCGGTGTCGGCAGTTCGTCAGCGCAAGGAGAATGCGTGAAACTCATGACCATCGCCTCCTTCGGTGTTGGCTATGTGTTAGGTACGAAGGCGGGACGGGAACGGTATGAGCGGATCCTCGAAGCGGCTCTCCAGGCGTCGCAGCGGCTGGAGGCGTACAGCAGCGGCGGCAGCTTCGCGAAGGATCGAGGAGCCGGCGCCCACCCCCGGGTGGACGGTGGTTCCGGACACGAGTAGCCAGCTGTCCAACGGCGTTTTCATCCAGGCGTCGGTGCTCGCCCGGCTCCTCGGCGTCAAACTGCTAACACTCGAGGGAACGGTGGTCGCTTCCCCGGCGCAGACTCGAAACGTTCCCCAGACTCCAGCGACCTCGGCGGTCGAGCCAGCCGGAGGCGCTGGTGTTGACTGGTCGGCCGAGCGCGGCATCGGTCCCGCTCCGGTGACAGGCACCGACCAGGTGGTCGGAGCCCGGCTGGGTCTGGCTGTGCAACTGTTGCGCGAGAGTTCTCACGACCTGCACAGCATCAAATCTCAGCCGTGAAAGTCAGCGGTGGAGCTTCGAGATGACCTCACGACCGAAGACCTCCATCCACTCAGCCTGGTTGCGGCCGACATTGTGGAGATAGACCTGGGTAATGCCGAGGTCGAGGAACTTCTGGATCTCCGCTCGGTGGGCGTCCGGGTCGGCCGAAATGACCATCCGACCGTCGAAGTCCTCCATCCGCACGAGCGCCGCCATCTGCTCGAAGTCCTGTGGCGAGCGGACGTCGGCCTTGCTGAACTTCATCCCGCCGTTCGGCCACTCGGTGATCGCGTTGTGACGGGCCTCTGCGTCCGTCGGTGCCCATGACAGATGCAGCTGCAGCAGCTTGGGCATCTGCGTCGGGTCCTTGCCCTGGGACTTCGCACCCTCGTCGAACTTCGCCAACACACCGGACACCTTCTCCGCGGTGGCCCCAGGTGTGATGATGCCGTCGCAGCGCTCACCCGCCCTTCGAGCCGTGAGCGGCCCGGCCGTCGCGATCACGATGGGCGGCGGCGTCTCGGGCATCGTCCACAACCGGGTCTTGTGGAGCTTGAAGAACTCGCCGGCGTGCTTGACGTCCTTCCCGCTGAACAGCTTCTGGATCACGTCGACGGCCTCGAACATCATCCGGATCCGCTCCGGCGCCTCCGGCCAGTAGCCGCCGAAGACGTGCTCGTTGAGCGCCTCCCCCGACCCGAGCCCCAACCAGGTCCGGTCCGGATACATTGCTTCGAGCGTGGCGCCGGCCTGGGCCACGATGGCCGGGTGGTGGCGGAAGCTCGGGCAGGCGACACCCGGCCCGAGGTCGCCGATGGTGCGTTGTCCGACGGCGCCGAGAACGCTCCAGACGTACGACGCCTGCCCCTGCTGGGGGACCCAGGGCTGGAAGTGGTCTGCGGCCATGGTGCCGACGAAGCCATGCTGCTCCGCCAGTTCGCACAGCTCGACGACTTCGCGCGGGCCGAACTGCTCCAGCGCCGCGGCATACCCGATCTTGACCTCCGCCATTCAGCCGCACCTCCACCATCTCGCCACCAGACGCCGCGCCGAGGCGTCAACACGTCCCGACCAGGAGTCAACTTATCCCGGCGAAGGCTCAACGTGTCGCGCCGACGGTCGATCTTGTCGCACCCACGGCCTGCTCTTCCTCGTCTCTGGGGCGGCCACGGCCGCTCCACAACATGACATGACCTCTCGGCGGGTAGTCTCGGCGTGGTTATGAGCGTCGTACAGGAGTCTGCGGCCACCGACGCTGTGCCGCCGTCCGGACCGACCCCGCGTCGGGTGCTCGGCCGGCCCCATGCCGCCCCACCCCCAGCCAGTCCCCCGCTCGGTCGCGCCGATGACCTGCGTGCCTTCGTCGAGCGGCATCGACGGGTCTTCGTGCTCACCGGAGCCGGATGCAGCACCGACTCCGGCATCCCCGACTACCGAGACAGCACCGGCACCTGGAAGCGCAGGAAGCCGGTGGAGTTCAGCCCCTTCATGCGCGAGCCGCTGATGCGGTCGCGCTATTGGGCGCGAAGCCTGATCGGGTGGCGCAGCTTCGGCATCGCGCTGCCCAACCCGGCCCACCATGCCCTGACCCGGCTGGAGGCCTCCGGCCGGATCGGTCTGCTCGTCACCCAGAACGTCGATGGCCTGCACCAGGCGGCAGGTTCTCGCCGCGTGATCGACCTGCACGGACGCCTTGACCGCGTGACGTGCATGTCGTGCCGTCACAGCTCTCGACGCAGCGACTGGCAGGATCTCCTCGAGGACCTCAACCGAGGGTGGGCCGGCCTCGACGCGCCGACCGGACCGGACGGTGACGCTGACCTGAACGGGGTCGACTTCAGCCGGTTCACCGTGCCGGACTGTCCGCGGTGCGGCGGGATCGTCAAGCCCGACGTCGTCTTCTTCGGCGAGAGCGTCCCACCCTGGCGGCATACCCAGGCAACAGCAGCGCTTGCCACGTCGGACGCGATGCTCGTGGTCGGCTCGTCGCTGATGGTCCACTCTGGCTACCGGTACGCGTTGGCGGCCTGGCGGCTCGGCAAGCCGGTGGCCGCGGTCAACCTCGGGCGTACCCGCGCCGACCATCTCCTCACCCTCAAGGTCGAGGCGCCCGTCGGAGCGAGCCTGGACACGGTCGCCGGTTGAACCGCCGGCAATGCCAGCGGCGAGGACGAGCCGCTCAGCCGGTTTGCGAGCTCACCCTCGACACGTTGCGGAAGGCCATGACATGGAGTCGAGACAGCCGGACTACCGCACGGTCAGCGATGCCGAGGCACAGCGCGCCAACCGCCGGGATTGGGATAGCGAGGCCGACGACTACCAGCGTGAGCACGGCGAGTTCCTGCGCGACGTCGGTTTCATCTGGGGTCCGGAGGGGCTCGACGAGAGCGAGGCCCGTCTGCTCGGCGACGTGCGCGGGCGGCGCGTCCTGGAGGTCGGAAGCGGCGCCGGGCAGTGTGCGCGCTGGATGCGACGCGAGGGCGCGGAAGCGGTGGGGATAGACCTGTCCATGCGGCAGCTGCGCCACGGCCGGCGCATCGACGACGAGACATCGATTCCCGTACCGACGGCATGTGCCACGGCTACCTCGCTCCCGTTCGCCGACCGCACGTTTGACCTCGCCTGCTCGGCCTTCGGCGCCCTTCCCTTCATCGTCGACATCGAGGCAGCCCTCTCGGAGGTCGCACGGGTGCTCAGGAAGGGCGGGACCTTCGGCTTCTCGGTGGTCCACCCGATGCGGAGAATCTTTCCCGACGACCCTGGCGAGGCGGGGCTGACGGTGACTCGCTCCTACTTCGACCGGGCGGCCTACGTCGAGTTCGACCATGACGGGTCGGCGTCGTACGTCGAGCCGCACCACACGATGGGTGACTGGGTCGACGCCATCCATACGTCGGGTCTGCGTCTGGACCGCCTCGTCGAGCCGGAGTGGCCTCCCGGCCATACTCGGGTGTGGGGCGGCTGGGGGCCGCTACGCGGGGCGCTCGTCGCGGGAACGGCAATCTTCGTCGCTCGGGCCTGACTTGCGCCTGTGGCGGGCTTGCGGATCGGACGCCGACCCGGTTGGTCGGCGCCGCTGCCGGCATGGTCGGTCGGGGCTAGTGACCGGCCTCATGCCACGACAGACCCACCCCGACTGAGACCTCGAGTGGCACCGCCAGCTCGGCGGCCGCGGCCATCTCCCGGCGTACGAGCGCCTCCAAGGCCGTCCGTTCCCCTGGGGCAACCTCGAAGACGAGCTCGTCGTGCACTTGGAGCAACATCCGTGACGTCAGCTGGTCCGCGCTCAGCGCGGCGTCGACATTGAGCATGGCGACCTTGATGATGTCGGCTGCTGAGCCCTGGATCGGCGCGTTGAGCGCCATCCGCTCGGCCATCTCGCGTCGCTGGCGGTTGTCGCTCGTCAGGTCCGGAAGGTAGCGACGGCGGCCGAGCAAGGTCTCGGTGAAGCCCGTGCGGCGAGCCTCGTCGACGACACCGCGCAGGTAGTCGCGGACGCCGCCGAAGCGCTCGAAGTACTCGTCCATCAGCCCGCGTGCTTCGGAGGGCTCGATCTTCAGCTGCAGGCCCAGCCCGTAGGCGGACAGCCCGTATGCCAGGCCGTAGTTCATCGCCTTGATCTTCGAGCGTTGGGCCACCGTCACTGACTCGGCCGGCACGTCGAAGACCCGCGCAGCCATCACCGAGTGGAAGTCCTCGCCGGAGTGGAACGCCGCGATCAGCCCGTCGTCGTCGGACACGTGTGCCATGATGCGCATCTCGATTTGGCTGTAGTCGGCGGTCAGCAGCGACTCGAAGCCCTTGCCGACGACGAACGCCTCACGGATGCGACGCCCCTCCTCGGTCCGAATCGGGATGTTCTGCAGGTTGGGCTCGGTCGACGACAGCCGCCCGGTCGCCGCGATCATCTGGTTGAACGTCGTGTGGATGCGGCCGTCGTCGCCGACCGTCTTGAGCAGACCCTCGACAGTCTGGCGCAGCCGTGTCACATCGCGGTGGACCAACATGTGCTGGAGAAACGGGTGCTCGGTCTTGTCGTAAAGCGTCTGCAACGCCTCGGCATCGGTGGTGTAGCCGGTCTTGGTGCGTTTGGTCTTCGGCATGGCGAGCTCGTCGAACAGCACGCCCTGCAGCTGCTTGGGAGAGCCGAGGTTGATCGGCTTGCCGATCACGGCGTAGGCGTCGTCGGCGGCCTGCTTTACCTGCCCCGCGAACTGGGCCTCAAGCGAGGACAGGTGCTCCACGTCAACAGCGATGCCGGTCTGCTCCATGCCGGCCAGCACGTCGACGAGGGGGAGCTCGACGTCGGCGAGCAGCGCCGAGCCGCCACGGGTGTCGAGCTCGGTGTCGAGGGCGCTCGCCAGGTCGACGACCGCGTGCGCCTTGAGCATCGACTCCTGCGACGCGGCCGAGTCACCGTCCAGGTCGAAGCTGAGCTGGTCGCTGCTCGCGTCGTCCGACTTGAGCTCGCGGTGGAGGTAGCGCAGCGTGAGGTCGGCAAGGTCGTAGGAGCGCTGGTCGGGGTGCGACAGGTACGCCGACAAGGCGGTGTCGGCGGCCAGTCCGGACAGCGGCCAGCCCCTGGCCGCCAACGCGAGCATCGGACCCTTGGCGTCGTGCAGCGCCTTCGGGCGGGTGGAGTCGGCGAGCCAGTCGGCCAGCGCCACCTCGTCGTCGACTGCGATGTCGGCGGCATCGGCCCACGCGGCCACACCCGAACAGGTGCCGAGCGCCACCGCATCGACGCGTCCCGTGCCACCGTGCCACTGCCCGTGGACGTAGACGCCCGTCCTCGCGTCATCCGACGTGTGCTCGGCCAACCAGCCGGTCACCTCCCCTTCACCCAGCCGCTGGGTCTCGATCGTGACCGCTGGGCCGACCTCCGGCTCGTCGGCGGACAGCGTCGCGAACAGCCGGTCGCGCAGCACCCGGAACTCGAGACCGTCGAAGATGCGGTGCACCTCGTCGCGATCCCAGGGCTGCTGTTCGACGTCGTGCACGTCCACGGGGAGGTCGAGGTCGCGCACGAGCTCGTTGATGCGCCGGTTGCGGATCACGTCGGCGAGATGGTCGCGCAAGGACTCCCCCGCCTTGCCGCCGATCTCGTCCACCCGCGCAACGATGTCGTCGAGGGAGCCGAACTGGACGATCCACTTCGCCGCCGTCTTCGGTCCCACGCCTGGCACACCTGGGAGGTTGTCGCTGCTCTCCCCCACCATGGCGGCGAGGTCGGGGTACTTGCCGGGCAGGACGCCGTACCTGTCCCGCACGGCGTCGGGCGTCATCCGCGCCAGGTCGGACACGCCCCTTCGGGGGTAGAGCACGGTGACGCGGTCGCTGACGAGCTGGAATGCGTCGCGGTCACCCGTGCAGATCAACACGTCGAAGTCCTCAGCCTCGGCCTGTGTGGCCAAGGTGGCGATCACGTCGTCGGCCTCGAAGCCTTCCTTCTCGACGGTAGTGACGCGCAGGGCGGCGAGCACCTCGCGCACGAGCGACACCTGGCCCTTGAACTCTGACGGGCTCGCGGAGCGGTTGGCCTTGTAGTCGGCGTACTCCTGGGCCCGGAACGTGTCGCGCGAGACGTCGAAGGCGACCGCGACATGGGTCGGTGCCTCGTCGCGCAGCACGTTGATGAGCATCGACGTGAAGCCGTAGACGGCGTTGGTCGGCTGGCCCGTGGTCGTCGAGAAGTTCTCGACAGGGAGGGCGAAGAACGCTCGATAGGCGAGCGAGTGCCCGTCGAGGAGCAGCAGGCGCGCGGGGCGGCCGGCGGAGGTCTGGTGAGTGGAGGCCACACCGGAACTCTAGTCTGGAGCGACGACTGTTCCTGAGCCGGCGACGCATGTGAGTGGGAGACGAGATGGCCAACCCCGACTGCCTCATGGGCGGGCCGGTGTCATGACGCAGAGCTGGCCCGAGATGGCGTTGGCGATCCACGAACGCATGCGCATCGAGATCCTCGAGGCGGGGCCGCAGCGCGTCGTGGGCACAATGCCGGTGGAGGGAAACCAACAGCCGTTCGGCTTGTTGCACGGGGGCGCCTCCTGCGTGCTCGCGGAGAGCCTCGGCTCCATCGGGGCGAACCTGCATGCCCGTCCGCACGGCATCGCGGTCGGGGTGGACATCAACGCCACCCACCACCGCGCCGTCTCAGAGGGTGTCGTGACCGGGGTCGCCACGCCGATCCATCTCGGTCGGACGGTGGCGTGCTACGAGATCGCCATCACCGACGATCGGGGGCGGCGGGTCTGCACCGCTCGCCTGACCTGCCAGCTGGTGGCGCAACGACAGCAGGCCTGAGCGTCAGGTTGCCGTTCGGCCCCCGCTAGCGGGGGCCGTTCCTGGACCTGCGCATGAGACGCCGAGCCGCCACGACGTTGCTCGTCACCGACTTGGTGCCGGGCGCACCGAGCTTCGCTCTGAGGCCGGCGACTGTCGACGCGCGTACGACGGCCACCTGGCCGAGGCCGAGCCTGGCGAGGAACCGGTTGGCGTCTCGCGCGGTCGCGGCGACGGACGCCACGACGTGCTGGGTGTCCTTCTCGTCAGCCCAGTCCGCCGCCGCCTCGAGCAGGTGCTTGCCAATACCGCGACGCCGGTAGCGGCTGAGCACATGCAGGTAGCCGACATGGACGGCGTCCTCCTCGTGGATCGGAGACACAGCCGCCCGGCGCAGGTGTGCCACGCCCACCGGCATCTCGTCGATGACAGCGACCAGCAACCGCTCGGAAGGATCGGTCTCCAGGCGCAGGATTGACCGCTCCACCTGCTCCAGGGGGGCTGCCTGCTGCGCGCCACGCACGGACTCTGACGTGAAGTCGAGCCAGATCGACTGCAGCGCGACAGCGTCGTCGCAGACAGCGTCTCGGACGAGGACCAAGCCTCGGGTCATGAAACCCCTCCAGGTCGTGTCACCCCCCGAGTGTCAGGTGAGCACCACCTGAAGCATCTCGTTAGGCTTCCAGGCGCGGTGCGACGACCACACTACGGCCCCGTGCGTCTCGCGGCCAGGCAAGGCGGTGATTCTCAGCAACCGGCACGGGCAGGAGGGACAGCCAGGTGTTCCGCGGTTTCGGCACGGTCGTCAACATGGCCACGATTCTGGTCGGCTCGGGAGTCGGTGTCGTCCTGGGCCATCGCCTGCCTCACCACACCCGCGACGTGGTCACGACCGCGCTCGGGCTTGTGACGCTGCTCGTGGCAGCGTTGTCCGCCTTCTCGATCGTCGATGCCAAGCTCGAAGCGGCCGTCGGCGACTCCGCCCCCGTCCTGATCGTGCTCGGGTCAATGCTGGTCGGTGGCATCTGCGGCTCGCTGTTGCGCATCGAGAGCCGGCTCGAAGGGCTCGGTGGTCGGCTGCAGCACCTTGTCACCAGCCGCGCGGACTCGGCGGACAAGCGCCGCTTCATCGAGGGGTTCGTGGCCGCGTCGCTGCTCTTTTGCATCGGTCCCCTGACGATCCTCGGCTCGCTGTCCGACGGTCTGGGCAACGGCGCGGACCAGCTCGTGCTCAAGGCCACCCTCGACGGGTTCGCGTCGATCGCGTTCGCATCCTCGTTCGGATGGGGTGTAGCCGCCTCCGCGCTCGTGGTCGGCGTGGTGCAGGGCTCACTCACGGTGCTCGCCGCCGTGCTCGGGCAGCTACTTCCCGACGCCCACCTGGCAGCGCTCACCGCTACCGGAGGGTTGCTGCTGGTCGGCGTTTCCCTGCGGCTGTTACAGATCAAGCTGATCCCCGTGGGTGACCTGCTGCCGGCCCTGGTCGTCGCACCGCTGCTGACCCAGCTCGTCGTCGTTGTACGCTGACGGCACTGCAGGTGGTTGTGGCCCGCCCGGTGCCGAGCTGATCACCCGGTGTCGATTTGATTGCAGCATGCGTGGTGATGGCTGACCACCGCTTTACTCGCTATGCTCCGCCCAACGCGTGTCCCGGCAGTCGAATCCCTGCCTACACGCCGAATCACCGCAACGCCGACACGTGACAGGAGTCATCCGTGCGAGTGCGCCTTACCGGTATTGTCGTGCTGCTGATTGGGGCAGTGCTCGCACTTCCCGCGATGTCCGCATCGGCGCAGGTGCCGGTCGAGCACAACCAGACCGGCACGACCGTGCTCGCCCCGTCGCCGCCCAAGAAGGGCCAATGCCCGGCTGCGTCGTTTCCCACCAAGGACAACGTGATCCAGATCGTCGGCAAACTCGGCGACACGCGCACCACCCCGTGCACGCCCGTCGCCGGCGTCAGGATCACTGTGGAGAACGCCAACGGCGATGTCGTCGGTGAGGCGACCACCAAGGATGACGGCACCTTCGCCATCAGGCTTCCCGGCAGCTCGATCGACAACCTGGGCACGACCGTCACCGTGAAGATCGACGAGAGCACCCTGCCGCAGGGCTCGGTCCTCACGAACCGCTCCGATGTGTCCAACACCAAGAAGATCAACATCGAGGGAAACATCAGCTTCACGTTTCCGATCGGTCCCGACCCCAACCCACCCACACCCGTGTGGGAGCAGGCGATCCAGCTTCTGGTCACCGGGCTGGTCTTCAGCGCGCTCCTCGCGCTGGGGTCGCTCGGCCTGTCGATGATCTTCGGTACGACCGGGCTCACGAACTTCGCACACGGCGAGCTGATCACATTCGGCGCCCTCGTCGCCTACGGCTTCGACGCCGGTCTCGGCATCCCGGTGATCGTCGCGGGCCTGCTCGCGGTGATCGTTTCCGGGGTGTTCGGCTGGGCGCAGGACTCAATCCTCTGGCGGCCCCTTCGACGACGCGGCACGGGGCTCATCGCGATGATGATCGTCAGCATCGGCCTGTCGATCTTCCTGCGCAGCGTCTACCAGTACCTCGCCGGCGCCGACAACCACAACTACACGCAGTACGCCACGGTCGAGCCCTGGACGATCGGGCCGGTCGACATCACACCGAAGGACCTTGCCGTCACCCTCTTCGCTGTGCTCGTCCTCGTCGTCGTGACACTGGCGTTGCAGAAGACCAGGATCGGCAAGGCCACCAGAGCGGTGGCCGACAACCCTGCCCTCGCCTCGTCGTCGGGCATCAACGTCGACCGCGTGATCTCCGTCGTGTGGATCGGCGGCGCGGCGCTCGCCGGCCTGTCAGGCTTCCTGCTCGGTATGACGCAGGGCTTCGACTACCAGGTGGGCTTCAAGATCCTGCTGCTCGTGTTCGCCGCCGTGACGCTCGGCGGACTAGGTACCATCTGGGGCGCCATCATCGGCAGCCTGGTCGTCGGGGTGTTCATCGAGTTGTCAACGCTCGTCATCCCGTCGGAGCTCAAGTTCGCGGGTGCGCTAGCCGTGCTAATCGTCGTACTCCTGTTCCGCCCACAAGGTCTTCTCGGTCGTGCCGAGCGGGTCGGCTGAAGAAGAGGGAGAAGAAACCATGGATATCGGCAGCGAGCTCGGTCTGGCGCTCGAGCAAGCCCTCGGCCCCTCCGCGATCGTGGTCTGCCTCGCCGCGGTCGGCCTCAACGTGCATTTCGGCTATACGGGACTGCTCAATTTCGGACAGGCCGGCTTCATGGCCATTGCCGGCTATGGCCTGGCCTCGAGTGTGGCCACGTGGGGTTTCAACTTCTGGGTGGGGCTGCTCGTGGGTATCGGGCTCAGCATCGTCCTTGCGCTGTTGCTCGGCATACCGACACTGCGGCTGAGAGCGGACTACCTCGCCATCGTGACGATCGCGGGTGCGGAGATCATCCGGTTCGTGCTCGGCTCGTCCAGCCTGCGGGACTACTTCGGGGGGCAGGACGGGCTTCAGCAGTTCACCAAAACGTTCCAGAACCTCAACCCCTACAGCTCCTCGATGGGCGGCGGCGGTCTGTCGTGGAGCCCGAGCGACTTCTGGGTGATGACGGTGGGGTGGGCCATCGTCGCCCTCTTCTGCCTGGTGATCTGGCTGCTGATGCGCAGCCCTTGGGGTCGCGTCCTGAAGGCGATCCGCGAGGACGAAGACGCCGTTCGCAGCCTCGGCAAGAACGTCTATTCCTACAAGATGCAGTCACTGGTGATCGGGGGTGTCTTCGGAGGCTTCGCCGGGTTCCTGTCCGGGTTGCAGACCGCGGCGATCCAGCCGACCAACTTCGCGACCGACATCACATTCTACGCCTACACCGTCTTGCTGCTGGGCGGTGCCGCTCGGGTGCTCGGCCCGATCGTCGGCGCGCTGATCTTCTGGTTCCTTATCAGCTTCCTCGACAACTTCTTCGGCGACGCCACGCTCGGCGCAAACCCGCTCATCCCGAGCTGGATGATGTCGCACCAGCAGGCGAGCCTGATGCGCTTCATCTTCTTGGGTCTGGCGCTGATGCTGCTGATGATCTTCCGACCACAGGGTATCTTCGGAGACCGAAGGGAGTTGGCAATCGATGGCCGCTGACGTCACCAAGGGCGAGGACCTCTCGAGCGAGTCACGGGCAGCACTTGCCGGTGTCGAGCACGAGCCCGGTGCCGCCAAGCCCGACCCCATCGTCGTGGCTGACAACATCGTGCGTAGGTTCGGTGGCCTTACGGCCGTGGACGTTGGCCACCTCGAGGTCCAGCGAGGCGTGATCACCGCGCTGATCGGGCCCAACGGCGCCGGCAAGACGACGTTCTTCAACCTGCTCACTGGGTTCGACAAGCCCGACGAGGGCACCTGGTCATTCGAGGGCAAGAGCCTCAACGGCATGTCGGCATACAAGGTCGCCCGGCTCGGGATGGTCCGCACGTTCCAGCTCACGAAGGTGCTCTCGCGACTCAGCGTCATGGAGAACATGCGGCTGGGCGCCACGGGGCAGTCCGGCGAGAGCCTGGTGCAGGCGATGATCTCGCCGTTCTGGCGCGGACAGGAAAAGGCCAACACCCGACGGGCCGAGGCGCTGCTCGCACGCTTCAAGCTCGACACCAAGCGCGACGACTTCGCCGGCTCGCTGTCCGGTGGGCAGCGCAAGCTGCTCGAGATGGCGCGTTCGCTGATGGTCGAGCCGACACTGGTGATGCTCGACGAGCCGATGGCGGGCGTCAACCCGGCCTTGAAGCAGTCCCTGCTCGGCCACGTGAAGTCGCTGCGCGAGGACGGGATGACCGTGCTCTTCGTCGAGCACGACATGGACATGGTGCGCGACATCTCCGACTGGGTGATCGTGATGGCGCAGGGCAGGATCATCTCGGAAGGCCCGCCACACTCCGTGATGGCCGACCAACGGGTGATCGACGCCTACCTCGGCGCCCACCACGACACCGTGCTGGGATTCGAGGAAGAGGAGAGGATCATCGCCGAAGCCCACGAGGCTGCAGCCGCCGAGCGAGAGGGTGGAGCCCATGTCTGAGGCAACCGAGGAACCGGCGGAGCGCGAGGCGCATCTGGCCGCGGCCGACGGCGCCGTACTGCGCGCCGACAACTTGATCGCGGGGTACCTGCCTGGTGTCAACATCTTGAACGGGACCGACCTGTACTGCCAGCCCGGTGAGCTGGTGGGCATCATCGGACCCAACGGTGCGGGCAAGTCCACGCTGCTCAAAGCGCTCTTCGGCCTGGTGCGCATCCGTACCGGCGAGGTGAAGCTAAACGGCAAGGACGTCACCAACCAGCGGGCCGATGTGCTGGTCTCGTCCGGCATCGGCTTCGTGCCACAGAGCAACAACGTCTTCCCATCGCTCACCATCGAGGAGAACCTCGAGATGGGGAGCTACCAGAAGCCCAAGATCTTCCGCAAGCGGTACGACTTCGTCGCCTCTCTCTTCCCCGCCCTCGCCGACCGACGCCACCAGCGGGCCGGATCGCTGTCCGGCGGCGAGCGGCAGATGGTGGCGATGGGGCGCGCCCTGATGATGGAGCCGTCCGTGCTCCTCCTCGACGAGCCCTCGGCCGGCCTGTCGCCCGTCATGCAGGACGAGGTCTTCGTGCAAACTCGGCGGATCAACCGGGCCGGCGTCTCGGTCGTCATGGTGGAGCAGAATGCGCGTCGTTGCCTGCAGATCTGCGACCGGGGCTACGTGCTCGATCAGGGCCGCAACGCCTACACCGCCGACGGGAAGGACCTGATCAACGACCCGAAGGTGATCGAGCTCTACCTCGGCACCCTCGCCAAGGCCTAGCTCCCCCTTTCCGCCGAGGCGCCAGTTCTTCCGGCCGAAGCGCCAGTTCTTCCGGCCGAAGCGCCAGCTGTACCAGCCGAAGCGCCAGTCGATCCCGCCGAAGCGCTAGTCTTCCGCTGATCGACTACATCGCGCCGCGGTAACCAGCATCACGCAGCGCCATCCGCAGGACGATCGTCCACGAGAGCACGGCGGCTCCCGTGAGCATGTCCTTCGTCACGACGATGATTGTCCACCCTCGTTTGCGCAGCCATTCACGCCGCGCCTCATCGTGAGCCCGCTGCTGCTCCCCGTGAAACTCCGCTCCGTCGTACTCGACAGCGACACGAAACTTCGGGTAGGCGAGGTCCAGTCGATGCACGTTCCGCCCAGCTTCGCGCACCCAGTACTGCACGATCGGGGTGGGAAAGCCCTCGTCGACGATGCACAGCCGGGTCCAAGACTCGCCAGGTGACTCCGCCCGCCCGTCGGCGAGCGCAAGAAGTTCCCTGAACTGGACGACGCCGCGGCGGCCGGCAAAGCGCGCGGCGAGAAGCTCCAACTCACGACGCTGAAGGCCCTGCCGCATGAACGCATCCAGCGCGGCGAGCGCCTCGCGTCGGCTCAGTTTGCATGCAAGATCAGCCGCGGTCCGAGCCTTCGAGGTTATGGCCAGCTCGTGCAGTGTCACGATGTCTTCAGGCGTGAGATCCCTGCGAACCCCGTTGAGTCCCTGTCGGCGTACCCGAGACTTCCCGGGCGGCGCGCACGTCTCGATCGGCGGGAAGCCCTCGAGCTCTCCTGGCTTGAAGGTGTCGATCTCATAGACCCAGGCAGCTGTTCGGTCGCAGGCGACGATATGCGGCTTGACCACCATGAAGGCGCTGCGTGCACGAGCGCCGTGATCGTCGGGCAGGTCGGCGCACTGGAACAGTCCACGCAGGAGCTGTACCACTTCGCGGGTCGCGAGCAGCTGCTCGAGCCGGTGCCGGGTCATCCCGGAGTCTTTGACCTGTTCCCAGGTGAACGGTCGGTCTCGAAGATAGGGAGGGAGCATCATGTAGGGAGTCTCAGGGCATACCCGACCGACCGACACCGCCAGTTTTGAGTCTGTGGACAACGTGAGATCGCCCGTGACACTGGGGAAAGCCGGAACAACTGGCCCCTCGCCCCGAACAACTGGCGCCTCACCCAGAACAACTGGCGCCTCGCGCGGAACAACTGGCGCCTCGCGCGGAACAACTGGCGCCTCGCGCAGACTGGCCCGGCCAGCTGGATCAGCTGGCCGGGCCCCTTGATGCGTGAAGTTACATCACGGTGATCAGATCACACCTGTCACGTAGTCGGTGTTCTTGTAGGTGTTGCTGGCGTCGTACTGGAAGATCCCGATTGTCGCCTTGGAGGGGCTGCCGGTGTCGTTGAGGTCAACCGGACCGGAGACACCGTCGTAGTCGATGTCCGCCGACGGGTCCTTCTTGAGCATGCCGTCGCACTCGGCGTAGGACGTGCACTTCGTGCCGCCCGCGGAGATGTCAGCCAGCTTGGACGCGATCGACTCGCCCGAGTCGTCCTGGGCAGCCTCGGCGGCGAGCGCCGACATGACCGTGGCGTCGTAGGACTCCGGGCCATACGTGAAGTCCTTCAGGTCGGGGTTCGTCTTCAGCAGCTGCGCCTTGAAGTCGCTCGTCAGCTCCGCACCGGGGTACGTCGCCTTGACGCCAGTGAGCGTGCCCTTGTCGAAGTCAGACGAGTAGTCGGCCGTGTTGCCGTCGACGAAGTAGATCTGCAGGTCCTGCGGGCCGATCCCCTTGGCGATCATCTGCGGGATGATCTTCGTGGTCTCGTTGAAGGCGATCAACACGATTGCGTCGGGATTGGTCGCCGCCACCTTGTTGACCTCGGCGGTGTAGTTGGACGCGTCGGCCGAGTACAGCGTCTTGGTCGCGACCTTGGAGCCACCGCCCTCGATGCCCTTGGAGACCTGGTCGGCCAGAGCTTCTCCGTAGGAGTCCTGGCGCGCCAGAATCGCGACGTTCTTGAAGCCGTCTCCGACGACGAGGTTGGCCATGACGGCGCCCTGCAGGACGTCGGAGGGAGCCGTGCGGAAGTAGAGGTTCTTGTCGTCGTAGGTGTCGAATGCCGTCGACGTGTTGGCGGGGGAGAACTGCACGACACCAGCGTTGATGATCTTGTCGATGACGCTCAGCGAGACGCTGGACGACGCGGCACCCACGATGACGTCGGACTTCTGGCTGAGCAGTTTGTCCACCGAGGTCGGGGCGATGTTGGGCGTGCCGTCGCCGGAGTCCGCTTCGACGTGCTTGACAGGTTTGCCGAGGACGCCACCCGCTGCGTTGATGTCCTCGATCGCGGTGTCGACACCAGCGATCTCGGGGGGGCCGAGGAAGGCGAGGTCGCCCGTGGTCGGCAGCAGGGAGCCTACGACGAGGCTGCCGTCACCGGTACCGGTAGGCGCCGCCGACGTGGCTGCAGAGCTCGAGGAGGTGTCTGACGTGGCCGGAGTCGTGCTTTGGCTGCTGGAGGCGTTGTCGTTTTGGGCGCACGAGGCGAGCACGAGCGCGGCTGCAGCGGCGACTGTTGCCAGCTGCGCGGTGCGTGAGGGGCGGAGCATAGATCCTCCGTATCGAGGTGGTCGGCCGGATCGCAGAGGACCAGGCGAAGGGGTCGTTGAGGTGCAACCTAGCGTGTCTTGCGCTTGAATCAGCTATTTCAGTCCGACCTAGTTTGGCGTCGTTGTCATTTCGTGACATCGAGCCGGTGGTTCACCACTCCTTCGGCGACGTCGCGCATCGACAGCCGCAGGTCCATAGCCGTCTTCTGGATCCACCGGAAAGCGTCTGGTTCGCTGACTTCGAGCGCATCCTGGAGCACCCCTTTGGCGCGATCGACCAGCTTGCGCGTCTCGAGGCGGTCCGTAAGGTCGCCGACCTCCGCCTCGAGCTGCTGCAGCTGCGTGAAGCGGGATCTGGCCATCTCGATCGCGGGCACAAGGTCGGCCTTGCCGAAGGGCTTGACGAGATAGGCCATCGCCCCCGCGTCGATCGCCCGCTCCACCAGCTCACGCTGGCTGAAGGCCGTCAATATGACGACAGGGGCGATGCGCCGCTCCGCGATCCGCGCCGCCGCCGAGATGCCGTCGAGTTTCGGCATCTTGACGTCGAGGACGACGAGGTCGGGCCGCAGCTCCTCGACCAGACCGACCGCCCGCTCGCCGTCGCCTGCCTGGGCGACGATGTCATACCCCTCTTCGCTGAGCATCTCGGCCAGGTCGAGGCGGATCAGGGCCTCGTCCTCCGCGATCACGACGCGCCCGGCGGGGCGTTCCTGAGCTGTGGTCACGTGAGAAGGTTAGCGACGCCGAGTAGCCTGAGCAGCAGCAGCCGGGTTGATGGAACAGGTAGACATAATGGTCTCAAAAACCATTGCTCGAAAGGGCGTGCGGGTTCGAATCCCGCACCCGGCACGGACACCCGGCACGGATGATCGGCAGTCGGCAGCTCCAGGTCATGCCGACCTGAAGGACCGGTACGTCGTGCGCTGATCTACGTCGCCCCCGGAACAGTGGCGTCGCCGGACGCGCCCAAGGGGCCGAGCTGTCTGCGATAGGCAGGCGCAACGCCGTTGATCGCGTCCCCCATCTTGTGGATCCGCAAGGCGTTGGTCGAGCCTGGGATCCCCGGCGGGCTGCCCGCCACGATCACGACCTGCTCGCCCTCAGTGCACCGACCCGCCTCGAGCAGCGCCTTGTCGACCTGGAGCACCATCTCGTCGGTGTGTTCCACCTGAGGACCCAGAAATGTCTCGATCCCCCACGTCATGGTCAGCTGCGAGCGAACCGCCTGCTCGGGAGTGAAGCACAGCACCTGGACGTGGGACCGGTAACGCGACAACCGCCGGGCTGTGTCCCCGGACTTGCTGAACGCCACCAGATACTTCGCATCCACCCGCTCGGCCACCTCGGCGGCCGCCTTCGCGATCACGCCGCCCCGAGTGTGCGGCTGCCAGCTGATCGCGGCCATTCGGGCCAGCCCATGATCCTCGGTGGAAGCGATGATGCGGCTCATCGTCTCGACGGTCTCGATCGGGTACCGTCCGACGCTTGTCTCACCCGACAGCATCACCGCGTCGGCTCCGTCGAGCACGGCGTTCGCCACGTCGGAGGCCTCGGCGCGCGTGGGGCGGGCCGACGAGATCATCGACTCGAGCATCTGCGTGGCGACGATTGCCGGCTTGGCGTTGCGCCGAGCCTCCTCGACCACCCGCTTCTGCAGGAAGGGCACGTCCTCCAGCGGCATCTCGACACCGAGGTCACCACGCGCCACCATCACTCCGTCGAAGGTCGCGATGATGTCGTCGATGTGGTCGATGGCCTGCGGCTTCTCGATCTTCGCGATCACGGGCAGCCACACGCGCTCCTCGTCCATGACGGAGCGGACATCGACGGCGTCGTCGGCGGAGCGCACGAACGACAGCGCGATCATGTCCGCCCGCAGATGCAGGGCCCACCGCAGGTCCTCGATGTCTTTGGCACCCAGCGCGGGCACGCTCACGGCGACGCCCGGCAGGTTGATCCCCTTGTTGTTGCTAAGGGTCCCGCCGATCTCGACTCGGGTCACGACGTCGGTGGCTGTGACACTGACGGCGCGCAGCCGCAGCTTCCCGTCGTCGATCAGGATGGTGTCACCCTTGCTGACGTCGCCGCACAGGCCGGCGTACGTCGTGGAGCACATGCCGCGGTCCCCGGGGACGTCCCGCGTGGTGATGGTGAACTCGTCGCCGGTGACCACATCCACCGGCCCGGAGGCGAAGTGGCCGAGCCGGATCTTGGGGCCCTGAAGGTCGACCAGGACTCCCACCGCATGGCCTGAGTCATCCGACGCGGCACGGACCATCTTGTAGATCGACTCGTGGTCTGCATAGCTGCCGTGGCTCAGGTTCAGCCGGGCCACGTTCATGCCGGCGTCCACGAGGTCACGGATCTTCTCAGGGGTCGACGTAGCAGGCCCGAGAGTGCAGACGATCTTTGCTCTACGCACGAGACCCCACCTTATCTGCCGATCGCCATGGACTCCGTGATCTAGCGTCGACCGTCAGACCGTCAACGGTCGCGCTGTCGGCCGGATAGGAGCGGGCAGTGTGGTCGAACCAGTGAGGTAGCTGTCCACCGCCGCAGCAGCCGAGCGGCCTTCGGCGATCGCCCATACGATCAGGGACTGCCCCCGCCCGGCGTCTCCCGCGACGAACACACCCGGCCTCGACGCCATGAACCGGCCGTCGCGGGCGATGTTGCCCCGCGAGTCGATGTCGACCCCCAGTTGAGCCACGATGCTGTCCGGCTCTGGGCCGGTGAAGCCCATCGCCAGCAGCACGAGCTGCGCCGGAATCTCCCGCTCGCTGCCGTCGACCGGCACGACCTGACCGTCTCGTAACTCGACCTCGTTGAGCCGCAAGGCGCGGACGTTGCCGGCGGCATCGGCCAGGAACTCCTGGGTCGAGACGGCAAAGATCCGTTCACCGCCCTCTTCGTGGGCGGCTGAGACGCGGTACAACATGGGGTACGTCGGCCACGGCTGAGCGACCACGCGCTCGTCACCCGGCCTGGCCAGGATCTCCAGCTGCGTGACCGATGCCGCACCCTGGCGGTGAGCGGTCCCGACACAGTCCGCGCCTGTGTCACCGCCGCCGATGATGACGACGTGCTTGCCCGCCGCCGTGATCTGGTTGTCGACGGGTTTTCCGCTGACGGCCCGGTTGGACTGCGGGAGGTACTCCATGGCCTGGTGGATCCCGCCGCTGTCTCGTCCCGCGACCGGCAGGTCGCGACCGATCGTGGAGCCGATGGCCAGGACAACCGCATCGAAGCGCTGTCGGAGCTCCGCCCCCGTGAGGTCGGTCCCCACGTCGACGCCAGGCTTGAAGACGGTGCCCTCGCGGCGCATCTGGTCCAGCCGCCGGTCGACCTGCCGCTTCTCCATCTTGAACTCGGGGATGCCGAACCGAAGCAGTCCGCCGATCTCCTCGGCCCGCTCGTGCACCACCACCGTGTGGCCGGCCCGGGTCAGCTGCTGGGCGGCCGCGAGCCCGGCGGGGCCGGACCCGATGACCGCAACAGTCTTACCCGTCAGCCAGTCGACCTGCTGGGGTCTGATCAGGCCCGTGTCCCATGCCTTGTCGACGATCGCGACCTCCACGTTCTTGATCGTCACCGGCCCCCCGGAGGTCTGCTCGTCGATGCCGAGCACGCAGGCGGTCTCGCAGGGGGCCGGACACAGCCGGCCGGTGAACTCGGGGAAGTTGTTGGTCGCGTGCAGCCGCTCGATGGCGTTGTCCCAGTCGTCGCGATAGACGAGGTCGTTCCACTCCGGGATGAGGTTCCCGAGGGGACAGCCCTCGTGGCAGAACGGGATCCCGCAGTCCATGCACCGGCCTGCCTGCTTGCTGATGATGGGCAGCAACACGCGGCCGACGTCATCGGGGTACACCTCGCGCCAGTCGTGCATACGCTCGTCGACACCGCGTCGCTGCGCTACCTCACGCGCGGTGGTGAGGAATCCACGTGGGTCAGCCATCGAGCGCCCCCATCATCGCGGCCGTCGTCTCGTCCTCGCTCAGACCGTCGCGCTCCGCCGCGGTCCGGGCGTCGAGCACCCGCCGGTAGTCGCGCGGCATGACCTCGGTGAACCGTGTGCGTGCACACTCCCAGTCGGCCAGCAACACCTCGGCGACCGTCGATCCCGTCTCCTCGGCCTGCGCGAGCACCAGCGCCCGCAATCGGTCGGCGGCATCGCCGTCGAGGTCTCCGAGGTCGACGAGCTCAGTGTTGACCCGACCCCGGTCGAGGTCTAGGACATAGGCGACTCCCCCGCTCATGCCCGCCGCGAAGTTGCGACCGGTCGCTCCCAGCACGACCACCTCTCCCCCGGTCATGTACTCGCAGCCATGGTCACCGACCCCTTCCACGACCAGTGAGGCGCCGGAGTTGCGCACGGCGAACCGCTCTCCGACCTGGCCCCGGATGAATACCTCCCCTGACGTGGCGCCGTACGCGATCACGTTGCCGGCGATGATTTGCTCCTCGGCCACGAAGGGAGCCTCGCGCGGCGGCCGTACGACGATCCGGCCACCGGACAAGCCCTTGGCGACATAGTCGTTGGCGTCTCCCTCGAGTCGCAGCGTGATGCCGCGGGGCAGGAAGGCGCCGAACGACTGGCCGGCGGACCCGGTGAACCAGACATCGACCAGGCCGTCGGGCAGCCCAGCCGGATGCACCCTCGTCACCTCGTGTCCCAGCATCGTGCCGACGGCACGGTTGACGTTGCGTACCGTCATCCGGGCATGGACAGGCTCCGCGTCCCGGATGGCGGGCTGGCACAGCGCGATGAGCTCGTTGTCGAGGGCGCGGTCGAGCCCGTGGTCCTGGGCAACGGTTTGGTGGCGGGCCGCGCCGTCGAGTAGCGCCGGCACGTGCAGCATCGGGGTGAGGTCGAGTCCGGAGGCCTTCCAGTGCTCCACGACACGGCGGGTGTCGAGCGTTTCCGCGCGTCCGATCGCCTCGTCGAGGGAGCGGAACCCCAGCTCGGCCAGGATCTCGCGCACCTCCTGGGCGATGAACTCGAAGAAGTTCACGACGTATGCCGCCTTGCCTGTGTAGCGCGCGCGCAACACCGGGTTCTGGGTGGCGACACCGACCGGGCAGGTGTCGAGATGGCACACCCGCATCATGATGCAGCCGGACACGACAAGCGGCGCGGTCGCGAACCCGAACTCCTCGGCGCCCAGCAGTGCGGCGACGACGACGTCGCGGCCGGTTTTGAGCTGGCCGTCCGTCTGCACCACTATCCGGTCGCGCAGGTTGTTGAGCAGGAGCGTCTGCTGCGTCTCGGCAAGCCCCAGCTCCCATGGCCCACCGGCGTGCTTAAGGGACGTGAGCGGGGCCGCGCCTGTGCCGCCGTCATGGCCGGAGATGAGGACCACGTCCGCGTGTGCCTTGGCGACGCCGGCCGCGACAGTGCCGACCCCGACCTCGGAGACGAGCTTGACGTTGATGCGGGCCGACGGGTTGGCGTTCTTGAGGTCGTAGATGAGCTGGGCGAGGTCCTCGATGGAGTAGATGTCGTGGTGCGGCGGAGGCGAGATGAGCCCGACACCCGCGGTGGAGCTCCTGGTCTTCGCCACCCACGGATAGACCTTGGGACCCGGGAGCTGGCCACCTTCCCCGGGCTTGGCGCCCTGCGCCATCTTGATCTGGATGTCGTCGGCATTCGTGAGGTATTCGCTCGTCACACCGAAGCGTCCCGAGGCGACCTGCTTGATCGCGCTGCGCCGGCGCGGGTCCTGCAACCGGTCAGAGTCCTCGCCGCCTTCGCCGGTGTTGGACTTCGCGCCGATCTGGTTCATGGCGATGGCCAGCGTCTCGTGCGCCTCCTGGCTGATCGAGCCGTACGACATCGCCCCGGTCGAGAAGCGCGTGACGATCGACGAAACCGGCTCGACCTCGTCGATCGAGACGGGGGTGCGGTTCTCGGCGAAGGAGAAGAGCCCGCGCAGCGTCATCAGGCGCGCCGACTGGTCGTCGACCAGCTTCGTGTACTGCTTGAAGATGTCGTAGCGGCCTGACCTGGTCGAGTGCTGCAGTCGGAAGACCGTCTCGGGGTCGAAGAGATGCGGCTCGCCCTCACGGCGCCATTGGTACTCGCCGCCGATGTCCAGCCTTCGATGAGCAGGGGGGATGCCGTCGACGGGGTAGGCGCGACGGTGCCGGCAGGCGACCTCCTCGGCGATGGCGTCGAGCCCGATGCCGCCGAGCTTGGATGTCGTGCCCGTGAAGTAGCGGTCGACAACGGACGACGCGAGCCCGACGGCTTCGAAGATCTGCGCGCCGGTGTAGGACGCAACGGTTGAGACACCCATCTTGCTCATCACCTTGAGCACGCCCCTGCCGAGCGCCTTGACCAGGTTGCGGACCGCCTGCTCCGGCTCCACGCCGGTCAGGTGCACGCGTTGGCGGGCGAGGTCTTCGACGGACTCCATCGCGAGATAGGGGTTGACGGCGGCGGCGCCGAATCCGATCAGAAGCGCGACGTGGTGCACCTCTCGCACGTCCCCGGCCTCGACCACCAGCCCGACGCGGGTGCGCGTCCTCTCCCGGACGAGGTGGTGGTGGACGGCGCCGGTCACGAGCAGCGACGGGATCGGCGCCTTGTCCGCGGCGCTGTGGCGGTCGGAGAGCACGATGATGCGGGCACCGCCGGCAATCGCCTCGGACACCTCCGCACACATCTCGTCGAGCCGGCGGGTCAGCGCGCCGCCGCCACCGGCGACGTCGTAGAGGCCGCGCACGACGTAGGTCGAGTAGCCGGGCAGGTCACCGTCGTGGTTGATGTGGACGATCTTGGCGAGATCGTCGTTGTCTATCACCGGGAAGGGGACGACGACCTGCCGGCACGACGCCGGGCCGGGGTCGAGCAGGTTCGCCTCGGGGCCGATGGTGCCAGCGAGCGACGTGACAAGCTCCTCGCGGATCGCGTCGAGCGGCGGGTTGGTCACCTGGGCGAAGAGCTGGCTGAAGTAGTCGAACAGCAGGCGGGGCCGGTCGGACAACGCGGCGATCGGGCTGTCGGTGCCCATCGACCCGATCGGCTCGGCGCCCGCTCTGGCCATCGGGGCGAGCAGCACCCGCAGCTCCTCCTCGGTGAACCCGAAGACCTGCTGGCGACGGGTGACCGAGCGGTGCGTGTGCACGATGTGCTGGCGGCTCGGGAGCCGGTCGAGCTGGATCAAACCGGCATGGAGCCATTCGTCGTACGGCGCCTCGGCCGCGAGCGTCTCCTTGACCTCGTCATCGCTGACGATCCGCTTCTCGGCCAGGTCGACCAGGAACATCCGGCCCGGCTGAAGCCGGCCCTTGCGGACCACACTGGCCGGGTCGAGGTCGAGCACCCCGACCTCGGAGGCCAGCACCACGAGGCCGTCGTCGGTGACCCAGTAGCGCGATGGCCTGAGGCCGTTACGGTCGAGCACCGCGCCCACCTGTGTGCCGTCGGTGAACACGACACATGCCGGCCCGTCCCACGGCTCCATCAGCGTCGAGTGGAACTCGTAGAACGCCTTGCGGGACGCGCTCATCTCCGCGTGGTTCTCCCACGCCTCCGGGATCATCATCAGCACGGCGTGCGGCAGCGAACGGCCGCCCAGATGGAGCAGCTCGAGCACCTCGTCGAACGAGGCCGAGTCCGAAGCGTCAGGTGTGCAGATCGGGAAGATGCGGCTCAGGTCCCCTCGCCCGGTACCACCGCCCTGCCCACCGTCGCTCGCGAGCAACCCGCTCGAGAGCAGCGCCTCGCGGGCCTGCATCCAGTTGCGGTTGCCTTTCACCGTGTTGATCTCACCGTTGTGGGCGATGAACCGGTACGGGTGGGCCAACGGCCAGGAGGGGAACGTGTTCGTCGAGAACCGGGAGTGGACGATCGCCAGCGCCGAGACGAGCCGTTCGTCGGCGAGGTCGGGGAAGAACCGGTCGAGCTGGTCCGTCGTCAACATCCCCTTGTAGGCGAGGGTGCGAGACGACAACGACGGGAAGTAGGCACCTGTCTCGTGCTCGGCGCGCTTGCGCAGGCAGAAGGCCATTCGCTCCAGGGCCATACCGAGGATGCGGCCGGTGCTCCCTGCCACCAGGAGCTGCCAGAACGCCGGCATGCAGGAGCGGGCGGTTTCGCCGAGGAGGTCGGGTCCGGTGGGGACCTGTCTCCACCCAAGGACACGCAGGCCCTCCTCGACCGTGAGGTCCTCGATGTGCGCCTTGGTCTTCGCCACCGCCTCGGCGTCGCCTGGGATGAAGGCGGTACCGACGGCAAAGCCACCCGGGGCGGGCAGCTCGAAGTCGCACACGGCACGGAGAAACTCGTCGGGCACCTGGATCAAGATGCCGGCGCCATCGCCGGAGTCCGGCTCGGCTCCCGATGCGCCGCGGTGGTCCAGGTTGCGCAGGGCCGTCATGGCCTTGGCGATGATGTCGTGCGAGGCGACACCGGTCAGGGTCGCGACCAGGGCGACCCCGCAGCTATCGTGCTCGTGTTGTCCGTCGTAGAGCCCCTGGGGCGGCGGGACAGCTCTCATCGGCATATCTCCCGTCGTCGTGCACCGAGTCATCGACGTGGCGTCTCGCGTCATGGGCGATGTGGTGCGGCCGGTTCGGGACGACGTTGGCCCAGGCAGTAGCGGTGAGATTACACGAGTACGCCGCCCGTGGTCAGCAACCGGCCATCATCCGGACCGCCGCTGACAGCGTGGCGACGTGATCCGTCCTGTCAAGGTCGGGGACGTGCCGCCTGGCGTAGCAGGACGAATCGGTGGGGGTGGCGAGCTCAGCCGATGGACGCCCCGACGAGGTCACCGATGGCGTAGGTAAGCGCCGCCGCCACACCACCGAGGATCAGCTGGCGGATGCCGCCGTACCACCATGACCGCGTCGTCACGGAGGAGACGATCGCGCCACAGCCGAAGAGCGCGAGCAGGCTGACGATCAGAGCCGGCCACAGTGCGTCGGCGCCGAGCAGGTAGGGCAGCACGGGCAAGGCGGCGCCCACGGCGAAGGACACGAAGGACGAGGAGGCCGCGACGACGGGAGAAGGCAGGTTGTCGGGGTCCACGCCGAGCTCCTCGCGCGCATGGACCCCGACGGCGAGCTCGGGGTCGGCGTGCACCTGCTCGGCGACCGCCTCGGCGAGCTTGCGGTCGATGCCGCGGTCGACGTACATCTGGGCGAGCTCGGCCTGCTCGGCCCTGGGCTGGGCGATGATCTCCCGTCGCTCGACCTCGATCTCCCGCTCGGTGTACTCGGCCTGGCTGGCGACCGAGGTGTACTCGCCGGCGGCCATCGAGAAGGCGCCCGCCGCGAGGCCGGCGAGCCCCGCGAGGACGACCGGCTTCGACGTGTCCCCGGACGTGCCGCCCACCACGCCGGCGATCAGGGCGAAGTTGGAGACGAGCCCGTCCATGGCCCCGAACACCGCCGGGCGAAGCCAGCCGCCGACGACGTCGGGATGCTCGTGGTTGATCCCCTCGTCATTGACGTCGTTGACCGGCACTGGGTCCTCGGGCAGGCTCGGTGAGCGCGGATGGTTGATGTCAGCCATGACGACCATTGTCGTCCTCCGCGGCAGCGCCTGGCGACTCAGGCACACCTAACTACAGCCGCAGCCCGAGGCGCCTCACCGTAAGTGCTGCGGCTGTAGTACTGACTGAGCCACCCACCCTGGCTTGGGTGGCGTCGCGGCGTTGCCTCACCCGTCGCTGGAACGCTCGACAGGGGTGTCTACGGCTTGGTCGCCGCTGGTGGTCGGCGGCTGTTCCACGTCGCTCTCCCGACCGGGGTGGCGCCGGCCCACGATGACAAAGTAGGCCGCAGCCGCGATGAACAGAACGATCGAGGTCCATACGTTGAGCCGGACCCCGAAGAAGTGGTTGGCAGTGTCGATGCGCAGGTATTCGATCCAGGCACGCCCGGCGGTGTAGGCCATCACGTACAGCGCGAACGCGCGACCGTAGCCGAGGCGGTATCTGCGGTCTGCCCAGATGACGAGGATCGCAACGCCGACGTCCCAGATCGACTCGTAGAGGAACGTGGGGTGGAACGTGGCGTACTGCTGGAGGTCGGGCGGCAGCGAGTCGCGGTGCTGCTTGTCGATCTCGAGCCCCCACGGCAGCGTCGTCGGCTTGCCGTAGAGCTCCTGGTTGAACCAGTTGCCCCAGCGGCCGATCGCCTGCGCCAGCACGATGCCGGGGGCGAGGGCATCGGCGAAGGCACGGAACTTGACCTTGCGTCGGCGGCAGCCGATGTAGGCGCCTAGCGCGCCTAGCGCGATCGCCCCCCAGATCCCGAGGCCGCCGCGCCAGATGTACAGCGCCGCCCAGGAATCCTTCCCGGCGGTGAAGTAGAGCTCGGGGTCGGTGAGGACGTGGTAGAGCCGTCCGCCGACGAGCCCGAACGGCACCGCCCAGACGGCGATGTCGCCGACCGTGCCGGGCTGCCCGCCACGCTGCACCCAGCGCCGGTCGCCGTAGACGACGGCGACGATCACACCGAGGATGATGCACAGCGCATAACCCCTCACCGGGAACGCGCCGATGTGCCAGACGCCGTTGGCCGGGCTCGGGATGTAGGCGAGGTTCATGGCGTGAGCAACTTACCGTGTGAGCTACCGCGCACCGGTCAGGACCCGGCGAGTTTGCTGACGTCCTTGACGAGCTCGTCGACGGGAGTGCCGGCGGTCCAGATGACGGGAGCCTGGTCGTGGTCGAAGCCGATGACCTGGGCGCCGTGCCCGACGTCATAGCCGCCGCTCGGCAGCTTGTTGCGGCCCTCGATCGCGACGCCCAGGCTGTCCCCGGCCAGCACGATGTCGTGGAGGTTTCCGGTCAGGCCCACGAAGTCCGTGTTGTAGCGATCCAGATAGGTGCGCAGCACCTCGGGCGTGTCGCGTGCGGGGTCCGTGGTGATGAAGAGCACCTGGGTGTGCGCCCGGACGCCGTCGGGCAGATGCAGCACAGCCGACGTGAGGTCGCTCATCACGAGGGGGCACACGTCCGGGCAGTTCGTGTAGCCGAAGAACACGAGGGTCACCGGGTAGGACGTGTCGGTGATGAGGTTGAACGGTTTGCCGTTGGTCGACTCAAGGGTGACGTCTGGCATCTGGTACGGGGCCGCGGGCTCCGCCCCGAAGTAGCGGGTGTCTTCGTGCACCCCCGAGATCAGGGCGCCCCCGGGGTTGTCCGGCTGCGCGCCGGCCCGCTCCGCGCTACCGCCCCCGCAGGCCGTGATCACGCCGGCCGCCAGCGTGACTACGGCGACCAGGGCACCAGCGCGCGTCGACGTGTTCATCCCCTCGTCAAACGACGGTCGCGACCGTCAAAGTTCCCGCCCGACCCCGCGGGCAAGATCCCGGGTGAGCGCTGAAACGGCAGCCAACGCAGCGCGGTCGTCCCGAGCCTGCTGTATGCAGCGCACGAACGCGCTGCCGACGACCACCCCGTCGGCGAAGGCCGCGACCTCGGCGGCCTGGGCGCCGTTGGACACGCCGAGTCCGACACCGACCGGGAGACTGGTGATCTCCTTGACGCGTGCCACGAGGTCTGGTGCGGCGACGCTTGTCTGCTCGCGTGCCCCGGTGACTCCCATCACCGACGTGGCGTAGACGAAGCCGCGGCAGGCTGCCGCGGTCATCTCCAGGCGGGCTCGAGTGGACGACGGTGCCACCAAGAACACTTTGTCGAGGTCGTGCGCGTCGGCGGCCTCCAGCCACTCTGTCGCCTCGTCCGGGACGAGGTCGGGGGTGATGAGGCCCGCTCCCCCGGCAGTGTCGATGCAGCCGGCGAAGCGCTCCACGCCGTACCGCTCGACGGGGTTCCAATAGGTCATGACGAGCGTGGGCGCGAGGGCGGCACTGGTCTCGACCACCGCGAAGACGTCGGTGGTGCGGGTGCCGGCCGCGAGCGCGACCTCGCTGGCCGCCTGGATCGTGGGACCGTCTATCACTGGGTCGGAGTAGGGCAGGCCAACCTCGATGACGTCGCAGCCCGCCTCGACCATCGCGCCGATGATCTCGATCGAACCGTCGAGGGTGGGGTAGCCGGCTGGCAGGTAGCCGATCAGGGCGGCTCGGCCTTCAGCCTTCGCTGTCGCGAATGCCGATGCGACGCTGGTCACGAGACGTCCTCACCGGCCGTCGCAAGGTCGTCCACCACGTCGTCGAACACCTGGTCGGTGTCGACGAGGTCGTACCACGCCGCGGCCGTCACCATGTCCTTGTCACCCCGGCCGGACAGGCACACCACGAGCGTCGCGTCCTGCCCCGTCTCGGACACGACGTGCGGGAGCCCCGCGAGCGCGTGGGCGCTCTCGATGGCGGGGATGATGCCCTCGGTGCGCGCCAGCAGGGCCATCGCCTCCATCGCCTGCGCGTCGGTGATCGGCTGGTACGTGGCCCGGCCGCTCTCGGCGAGCCAGGCATGCTCCGGCCCGACGCCTGGGTAGTCGAGCCCGGCAGAGATCGAGTGCGACTCGATCGTCTGGCCGTCCTCGTCCTGGAGCAGGAAGGACCGGGTGCCGTGCAGGACTCCGACGTCGCCGGCGGTGATCGTGGCCGCGTGCCGACCCGTCTCGAACCCCTCACCACCGGGCTCGAAACCGTAGAGCCGGACCGACTCGTCGTCGACGAACGCGGAGAACATGCCGATGGCGTTGGAGCCACCGCCGACACAGGCCAAGGCGGCGTCCGGGAGCCGGCCGAGAAGCGCGAGGCTCTGCGCCCGGGTCTCGGCACCGATGCCCCGGACGAAGTCGCGCACCATGGCAGGGAACGGGTGCGCTCCCGCCGCTGTGCCGAGCACGTAGTGGGTCGTGTCGACGTTGGCGACCCAGTCGCGCAGTGCTTCGTTGATCGCGTCCTTGAGCGTACGGCTGCCGGTGGTGACCGTGATCACCTCAGCGCCGAGCATTTTCATCCTCGCGACGTTCAGCGCCTGACGCTCGGTGTCGACCTCACCCATGTAGACGACGCAGTCGAGCCCGAAGTAGGCGCAAGCGGTAGCCGTGGCGACGCCGTGCTGACCTGCGCCGGTCTCGGCGATCACCCGCTTCTTGCCCATCCGCTGCGTCAGAAGCGCCTGGCCGAGTGCATTCCGGATCTTGTGCGCGCCGGTGTGGTTGAGGTCCTCGCGCTTCAGCAGGACCCGGGCGCCGACCACTTCGGAGAGGCGCTCGGCGTCATACAGCAGGGAGGGCACGCCGCAGTACTCGCGCAGCATCCGCGTGAACTCAGCGGTGAACGTCTCGTCCGCCATCGCCTCCCGCCAGCACAGCTCGAGCTCGTCGAGGGGAGCGATGAGCGCCTCTGGCATGAAGCGGCCGCCGAACCGGCCGAAGTGCCCGGCGGCGTCGGGCATCGAGTTCGTCATCTTCTCAGTGCCTTTGCTTGAGTGCCGGGTGCGCGCCCGCGGCCACTAGATCGGACACGGCGTTACGCGGGCTCTTGCCGGTGACGAGCGACTCCCCCACCAGCACGACGTCGGCCCCGTCACGGCCGTACTCGAGGACGTCGTGCGGTCCCCGCACTCCCGACTCGGCGACCCTGACCACGCCCGCGGGGATCTGCGGCGCCAACCGGCTGAATGTTGTGCGATCGATCTCGAGGGTCTTCAGGTCGCGCGCATTGACTCCCACGAGGTCGGCGCCGGCGCCGACGGCACGCTGAAGATCGTCCTCGCCGTGCACCTCCACGAGCGGCGTCAGCCCGATGGAGCGGGCGCGGTCGATGAGGCCGGAGAGCTCGTCGTCACTGAGAGCAGCCACGATGAGCAGCGCCAGGTCGGCGCCCGCCGCCCGCGCTTCCCAAAGCTGGTAGGACGTGACGATGAAGTCCTTGCACAGCAGGGGGATCGTGACCGCTGCGCGCACCGCGCGCAGGTCGTCGAGCGTCCCGCCGAAACGGCGGGTCTCCGTGAGCACGCTGATCGTGGCTGCGCCGCCTGCCGCATAGTCCGCCGCCAGCGCGGCAGGATCGGCGATCCGCGCCAGCTCACCGCGGCTCGGGCTGGACCGCTTGACCTCGGCAATAACCGAGATTCCGTCGGCGCGATAGCACGGCATCGGGTCTATCGCCGGATCTTGGCGTTCGGTATGCCGCTTGAGCTCGTCGAGCGGGACCTCCGCCTGACGTCGGGCGAGGTCGACGCGTACGCCGGCGATGATCTCGTCGAGAACCGTCATGCTTACCGCGCACCCAGGCCCATGGCTTGCATGACCTTGCCGACCATGCAAGAAACCGCGAGAAGCGCAACCCCGACCCAGAAGACCACCCAGACATCCATCATCAGCCCGGCCGCGCCCACGCAGAAGGCGACGAGCGCGATGACGACGGCGGTCCAGGCTGCTGGTGTCGAACCGTGGTTGTCGGCCATGGAGTGCGGCTCCTCTCGTTCGTTCCCCATTGTGTCGTGCTGCTCTCAGGGGCCCTGCGTCGGGTCACGACCGGAGTCGATGGCCTTCCAGGCATCCGACTCCGACAGCTCACCGGCCTGCGCGGCGGGCCCATCGGGGCGCATGGAGCCTGGTGCCTCCTCACGAGCTGAGCCGGGTGCGTCCTGACGATGGGAGCTCGGTGCGTCGTACCGGGCTCCCATCGTCGCCCATCTACCGCCGCGGCTCACCACGCTGGCACCCGCCAGCCCGCAGCCGACGGCACCGATCAGCACGAGCCACCGCCACCACACGATGTGGCTGTCATAGGGGCCGCCGGGCCAGCCCTTCGCCGCAAGCCCGTCCTCGATCTGCGAGGCGGAGTCGCCCGGCGCGGTCGACACGACCACCACCACGAGGGAGATCACGACGATCAGGGCACCGACGGCACGTCGCACCCTCCCCCCGGTGGCGATGACGGCGCCGAACGCCGCGAGGAGCACAACGCCGAGCGCGCCCACAGCCGGGACCAGGTCGGCTCCGGCAACCGTGGCCGACACCGTCGGCAGCCCCGGCACGTCCGCCTGAGCCGAAACCCAGGGCCGGGCAGCGCCGACAGTGACGGCGAGCGCCGACAGCAGCCCGACGAACAGCGTCGCACCGTAGCCCGGCAGGGAAGTTCGGGGTGTCACCCGCCCAGTGTCCCTGCTCAGCCGCCATGGGCTTCACACAGGGCCCGCCTCGATCCGCCGGGCGGGCCGTCTAGCTCGGCGATCCGTCCGGGCTCACCCCCAACGGTCCCGCTGGAGGGATGTCGAGGCCGTACGTCACCGGGTCAGCCGTTGTCGTCGGCGGGGACGAGGACGGTCTCGTCGAAGCACGTGGCGGCCCCGGTGTGGCAAGCGGCGCCCACCTGGTCCACCAGGAGCAGCACGGTGTCGCCGTCGCAGTCCAGCCGGACCTCCCGCACATGTTGGGCATGGCCCGACGTCTCGCCCTTGACCCAGTAGCGACGCCGACGGCGGCTCCAGTACGTCGCCCGTCCGCTCACGAGCGTACGGTTCAGTGCCTCGCGGTCCATCCAGGCGAGCATGAGCACCTGCCGAGTGGTTGCCTCCTGCACCACGGCAGGGACGAGGCCTTCGTCGTTGGGGCTCCACCGCTCGGCCCAGCCTTCAGCCTCGACGTCGGCAAACGCCCCGGGACTCGAACTGGTCACCTGCTCGACCCTCTCGCCGTCGCTCACCCTCTCATTGTGCATCGCGGCGCCCGCTGTGCACGCTCGCTCCAACAGTCGCCCTCGTCAGCGCACGAGGCAGCCCGCGGCAGCCAGGCCGGCCTTCACGTCACCGATCGTCACGACCCGGAAGTGGAAGACACTCGCGGCGAGGACCGCGTCGGCCCCGGCCTCGACGGCCGGCGCGAAGTGCTCGACCGCCCCGGCTCCTCCGCTGGCGATCACGGGCACGTCCACGGCCGCTCGGACCGCCCGGATCAGCTCGAGGTCGAACCCTTCGCGTACCCCATCGGCGTCCATGGCGTTGAGCAGTATCTCCCCAGCTCCCAGCTCAGCACCCGCACGCGCCCACTCCAGCGCATCGAGGCCGGTGCCCCGGCTGCCGCCATGAGTCGTGACCTCGAAGCCGGACACAGTCGAGGGGTGTCGTCGCGCGTCGACGCTCAGCACGAGCACCTGCCGGCCGAAGCGGTTCGCGATCCGCGCCACGGCTTCAGGGTGGTCGATGGCACCGGTGTTGATCGCCACCTTGTCGGCGCCAGCGCGAAGCAACGTGTCGACGTCCTCGGTGCTGCGTACCCCACCTCCGACGGTCAGCGGGATGAAGACCTGCTCGGCAGTACGTCGCACGACGTCGAGGACGGTGTCGCGACGGTCCTTCGAGGCGCTGATGTCGAGGAAGGTGAGCTCGTCGGCCCCGTCGGCGTCGTACTGGTGCGCCAGCGCGACCGGGTCGCCGACGTCGCGTAGGCCCTCGAAGTTGACTCCCTTGACGACGCGACCGTCGTCGACGTCGAGGCAGGCGATGACCCGAACCGCCACGGTCACGGGGCGACCTCGAAGTCGCTCACGGCGGCGAGCGCCTCCTCGAGGGTGAACGCGCCGGTGTAGAGGGCGGTGCCGATGATGGCGCCCTCGACTCCTTGGGGAACGAGACCGCTGACTGCCCGCAGGTCGGCGAGGGTCGACACCCCTCCGGAGGCGACGACATGAGCCGGCGTGCGGTTACAGACGTCGCTCAACAGAGCCAGGTTCGGGCCCGCCAGCATGCCGTCCCTGTTGACGTCGGTGATGACGTAGCGAGCGCAGCCCTCCCGGTCGAGGCGCCCCAGCACTTCGTAGAGGTCGCCACCGTCGCGGGTCCACCCGCGGGCGGCGAGCGTGGTGCCGCGGACGTCGAGCCCGACCGCGACCCGGTCTGCGTACTCGGCGATCACCGAGGCGCACCAGGCGGGGTGCTCCAACGCCGCGGTGCCGATGTTGACGCGGCGGCAGCCTGTGCTCAGCGCGGCTCGCAGGCTTTCGTCGTCGCGGATTCCGCCCGACATCTCGACGTCGATGTCGAGCGCACCGACGACTCGCGACAGCATCGCTCGGTTGTCACCGCGCCCGAACGCGGCGTCGAGGTCGACGAGGTGTACCCATGCCGCTCCGGCTCGCTGCCAACGCAGCGCCGACTCCACCGGGTCTCCGAACACTCGCGCGCTTGCGGCCTCCCCCTGCACGAGCTGCACGGCGCTGCCGCCGGAGATGTCGACGGCAGGCAGAAGTTCCAGGGTAGGCACGCTGAAAGCCTAACCAGGGCGAAGCCCATCGCAGCGAATGATCCGGGCTACGGGAGGGTGAAGAGCGCGACAACCGGCACGGCAAAGACGCTCGCGATCAGCACGGCCGTCCGGACACCCCAGTCGGGCGTCGACACCCAGGTCAGCAGTTGGACGACGACGAAGGCCAGCACGAGCAGTCCCCTCGCCCTGCGGCGCCGCGCGGCCAGCGGCCCGGTCCGCCTGCGCCACCATGCCGATGGCAGCCACCTCACGATCCGGTTCCGGCGCTGCAGCCGGCGGGCCTCGGCCACGGCGGCCTGCTCGCGCTCGAGGGCCCGATGGGCGAGTTGGGCGGCGCGCTCTGCTCGGCGCGTGGCCCGCTCCTTGCTCATCGCACGCTCATCCGGAGCTCACGCGAGCGCGCTCAGCAAGGCATCGAACGGCTGGGGCTGCGGTAGCCCGTCGACGGTGGTATAGGTCTTCGAGGTGCCGTCCGCCCACGTGATCGTGACGCGGTAGCTGTAGCGGTCGCAGCACACATTGCTCGGCATCGGGGCCAGCTTGGCCTCGGAGGTGGCGAACTGCGACGCCGCCCGCAGCGCGGCCTTGACGTCTGCGGCCGTGAAACCTGGGGGTGGCGGCTGGTCGGCCGCGAAGACGCGACTGACGGTGGTGGGCTTGAGACCGCCCGAGCGATTCAGTGCCACCGCCACCACGCCGGCACCCGACGTGGCGCCAGTCGGGCCTGGTGAAGTCGTGGGGCCGGCACCCGTGCCCGAGCTGGACGAGTCTGCGGGACCGCTGCTGCCAGCCGGGGACGTGTCGGTCCCGCATGCGGAGACTACTACGAGCAGGGACAGTGCGGCGAGGACGCGTGCAATGGTGTTCATAGTGTTTGGACCCAGTTGCGCAGCAGAACGGCTCCCGCATCTCCCGACTTTTCTGGGTGGAACTGGGCTGCCCACAGCGGGCCGTTCTCGACAGCGGCCACGAACGCCTCCGACTCGTGGGTGGTCCAGCTCACCTTCGGGGCCCGGGTTCGTCCGTTGGTGACGAGCTCCCAGCGTCGTACGCCGAAGGAGTGCACGAAGTAGAACCGCTCGGACTCGACGCCGGCGAACATCTGCGAGCCGGGCGCGACGTCGACCGTGTTCCAACCGATGTGCGGAAGGACACGTGCCGCCAGCTGCTCGACCGTGCCGGGCCACTCGCCACAGCCTGCCGTCTCACGGCCGTGCTCCAAACCGCACTCGAAGAGCACCTGGTGGCCGACGCAGATGCCGAGCACCGGCCGTGCGCCCGCCAGCCGGCGCCCGATGATCTCCGGTCCGCGCACCGCCTCGAGCCCGGCCATGCAGGCCGCGAAGGCGCCGACGCCGGGCACGACCAGGCCGTCGGCGGCGCGCGCGGCCGCGTAGTCGGCAGTGACGTCGACCCGCACACCAGCCCGGACCAGGGCCCGCTCGGCCGAGCGCAGGTTGCCCGAACCGTAGTCCAGCAGCACGACCTGCGCCGTCACAGCCTGCCCTTCGTACTCGGCACGCCCTGCTCGCGCGGGTCGACGGCGACCGCGTCGCGCAGGGCGCGCGCGAACGCCTTGAACTGCGCCTCGACAAGATGGTGCGGGTCCCGTCCCGACAGCACCCGCACGTGCAGTGCGATCGCGGCGTGCGCGGCGACTGACTCGAAGACGTGCCGAGTCAGCGAGCCGACGTACGAGCCACCGATCACGACCTGGGCCTGGCCGTCCGGCTCTCCGGTGTGGACGCAGTAGGGCCGGCCCGAGACGTCCACCGCGCACTGGACCAGTGCCTCGTCGAGCGGCACGAGCGCGTCGCCGAACCGGCAGATGCCGGCTTTGTCGCCGAGTGCGACCTTCATCGCCTCACCGACGACGATGGCCACATCCTCGACGCTGTGATGGGCGTCGACGTGGGTGTCGCCCTCAGCGTCGACCGTGAGGTCGAACAGGGCGTGGCGTGCGAGCGAGTCGAGCATGTGGTCATAGAACCCGACGCCGGTCGATACGTCGGCGTTGCCGGTGCCGTCGAGGTCGAGGGTGACGGCGACCTTCGACTCCTTCGTGACACGCTCGATCTGGGCTCTTCTGGTCATCGGCTCCCTGCTTCCCTGCGCGCCTCGAGGACAGCGCGCTTGAAGGCGGCCATCTCCTCGGGTGTCCCGATCGACACTCGAAGCCACCCCTCGGGACCGACCTCCCGGATGAGCACGCCCCGGTCGAGTACACCCTGCCAGACCGCATGCCGGTCGGCGAACACGCCGAACAGCACGAAGTTGGCGTCGGAATCGGCTACAGAGAAGCCGTGCTCGCGCAGCCACCCCACGGTCGAGTCGCGTTCGCCGCGCAGGTCGTCGACCCGACAAAGCAGCTCGTGGGCGTGCATGAGGGCGACGCGGGCGACCGTCTGGGTCACGGCCGAAAGGTGATAGGGCAACCGGACGATCCGCAGCGCGTCGACGAGCTCCCGGCTCGACGCCAGGTAGCCGAGCCGGCCGCCGGCGAGAGCGAACGCCTTCGACATCGTCCGGGTGACGGCAAGGTGCGGGAAGTCGTCGAGCAGGTCCAGCGCCGACGCGGTGTCGGCGCGCCGGAACTCCGCATAGGCCTCGTCCACCACGACAACTCCCGGAGCCGCGACACACAGCGCCTTCACGACATCGAGCGGCACCGAGGCACCCGTCGGGTTGTTGGGCGAGGCGATGAAGACGACCGACGGGCGCTCCCGCTCCAACGTCGCCAGCGCCTCAGCGAGCGAGATCTCGAACGAGTCCGTACGACGACCCTCGACCCAGCGCGTGGACGTGTTGCGGGCGTACTCCGGGTACATCGAGTACGTCGGCGCGAACGATGCCGCGGTGCGGCCGGCCCCGCCGAATGCCTGCAGGAGCTGAAGCATGACCTCGTTGGAGCCGTTCGCCGCCCAGACCCGGTCGGCGGTGAGACCCCGTCCGAGATAATCGGCCAGGTCGGCTCGCAGGGCCGCTGCCTCTCGGTCCGGGTAGCGGTTCAGGTCGACCACCAGGTCACCGACAGCGGCTGCGATGTGTGCGGCGACGGACGGAGGAGGGCCGTAGGGGTTCTCGTTGACGTTGAGCCGCACCGAGACATCGAGCAGCGGCGCACCGTACGGCGCGATCCCCTTCAGCTCGGGCCGAAGGGGCAGCCGCGTGCCCCCGCTCATGGTCGCTCGAGCCGCACCCGGACGGCCTCCCCGTGGGCCGGAAGGTCCTCGGCGTCGGCCAGGGTCCGCACCTCGGCGGAGACGTCGGCAAGTGCCTGGGCGGAGTAGTCGACCACCTGCACCGTCTTGAGGAACGTGCGCACCGACAACCCCGATGAGTGGCAGGCGCAGCCCGCGGTCGGGAGCACGTGGTTGGACCCGGCGCAGTAGTCGCCGAGGGAGACGGGAGTAAATGGACCCACGAAGATGGCGCCGGCGTTGCGGATGCGCAGCGCGCGTTCGGCCGCGTCGGCCGTGTGGATCTCGAGGTGCTCGGCGGCGTACGCGTCCGCGACCTCGGTGCCTTGTGTCAGGTTGTCGACCATGATGATGGCGGACTGCGGGCCTGCGAGGGCCGTGGCGACCCGGTCGCTGTGCTTGGTGCGAGCAACCTGACGCGCGAGCTCGTCTCGCACCTCAGCGGCGAGCGCCTCCGACGCGGTGATGAGCACGCTGGCGGCGGCGGTGTCGTGCTCCGCCTGGCTGATCAGGTCGGCGGCGACGAAGACCGGGTCGGCGCTGTCGTCGGCGAGGATGGCGATCTCGGTGGGTCCGGCCTCGGAGTCGATGCCGACCACCCCCCTGAGCAGCCGCTTGGCCGCCACGCCGTAGATGTTGGCTGGCCCGGTGACAAAGTCGACGGGTGCGCATCCACCGTCGGGGTGCTCGTAGCCGTAGGCGAACATCGCCACCGCCCCGGCACCCCCTGCGGCGTACACCTCGTCGACGCCGAGTAGCGCGCATGCGGCGAGGATGGTGGGGTGTGGGAGGCCGCCGTGCTCGCGCTGAGCCGGGCTGGCGAGCGCGAGCGAGGGTACGCCGGCCACCTGCGCGGGGACAACGTTCATCACCACCGAGGACACGAGCGGTGCCTTCGCAGCGGGGACGTAGAGACCGACCCGGCCGACGGGCACCTGGCGCTGCAGCACCCGCCCACCCGGTGCGACGTCGCTCGCCACGTCGCCAGGCAGCTCGGCGGCGCAGGTGACTCGCAGCCGCGCGATCGACTCCTCCAGGCTGGAGCGCACGTCGTCGTCAAGCGCATCGAGTTCGCGGTCCAGAGCCGTCGAAGGCACCCTGACGTGGGTAAGCTCAACGCCGTCGAACCGTGCGGCCTGGCTCACCAGGGCCGCGTGGCCGTCGGTGCGGACGGCTTCGCACAGCGGCGCCACCGCTCTGACCGCCGCGTCGACGTCGAACTCGGCGCGTGGGGCGAGGCCGCGGTAGTCCAACCTCCCAGTCGCGGCCCGGCCGCGCACGTCGATCGTGCGGATCATCCCCCAAGTCTAGGAGCGGCCAGCCGACCGGGTTGTGGCCGCGTCCAAGGATGGCACCGGGGATGGCATGCGGTGTTAGGTTTCAAGTCGTGAGCACGCCGCTGCCCCTGTTCCCGCTGAACGTTGTCTTGTTCCCGGGGATCGTGATGCCGCTGCACGTCTTCGAGGACCGCTACCGCTCACTCGTCCGCGACCTGATCGCGCTGCCTCCGGACTCGGCGCGCGAGTTCGGCGTCGTAGCGATCAAGGTCGGCTACGTGGTGGGCGAGCGTGGCGTCCACACGATCCAACGTACCGGCTGCGCCGCCCTCGTCACCGAGGTGACGGCGAACCCGGACGGCACGTTCGAGATCATGGTGATCGGGCGACGACGCTTTCACGTCGAGCGGCTCGACCCCTCTCATGCCTACCTGCGCGCCGAGGTCGAGTGGCTGCCCGACAGCGCCGGCGGACAGACGCCCAGCGACGCTGCCCGTGCCGCGGCAAGCGCACGCCAGCTGTTCGAGCGCTACCGCGAGATCGTCAGCGAGATCCGTGGGGACGACGTGCTCGAGGGTGAGACTCCGAGCGACCCGGTTGACTTGTCCTACACACTCGCAGCGGCTCTGGTGCTGAACCTGCAGGAGCGGCAGTCCCTGCTGGAAGCGCGCGACGTGGTCACCCGGCTCCGGCTCGGCACCAGCCTGATGCGCCGCGAGCTGCGCTCCATTGCGGCGATCAGCTCGCTGCCGGCCACGGCGATGGCCCGCACCAGATGGTCGCCGAACTAGCCCCGCCTCGTGGCGCGACTCAGGCTGCTCAGTCGTTGACCGACATCCGCATGGTGGCGAGGGTGTAGTGGCCGTCGGCCTTGCTGGTGACCCCGAAGGCACGGATCGGCGTGACGTTGTCGATGACCCGTTGCTCGACACCGTCGTCCTGCATGGCCTGGACGACCTCCCCCTCGATCGCATCGAAGTCGAAGAAGAGCACGAGGTCCTGGCTGGCAGCGTCGTCGGTCACTGACGTGAACTGGTCGGAGCTGCCCAGGCTGCCGTCGAGCTTCGCGAGTGTGTCGCCGTAGGAGTCGTTGGTCGCGACCGCGAGGCCGTCGGACGCATCCACCTTGGAGATGGGGACGGTTTGCCCGGCCTCAGCCTCGATGAGCTTCGTGATCCGGTTGTAGAGGTCGTCGAGCTTGGCCGCGTCACCCGTAAACCGAACGCCGATATTGAGCTGACTGGGGTCACCGGTCTGCAGGGCATCGGAAGTGAGTCCGCCGCTGTCGACCGCCAGCATCACGTTTTCCCCGAGGAGTGTCTCGAGGTCTGCCGGCACCGCAAGTCCTGTCTGCTGCTCGAAGTCGGCGAGCTGCTGCTGCACGTCGGCCCCTTGGGACTCCAAGGCAGCCATGATGTCTGGCCAGGACCTGTTCAGCCGGTCCGCGCCACCAGCCACCGAGACGGCGAACACCGTCGAGTCGGGCAGGTTCACGATCTGGTTGTCACCGTGGCTGACCGGCGGTGTGTCGCTGTACACACTGCTTGCGATGTCGACATGGTCGCTTGCGAACCGGAACGTGGCGGCCGCCCGCTGGCTGCTCTGCTTGAGCGCGTCCAACTGGCTCGACACACCCGGCACGTCACCGAGCCCGTCGCCGTAGGAGTCGATGGCTCCAGCGACGTTGACCCACACTGTGGCGACCCCGAGGTCGCCGAGCGAGTCCATGTCGGCGACAAAGTCCGCGTTGTCAGCCAGCGCGCTGCGCTCGGCGTCGTTGACGTAGGTATCGGCCTGGTCCTGGGTCTGGGCGACGAGCGCGTAGTCACCTGTGAACGCGTAGCCGAAGGACGTGCCGCCTGATGCGTCCGCGCAGTCGGACAGCTGGGAGAGACCAGCGGTGGCCTTGCTCTCGTCGGTCACCTCGACCGCGACGGCGACCGCAGGGTCCTGCGTGCCCGCCGGAGCCGGCATCAGCGCGATGCCGAACTTGTCGCCGAGCCACGGCTGGATCGTGTCTGCGTAGCTGATGCCAGAGCACCCGGCTGAGTCGATCGCATCACTGAAAACCTGCTCGCGGACGTCGGAGTTCTCGTTCTCGAGGCCGGAGTTGTTGCGGAAAGCGGGGAAGTGGTTGAGGAAGCGCAGCGCCTCGACCTTCTGCTCAGCCGATGGGTCGAGGTCGAGGCCGGCGTAGAAGAGGGCATCGGCAGGAAGCGCCTCGGCGGCCTGAGGTCCGGCGTGGAAGGCGTTCAGCGGGTCCAGGGTGTAGAAGGCGAACGCGCCACCTGCCACCACCAGCGCGAGCACTGTCGAGATGATGAGTGCCCTCATGCCTCTGCCGCTGCGCGCAGGCCCGTACGGCGGTTGGCCGCCCGGCCCACCGGTGACGAAGTCCCCCGGTCCGTACGGTCCACCGGGACCGCCAGGCGGAGGAGGCTGGAGCCCATAGCCGCCAGGCTGAGCGCCATAGCCGGACGCTGGTGAGGCGGCGCCGTAGGGTGGTGGTGAGTCGGCGCCGTAGGGTGGTGGACCACTCGGCGGGAGGGGCTGCTGGGCCGCCCAGCCCGGACTTCCCTCATCTGGTGGTGAGTTGTTGGACATGTCAGTCCCCCTCGTGGACTACTGCTGCCCGATGACGGTACTGGACGCAGGCAGGTCCATGAGGGGTTTTGGTCTGGACGGCCAGGCTGCGATCCCTGTGATCACTCCGGCGAGCGACCCGATCGGCCAGCCGAGGTAGGCCAGGTCGGTCGTGATGGTCAGCTTGCTCGTGATCAGGTCGCCCACCCCGGCATCGGACAGCTGCGCAGCCTCGTCCGGCCCAAAGACCGAGGTTCCCAGCCAGGCACTCAGCGCGGCTCCCACCACGGCGAGCAGGAGCGCCGCCACCACTGTCGTCACCCCGTGGCGTCGCCCGACCACTCCGACCACCAGACCCGACACGACCCCGAAGGCAACACTGATGACCAGGAACCACAGTGTGACGCCGACCTGCTGGTCGAGCTGCTGCTCGCCGAGGAAACTGCCCTGACGGGTGAGCGTCGCCGCCGGAGGGTCAGCCAGCCGAGCCCAGATCGCTGCGGCACCCATGGCGAGTGCGGCTCCGGCAACCATGCAGCCGGCCGCGAACACCCCCCTCGCTGCGGGCGAACTGCCGACCTCGGCGCCGGCGCGTACCGGCGGATTCGACGCCGAGGAGTTCGCCACCCGGAGATCCTATGTCGGCCCCACCGGCCGGCTCAGGCCGACAGGCATGACGGACCGAGCAACGCCTTGAGGTCGGCCATCAGCGCAGCCGACGGCGTGACCCGCAGACGCTCGTCGAGCTTCATCACCATCGTGCGGCCCGCGGACTGGAGCCTGAGGTGGACCTCGGCCACGCCGGGGTGGGTCGAGAGCACGTCCTTGAGCTGATCGACGACGGGCGGCGACACCCTGACGGTGGGCATCGAGATGACGACCGGGCCCTCATTGACGTCCCTCGACAGGTCGGGCACCGACACCTCGAGGGCTGTCAGCTCAAGGGCGTCGTCCCGACCACGCTTGGCCCGGCCCTTGACGAGCAGGATGGAGTCCTCGATGAGCAGTCTGGAGGACTGCTGGTAGTCACGGGGGAACACCATCACGTTGATGGCTCCCTCGAGGTCCTCCAGCGACACGACGGCGTACAGGTCGCCCTTCTTGGTGGTCTTGCGGACTACTGACGTGATGAGGCCCGCCACCGTGACGACGCTGCCCTCGGGCCGTTCCTCGTCGGTGACCAGCTGGCCGATAGTGACGTCGCTGGCCTGCATGAGGACGTGCTCGAGGCCGTTGAGTGGATGGTCGGACACATAGAGACCGAGCATGTCGCGCTCGTGGGCGAGCAGGGTCCGCTTGTCCCACTCCGCCAGCGTGGGGACCTGCACGCTGACGCCCTCGAAACCGCCCTCGATCAGGCCACCGAACAGCGAGTCCTGGCCGATCGCGGCGTTGCGCTTGAGATCGATGTGCTGGTCGGCGGCGTCCTCGTGGACCGCGACCAGGGCGCGCCGGGAGTAGCCGAGCGAGTCGAACGCTCCTGCCTTGCACAACGACTCGAGCACCCGCTTGTTGCAGACCGGCACCGGCACCTTCGCCATGAAGTCACCGAAGTCGACGAAGCGGCCGGCGCTCTCGCGCGCCTCGATGAGCGCCGCCACGACGTTGTGGCCGACGTTGCGGATCGCTGTCAGCCCAAACCGGATGTCGGTCCCGACCGGCGTGAAGTCGGCGTCGGACTCGTTGACGTCGGGCGGTAGCACCTTGATGCCCATCCGCCGGCACTCGTTGAGGTAGACGGCCGACTTGTCCTTGTCGTCGCGCACGCTCGTCAGCAGGGCTGCCATGTATTCGGCGGGATAGTTCGCCTTGAGGTAGCCGGTCCAGTACGACACGACGGCGTACCCGGCTCCGTGGCTCTTGTTGAAACCGTAGTCGCAGAACGGCAAGAGCGTGTCCCAGAGGGCCTTGACGGCGCCCGCCGAGAAGCCTCGCTCGGACATTCCTGCTGAGAACGACTCGTACTGCTGCTCCAGCTCCTGCTTCTTCTTCTTGCTCATTGCACGCCGGAGCAGGTCGGCGCTGGCCAGTGAGTATCCGGCGACGCGCTGCGCGATCGCCATCACCTGCTCCTGATAGACGACAAGGCCGTGGGTCTCACCCAGGACCTCCGAGAGGGGCTCGGCGAGCTCGGGATGGATCGCCACGACCTGCTTGCGGCCGTTCTTGCGGTCGGCGTAGTCGTTGTGTGCGTTGGTGGCCATCGGTCCCGGGCGATAGAGGGCGAGCACAGCCGTGATGTCGTCGAAACAGTCGGGTTTCATCGTGCGCAGCAGCGACCGCATGGCGCCGCCGTCGAGCTGGAACACGCCGAGGGTGTCGCCACGTCCGAGCAGGTCGTACGTGGCCTGGTCGTCGAAGCTCAGCGACTCCACCACCACCTCGTCACCTCGGTTGGCGGCGATGTTTTCGAGGGCGTCCTGGATGATTGTCAGGTTGCGCAGGCCGAGGAAGTCCATCTTGAGCAGCCCGAGCGCTTCACAGGTCGGATAGTCGAACTGTGTGATCGTGGCGCCGTCCTGCTCGCGCCGCATGATAGGGATATTGTCGAGCAGCGGCTCGCTGGACATGATCATCGCGCAGGCGTGCACGCCCCACTGCCGCTTCAGACCCTCGAGCCCACGGGCGGTGTCGACAATCGTGCGGACATCGTGGTCGCCGTCGTAGAGGGCCCGGAACTCTCCTGCCTCACCGTAGCGCTTGTGCTCGGGGTTGAAGATGTCGTTGACGGGGATGTCCTTGCCCATCACCGATGCTGGCATCGCCTTGGTGAGACGCTCACCCATGGCGAAGGGATATCCGAGCACCCGGGAGGAGTCCTTCACAGCCTGCTTGGCCTTGATCGTGCCGAACGTAACCACCTGAGCGACCCGGTCCTCGCCGTACTTGTCGTTGACGTAGCGGATCACCTCACCGCGGCGGCGCTCGTCGAAGTCGATGTCGATGTCGGGCATCGAGATCCGCTCGGGGTTGAGGAACCGCTCGAAGAGCAGGCCGTGCTCCAGCGGGTCGAGCTGCGTAATCCCCATCGCGTAGGCGACCATGGAGCCGGCCGCCGAGCCTCGGCCGGGCCCGACCCGGATGCCCTGCTCACGTGCCCAGCCGATGCAGTCGGCAGTCACGAGGAAGTAGCCCGGGAAGCCCATCTGCAAGACGACCCCGACCTCGAAGTCGACGCGCTCGCGAACAGCGGCTGAGACGCCGTGGGGATAGCGCCTCGTCAGCCCCTTCTCGACCTCCTTGACGAACCACGTCTGCTCGGTCTCACCGGCTGGGACCGCGAACCGGGGCATCAGGTTGCGCCCCTCGGCAAACTCCACAGCGCAGCGTTCGGCGATGAGCAGGGTGTTGTTGCAGGCGGCGGGGACCTCGGCGAACAGCCCCCTCATCTCGGCCGGCGTCTTGAGGTAGTAGCCGTCGCCGTCCAGCTTGAACCGGCCGGCATCGTTCATCGTCGACCCCGACTGGACGCAGAGCAGCGCCTCGTGGCTCACCGAGTCCTCGGGTCTGGTGTAGTGCAGATCGTTGGTAGCCACCAGGGAAAGGCTGAGGTCCTTCGCCAGCCGCAGCAGGTCGTCGCGGGTGCGTTGCTCGATGCCGAGCCCGTGGTCCATCAGCTCCACGAAGTAGTTGTCGGCGCCGAACAGATCGCGGTAGTCCGATGCCGCCTGGCGTGCATCGGCGTACCTGCCCAGACGCAACAACGTCTGCACCTCCCCGGAGGGACAGCCGGTGGTCGCGATGATGCCCGTGCCGTAGCGCTCGAGCAGCTCGCGGTCCATGCGTGGCTTGTAGAACTGGCCCTCGAGCGAGGCCAGGGAGGACAGACGAAACAGGTTGTGCATGCCCTGCGTCGTCTCGGCGAGCAGGGTGATGTGGGTGTATGCGCCGCCGCCGGAGACATCGTCGCTACCGCCGTTGCCCCACTGGACCCGGCGGCGCTCGAAGCGGCTGGTGCCCGGTGTGAGGTAGGCCTCGATACCGATGATCGGTTTGACGCCGCGGGCATGGGCGGCTCGGTAAAAGTCGAATGCGCCGAACATGTTCCCGTGGTCGGTGATTGCGAGCGCGGGCATGTCGGCGCGAGCTGTCTCGTCGAACAACTCCCCCAGCCGGGCGGCGCCGTCGAGCATCGAGAACTCCGTGTGCACATGCAGGTGCACAAACGACGACCCGCTCGACATGGGTGGTTGACCGTCCTCTTCGACCGCCAGTGACGGCATCGCTGACATACTGCATGGCATGCGGTATGGGGGCGCTTGGCGCCTTTGGGGAAGGGAACCAAAGCCTACGCCGACCGAGTCTGCTCGCCAGCACCGACACTCCCGCACTCAGCCAACACAGGTGAGCGGTCCCGCGTCGCCGCAGTCCGCTAGCGTCGCTCCGGTGCGCGCCAGCCGACGTAGCAGGCGATGTCGGTTGTCATGTCAGCCGACCATTCGTGGTAGCGGTGCGCGAACGCCTCGTCCCAGCTCATCTCCGCCCATGCTTCCACGCTCAAACCAGGACGAGCCCGCTCAAGGCCGCACGAAGGCTTGGCACCGAGCCGCGGAGCCGACCTCTTTAAGGTCAGAGCCGGTGCACCCAGTACGTCGTCGACCAGAGCTCGCCGAACTTCTCGCCTACGTCAGGGATGCTGCCGACCCGCTCGAAACCGAGCCGCTCGTGCAGCCGGCTGCTCGCCTCATTGGGCTCGGCGACGACGGCGACCGCGAGACGGTTTCCCGCCGCGGCGAGTCGGTCGAGCAGCGCGGCGTACAACAGCGCCCCAATACCGCGGCCCCGCGCGTGCGCCATCAGGTGGATGCTCGTCTCCCGAGAGCCTGCGTACGCCGGTCGAGACCGAAACGCCGAGGACATGGCAAACCCGAGCGGCACGGCCAGGTCGTCGACCGCGACCAGGAAGGCATCACGTGGGTCGAGGGTGACCAGCCGCTCGCGCCAGGTGTCCACGGCAGGTGGCTCGATCTCGAAGCTGACATGTGTTCGCAGGACCAAGTCCGCATAGAGGGCCGTCACGTGCTCCAGGTCCGCATCGGTGGCAGGACGGATCACGACCCCTACCGGGGGGCTCATGGGCGGTAGAGGTAGCGGACGTCGGGCGCCTTTTCCTCGTTGTCGCCGTCAGTCCATTCCACTGCCTCGAAGCCGTGGCGCTCGTAGAATCGGCGGGCGCCGACGTTGCTCTGAAAAGTCCAGAGTTGAATCTGAGCCGGTAGCTCGCGCTTCGCGAGGTCTACGAGTCGGGCGCCGATCCCCCGCCCCGTGTGCCGGGCGTCGACGTAGAGGTGCTCCAGCCAGTCGGGCTGGCCCAGCACCATGATCGCCACCGGCCGACCGTCGCAGTCGGCGACCCACACGTCGTGCGCGCCGAACACGACGTCGCGCATCCAACGGTGATCCTCCTCGCGGGTGTGAACGGGATGCGGGATCGTGGCGAGGTTCTGCAGCCGGACCCGGCGCGTCAGAGCCGCGAGTGCGCTGCTCTGCTCCAGTTGCCCTGGCCGGATGCGGATGCCCTCAGTCGGCATCGCGGATTAGCTCGAGGGCGTGAGCGAGATCGCCAGGGTAGGCAGACTCGAACTCCACCCACTCGTGCGTGTCAGGGTGCGCGAAGCCGAGGCGCACAGCGTGCAGCCACTGCCGAGCAAGCTCGACCCGGCGCGCCAGGACCGGGTCGGCGCCATAGGTCAGGTCGCCGAGACACGGATGGTGGAGTGCGCTCAAGTGCACTCTGATCTGGTGCGTGCGCCCGGTCTCGAGCTTGATCTCCAGCAGCGATGCGAACCGGTGCGCCTCGAGCGTGTCGTAGTGTGTCACGCTGTGGCGCCCACCAGCCCCCACAGTGAACTTGTAGTCATGCTTGGTATGCCGCGCGATCGGCGCGTCGACCGTCCCGCGCAGCGGGTCGAGGTGGCCCTGCACGAGGGCGTGGTAGGTCTTGTCGACCGCCCGCTGCTTGAACGCCCGCTTGAGGCGTGAGTACGCGTGCTCGGACTTGGCGACGACCATCAAGCCGCTCGTACCGACGTCGAGGCGCTGGACGACGCCCTGGCGCTCCGGCACCCCCGAGGTGGCGATACGGAAACCAGCGCCGGCGAGGTGGCCCAGCACTGTCGGACCCGTCCAGCCGACGCTCGGATGGGCGGCGACCCCGACGGGCTTGTCGACGACGACGAGGTCGTCGTCGTCATAGACGATCCGCAGCCCCTCCACGACCTCGGGTACGACGTGCGGCCCCGACACCGGAGGTGGGAGCATGACTTCAAGGAATGCACCCTCGTGCACCCGGTCCGACTTGGCTGGAGTGCTGCCGTCAACGGTAACTAGGCCGTCGGCCACCAGCTCAGCGGCCTTCGTGCGGGACAGGCCGAAAAGGCGGCCGATGGCGGCGTCGACCCGCTCCCCCTCCAGGCCGCCCGGCACCCGCAACACCTTGAGGTCGGCTGTCTGCGTCACGACGTCTCCGGGGGCTGGTCGCGGTCACGAAGCCTACGGTCCATGGAACCGTCGAGGCGGAACCCACGGAGACTGAACAGCACGAAGAGGCATGCGGCGACGGAGATTGCCGAGTCCGCCACGTTGAAGATCGGCCAGTGCGGCAGCTCGAGGAAGTCCACGACGTGGCCCCGCAGCGGGCCGGGCTCACGTAACAGTCGGTCGGTGACGTTGCCGAGCGCGCCGCCGAGCAGCAACCCCAGAGCTACCGCCCACGGCCTGCTCGCGAGCCGCCCGGCCAAGGCGATGCACACGCCGATGACGACGACTGCGATCACGGTCAGCAGAACCGTGTAACCCGTGCCGGTGCTGAACGCCGCGCCGGGGTTTCGGGTAAGCCGGAACTGGAGCAGTTCGCCGATGACCTGGCGGGGATGACCATCGGCGAGCGCGTTCTCGGCCCACCACTTCGTGGTCTGGTCGAGGCCCCAGATCGACAGGGCCACCGAAAGCCACAGGACGATCGCTGGCCGGCTCGAGCGACGTACCGGTGCTGTGGTCGCCCCGGTCAGCGGCGTTCCTGGCGTCGTTTGCATTGCATGCACAGTGTGGCACGGGGAAAAGCTTGCAGCCGCATCTTGCCGATCGGCTGACCGCACGACTCGCAGATGCCGTAAGTGCCCTGGTCGATGCGTCGAAGAGCAGCTTCGATCAAGCCGAGGTTGCCGCGGGCGTTCTTGGCCATCGACATCTCATGGTCACGCTCGAACGTGTTGGAGCCCACGTCAGCCTGGTCGTTGCCGGCTCCCTCGCCGCTTTCGCGCAACAGGTGGTCGATCTCCACCTCCGTCGCTGCGATCTCACTCCGCAGGCGGGCCGCGTCGGCCTCCAATGTGAGGCGCACCTCGTCGACCTCCGCGGCCGTCCACGCGGACTCGTCCTCGAGGACTGCGAGGCGCGCCTTGCTCGACCGCTTGGCTGGAGGCTTCGCGGCAGGCGCCTTCCTGGCAGGCGCCTTCGTGGCAGGCGCCTTCCTGGCAGGCGCCTTCCTGGCAGGCGCCTTCGTGGCCGGCTGCGTGGCGGGTGCGGCTTTCTTCGCCGTGGTCCTCGCGGCTGGCTGTTCCTTTGTCGTTGCCTGCTTCTTCGCGGGCTGCTTCGTGGTCGCCTGGGTCGCCGCCGGCTTCGTGGCTGCGGACTTCGTAGCTGTGGACTTCGTGGCAGAAGCGCTGCGCTTGGTGGGCGAAGTCTTCTTGGCGGCCTTGGTGGCCGGCGTCTTCTTGGCAGCCATCCGTGCGGCCCCTCCTTGACGGTGCGATCCCCTTCGCACGCGGTGCGGAGAGGATAGAGGGTAACGCCGGCTCCTTCAAACACCGCCCTGGCGATAACGAGTGGGCGAGCCTCCAGCCATCCCCTAGACTTGGGGCCGCCGCACAGCGACGATGAGGCCATCACCTCGGAGCCGCCGGAAGAACGGTCAGATCTGGCTTACTAGAACCGGCAGTGGCGCGAAAACAAGAGGGTCGGTCGGGCCGAGCGTTACCCGCGTCTGCATCGACCAAGGAGGGTGGTACCGCGGAACCGGCCGGCCACGACCGGATTCGTCCCTTCGCCACAGCAGCCGACGACATTTCGGCTTGGACGTGACGAGACCGGGACGAGAGTGAAGCGATGAGCACCGAATATCCAGCCTTACCAGCACAGGTCGACCTCCCTGCGCTGGAGCGCGAGGTCCTCGCCTTCTGGCGTGAGCACGACACGTTCGGCGCCTCTCTGCGTCAAACGACCGAGTGTCCCCGCTGGACGTTCTACGAAGGCCCCCCGACGGCCAACGGCAGACCCGGTGTGCACCACGTCGAGGCACGCGTCTTCAAGGACGTGTTTCCGAGGTTCAAGACCATGCAGGGCTTCCGGGTCGACCGCAAGGCCGGCTGGGACTGCCAGGGGCTGCACGTCGAGGTCGGCGTCGAGAAGGAGCTCGGCGTCTCTGGCAAGCAGCAGATCGAGGCATATGGCATCGCCGAGTTCAACGCCCGGTGTCGAGAGTCGGTTCAGCGCTCAACCGACGAGTTCGCGCAGATGACCGAGCGGATGGCCTATTGGGTCGACACGTCGTCGGCGTACCGCACGATGGACTCCTCCTATATCCAGAGCGTCTGGTGGTCGCTGAAGCAGATCAGTGATGCGGGACTGCTCTACGAAGCGCACCGCATCTCGACGTACTGCCCTCGCTGCGAGACCGCGCTGTCCGACCACGAGCTCGGCCAGCCTGGCGGCTACGAGACCGTCGTCGACCCGTCGGTCTACGTCCGGTTCCCGCTGACGTCGGGGCCCCTCGCCGGCAAGGCCGCTCTCCTGACGTGGACGACCACGCCGTGGACGTTGGTATCCAACACGGCGGTCGCGGTCAACCCCGACGTCGAGTACGTCGTCGCGACCGACGGGACCGAAACGCTGATCGTCGCCGCGGCCCTGTTCGGGTCCGTGCTCGGCGACGGATGGACGATCGTGTCGCGCTTCACAGGACGCGAGATGGAGTTCTGGCACTACGCGCGGCCGCTGTCGCTCGTCGACTTCGGTGCCGAGGCGCACTTCGTCGTACTCGGCGACTACGTCACCACCACGGACGGAACCGGTCTGGTGCACCAGTCGCCCGCGTTCGGCGAGCAGGACATGGCCGTGTGCTTGGCCTACGGGCTACCCGTCGTCAACCCGGTCCGCCGCGACGGCCACTTCGACGACAGCGTCCGGCTGGTGGGTGGCCAGTTCTTCAAGCACGCCGACGCCGACCTGGTTCGCGAGCTCGAGCAGTCCGGCCTGCTGTTCCGCCACGTCCCCTACGAGCACTCCTACCCGCACTGCTGGCGCTGCCACACTCCTCTCATGTACTACGCCCTCCCGGCCTGGTACATCCGGACCACCGCGGTCAAGGACGCGCTGCTGCGCGAGAACGAGAAGACGAACTGGTACCCCGAGACGATCAAGTGGGGACGGTACGGCAACTGGCTCCACAACAACGTGGACTGGTCCCTGTCGCGCACCCGCTACTGGGGCACTCCGTTACCGATCTGGCGCAACGACGAGGACCCCACGCATGTCGTGTGCGTCGGGTCGCTGACAGAGCTGGGCGAGCTGGTCGGCGAGGACCTGAGCGGGCTCGACCCACATCGGCCGTTCATCGACGACGTCACGTTCACCCTCGCTGGGGTGCCTGGGACGTTCCGCCGTGTCCCTGAGCTGATCGATGCATGGTACGACTCCGGCTCGATGCCCTTCGCCCAGTGGGGCTACCCGCACCTGCCCGGATCGGCCCGTGAGTTCGAGCCGGCATACCCCGCGCAGTTCATCTGCGAGGCGATCGACCAGACGCGCGGCTGGTTCTACTCTTTGATGGCGATCGGCACGCTCGTCTTCGACCGGTCGTCGTACGAGAACGTGGTCTGCTTGGGGCTGCTGCTCGCCGAGGACGGCCGCAAGATGTCCAAGCATCTGGGCAATGTCCTCGAGCCGATGCCGCTGATGGAGCGCCACGGCGCCGACGCCCTGCGCTGGTTCATGGCCGCGTCGGGTTCGCCATGGGCCGCCCGACGGGTCGGTGACGCGACGATCTCCGAGATCGTCCGCAAGGTGCTGCTGACTTACTGGAACACAGCCGCTTTCCACACGCTCTATGCCCGGACCAACGGCTGGACGCCCGGTGCGCAGGCACCCGTGGTGCGGCAGCGGCCCGGACTCGACCGCTGGCTGGTGTCCCAGCGCGAGCAGCTCGTCCGGGACGTCACGGCGGCCCTCGACGAGTTCGACACGCAGCGCGCCGGCCAGCTGATCGCCGAGTTCGTGGACAACCTGTCCAACTGGTATGTGCGCCGATCGCGTCGGCGATTCTGGGACGGGGACGACGCCGCGCTGATCACCCTGCACGAGACTCTCGACGTGCTGACCCGGCTGATGGCCCCACTGACGCCGTTCATCACCGAGCGGGTCTGGCAGGATCTCGTCCGCTCCGTGCACCCCGAGGCCCCGGAGTCGGTCCACCTCGCGAGCTGGCCGACGTATGACGCCTCGCTGATCGACGTCTTGCTCGACCGGGGTATGGCGCTCGCCCGGCGCGTCGTCGAGCTGGGCCGGTCCGCGCGTGCTGAGGCGAAGGTGAAGACGCGTCAGCCGTTGCGTCGGGCCCTGATCGCCTCGTCGGCGTTCGCCCAGCTCGACGACGAGCTGAGGTCCGAGATAGCCGCCGAGCTCAACCTCGACGCGGTCGAGTCGTTCTCGTCGGCCGGCGACCTGGTCAACTACAGCGCCAAAGCGAACTTCCGCAACCTGGGCAAGCGGTTCGGCACGCGCACACCGGAGGTGGCGGTCGTCATCGCCGAGGCCGATGCCGCCGGGCTGGCCACGGCGCTCGCCGAAACGGGGACGGCGACGATCGACGTCGGCGGTCCCGTCGAGCTGACGGCTGACGATGTCATCATCTCCGAGCGGCCGCGCGAGGGCTGGTCAGTCGTCAACGAGCACGGTGAGACGGTCGCCCTCGACCTCGAGATGACTCCGGCCCTGATGCGAGCTGGGCTGGCCCGTGAGGTGGTCCGGCTCGTGCAGGAGGCGCGCAGGTCAAGCGGCTTCGACGTGTCGGACCGGATCAGGCTGTTGTGGAGTGGGGACGGCGAGACGGCCGAAGCCCTGAGGCAACACACAGCCCTCGTCGCCCGTGAGGTGTTGGCGCTCGAGGTCAGCGAAGTGTCCAAGCCGGATCCCGACTGGCAGCGCGACGAAGACCTGGCGCTGGCCTTCCACGTCGCTAAGGCCTGAGCGCGAGATCGCGAGTTCCTTCCACGCCTGGTCTCAGCGCGGTTGTTCCTCGCCGAGGAGCTCGGCAAGGCGAGGGGGCGTGTCGCCGTCCTGCGACGGTGTCAACGCCGCCGCCTCGTCAGGCTCGCCGTCGAGAGTGCGAAGCTGGCTCTCGAAGTAACCCTTGAGCCGGCTGCGGTACTCCCGCTCGAACGCCCGCAAGTCCTCCAGCTCGGTGGTGAGACTGTCCCTGGTCCGTTCGAGCTCGCCGAGGACCTGCTCGTGATGCTGCGACGCTTCCTCGTCCATCTGCTCGACGCGACCGCGGGCATCGGCCTCGAGGCGCTCCGCGTTGGCCTTCGCGTCCGACTCGAGCCGCTCGGCCTTGGTCCGAGCCTCTCCGACGATCTTGTCGGCGCTGTCCTGGGCCTCGCCCACGAGCTGGTCGGCGTTCTCGGCCGCGATCTCCAGCAGGCGGGCGGCGGCGCTCGCGGCCTCCGGCACCGTCTTGACAGCGGGTAGAGCGGCCTCGGTGCCCCCGGTGGCTGGGCGTCCTGCGGACTGGGCAGCGGCGAGTTTGGTGCGCACGTCGTCGTTGTCCGCGTGGATGCGGATCAGCTCCTCCTCGACCTCGTCGAGGAATTTGTCGACCTCGCCCATGTCGTAGCCCTCACGTAGGCGGACGGGCGTGAAAGTCTTCGTGCGCACGTCGTCGGGCGTCATAGCCATGGGGTTCACCTCGTGGTTCGGCCGGGCGGTGTGGTCAGCGGGCGATCTGGTATGCGGGGACACGCTACCTCGTAGCGACGTACTCAGCTCAATCGAGCGCTCACCGCAGCAGCGTCTGCCGGTTCACGAACAAGAAGGCGTAGCAGATGAGCAGGACGAAGAGCACGGACAGGTCGATCGCCTGCCCGCCCAGGCGCAGCGGAGGGAGCACCCGGCGCAGCAACCGGATCGGGGGGTCAGTCGCCGAGTAGACGAACTCGAGCGCGACGAGGGCCGGACCGGCCGGCTGCCAGGACCGGGCGAACATCTGCACCCAGTCCATGACGATGCGCACGATGATGAACAGGATGTAGAACCAGAGGACCAGTTCCACGATGACGCCCAGCACAGCCACAGCCAGATCCTACGGCCTGCCGATGCTCGACTGTGCGGCCGCTCAGCTCTGGTTGAAGAAGCCGCCCTCGGCGATGCGCTGCTTGTCCTCTGCCGCGACGAAGACGTTGGGCGGTGACAGCAGGAAGACCTTGTTCGTCACGCGCTCGATCGACCCGCGAACGGCGAAGACAAGACCGGCCGAGAAGTCGACGAGCCGCTTGGCGTCGTTGTCGTCCATCTCCGACAGGTTCATGATGACCGGGATTCCCTCTCGGAAATGCTCACCGATCGTGCGGGCCTCGTTGTAGTTGCGCGGATGCAGGGTGGTGATGCGCGACAGTTCGGTCATGACCGAACTGGCCGGGGCTCCACCATTCGATGGTGCCACCGCCGGTCGCCGCCGTTCGGACAGTGAGGCGACAGGAGCCGGGCGGTCCTCGCGAGCAGCCCTGACCGAGCGTTGCGAGGGGTGGTCGGCAGCAGTCGAGCCGCCATCGGTGTAGTCGTCGTCCTCGTAGCGGTCCGTGTCCTCGAGCAGGCCCAGGTAGACCCCGACCTTGCGCATTGCGCCAGCCATGATCTCGTTGCCTCCACCTTGATTGTCAATCGTTCAGTGGAACTTGACCCTACCCGAGGGCCGGGCGCTGACCGAGCACCGCGCTGCCGACACGCACGTGTGTCGCGCCGGCACGGATCGCGGCGTCGAAGTCGTCGCTCATGCCCGCGGAGACGACGGCTGCGTTCGGAAATCTCGCCCGCAGCCGGTCGCTGATCTCGCGGAGTCTCACGTATGCCGCAGGAGCGTCCCCGCCGAGCGGCGCCACGCCCATCACGCCGCGCAGGCGCAGGCCTCCCGCCGTCTCCACCGCAGCCGCCACTTCCTCGACGTCACCGGCACCCACCCCGCCGCGGCGGCCGTCCTGGCGCTCGCAGTCGGGATCCAGACTCACCTGCACCAGGCAGTCGACCTTCCTGTCATGGTGGTGAGCCCCTGAGTTGAGGCGATGTGCGAGCCGCGTCGAGTCCACGGAGTGCACCATGTCGGCGTACGCGGCGATGCGGCCGGCCTTGTTGGACTGGATCTGCCCGACGAAGTGCCAGCGCAGGTCCAGCCAGTCGAGGTCGGCCGCCTTCTGCTCCGCCTCCTGGTGCCGGTTCTCACCGAAGTCGCGCACGCCGAGCGCGTGGAGGGAGCGGATGTCGCTGATCGGCCACGTCTTCGTTACGACGACGAGCGTCACGTCCAGGGGGTCGCGGTCGACGGACCTGGCAGCGGAATCCACGCGCTCTCGGACTGACACGAGGGCGTGCTCCAGCTGACTCGCCCTGGCCTCGTCAGTCATCGAGCGGCCCCCGAAGCACGACCAGGCCGGCGGATCGCCCGGACTCGCCGCCATCCCTTCGGTAGGAGTAGAGGTCTGCGGACTCCCGCGTACACCTGCTCACGTCGTGCACGACGCAGCCCGTCGCGTCGAGCTGGGCGCGCACGGCCATCCCGATATCGAGGGACGGGGTGCCCCAGGTCGTGCAGGCGTAGGCGGCCGGTGCGACAGCGGAGACCTCGGCGCGCATCGAGGCAGGTATCTCGTAGCAGCCACCGCACACGTGCGGGCCGAGCCACGCCTCGATCAGCTGGGCGCCGAGAGCTCGCATCGCTTCGATGGTGGAGCCGACGATGTCCGCCACCACACCGGGGCGGCCTGCGTGCGCGACGGCGACGACGCCTGCCTCGGCGTCGGCCAGCACGACCGGCACACAATCGGCGACCCGCACGCACAACGCGACACCCTGAGCGTCGGTGACCAGTCCGTCACAGGTCGGGATCGCCGTTGTCGACGACCCGATGATGCACACGTCGCCACCGTGCACCTGACGCATCGTGGCGAACCCGCCGACCTCGAACTCCAGGGCCAGCAGCGCCAGGTTCGCCTCCCGCTCGACCTCGCGGCCGGCGCGCCCGCTCAGGTTGAGGGAGTCGAACGGCGGTGCCGAGACACCGCCGTGCCTGTCGGTGAAGCCGACGTCGACCGTCCCCGCGCGACCAACGAGGCGCTGCCTGCTGGCGAACACTGTCTACTTGAGGAAGTCCGGGACGTCGAGATCATCGTTGTCGTCGAACGGGATGGGCCGTGGCTGCCGGTTTGGCGCCGACTGATACGACGAGCTCGACGTTGCCGCCGCCCCCGTCGCGGCTGGCACGGGCTCGCGGGTCTCGGACGGCTGATCGGCCGCGGCCACCGGTCTCGAGGCTGGCGTGGACCCTTGCGACGGGACGGACGAGTCCCGGCGCAGGGCCGGCTGGCTCTGGTCGCGACGCTTCGGCATTCCGCCATCAAAACCTGCGGCGATCACCGTCACGCGCACCTCGTCACCGAGGGCGTCGTCGATGACGGCGCCGAAGATGATGTTCGCCTCGGCGTGCGCCGCCTGAGAGACCAGCGCCGCGGCCTCGTTGATCTCGAAGAGGCCGAGGTCGGAACCCCCGGAGATCGACAGCAGCACCCCGTGCGCGCCGTCGATCGAGGCCTCGAGGAGGGGGCTGGACACGGCCATCTCCGCAGCCACGACTGCTCGGTCGTCGCCGTTGGCCCGACCGATGCCCATCAGAGCGGAACCCGCGTTGGACATCACCGACTTCACATCGGCGAAGTCCAGGTTGATCAGTCCTGGCGTCGTGATCAGATCGGTGATGCCGGAGACGCCCTGCAGGAGGACCTGGTCGGCCTGCTTGAAGGCGTCGAGGACGCTGACGTTGCGGTCGGAGATGGACAGCAACCGGTCGTTGGGGATCACGATGAGGGTGTCGACCTCTTCGCGCAGCCCGGCGATCCCCTCCTCGGCCTGGTTGGCGCGGCGCCTGCCCTCGAACGCGAACGGCCGGGTGACGACTCCGATCGTCAGCGCTCCGAGCGAGCGGGCGATCCTGGCGACGACCGGCGCGCCACCGGTTCCGGTGCCGCCCCCCTCTCCCGCCGTCACGAACACCATGTCGGCGCCCTTGATGACCTCCTCGATCTCTTCAGCATGGTCATGCGATGCGCGACCACCCACCTCGGGGTCGGCGCCCGCACCAAGGCCCCGCGTCAGCTCGCGTCCGATGTCGAGCTTGACGTCGGCGTCGCTCATGAGCAGCGCCTGGGCGTCTGTGTTGATGGCGATGAACTCCACACCCCGGAGCCCGACTTCGATCATCCGATTGACGGCGTTGACGCCGCCTCCCCCGATACCTACAACCTTGATGACCGCTAGATAGTTCTGCGGTGCTGCCACGACGCTGCCTCTCGATCGACGATGACGTCCTGCTCGCGCTCGCGAGCAAGCTGACGGTGATCCGTCTCGTGTGGGACTGAACTGCGCTCTCTTCAACTGCGATGGTGCGGGGCGGGGAAGCGCCAAGGCCGCTAACTCTGACCGTCTAGTAGAGACTTATGGTTATGTCAACCTCTGCCTGCGCAATAACCTAGGTCAAACCGCGAAGCGATCCTCCACCGACACGCCCGAGCCACCGAAACAGATCGCCGTCTCGACGAACGTGTGCCCACCCGCGCGGTGTGGGGCCAGTGCCGCGAACCGTCAACCTCAGCGTCATGGATCGGTATGCCATCGCCGTCCCCACCGAGGTGCCTCATGGTGTGGCTGGCTGCGGGTGCGCCGACGATGGGACGGTTCCGGGCCGCACCGTCTCAGCCGGAGCTCGTCGGCTCCTCGGGCACGCTGACGTCGTAGACCTTGGCCTTGACCCGGTCGAGCAGCACGCTGAGCACCTGCACCTTGCGGGCCGACTCGGCAGCGCTGCCCCACGCGACCTCGCTGTCGTCCTTGAGGCGCAGCGTAATCGAGTCCATCGACGTCGCGGTGAGCCGCTTCACGGAGCGCACCAGGTCGTCAGGCAGCGCCGCGACCACCGAGGCCGCTTCGCGTCGGGCTTCGTCGGCCACCTGGGCATGCACCTCGACGACGGGCAGCCTGACGGCGCGGTGGGGCGTACGCCGAAACGTCACCCCCTCGGAGTCCATGACCCACCAGGCACCGTCGAGATGGACGGCCGCGAGCGGTTGGCGTTCGGCGACCGTGATGGCGATCGTGTGCGGCCACGAGCGGTGCACGCTGACGCTCGCCACCGCCGGGACTGCGGCCACCCGGTCATGGATGGCGTCCAGGTCAAGCCGCACCATCGGAGCGCCGAGGTCGACCTCGGCGGCCGCGAGGATCTGCCGGTTTGACAGCGTCGTGGTCCCGTTCACGTCCACGGTGTCCGCGGCCAGCCACGACGAGAAGAAGACGGCCCAGCCGGCGAGTCCGAGCACGGCGATCATCGCGGCAGCCGCCAGGATCAGCCACAGGGACGACAAGCGGCCACGCAACTGTCGGCGCGACAGGCGTGACACCGACTCCCGACGAGACGACATCTAGGGACCGCCCTCTGCTTGCGCTGTGAGCAGAGCCAGCACTCGTGGCCCCACCTCGGTGACGTCGCCGGCTCCGAGCGTCAGCACCAGGTCACCGGGCCGGACCCGCTCGACCACACGCCAGGCAGCGGCCGACCAGTCGGGCTCGAACACCACGTGGTCGGGTCCGAGCGGAACCGCATCGGCCACGAGAGAACCATCGACCCCGGGCTGCGCAGATTCCCGTGAGGCATAGACGTCCATCACCACGACCTCATCGGCCTGACCGAGCGCTACGCCCATCTCGGTGCCGAAGAGCCGGGTGCGGCTGAACAGGTGAGGCTGGTAACAGACCACCAGGCGGCCCGTGCCGGCCAGGCTTCGCGCCGCCTGCAGATCGCCGCTGATCTCCGCCGGATGGTGTGCATAGCTGTCGTAGACGCGAACGTCGCCGGCGCAGCCCTTGGGCTCCATCCGGCGTGCGCTCCCCCGAAAGCTCGAGAGCCCCACGGACAGCTCGTCGAAGTCGAAACCGAGCTGGAGCCCCGCGGCGAGGGCAGCCAGCGAGTCGATGACGTAGTTGGCGCCCGGAACCTGCAACGTCACCGGGCCACGTGTTCGCTCGCCGTCCCAGACGTCGTACGTCGACGTCTCACCGACGAACGCCATGGCGCGCGCCTGGAGGTCGACGTCCGCGGTGCGCCCGACGCGTACCACGGCAAGACCGCGCTGCTGCGCGAGGTCGGCCAGCCGTCGTGCTCCCGGGTCGTCGACGCAACAGACGCAGAACCCGCCGGCATCGATGCGCTCGATGAACTCGTCGAACACGGCGGCGTAGGCATCGCGGGTGCCGTAGTGGTCGAGATGGTCGGCGTCGACATTCGTGACGACCGCGCCGGCGGGTGTGTAGGCCAGGATCGCCCCGTCGCTCTCGTCGCCCTCGGCCACGAAGATCCCACCGCTTCCGGCTGCGGCGCCGAGTCCTGACGTGGTCAGCGTCGAGCCGATCGCATACCCAGGGTCGGCGCCGCAGGTCAGCAGAGCGGTGGCGAGCATGGAGGTCGTGGTCGTCTTGCCGTGGGTCCCGGTGACCACGACGGCGGTCCGCCCGAGCATCACCGACTGCATAGCGGCGGCTCGAGGCCACATCCGCAGGCTCAGCGCTTGCGCCCGCAGCACCTCAGGGTTGTCGTCGCGCACGGCTGTGGAGACCACGACGGTGTCTGCGCCGTCGACTTGCCTGGCATCGTGGCCCACGAAGCAGACGACCCCCAACCCACGTAACGTATCGAGCGTCGAGGAGTCCCTCATGTCGCTGCCGGTGACGCTGACGCCGCGCTCGACCATGATGCGGGCCAGGCCGGAGAGCGCTGCTCCGCCGATACCGACGAAGTGGACCCGGCCGAGCCGCTCGACCGGCTCGACCACCTCGGGTACGGCGATGATCACGACGTGACTGCCGACACGACCATGTCGGCCAATGCGTCGTCGGCGTCGCGGCGGATCAGCCCGGTCGCCGCGTGGCTCATCGATTGCAGCCGGGCCGGATCTCCCAGCAGACCGACCACATGCTCGCGCACCCACTCGGAGGTGAAGGCATCGTCGTCCACGACCATCGCGGCACCGGCCGCGACGACCGCCTTGGCGTTGAGGGCCTGCTCGCCGTTGCCGATCGGGAGTGGAACGAAGACGGCTGGCAGGCCCAGCGCGGCGGCCTCGGTGACCGAGCCGGCGCCGGCGCGCGCGACTGTCGCGTCGGCGGCGGCGTAGGCGAGGTCCATCCGGTCCACGTACGACACCACGACGTAGGGCGGCTCCCCGGCTGCACGCGCCGGTTCCTGGATCTCGCCGCCCGGTCCCTGGACGTGCAGCACCTGGATCCCGGCGGCCAAAAGGTCCGGCGCGGCTGCGACGACCGAGGCATTGATCCGCCGCGAGCCTTGCGACCCGCCGGTCACCAGCAGCGTGGCCAGCTGCGGCGCAAGGCCGAAGTGTGCCCTTGCCAGCTCGCGCATCTCTGCGCGGTCGAGGGTGGAGAGGGCGCGCCGAATCGGCAGACCGATGAACGTGGCATGCCGCAGCGGCGTGTCGGGGAACGAGGTGGCGACCCGGTGTGTGCACCAGCGGGCACCGAGGCGATTGGCGATGCCCGGCAGGGCGTTGCCTTCATGCACCACCAGGGGGACGCGTGCCTTGCGTGCTGCCAGGTAGGCCGGGGTTGCGACGTAGCCGCCGAAGCCACAGACCACGTCCGGCTGCACCCGGCGGAGCACCTCGCGGGTGGCGCGCACCGCCGCCGCCAGGCGACCGGGAACCTTCAACAGATCGACCGAGACCTTGCGGGGTAGCGGAACCGGCGGGATCAGCTCGAGCGAGTAGCCCGCAGCCGGGATTACCCTGGCCTCGAGTCCCCGCTGCGTGCCGAGGCAGGTGATCTCGATGCCCGGCACCTTGCGCCGCAGCGCGTCGGCGGTGGCCAGCAGCGGTGACGTGTGGCCCGCCGAGCCGCCGCCGGCGAGAAGGACTCGCACGACTACGCCCTACCGTCCGCTGACGGCTGCCGGACGCCGGGCCGCGCGGCGGCGCGCGCGGAGGGCTGACGCGGCACCGGGCTCGTTGCGGGCGAACGACAGCAGCAGACCGAGCGAGATCAGCGTCGGGAGCAGGGCGGAGCCACCGTAGGAGATGAGCGGGAGCGGAATGCCGATGACCGGCAGCAGACCCAGGACCATCCCGATGTTGATCACCGCCTGGCTGAGCAACCACACGACGATGCCGGCCGAGGCGTAGCGGGCGAAGCGGTCACGACTGCGGGTGGCGATCCTGATCCCGGCGTACGCCAAGGTGACGAACAGCCCCAACACCACGAGGGTCCCGAAAAGGCCGAACTCCTCTCCGATGATGGCGAAGATGTAGTCGGTGTGTGCCTCGGGCAGCCCGCCCCACTTCTGGCTGCTTGCTCCGATGCCGCTGCCCCAGAGGCCGCCGGTCGCCAGCGCGAAGAAGCCGTGGCTCGCCTGCCAGCCGTTGCCGGCGTACTCGGCGATCGGGTCGGTGAAGCTCGTGAGCCGTGCCACCCGCTCCTGCTGGGTGGTGGCCAACCCGAAGGCGAGCACCGAGGTGACGAGAAACGAGGCTCCGAAGAGCCGGGCGGGCGCTCCGATGACCCACATCATGCCGAGCACGACAGCGAAGAGCACCAGAGCGGTGCCGAGGTCCCCCTGCCCGACGACGAGCCCGACGACGACGAGACACACGGGGATCATCGGGACGAGGAGATGGCGCCACTGCGCCAACAGCCTGCCCTTGCGGGCATAGACGTCGGCGCACCAGAGCACGAGCGCGAGCTTGGCGAACTCGGACGGCTGGAGCTGGAAGGGGCCGCCGATGCCGATCCAGTTGCGGTTGCCGTTGACGGTCACACCGATGGACGGGACGTACGTCAACGCGATCAGGCCGACCGAGACGAGCAGAGACGGCCAGGCGAGGAAGCGGATCAGCTTCAGGGGCAGTCGAGCCGCGAGCCAGGCGGCCGGCAGCCCGACCGCCACCCACATGGCCTGGCGCAGGAAGATCGCGTAGGAGTTCCCGTACTCGCGCAGCGACGTGACGCTCGATGCGCTGAGCACCATGAGCAGCCCGAGGGCGAGCAGCAACCCGGACACGCCCAGGACGAGGTGGTAGGACGTCAGCGGCTTGTCGAGCGTGCGCTTGAGCGACGCCAGAGCACCTTCGGCCTCAGCTTCCGGCCACCGCCGCTCGCTTGCTGTCGCCACATCCACCCTTCCGTGATCTGCCGGCCCGTGCGGGGCTCGTGCCGTCTGTGGTCAGCGCCCGCCCAGCCTGTGCACGGCGGCAACGAACGCCTCTCCGCGGGCGGAATAGCTCGCAAAAAGGTCGAAGGATGCGCACGCGGGGGCCAGCAGCACCGTGTCGCCGGATCGAGCGAGCGAGGCGGCGGCCTGCACGACGCGTTCCATCACCCCAGTGTCGGTGTCGGCCACCGAGATCACCGGGACATCCGGTGCGTGTCGCGACAGCGCCGCGAGGATCAGGTCGCGGTCCACGCCCAGGAGCACCACGCCGCGGAGCCGGTCACGCGCGGTGGACACGACCCCGTCGAACTCCGCACCCTTCGCGAGGCCGCCGGCGACCCACACCACGTGGTCGAACGCCTGCAAAGAGGCGAGCGCCGCATGGGGGTTGGTGGCCTTGGAGTCGTCGACGTAGGTTCGCCCGTCGATCGTTGCGACGGTGGAGATCCGGTGGGCATCGAGGCTGAACCCGCGAAGGCCGCCCCGCACAGCTCCCGGTGACACGCCGTGGGCACGCGCGAGCGCGGCGGCGGCGAGGGCGTTGGCCACGTTGTGCGGCGCCTGCGTGGGCACGTCACTCACCTGCGCCAGCTCTGCGGCGTTGCGGTCACGACCCTCGATGAAGGCACGGTCGGCGAGTACGTCGTCGACGAGTCCGACCATGCCCACCGCCGGCACCCCCAGCGTGAAGCCGATGGCGCGGCAGCCCTCCACGACCTCGGCCTCCTCAACCATCACCCGCGTCGCGGAGTCCTCGACGTTGTAGACGCACGCGATCCGACAGCGCTCGTAGATCTTGGCCTTGGATGCCTGGTAGCTCGCCATGTCACCGTGCCAGGACAGGTGGTCGGGCGCCACGTTGAGCACTGCCGCTGCCTGTGCCGACAGCGAGTCCATCCAGTAGAGCTGGTGCGACGACAGCTCGACCGCGATGACGTCGTAGGGGTCGGGGTCCATCATCACCTCGCACAGGGGGAGGCCGACGTTGCCGGCAGCCACCGCCCGCAGGCCGTCGGCGCGCAGCATCGCCTCGAGCATCTGCACGGTCGTCGTCTTGCCGTTCGTGCCGCTCAGGCACAGCCAGGGTGCCGGGTGACTGGGGTCACGGAGTCTCCACGCCAGCTCTGCCTCACCCCACACCGGGACGTCGAGACCGGCCGCGGCGGCAAAGATCGGTGCCGACGGCGGCCAGCCCGGTGAGGTGACGAGCAGGTCGATGTCGGAGGGCAGGCTGGCGCCCGATCGGCCCCCGATGCGGACGTCGACGCCGAGGATCTCCAGCAGCGTCGCCTTCTCCCGAGCGATGTCGTCGTCGCGGTCGTCGACGACCACGACGCGAGCGCCGAGATGCTGCAGGGCGTCGGCCGCGGCGAAGCCCGAGATGCCCACCCCCCCGGCGACGGCGACCCTGACCTGAGGCCATTCGGAGTCCCGCTGCGCCTGCATCAGCCAGGGGACGCGGGACGCGCTCACCTCGTCATACCCCGGACACCCACTCGGCGTAGAAGATGCCCAGGCCGGTCGCGACGCAGATTCCGCAGATGATCCAGAAGCGGATCACGATCGTGACCTCGGCCCATCCCAGCAGCTCGAAGTGGTGCTGCAACGGCGCCATCCGGAAGAGCCGTTTGCCCTTGGTCGCCTTGAAGAACCCGACCTGGAGGATGACGGACAGCGTGACGATGGCGAACAGCCCACCGAGGACGACGAGCAGGACCTCGGTGCGCGTCATGATGGCGAGGCCGGCCATCGCCCCACCCAGGGACAGCGAGCCGGTGTCGCCCATGATGATCCTCGCCGGGGCGGCGTTCCACCACAAGAAGCCGAAGCAGGCTCCGGTCAGCGCCGCGGTCACCACCGCCAGGTCGAGCGGGTCGCGGACCTCGTTGTAGCACTGCGGCCCCGGGGTGATCTCGCAGAACTGATTGTTCTGCCAGATTCCGACCAGCGTGTAGGCGCCAAAGACCATCATCGAGCTGCCCGTGGCGAGCCCGTCGAGACCGTCGGTGAGGTTGACGGCGTTACTCGTGCCGGCGATCACGATAAGCACCCAGATGATCACGAGCGCGACGGGCAGCTTCCAGTCCACTACCCGGATGAAGGAGATCGCCTGGGAGGCGGGGCTGTTGCCACGGGCGTCGGGGAACTGCAGCGTGAGATAGGCGAAGACGACGGCGACCAGGGTCTGTCCCCCGATCTTCGTCTTGCTGCGCAGACCGAGGCTGCGCTGCTTGGAGATCTTGATGTAGTCGTCGAGGAACCCGACGAGGCCCAGACCGACGAAGAGGAACAGCAGCAGCAGGGCCGAGACCGACGGCAGATCACCCAGGATCAGCTTGGCGCCGAAGTAGCCGACGAGCACCGCCACGATGATGACGAGGCCGCCCATCGTAGGAGTTCCCCGCTTGGTGTGGTGCGACGTCGGACCGTCGTCGCGGATGGGCTGGCCGTAGCCCTTCTTGACCAGGATGGCAATCGCCCAGCGCGTGCCGAGCAGCGTGCTGATGAGCCCTAGCCCACCCGCGAAGAGCAGCGCCTTCACGCCCCGCCCCCCGAGCCGGTGACCGCTCCACGCGGACCTCCCTCGTCTCTGGTTGCCGCGGCGGTGAGCGCAAGGGCGACCCGCTCGAGGCCCACCGCGCGAGATGCCTTGACGAGGACGAGGTCTCCGGCACCAAGGATGCAGTCGAGGAAGGAGATCGCCGCGTCGATGTCAGGGACACAGACGGATTCGCGACCCACTGCCGCTTCGAGAAGCGCGCCTTCGTGCATTGCCCGCGCCTCCTCGCCGACGACGACGAGCTGCGAGACACCCATCTGGACCGCGAGCCTTCCCGTCTCGACGTGTGCGTCCCAGCTCGCCTCGCCCAGCTCCCTCATCTCCCCCAGCACGGCGATCGTGCGGGTGTCGCCGCGCCGGTCTCCGAGCTCGACCAGCAGCCGGAGAGCGGCCCTCATGCTGTCTGGGTTGGCGTTGTAGGCGTCGTTGATCACGGTGGCGCCGGATAGGCCCCTCTCGATTTCCATCCGCCAGTGTGACCGGGCTTCGACGGACCCGAGGGCGTCGGTGACCTGCTCGAACGGCATACCACAGCCGATCGCCGTCGCCGCCGCGGCGGCGACGTTGCGCGCCTGATGCTCCCCGACAAGCCGAACCGTCACGACGCGACGCTCGCCTCCGGCCGACAGGGCGAGCCTGACGTGACCCCCGTCGTCGAGTCCGATGTCGCCGATCCTGACGTCGGCGGCGGCCGCCTCCCCGAACGTCATCACGCGTGCCTGCGTGCGGGTTCGCATTGCGGCCACGAGCGCGTCGTCGGCGTTGAGAACCGCGAGCCCCGTCACCGGCAGGACCTCGATGAGCTCGCCCTTCGCCACCGCGATGGCTTCCTGGCTGCCGAACTCGCTCACATGAGCGAGGCCGACGTTGAGGACCATGCCCACGGAGGGACGCACGATGGACGCCAGGTAGTGGATGTGGCCGCGTCCCCGCGCGCCCATCTCGACGACAAGGAACCTGGTCGCCGGCCCTGCCCGCAGTGCCGTCAACGGGACACCGATCTCGTTGTTGAACGACTCCGAGGCAGCCACGGTCTCACCGAGGCGTTCGAGCAGCTGGGCGAGCACGTCCTTGGTGCCCGTCTTGCCCTGCGACCCGGTGATCCCGATGACGGCCAGCTCGGGTAGCCGTGACAGGACGTGACGGGCCAGGATCCCGAGCGCGGCGACCGGATCGGCCACGACGACAGCGGGCAGTCCGACCGGACGGCTGCCCAAGACGGCGGCAGCACCGGCAGCCATCGCGCCCCGGGCATAGTCGTGGCCGTCGACCCGCTCACCGGCGACAGCGACGAACAGACCACCGGCGACGCTCGCTCGCGAGTCGACGAAGGCCTCGGATGTCACGACCAGCTCCGGATCGGCGTCGTGGACCTCGCCGTCCACCACGTCGGCGATGCGGCGCAGCGTGATGGGAATCACCGGCCGGCCGTCGCTGCCATCAGCTCGTCGAGGACTGCGCCGGCGGCCTCACGGTCGTCGAACGGATGCACCTGCCCGCCGACCTCCTGACCCTTCTCGTGCCCCTTGCCGGCGATGACGACCGTGTCACCCGGCCGAGCCTGTCGCAGCGCAAGGTCGATAGCCCGCGCGCGGTCGCCGATCTCGACGATGTCGGCGTCGTGGCTGGCCTGTCGCGCTCCGGCGATAACCTCGGAGCGGATCTCTTCTGGCGGCTCGCTGCGGGGGTTGTCGTCGGTGACGACGACAACGTCGCAGAGTTGCGCCGCGATCTCACCCATGAGCGGCCGTTTCCCCTGGTCTCGGTCACCGCCGGCACCGATGACGATGAGGATCCGGCCGGCCGTCACGGGCCGAAGCGCCTCGAGGGCCGCCTTGAGCGCATCAGGCTTGTGGGCATAGTCCACGACGACCGAGAACCGCTGTCCTCGCTCGATCCGCTCCATCCGGCCCGACACCGCGTCGATCGCGGCGACCCCCTCCGCGGCCGCCCGGGCGTCACCGCCCACCTCGGCCACGGCGGCGATCGCGCAGAGCGCATTGGAGACGTTGAAGCCGCCGACCAATGACACGGCCGCGGAGAACCGTTCGCCGTCGGGTGTCCGCACCTCGAACGTCGAGCCGGAGTTGTCGGAGTGGGTGGTACGTGCCGACCAGTCACCACCTGTGGCCGAGACCGAGAAGGTGCGGGTCGGGATGCTGGGCCGGCCGACGAGACCGGCGAGGTGGTCGTCGTCGACGTTCACGAGTGCCCGACGGGCGCGCTGCGGCGTGAAGAGGGCGGCCTTCGCCGCGAAGTAGTCGTCCACATCGGCATGGAAGTCCAGATGGTCTCGGCCGAAGTTCGTGAACACGGCGAGGTCGAAGACGACGCCGTCCACCCGTCCCATCACGAGCGCATGGCTCGACACCTCCATCGCGCACAGGTCGACGCCCCTGTCACGCATCACGGCGAACAGCGCGTGCAGGTCAGGAGCCTCGGGCGTGGTGAGTGTGGTGCCGACCGGAACGCCGTCGACCCAGGTGCCCATGGTGCCGATGACGGCGGTACGTCGACCGGCCGATGCCGCCCCGCTCGCCAAGAGCTGCGTGGTCGTCGTCTTGCCCTGCGTGCCCGTGACGCCGACCAGGGTGAGCCCGAGCGCGGGGTCGCCGTACACGAAGGCAGCCAGGCCACCCAGGACGGCCCGCGGCGACTCGACGACGAGCAGCGGGAGGCCGGTCTCGACCGCAGAAGCCGCACCCGTTGGGTCGGTGAGGATGGCGACCGCACCGGCGCGGGCGGCCGCCGCCGCGAACCTGGCTCCGTGCGTGCGGGCGCCGGGAAGCGCGGCGTAGAGGTCACCGGCCCGCACCGAGGTGGAGGCCAGGGACACGCCGGTGACTGATCCGTCGCCCACCCCGGCCACCGAGGTCCCCAGATGTGCCGCCAGCGCGCGCAGCGATACCGGCACCACCCGGGAGGGACGCGCCGGTGCGGTCATGGATGCGTCGGGCGATGGCACCCGACGAGGCTATCCACGCTTACCAGTCGAGCGGATAGGCGGGTTGGCGCACGCCCGTCGGGGGCACACCGAACTTGAGCAGCGCCGCCGCCATGAGGTCGTGGAACACCGGGCCGCCGGTGGTGCCGCCCCCGGCGCCGGCATGGGGCTGCTGCACGACGACGTAGACCGCGAACCGCGGTGCATCCGCGGGTGCGAAGCCGGCGAAGGAGACGGTGGTGCCGCGGTAGCAGCCGCAGGTGGGGTCCGCGCGCTGGGCGGTGCCTGTCTTGCCCGCGACGCGGTAGCCGTTGATGCTCGCCATCGGCGCCGTGCCTTCGGGACCGGTGACCGCCTCCATCATGTGGGCGATCTCGGCGGCGGCCCTGGCGCTGACGGCCCGGTGGGTCTCGGGGGCGGGCGCCGGGCTCACGTGGCCGGAGCTGTCGACGTAGGAGTCGATCAGGGACGGCTGCACGTAGACGCCTCGGTTGGCCACCGCCGAGACTGCTGCGGCCATCTGGACGGCGTTGACGCTGACGCCCTGACCGAAGGCGATCGTGTCGCGGTTGATCGGCCGCCAGTCACGAGCCGACGCAAGCACGCCGCCGCTCTCACCGTGCAGGCCGACGCCGGAGGGGGTACCGAGGCCGAAGCTGCGCAGCGAGGAGTAGAGCCGGTGCATGGGCATCTGCTCGGTTGCTCGCACGGTCCCGATGTTCGACGACTTCGCCATGACTCCGGTCGCGGTGAGGTGCAGAAGTCCGTGCGTCCAGTAGTCGTGAATGATGTGGCCGTCGCGGGCTAGCACGGACGGCACCGAGATCTTCGTGCGCGGAGTGATGTAGCCGCCGTCGATGAGGGACGCGAACGTGAGCACCTTCTCGACGCTCCCCGGTTCGTAGACGTCCTGGATCGCCCGCGACCCGAAGTCCGCCTTCGGGTAGCGCTGCCACTCGTTGGGGTCGAACGTCGGGTAGTCGGCCAGCGCGAGCAGCTGCCCCGTCTTGACGTCCATCACGATCGCGACGCCGGAGGTGCCCCCCGACTCGCGCACCGCCCGCTCGAGCCGGCGCTGTGCGAGGAACTGGAGGTCCTGGTCGATCGTGAGCCGCACGCCGGTGCCCTCGACCGGCGCCGTGACCGTGTTGTTGGCGAGGGGAAGCTGCTGGCCGTCGGCCATCTCGAACGTCGCCGAGCCGTCCTGTCCGGCCAGCATCGGGTCGAGGGTCGACTCGAACCCGGCGAGACCGGTGCCGTCGGTGCCGACGAAGCCGAGGAGGTTGGCTGCCACGTCCTTGGAGGGGTAGACGCGCAGGGTGTCCTTGTCCTGGTAGACGCCGGCGATCCCGGCCTTCGTCAGCCTCGACACGATCGACGACGCCACCTCGGGCGCCAGGTGCCGGGCGAGCTCGACGTAGCGGGTTCCCTGCTTCTGCAACAGAGCGAGCGTGTCGATGTAGTCGGTGTGGATCCGGCGGTGTAGCAGAGTCGCGATCTCGGTGGCGTGCGATTTGGCGTACGTCGGGTCGGCAGTCAGCTTGGCAGCGTCGACGCTTTGGGCCAGCGCCACCCCGTTGCGGTCGTAGATGGACGCGCGGGGGGCCTCCAGCGTGATGGTCTGGGCGCCCTTCTCGGCGGCCATCGCCGCGTAGTCGTTCTCGTCGATGCCTTGGAGCTGCACGAGGCGCGCTGCGAACAGCGAGATCACGAACGCCACGACGCAGAACGCGCTCCACAACCGGAACGGGCCGGTGGCGAGACTGAGCCTTCGCGGAATCCGGGCGGACCGCTTGGCCGAACGACGCGCGGCGCTCCCGCTGCCGACGGGTCGCTTCGGCCTTTTTGCTGATGGCCGCCTGCGTGGCGCATTGGTTCGCTTCACGCCACCCGCGGGCCGCTTCGCCCCGCGATCTCCCCGGCCCGCCGGTGTCCGCGACGTCACTGACGCTGTCCCTTTCGTGGCTGGTTCTGATGAGCCGGCCGCGCAGCCCGGTGGGCCGGCACCGTCACCGGCGCTGTCGCCAGGCTGTTCTTGGCCCCCGCCGGAAGGGGACGCTCCTTGCTCGCGTGAGCCGCACCGCCATCGGCGCTGGTCGTCACGTCGACCTTCTTCGCGGCCTCACCGGCCATCGGCGTCCCGATGATGCGGCCGTTCGACAGCGACAAGAAGGCCGGACTGTCGTTTTGCACCATGCCGAGCCGCAGGCCCTCCTGGGCGACCCGTTGCGGCTGACGCAGCGCGGCCACCTGCATCTGAAGGTTCTGCTGGCGGATCCCGAGTGCCTGCGACTGATCGCGCAGGCCCGTCGCGGTGTAGGCGCCCTGCTGCAGTGCGGTGTTGAGCAACAGCAACCCGACCAGACCCACCGCCAGCAGCGTCACGACGAGCAGCACGAACGGCACTCTGGCCGACCGGGCGGCCGACTTCGGCACGATCGTGAGCCGGGGACGTGGCAAGGAAGCCACCGGGCGCAGCGCCCGCGCCCGTGCCTGGTCAAGAAGCGAGCTCACGCGACCTCCCGGATGCGCTCGGCGGCCCGCAGCCGCACCGACGCGGCTCGGGGGTTGGCAACAACCTCATCGTCATCAGCCCTCTCGGCTCCCCGAGTAAGCAGCCGGAGTTCTGGCTCGTGCCCAGCAGGGACGACGGGCAGGTCCGGCGGCGCCGTCGACCGAGCCCGCTCGCCCAGCTGCCGCTTGGCGAGCCGGTCCTCCAAAGAGTGGTAGGACAAGACGACGATCCGACCGCCGACGGCCAAGGTGGCGATCGCGGCAGGCAGTGCGCGCTCGAGGACCGAAAGTTCGTCGTTGACTTCGATGCGCAGTGCCTGGAACGTACGTTTGGCGGGGTTGCCACCGGTACGTCGGGCGGCAGCAGGGATGGCCGAGCGGACCAGCTCCACCAGCCGGGCGCTCGTGTCGAACGGCCTCGCCTCCCGCTCCCGCACGACCGACTCGGCGATTCGCCGCGCGAACCGCTCCTGTCCGTAGCGGGAGAGCACTCGGGCCAGGTCGTGCAGCGCATAGGTGTTCAGCACCTCCGCCGCCGTAACACCTCGCGACGGGTCCATCCGCATGTCGAGCGGAGCGTCCTGCGCATAGGCGAAGCCCCGCTCCCGCTCGTCCAGCTGCATCGACGACACCCCGAGGTCGAACAGCACGCCCTGGAGGTGTGGCAGGTCGAGGTCGGCGAGGACCTGGGCGATGTCGTCGTACACCGCGTGGACCAGCGTGGTCCGTTCCCCGAACGGTGCCAGTCGGACAGCCGCGAGCGACAGCGCCTGACCGTCACGGTCCAGACCGACCACCCGCGCGCGCGGGCAGCGCGACAAGATGGCCTCGGTGTGACCGCCGAGCCCCAATGTCGCGTCGACAAGGACGGCGCCCGGGCCGTCGAGCGCCGGCGCGACGAGTGCGACAACCCGGTCGACCAGCACGGGCACATGGCTCGGGGTGGTCATGGCTCAGCCGGCCAGCTTCGGCAGCAGGGTAAGAACGAGAGCCACCAGAGTCGAGGCTCCCAGGGAGAAGCAGAACACCGCGACACCGTCCCGGACGTCCTCACGGACCCGCCGTGCCGGCCGGTCGCCGGAGGCCGGGCGCGCAGGAGCAGTGCCCTCGGAAGCGGTGTCGGCAGGCGCTGTGACTGCCCAACGTGGCATATTCGACCCTTCGTGGACCGGCAGCGGATTCGCGGTGCTGCCTTGCGGATGGACCGGCTCGGTGCTGCTGCGGTTGGTGTGCTCGTGCGGTTCGCACGACCAGGTCCCCGCCCGCACCTCGATGTCGGCTGGCACCGGGGAAGGTGCGCCAGCAGGCTCGGGGCGGGCTGGAGGCCTCGACGTGCGACGCCGCGACCTTGTGCGATGACGGTGCGCCACAAGATGACTGGGGTACTAAACGCCCGGAGCCGTCGGCAGCACCTCCTCCGACCAGTCCGCGAACGCGGCCTCCTGCTCAGTGCTGTAGGTGGCCCAGGCGGTGGCGTCCCAGATTTCGACGAGTCGCCCGGCACCGATCACGATGCAGTCGCGGTCGAGTCCGGCATAGTCGCGCAGCATCTGCGGAAGCGTGATCCGGCCCTGCCGATCGGCCGACTCCGCGGATGCGCCGGCGAACAACATGCGGCCGTAGTCGCGCGAGCGCTTGTCCCCCAGGGGACGCTGGTGCAGCTCCTCGGTGTAGGACCGGAACTCGGCGCTGGGCCACACGCAGACGCACCGTTCCTGCCCTCTCGTCAACACCAGGCCCTCCGACAGTTGGTCACGGAACTTCGCCGGGAGGAACAGCCGACCCTTGTCGTCAAGGCGGGGCGTGTGGGTTCCGAGAAACACTTCCCACCCCCTTCTTCCTCCATTTCACTCCACCCTACTCCACAATGCCCCACTGAGAGCATCCATTCGCCGAGTTTCTCGGGGTCGGTCTCGACCTAGGCACGAGCGGACGGGCGTCGGTCCCGGCTCGGAATCCGGCATCGGCTCCTGTCGGCCACACCGATGGGGTACGGTCGCAGCGACGGCCACGGGGTGTGCGCCGCACCGTCGACTCTCGGGGCGTCACCACATCGTTATCTGCGAGTCATCGCATGAGCGGTCCGGAGTTGCCAAGATTTGAGATCCGGGTCGTGAGCGCACCCAGGCGGTCGGCCGCTGGCTCACAAGGGAGACACATGAGCAGCTTCGCCACCCTCGCGGCGGTGACGGAACGAGTAAGCGTCAACATCGAACGCGTCATCGAGGGCAAGGCCGATGTGGTGCGCACTGCCATGACTGTCCTGCTCGCCGAGGGACATCTGCTGATCGAGGACGTGCCTGGTGTCGGCAAGACGATGCTGGCCAAGACGTTGGCGCGCTCGATCGACTCGACGGTGAAGCGGATCCAGTTCACGCCCGATCTGCTCCCCTCCGACGTCACCGGTGTCTCGATCTACAACCGGGAGACCCGACAGTTCGAGTTCCGCCCCGGCGGCGTGTTCGCCAACATCGTTGTCGGCGACGAGATCAACCGCGCTTCTCCCAAGACCCAGTCGGCACTGCTCGAGTGCATGGAGGAGCGGCAGGTGACCGTCGACGGGACGACGTATGAGCTGACCGCGCCGTTCATGGTCATCGCCACCCAGAACCCGATCGAGATGGAAGGCACCTACCCGCTCCCCGAGGCGCAGCGCGACCGGTTCATGGCCCGGGTGTCCATGGGCTACCCCGTCCCCCGGTCGGAGCTCGCGATGCTCGACTCCCACTCGACCGCCAACCCGCTCGACGACCTGGAGCCGGTGACCGACGCGGCAGAGATCGCCAAGCTCGTCGAGACGGTTCGCACTGTGCACGTCTCGGAGGCGATCAAGCAGTACGCCATCGACATCACGTCGGCCACCCGCCGGTCGCCGGACCTGCGCCTCGGTGCGTCGCCGCGCGCGAGTCTGCACCTCGTCCGGGCGTCCCGGGCGCATGCCGCCCTCAACGGGCGCGAGTATGTCATCCCCGACGACCTGCAGGTGCTGGCTGTCCCCGTGCTTGCCCACCGGCTGATCACCGGCCTCGAGGCGCAGATGAGCGGACGCGGAGCCGAGCAGGTCGTCAGCTCCCTGTTGCGCAGCCTTCCGATCCCCGAGCCTTCGGTCCCCGATAGCCGCGAGCTCTGAGGCCTCAGCCCGTGCGTGCCGCGTTGTCGACGCTGACCACCCGTGGCCGGGGATTCCTGTCCGCCGGAGTGACAAGCGCTGTCTGCGCGATTGCCCTCGGTCAGAAGGACCTGCTGCGCGTCGGTCTGTTGCTCATCGCCCTACCGGTGCTGACGGCGTGGATCGCGCATCGGTCCCGCTACCTGCTCTCGTGCTCACGTGACATCCAGCCGTCGCGACTGGAGGTCGGGCAAACCGCGACCGTGACCCTTCAGCTGGAGAACCCCGGGCGCATCCCCACCGGCCTGATGCTGCTCGAGGACCAGGTGCCCTACCTGCTCGGCAGCCGTCCCCGCTTCGTCATCGACCAGCTCCGGCCACGCTGGCACCGCTCGATGGGCTACCAGGTGCGCTCGGAGGTCCGTGGCCGCTACAGCATCGGCCCACTCGCCGTCAGACTCAGCGACCCGTTCGGGTTCGTGGAGATGACGCGCGCGTTCACGAGTCGCGCCGCGCTGGTCGTCACGCCCCCCGTCGTACCCCTGCCGACCATCCGGTTGTCCGGCGACTGGTCGGGCACCGGCGACAACCGGCCACGAGCGTTCGCCGCCGCCGGGACCGAGGACGTCACCGTGCGGGAGTACCGGATGGGTGACGACCTGCGCCGCATCCACTGGCGGTCCACCGCCCGCAGTGACGAGCTGATGGTGCGGCGAGAGGAGCAGCCCCACCAAAGCCGCGCGACCATACTGCTCGACACCCGCGCGAGTGCGCACCGCGGGTCCGGACCCGCGTCGTCGTTCGAGTACGCCGTCTCCGCGACGGCATCGATCGGTGCCCACCTCGCCGCGCAGCAATTCCTCGTGCGACTGCTGAGCGACGAGGCCACCGGGGGCGAGGCCGGCTGGCACGACCGCGGGATCAGCGGGCCAGCCGAGGTGCAGATCCTGCTCGACTCGCTGGCCGTGATCCAGTCCAGGCCGCATCGCGAGCTGGCCGGTGGCTCCGAGCATCACTCGAGCGGACTCGTCGTCGCCGTCCTGGGAGCGGTCACCGCGACCGACATCGCCGCGCTCTCGCGGCTCAGGGGCGGCGCGACACGTGCGCTGGCGCTGCTGCTCGACGTCTCGGCGTGGTCGGCGCGCGACCTCCGGGACAGCAGGGCCGGCTCGGCCGATGCCGAGGAGCAGGCCGTCGCGCTGAGGCGTCGGGGCTGGGCGGTCGTGGTCGCTGACCCAGCAGACCGGCTGCCGACGCTGTGGAACGACCTCGGCAATGCCGTGCCTCCGGGTCGCGACTTCGTCCGCGAGACGGTCGCTCAGCCCGATGGGCTCCCCGCATGAAAACGAGCTTCACCGAGCGTTACCAGATCTCCCTGCTCGGCCTTGCCGCCACGGTGGCCACGTCCCTGAGCTTCTTTCCAGCGCTGAGCCAGAAGAGCTACCTGGTCCAGGGTGCGTTCTTCGCCGGCTTGCTCGTGGCGTTCGCGATGGTTCTGCGAGCGGTGCGCACACACGCGGTGGTCGTCGTGCTGGCGCAATTGGTGGCGCTCGTGGAGCTTCTGCTGCTGCGCTTCGGCGACCACCAGCGCTGGCTGGTCTTCCCCACAGCCGCGACGTTTCGGGGAATCGACCATGTGCTCGCGTCCGGTTCCGCTGTGGCCCAGAAGTACGCGGCGCCCGCACCACCCAACGCTGGGTTGTTGCTGATGGTGATATTCGCCATCTGCGTGATGGCGATCCTGGTCGACTTCCTGGCGGCCGGCCTCGGCCGGGTGCCGCTCGCCGGACTGCCGCTGCTCGCCCTCTACACGGTTCCCGTCGCCGCACTTCCGGAAGGTGTCCCGTTCTACGCCTTCGTGCCGGGAGCCGCCGTCTTCATCGCCATGTTGATGGCCGACGAGCGGGACCGGCTGTCCCACTGGGGCCGACTCGTGAGCCGCGCCAGCACGGCCGCAGACCCGCTTCGCATCGACACCTCCGGGTTGAACGCGACGGGGCGCCGGGTCTCATTGCTCGCCGTGACGGCCGCGGTGTTCCTGCCGATCTTCATCCCCGCCTTCTCCTCGACGCTGCTCGACGGTGGCCGCGGCTCCGGCCCGGGCGACGGCCCCGGGCAGGTGCTCAGCTTCGAAGATCCCATGGTCAGCCTGGCAAACAGCCTGCGCCGCAAGGACCCCGTCGACCTAATCAAGATCAGCAGCGACACCACCCCCGAGTACCTCCGGCTCGTTGTGCTTGACACCCCCGGCCCCAACGCGTGGACCACCCAGGGGCTCGACTTCTCCGGCACGATCCCGCTGGGATCGGTCCTGCCGCCACCGACCGGGCTGTCACCAGACGTCGCCGCGACGCCACAAACCATGAGCGTCACCTTGACCAACGACTTCCCTTCGGACAGCGCCTGGCTGCCGGTGCCGTTCGACGTCCGGTTCATCGGCGCTGGATCCGACTTCGCCTACGTGATCGCTGACCAAACAGTCGCCTCCCACCGAACCGGGGCGATCGCGGATGCATCGTCGTACGACGTGTCCTTCTCGACGATCGCTCCGACGATCGAGCAGCTGAAGCGCGCCGGACCCCCTCCCGCCGACATCATGCGCCGCTTCGGTCAGCTGCCGGCAGACGTCCCCCCGGTGGTCGGGGACACCGCCCAAGCGGTGACTGCCGGCGCCACCACACCCTATGAGCAGGCGGTGCTGCTGCAGAGCTTCTTCCGCGACCGCGGCCAGTTCATCTACGACCTGACGGCGGGCTACGGCTACGGCTACAACGCGATGGCGGACTTCCTCGACAAGAGGCGAGGCTTCTGCCAGCACTTCGCCGCCACGATGGCGATGATGGCGCGCCAGCTCGGGATACCGTCACGGGTGGTCGTAGGCTTCCTACAGCCCGAGCCTGACGGCAACGACTACGTGCTCACCTCGCACAACGTGCACTCGTGGCCCGAGCTCTACTTCCAAGGCGTGGGCTGGGTCCGCTTCGAGCCGACCCCCCGAGCCGACGCGCCGCTGCCCTCCTACGCCCCGATCACCACGAATCCGACCCAGACAGCCACCGGGCCCGGTGAGTCGCGGCCCTCAGGGGCAAACACTCTCAACGAGCCGCAGAACAGCGGACGCGACCCGAGCCTCGGAGCCGCGGGGTCCTCCGGATCCTCCGGTGGGCAGGGCGGGCTGCTGTCGAGGGGCTGGCTCGTGGTGCTGGGGGTCGTCATCGTTGTGCTGCTGCCCGCCGGACTGCGCCAAGGCGTCCGCCGCAGTCGGATGAGCCGGCCGCTGGATGTCGCCACCGCCGCCGAGTCCGCCTGGACAGAGCTGCGCGACCACGTCCGCGACCTTCGCCTGCCGTGGACCGGCTCGATGACCCCCCGCGCGCGGGAGCGGTCTCTCGCGCCGTTCCTCCATGAAGACGCCGACGGGCAGCGTGCGCTCAACCGGCTCACGCTCAGTGTCGAGCGGGCACGTTATGCGACGAGCCTGGCCGCCGACGCAACCCCGGCGGAAGACGCGCGTGAGGTGATGGCGGTCATCTCGCGGGCCAGCGACACCTCTCAGCGGGTAGTAGCCTTCTTGTGGCCGTCGTCGCTGATGCCCGACCTACGGATCGGCTGGAACCGCCTCACTGACCGAGTTCGGGATCTGCCGTGGCCAGGACGCGGTCGCTTCGGTCGTAGCCCGCTCAGTAGTCGTCGCGACGACGACGCCAGCGATCTTCCATCCGGTTCATGAAACCGGACTGACGAGGGGCGGCGGCACGACCGTTGGCCTTGCCGCCCCGGCCGATCGGGCGGACGTTGTCGGGCAGGTCGGGCTCGCCCATCCGACGCCAGTGGCTCAAGGCGACGTACGCCGAGCCCAGCATGATGACGAACCCGGCAACCGCCAACACAGTGATCGCGACCACGGCACCGGTCATGAGCACCGCAACGCCGGCCACGAAACCGACACAGGCCGCAATCGTCAATCGTTTGTGGTGCGAGCGCGCCGACGCTCCGCGCAAGGCCGAGACGAACTTGGGATCCTCCGCGGCGAGCGCTTCTTCCATCTGCTCAAGCAGACGCTGCTCTTCTTCTGAGAGCGGCACCGTTTTCCTCCAGCCGACGAGGTCGTGTCGGGTCTTTGTGTCAGTCTAAGCGCGGGGACCATGACGCGAAACCCACCCAACCAATTTGGTGACCTCTGCGTCATGGTCAGTGTAGTTCGCACCCGGACACGGCTGCGTGATAACGCCGGATGGCCAGGTGACACTACTACGCTATGGCGGAATGACAGTGAAGCAGTTCCTCGGGGTAGTAAGCGCAGCCGCGCTGATAGTCGGTCTCACCGCGGCGGCGCCGGCGTTGGTCTCGTCGGCGAGCCCGGGACAGCCTGCAGGCGTGTCCGCGACCGCCCAGGCGCCGCATCCTCACCGCTTCAGCATGCAGCAGTGGGCCCGAGAGGCCACTGTGTACGGCGACGCCGACACGTCGGCCTACGACATCGACCATGTCACGGAGCTGCAGTACCGGCTGAGCTGGGCTCACGCGTTGAAGAGCCGTGTCAACGGCAACTTCGGCAAGGTCACCCGGGCCGCTGTCAAGCGCTACCAGAAGAAGGAGGGGCTGCGGGTCACCGGTCGCGCGGGCCAGCTCACGTGGGCGCATCTGATCCATGACACCATTCGGCACCGGGCGATGGTCCCCCGCATCTGCCACAGCGCCGGCTGGCATGCCTGCTATGACCGGTCCCAGCACCAGGTCACGCTGTGGCACTTCGGCAACCTCCGCAACGCCTGGCTCGTCCGCGGCGGCGAGTACGGCATCGAGACCCGGCTCGGCAATAGCCACGTCTACTACCGCGACATCGACCACGTGTCGACCTCGTTCGGCAGCCCCATGCCGTACGCGCAGTTCTTCGACGGGGGGCAGGCCTACCACGGCTCGCCCTTCATGGTCGACCCGTTCGAGGGTCACAGCCACGGCTGCATCAACATGTACATCGAGGACGCCCGCCAGCTCTGGCGGCTGACCTCCACCAAGCGGCTCAACGTGTCTGTCTACGGGGCCTGGGACAAGGTGCCTCTCCAGCAGATGGAGCGCGCCAGCGAGTAGCGGAAAGGGACCCTCCGGGTCACGGCCGCGAGTCGGTGATGAGGGCCGCCGGGCGTACTGCCGAGCCTCCGAACCGGTTTACCACCCGGTCGACGGCACTCTCGGCGTCCTCCCAGCCGTGCAGCCGCTCGCCCAGCGTGAGCTGACGTGGCGCCGTCGCGGTATCGACGAGGCCTTCGACCCTGACCCCGACGAGCCGGATCCTGGCCCGCTGCAGCCCCAGGGCGGCGAACAGGTCGGCCGCCGTCGCATAGATCTGCGTCGTCAGATGTGTGGCGTCACGCAGGGTGCGGGCGCGGGTGATCGTGGTGAAGTCACTGAACCGCACCTTCACGGTGACGGTGCGTCCGCTGACTCCGGCCGAGCGCATCCGCGCGGCAACCTTGTGCGAGAGCCTCAGCAGCTCTCGGGTCACGACGGCCGGGTCGTCGACGTCTCGGTTGAACGTCTCGTCGGACCCGATGCTGTGCTCGGGTTCGTCGGGTCCGCGTCGGGAGGTGACCCGGCGCTCGTCCCCGCCCCATGCCATCGCGTGCAGGCGGGTGCCGAAGACATCCCCCAGCGCCCTTCGCAGGATCCCCGCCGGGGTGTGTGCGATGTCGCCGACCGTACGCAGACCGAGCTGGTGCAGCCTGGCTGCGGTCTTGTCGCCAACCCCCCACAGCTCTTCGACGGCGAGTGGATGCAAGAACGCCGTGACGTGGTCGCGGGCCACGACGACCAGCCCGTCTGGCTTGGCACGCCGCGAGGCGAGCTTGGCCAGCTGGGTCGTCGGTGCGACCCCCACTGAGCAGGTGATGCGTTGCTCGTCGGCGATGCGGGCACGGAGGTAGTCACCGATCGCGGTCGGGGACGAGAACCGGCGCAGGGAACCGGTCACGTCGAGGAACGCCTCGTCCATCGACAGTGGCTCGACGAGCGGGGTCACGCTGCGAAACGTTTCCATGACCGCCGCCGACACCCCACTCACGTCCGCGAAGTCGGGTGCGATCACGAGGGCGTGCGGGCAGAGCCGACGAGCCCGGGTCATCGGCATCGCCGAGCAGACGCCGTATGCCCGGGCAGCATAGGTCGCCGACAACACGACGCCTCGGTTGCCGCCGCCCACGATCACGGGAAGGTCGCGAAGTTCGGGGCGGTCTCGGATCGCGACAGCTGCGTAGAAGGCGTCCATGTCGACGTGGATGACATTGCAGCCGGTGTCGTCACCCGCCATGGCGCACCGGCCTACCGACGCTTGACGGCGAGCAGGTGGAGCTGGGTCGCGATCGCCATGAACTCCGGCCGGGTGGCCACCGCCGCCTCGAGCGCACGGAGCTCGTCGCCTGCGCCGGGCTCGGAGTCGACCAGCGCGCTGCTGAGGTGGTCGGCAAAGACCCTGACGCCACGGACTTCGGTGACCGTGAGCCCGGCGTCGGCAAGCAGCAAGCGCAAGGCGCCGAGCGTGAACCGTCGCCCTGTCCTGTCGGCGCTGCCCCCACCGTTGGCGCTGTCTCCACCGTCGGCGCGGCCTGCGCCGTCGTCGAGGTCGTCGAGCAGACCGAGCGCTTCGGACAGGTGACCGGCCAGCGCTCGGCTGAAGACGGCTGCGGACTGCTGGGCCGCCACGACCGACAGCGACCCGCCCTCGACCATGGCGGCCGTGGCTTCACCAAGAGCCCGGGCCGGCGTGTCGACCACCTCCAGCAGACCGTGGCAGAGCACGACGTCGGCACTGGCAGGCTCGACGACGTCGAGCAGCCTGTCGGCGTCGCCGAGGACTCCACGCACCGCTTCGGTGACGCCGAGCTCAGCGGTCCGACGTTCGAGTGAGGCGAGGGCATCGGGACTCGGGTCGACGACCACGACCTGGTGTCCGAGCTCGGCAATGCGGACCGCGAACTCGCCGGTGCCGCCGCCGAGATCGATGACGCGCAGCGGTCGTGCCTCGTCAACGGCTGCGTGCTGGGCCTGCAGCATCGGATGCAGGGCGTCCCACACCACGGCTGTCCGGATGGCGCTGCGACGATGCTCCACCACTGCCCTCCCAAGCTGCCCGACCGGCGGGCGCTGCACGACCGGTGACTCAACCCTAGTGAGTCACCGCCCGGTGTCTCGGGCACGGCGGAGCAGGTCATCCGGCACTCCCCGGGCTGCGATGCCACAGCCTGCGCGGCACCGACTTGGTGTCCTCACCGGCGGGACGGACGTCGGCGTACGGCGACTGCTTGAATCCGCTCGGGTGGACCAGAACTCGTCGTTGCCCCATCCCGCCGGCGGTCGACGCGCTCGGCTCGCTCGAATAGGCGGGCGGGCGGGCCATCACCGGCCGGCTCGACTTGCTCTCGGCTGCACCGCGCAGCGCCTCCTCCCCTGCGGTGAGACCGTCGGCCCCGAAACCGCCCGGGAGGACGCGCATGAACTCACTCACTCCCCCCGCCCCTTCGCGCTGCCAGATCTCGTGGAGCGCGGGAAGCTCCCAGCACCCGGTCGCCCGCAGCGACACACCCTTGGGGCCGGTACGCCGCAGCTCACCCCGCACGACCAGCAGCCAGGAGTGGAACAGTGTGGCGGCATACGGACCCTGCGCGTCCTCGAAGAACGTGGCGTCGACCGGGCCGGTGCCATCGTCGAGAGTCAGGAACACCACCCGGCGGCCAGACCTGATCGGAGGTGTCTGGGTGGCAACCTTGACCCCTGCCACCAGCAGCTGCGACCGGCTGCGCCGCTGCAGCAGCTCACGCGACCAGGTCACCCGCAGGTCGTTGAGCATCGGGGCGTAGAAGTCGACGACGTGGCGGCTGACGTCGAGGCCGAGGATCTCGAGCTCGGCACGCACCCGCTCCGCCCCCGACATCTCGGGCAGCCCGGAGGCCTCGGTGAGGGCGGGGGTGTCGCCGAGATCAAGCGTGAGCTGGACGGCGGTGACCGGCTCGACCGGCTGGGCGGCCTTCGACTGGGCGGCCGCCAGGTCCCGCGGATCTCCCTCCTGCCCATCCGGGCCTCTCGCTCGGAGGCTGGTGCGAGGTGAAGCGGCCCGAACCGCGGCGTCGGTGGCCCGGCTCCACCTGTCGAGTTCGGCCACCTGCAGCAACAGGTCGCGCCGGGTCACGGTGCCCCGACGGCGTACCGGCACCGGTGACCCGATGCCGTAGACGGTGTCGAGCCCGCCCGCGAGCACCAGCCGCTCCGCCACCGGACGGGACGGCCGAGCGCGCTGCCACAGGTCGGTCAGGGAATGGAAGGGTCGCGCCGTGATGATACGGGCGACCTCGGCGTCGCTGATGCCCTTCACGTCCGTAAGGGACAGCCGGATGCCGTACTCTCGCCCGTCGGGCAAGCCGGGGCCGGGAGCCGACCGGGGGGCTTGGCCGAGCACCTCGGGGGGCGGCTCGTCATATGGACCGACCTTCTCGACGCGGTAGACGTCGTCGGAGGCGTTGACGTCGAGCGGCAGCACCGCGATCCCGAACTGGCGGGCGTCGTCGAGGATCAGCCGCTTGGGGTACATGCCCGGGTCGTGAGTGAGCACACCAGCGAGGAATGCCGCCGGGTGGTGCGCCTTGAGCCAGGCCGACTGGTAGGTCGGCAGCGCGAACGCGGCAGCGTGGGCCTTGCAGAACCCGAACGACGCAAACGCCTCGAGCACCTCCCAGCAGCGCCGCGCGAACGAGACGAGATAGCCACGTCCCAACGCCCGAGGGAAGAACCAAGCCTTGACGTCCTGCTTGGCTTCGCGGTCGCCCAGCGCGCGGCGGGCCTCGTCGGCCTCGGCCAGCGTGCAGCCGGTGAGGACCGCGATCATCTCGATCACCTGCTCGTGAAACACCACCACCCCCCAGGTCTGCCGAAGCGTCGGCTCGAGGTCGAGGTGGAGGTACTCGGGCGTCGACCAGCCTTGCCGGGCCCGCAGGAACGGGTTGACCATGTCGCTCTTGACCGGCCCCGGTCGAAACAGCGAGATGTCGATGATGATGTCCTCGAACGTCTCGGGCGCGAACTTGCCGACGAGCTCACGCTGGCCGGGTGACTCGATCTGGAAGCAGCCGAGGGTCTTGGCGCTCTGGATCAAGGCGTACGTCGCGGGGTCGTCACGCGGTGCTTGCGCCTCATCGTCGATGTCGATCTCGAGACCGTTGACCCGGGTGATCTCGTCGAGGGCGTGCGCCATGGCCGACTGCATCCGGATGCCGAGCACGTCGAGCTTGAGCAAACCCAGGTCCTCGACGTCGTCCTTGTCGAACTGGCTCATCGGGAACCCGAGGTAGCTCGCCTCGACGGGAGTGCGGTCGAGCAGGGTGGTGTCGGAGAGCAGCACACCGCACGGGTGCACCGCGATGTGGCGCGGCAGTCCGTCGAGCCGCTCGACCAGGCGGAACAGCACGTCGAGGTGCTCCTCGCCGAGACCTGAGGCACGCAGCTCAGGCAGCTCGCGCAACGCCGTACGCGCGTCCTTGGCGCGGATGTGCGGGAACGCCTTGGCGATGGAGTCGACCTCGCCGGGCGGCATACCGAGGGCGGCGCCGACGTCTCGGATGGCGTGGCGGACGCGGTAGGTGTCCATCATCGACACGCAGGCGCAGCGGTTGCCGGAGTAACGGTCGAGGATCCGCTCGTAGACCTCGGTCCGGCGGGCGGACTCGACGTCGATGTCGATGTCGGGAAGGGCCTGGCGCAGCGGCGACAAGAACCGCTCCATCAGCAGGCCGTAGCGCATCGGGTCGACGCCGGAGATGCCGAGCAGGTAGTTGACGACACTGCCGGCGCCCGACCCACGGGCGGCCACCCGCACACCCATGCCGCGGACGAGGTCGACGACGTCGGCCACCGTGAGGAAGTACGACGCATAGCCGAGCTGGCCGATCATGCCCAGCTCGTTGGCGAGGCGGGCGCTCACCGCGGCGTGCTGGTCGAGACGGTAGCGCCGCCCGATCCCCGCCTCGCAACGAACCCGCAGCAGCGCGTCCCCCGATGTCGCCGGGCCCTGCCCAGACTCCAGGCCCTGTCCAAACTCCGGGCCCTGTCCAAACTCGGGGCTCTGTCCAAACTCGGGGCTCTGTAACTCAGGGAAGTGGATCTCTCCAAGGCCGAGGTCAGCCCGGGGGTCGACGGCACATCGGTCGGCGACGGCTCGAGTGCGGGCCAGCATCCGGTCGGCCTCGCGCTGGCCGAATCCGGCGAGGCGGCAGATTTCGTCGGCGATGTCGGCCATCTCCTTACCGGACTTCAAGAAGCCCTCGGCGTTGGGCCGGTCGACATGGCGTGGGTCGAGCGGCACCAGTCGACGCACCGCGTCGAGGATGTCGACCGTCGGGGCGTCGGACACCTCGGCGTAGCGGACCGCGTTGGTGAGCACCGCGGCATGGCCGACGGTTGCCGCGACGCCGGCCATCCGAGCGGCGTGCGGGCTCGAGCCGGGACCATGCCCTGCCGCGCGGTGGGAGACGACCTCGACCACCAGATGGGTGGGATCGACGACGTCGCGCCATCCGTGCAGCACCGCACGGGCAAGGTCGTCCCGCCGCAGCGTGGCGGCCCAGCCCAGCTCCGAGGACGGGCCAAGCAGTACCGTCATGTCGTGCCCCCCGGAGAGGTCGGCGAGGTGCCTGGCGATGAGCTCACGTGTCGTGACCGGCACACCCCGCTCCCCGCGCAGATGGGTCACGGAGACGAGCCGGCACAGCGCCGCCCAGCCGGCCTTGCTGCCGGCCAGCAGCGTGACCCGCGGGAGGACGCTCGCCTGCGGGTCCCGGTAGCTCCCACCCCGGGCCGGGGTATGGCGCGACACTCCAGCTCTGGCGGTGTCGGTGCCCGAGGCCCGGCTGGAGCGGGCAGGAAGCCGGACCGACGCCATCGGGACGTGCGGACGACCTGGCCGGGGAGGCTCGGCACCGATCAACCCCGACGGCGCGAGCGCCAGATCGACTCCGAGCACCGGCCGGATGCCACCGCTGATGCAGGCCTTCGCGAACCGCACGGCGCCGTAGAGCCCGTCGCGATCGGTGAGGGCGAGAGTGTCCATCCCCGCCTCGCCGGCTCGCTCGACCAGCCGATGGGGATGGGAGGCGCCGTACTTCAAGGAGTAGCCGGACGCGACATGGAGGTGGACGAAAGGATCCATAGCGATGACGTCCTCAGTCGATGCTGCTGACGAGGCGCCACTGTCCACCGGCCCAGTCGAAGGACAGGTCGAAGACACCCGCTCCTCGCACCGCTCGTCCCCGCGTCGCCTCGACCCGCCAGAAGTCACGCTCACCGAGCAGGTCGGCGGCCTGAGGAGGAGGCGGCGGCGCCTCGGCAGCCGTCGCTGCGCTGGCGACATCGGCACCGGTACCGGTGCCGAAGAGGGCCGCCACACCAGGCTGCTCCCACCAGACCCCCGTCTCGATCCAGTGCGAGATGACCTCGCGCACCACCCAGAGCCTGCCGCGCCAGATGAACTGAGCCGGGATCTCCTGCCCCGACAGCAGACCTCGACGCACCTCGATGGGGTCGTCGTAGCGTCGCATCTGGGTCACTTCCCCTTTACGGTCATCCTCACGTCACCCGTGCGGGCATCGCTGCGGATCGCCCGGTGAGGACGGGGGTCGAGGCCATCCTCACCCAGGCGATGCGCCTCACCACAAAGCGCCGCGAAACCCTCGGTGGTGAGAGTTCGAACATATGTTCGAACCCAGAAGAACAGTAAACCCCGCCACCGACAACCGCGTCAACCCCAGCACGACGGGCTGTGCGCCCAGGCGCAGCGAGGTCGCCCCGCGACATTAGAGTCGCTGCATGACAGCTCCCGGGGAGTCCACTCGACAGCTGCGTCACCGCAGCATCGACCACGTCACCGCACAACTGCGCAGCCTCGGTGCGGCCTGCTCGGTGCGCGTGCTGCCCGACTCGGCCCGCACCGCGCAGCAGGCAGCCGACGGCCTCGGTTGTGAGGTCGGCGCCATCGCCAATTCGCTGGTCTTCGACGCCGACGGCTCTCCCGTGCTCATCCTCACCTCCGGTGCTCATCGCGTCGACGTGGAGACGGTCGCGGCGACGCTCGCAGTCACGGCGCTGCGGCGCGCGACGCCCGAGTTCGTCCGGACCCACACCGGCCAGGTGATCGGCGGGGTGGCGCCGCTAGGCCACCCGACCCCGATCCCGACGTACCTCGACCGCGCCCTTGCCGCCTACCCGGTGATCTGGGCGGCTGCGGGCCACGCCCACGCCGTCTTCGACACGACCTATGCCGAGCTCCTCTCTCTCACCCACGCGCGGGAGATCGACGTCGCCTGAGCTGCCAGCACGGTGGGGCCTCTCCAGCCGTCTGACACCATGGAGGTTCAGCACGAGGCCACGGACGGCGGGGAGCACCGGATGGACGACCAGACCAGCTGGCAGAAGCAGCTGCTGGTCGGCGTGGTCTTGCTGCTCGTCGTCGGCGCCCTCATCGGCGGCGTCGTCGCCTTCGCCGGCATCAAGGCCGTCGACCTCGCCGGACTCGGCAAGGCCGGCTCCACCACGGCCCCGATCACCCTGCCCGGCGGTGGCGGTGGTACGCCGCCCAAGGCCCACCGTGGCCCGCACAGCGGATCCCCGACCAGCGCCCCACCGACGCACCGGCCCCCACCGCAACGGGGCATCGTGCTGCGCGTCCATCCGAACGATGTTGGCAGCTTCGAGCCCATCTACCTCACCGGTACCTACCAGGCGCCCACGGGCCTGACCTTGCAGGTGCAGCGCAAGGAGAGCGGCACCTGGCTCGACTTCCCTGTCACGACCAGCCTGGACGCCGGCGCGTTCTCCACCTATGTCAAGACGAGCCACACCGGGCTCAACCGCTTCCGGATGAAGGACGTCGCTCGGGGCGAGACGTCCAACAGGGTGACGGTGACCGTCGGCTGAGGCGCAACGGGCGCGCTCGGTAGGGTGCCGTTCGTGGCGGACGTCGTGGTCGTCGGGGCAGGGCTCGGCGGCCTGGCCGCCGCGGCGAGGCTCGCCAAGCTGGGGCACCGCGTCGTCGTCTGCGAGCGGACCGCGCACGCCGGCGGCATGCTCCGAAGGATCGAGCAGGACGGCTTCGGCTGGGACGCCGGACCCTCGTCGACGGCCCTGCCGGCCGTGCTGAGAGACCTGTTCCGCAAGTCCGGACGTCCGCTCGAGCGCTACGTCGACCTGCAACTGCGACCAGTCGCACGTCGCCACATCTTCGACGACGGCGCCCAGGTCGATCTGCCCACGGGCTCACGCTCCGCACAGACTGCGGCGGTCGACGCCGGGCTGGGTAAGGGTACCGGGACGGCGTGGACCGGGTTCGTGGACGCCCAGGCCGATGTCTGGGACAACCTGCGCCGAGATGTCCTAGACGTCCCGGCGGGAGGGCACCGGCTCGGTAGCCGCGACGTCGCCAGGCGGCTGAGATCCTCGATGAGCCTGCACCGGCTGCTGACGACAGCCATCCCGGACGAGCGGCTGCGGCGGATGGTGGCTCACCCCTTCGTGCTCGCCGGCTCACAGCCGCGGAAGGTTCCGGCCTTTGCGGCCGTCGAGGCCTACGTCGAGCGCAGTTTCGGCGTGTGGGCGACGTCGGGCCTCTTCGCCGAGCTGGGCGAGGCGCTGGTGACCCGCCTCGCCGAGCGTGGAGTCGACGTGCGCTACCAGTGCTCCGTCGCCGCGATCCGGGTTGCCGACGGGCGGGTACAGGGCGTCCAGACGCCTGGCGGCCAGCGGATAGCTGCTGACGTCGTGGTCACCGGCATCGACCCGACTGTCGTCTTCGAGACGATGCTGCCGCCGGACCTGGCCGCTCCCGCGCGGCGGGCCTTCGCCCATGCCGATCCGGCCGTCCCACCAGCGGTGACCCATCTCGGGCTGCGTGGCGCGGTGCCCGCACTCCCGGACGAGGTGGCTCTGCACGGCGATCCCCTGGTGGTTGTCACCACGCGCGGTGCGGCTCCGGCCGGCTGTCACGCCTGGACTGTGCAGTGGCGCGGCTCCGCGCACGAGGATGTCCTCGTCACGCTGGCCAGTCGTGGGATCGACGTCCGTGAGCAGGTCGTGTCACGCCTCGACCGAAGCCCGGCCGACCTCGTCGCGGAGACGGGAGGGTCGTCGTACGGGCTCTGCTGGAACGGTTGGCGCGACCATGCCCGCCGCGCGGCCCTGCTCAACCCCTTCGACGGGCTGCACCTGGTCGGCGCCTCGCTGCATCCTGGTCCCACCGTGCCGTACGTCGTCTGGGGTGCTGCGCATGTCGCCGCCCGCCTGGGCAAGGCCTGAGCTGGCGCCACCCGACGGACTCCGCGCCACGGGTAGGCTCGCTCCCGTGACTGAGACGACCATGCCGGCCGACCCAGTCGTCGACCTCGAACCGATCACAACCGAGTTCCGCCAGTCCATCGCCGCGATCCTCGAGACGTTCATCCGAGACAAGGAGGCGGAGCTCGCCTCGGTCGGCGGCGACTTGGCGCCGCTGTTCACGACGGCCCGCAGCTACGTCGAGGGTGGCAAGCAGCTCCGTCCCGCGTTCGCCTACTGGGGCTGGAGGGCCGCTGGTGGCTCGTCCAAGAGACTCGACGCAGTCATGACAGCGGCCGCCGCGATCGAGCTCGTCCATGCGAGCGCACTCGTCCACGACGACGTGATGGACGGCTCCGCGACCCGGCGCGGCCGGCCGGCGGCCCATCGGTGGTTCGCCCGGCTGCGCGAACCCGCTCCGGGGAAGAGCGGACCGGAACAAGGCGGGCCCGGGCGGAGCGACTTCGGGCAGAGCGACTTCGGGCAGAGCGCCGCGATCTTGCTCGGGGACCTGTTGCTGTCCTGGTCCGACGAGCTGCTGGCACGGAGCACACTTGCCCCGAAGGTGCTTCAGCGGGGACGGGTCTATTTCGACAAGCTCCGCACGGAGGTCGTCGCGGGCCAGTACCTCGACGTGCTCGCCCAGACGAGCGGACGCAGCAGCACCTCCGACGCGATGCGCGTGCTGCGCTACAAGTCCGCGAAATACACTGTCGAGCGCCCACTCCAGTTCGGCGCCGCCCTCGCAAAGGCGGATCAGCCGCTGCTGCGCGCACTGTCGTCGTACGGGATCCCGCTGGGAGAGGCGTTCCAGCTGCGTGACGACGTGCTCGGCGTCTTCGGTGCTACCGACGTGACGGGCAAGCCGAGCGGCGACGACATCCGCGAGGGCAAGCGCACGCTGCTCATGGCCCGTGCGTTCGACCTGGCTACATCCGCGCAGATCGACGTGCTGCTTGCCAGCTTCGGGCATCGCGACGTCGACGCCGACGGGATTGCCGCGGTCCAGGACGTGCTGCGCGAGACCGGCGCGCTGGACGCGGTCGAGACCGTGATCTCGGAGCTGACGTCGGCTGCCTTGTCGGCGCTGCGGCACGCGCCGATCGGTGACGAGGAGGTGTGCGCCGCGCTGCGAGTGCTCAGCGACCGGGCCACCAGCCGCCTCGTCTAGCCCCCCACCCCGCCGAGACGCCACCAAAGGCCCGCTTTCCCCGGCGTGTCGCCGCCTGGGGCCTGGTAGAAGCTAGACCACGGCCTGGGCCCGGCGCCGTACCTCCCGCCCGCGGTCCTCGCGCAGCGCGTCGATCGGCCGCCCGGGAAGCGAGTCGTCGGCCGTGAAGAGCCACCCGATCGACTCCGCCTCGGAGAACCCGTGGTCGGCGAGCAGGACCAGTGTCCCGCTCAGGCCTTTCACGACCATGCCGTCCGCCAGGCAGTCCGCAGGGACCCCGGGTGCGCGAAAGTCATCGCGCCGGACGGCGACGAGCTGGTGCTCGCGGACGAGCTGCCTCACCTTGCTGGCGCTTACGCTCAGCTGCTCGGCGACCTGCGCAAACGTCAGCCACGAGTCGACGAGGGAGTCTAGGTTGTCGGCCACACCCGCCAGCCTGCCATGCGGCCGGCGCGCTCGGCGGCGAGGCTCACCGGCAGCCGGCTCGTCGCTCCGTACACTCGCCTCGTGGACAGGTTGGTCACCTCCGATCCGCTCGTGGGGCAGGTGCTTGACGGGCGCTACCTGATGGGCGCCAAGATTGCCCGGGGCGGGATGGCGAGCGTCTACGAGGCCACCGACCTGCGCCTGGACCGCCTGGTGGCCGTCAAGGTGATGCCGCAGGCGCTCGCCGACGACGAGTCGTTCAGCCAGCGCTTCGTCCGCGAGGCCCGCGCCGCCGCCCGCCTCACCCATCCCAACGTGGTGGCCGTCTACGACCAGGGCGAGGACGCCGGCGTGCTCTTCTTGGCGATGGAGTACGTCGCCGGACGTCATACCCTCCGTGACGTGATTCGCGCGGAGGCGCCGCTCTCGCCCTCGCGGGCGCTCAGTGTCCTCGAGGAGATCCTCAAGGCGATCGCCGCTGCACATGAGGCGGGCATCGTGCACCGTGACGTGAAGCCCGAGAACGTGCTGATCGACCCGCGCGGTCAGATCAAGGTGGCCGACTTCGGCCTCGCGCGAGCTATCAGCTCAGCAACGTCGGCCACCGCCACAGGCGGCGTCTTGATGGGCACTGTCTCCTACCTCCCCCCGGAGCTCGTGACCGACGGGAACGCCGACGCCCGCTCAGACGTCTACGCACTGGGAGTGCTGCTCTTCGAGCTGCTCACCGGCAGGAAGCCGCACGTTGGCGACTCCCCCATCCAGGTGGCCTACAAGCATGTCCACGACGACGTGCCCGCGCCCTCCGCCTTCGTCGACGGCATCGCGCCCTATCTCGACGCGTTCGTCGCACGCGCCACCAGTCGCGACCGCGACCTGCGCCCCGCCGACGCCCACGTGATGCTGCAGCAGCTCCGGCGGGTGCGCCACGCCCTCGACCGTGGTGTGATCGACGACCAGGAGCTGACCGACGACCTGACTCCCACGATCCTGGTCCGCGGCGACGAGGCGACCAACGTCCTCGAGGGCCTCCCAGGCGCTCGTGACGAACGGACCTGGCCGGACCCCGAGACGTCCACCTCGACGGACGTGGTGACTCGGACCGTGGCGGGTCCACCGCCATACCCAGCGCCGTCCACACTGGCGCGCAGGCGAAAGCGACGGGGCTGGATCGCCTTCGTCGTCGTGCTGCTGCTGGCAGCGGGCGCGGCCGCGGCCGGCTGGTACTACGGCGTGGGACGGTTCCGGCCGACGCCTGACGTGGTACGCCTCAGCCAGTCCCAGGCGAGGTCGACGATCGTGCAGGCCGGGCTGTCGTTCCGGGTCGCCGGGACGGCGTACTCGGAGAAGGTCCGGCAAGGCGGCGTGATCTCCACCGAACCGCGCGCCGGCGAGCAGGTGCTCAGGGACGGCACCGTGTCGGCGGTCATCTCCAAGGGGCCTGAGCGACATCGAGTGCCAGAGCTGGCTGGGCTGAGCGAGGCGCGAGCGGTCAAAGCGATCACGAACCACGCGTTGGTGGTGGGCCATACCGCGCGCAGGTGGGACGAGGACGTCAGGACCGGTGAGGTCGTCGCGTTCACTCCGAAGCAGGGGACCGAGCTGCGGCGCGACCAACGGGTGTCGATCGTGGTCAGCAAGGGACCGGCACCGATCAAGGTGGCCGACCACACCGGGCAGTCCGGCGACTCGGCTGTGCGGGACCTGCAGAGCCTCGGTCTGAAGGTGAAGCGGGATGAGCGCTATGACGACAATGTCGCCGACGGGCTCGTCATCTCCCAGCGTCCGAGCACCGGTGTGCGCCATTCCGGAGACACCGTCACCCTCGTCGTCAGCCGTGGACCCCCATCTCGTCCAGGTACCCGACGTCAACCACTTCGGCATCCAGGCAGCCAAGGACGCGATGGCGGCCGCCGGTTTCCGTGTCGCGACCGAGCAGGTGCAGCCCTACTTCGGCCTCGGCTTCATCGTGGGCCAGACACCGGAGGCCGGCCAGTCGGCACCGCTCGGGTCCATCGTCACGCTCAAGGTCGTCTGACCAACCCCTGTCACACGACCCTACAGTTGGCGGGATGACGACGCCCTCCATCCGTGCACTGCCGACGCTGACCCTGCTCGGCGTCACGGCTGCCTGGGGCTCGACATTCTTCTTGATCAAGGACCTGCTCAAGGAGATCTCCGTTTTTGATTTCTTGTCGATCCGCTTCGCCATCGCCACTGTCGCACTCGTCGTACTCGCACCGCGCTCGGTCGCCAGGCTGTCTCGCCACGAGCTCCGGCACGGCGTCGTACTGGGCGTCGTCTACGGCGTCGCCCAGGTGCTGCAGACACTCGGGCTCGAGCACACGCCGGCCAGCCTCTCCGGATTCGTCACCGGCATGTACGTCGTGATGACGCCCCTGTTCGTCGCCTTGCTGTTCAAGGAGCGCATCGGGGCGTTCGTCTGGCTCGCCGTGGCCGCCTCGACGGTCGGGCTCGGCTTCTTGTCCCTGCAGGGCTTGTCGATCTCACCCGGCGTTGCCCTGATCTTCGCCTCGGCAATGCTCTACGCCCTCCACATCGTCGGGCTCGGCAGGTGGTCGAACACGGGCAACGTCTTCGGCCTCTCGATCGTGCAGATGACGGTGATCTGCGGTGTCTGCACGGCGGTGAGCGCACCGAACGGGATCAGTCCGCCGCAGACCTCCGGCGGCTGGCTCTCACTGCTCTACATGGCAGTGATCGCGGGCGCATTGACGATCCTCGGGCAGACGTGGGCCCAGGCGCACCTCTCCTCGACTCGGGCGGCGATCATCATGACGATGGAGCCGGTGTGGGCGACATTCTTCGCTGTGCTCTTCGGCGGCGAGGGCCTGACGACCCGGATGCTGGTCGGCGGAACCTTCGTGCTCGCGGCGATGTACATCGTCGAACTCGCTCCCCGCCCCAAGGTCGAGGCCGAGGTTACGCACCTCACGGTCTAGGCGGCTTGCCAGCCTCCTGCGGCATCGGATCGGACTCAGTCGCGGTGGCTCGCACCCTGGTCAGCACGACGACGGGGATGGTGCGCTCAGTCGAGGCCTCGTGATCGGCGAAGAATGGGTAGGTCTGCTTGAGCATGGTCCACAACCGGGCCCGATCCTCCCCCTCGGTCGTCGCGGCCACCGCGGCGTACGCCTCGTCACCGACCTCCACCGTGACATCCGGATCAGCGACCAGGTTGAGGTACCAGTCCGGATGGTTGGGCGCCCCGACGTTCGAGGCGATGACGAGCAGCCGGTCGCCGTCGCGGTGGAACATCATCGGCGTGGTACGACGCTGACCCGTCTTGCGGCCGGTAGTCGTCAGCAGGACGAGACGGTCACGGTTCATGCCCGCGATCTCGCCACCCGCCCGGAACTGCTCGATCGTCTGACGGTTGATCTCCCTGATGTCCATGCTTCCTCCATTGCCACCCATGTCACTATCCGCTCGAACTCACATCCTTGAGCGTTCGCTGAGAGCCGGGCGTCCCACGGCGGCGGCGATCGCCGATGCCGCCCGGCGGGCGTCCGCCTCGCTGACGTCGAGGTGGGTGACCGCCCGGACAACCGACGAGCCGACGGTCGAGACGAGCACCCCCTGCTCCCGGCAGCGCGCTACCAGCCCGCTCGCGTCGTCGGTGCGGATGACCACGATGTTGGTCTCGACGCCGGCGGGATCCACGCCGGCCGCCTCGGCGATGAGTCGAGCATGCGCGTGGTCGTCGGCGAGCCGCTCGATGTGGTGGTCCAGCGCGTGCAGTCCGGCGGCTGCCAACAGCCCGGCCTGCCGCCAGCCGCCTCCGAGCCGCTTGCGCCAGACCCGGGCCTGCGCCACCCGGTCGGCCGATCCGAGCATGAGTGACCCGATCGGGGCGCCCAAGCCCTTTGACAGGCAGACTCCGGCCGTGTCCGCCACGGCCGCCAGCCGGGCGAGCGGTGCGCCGGTCGCGATGTGGGCGTTCCAGATCCGGGCGCCGTCGAGGTGTACGCCGATGCCGTGACGGTCGGCCAGCGAGCGGAGCGCGGCCAGAATCTCGAGCGGCTGCACCGTGCCACCGGCGAAGTTGTGCGTGTTCTCGACCGAGACGCACGCCGTCCGCACGAAGAACGGCCCAAGGTCGGGCGCCACCAGCGCGTCGATCGCGTCGATGTCGGCGTGGCCGCGCGGATGTGTCCATGTCCGCATGGTCGCCCCGCTGACTGCTCCGTGTGCTCCGAGCTCGGCGCGGGCGATGTGGGCGCTCGACTCGCACAACACCTCCGAGCCCGGCGCGACGAGTGAGCGCACCGCAAGCAGGTTGGCGAGCGAGCCCGTCACGGTGAAGAGCGCCGCCTCGAAGCCGAAGAGGTCAGCGACACGTTCCTCGAGGGCACGCACGGTGGGATCCTCGCCGTACACGTCGTCGCCGACCTCCGCCCGCGCCAGCACGCGGCGCATGGCCGGGCTGGGTGTCGTGACGGTGTCGCTGCGCAGGTCGATCACGCGGGCCAGTCTGACACCCCACCCTCGACTCGGTCGCGGTCAGGCTCGACTGTCGCGCAGCATGTCCGCCACCAGGAACGCCAGCTCCAGCGACTGCGTGCGGTTGAGCCGGGGGTCGCAGACGGACTCGTAACGGTGCCGGAGGCCGGCCTCGTCGAGCGCCTCTCCACCTCCGACGCACTCGGTCACGTCGTCTCCCGTGAGCTCGATGTGCAGACCTCCCGGCCACGTGCCGAGCGAGCGGTGCACCTCGAAGAAACCCCTGACCTCGTGGATGACATCGTCGAAGTTGCGCGTTTTGTAGCCCGTCGAGGTTGCGAACGTGTTGCCGTGCATCGGGTCGCAGACCCACGCCACCTCGATGCCGGCAGCAGTGACCTTGTCGACCAGGGTTGGCAGCAGGTCGCGGATCTTGCCGGCGCTCAGCCGGGTGATGAAGGTCAGCCGGCCGGGTTCGTTGTCCGGATTGAGCTTGGCGGCGAGCGCGAGCGCCTCGTCGGGTGTGACTCCCGGCCCCAGCTTGACGCCGATCGGGTTGCGGATGCGCGACGCGAACTCGACGTGGGCTCCGTCGAGCTGGCGGGTACGCTCCCCGATCCAGACGAAGTGGCCCGACACGTCGTAGGGCTGGTCGGTGCGCGAGTCGATGCGGGTCAGCGCGTGCTCGTACTCGAGGATGAGCGCCTCGTGGCTGCTGTGGAAGGAGACGCGGTGCAGCTCCTCGGACTCGGCTCCGATCGCCCGCATGAAGTGCAGCGCCCGGTCGATCTCGTCGGACAGCTGCTCGTAGACGGCGCCGACCGGGCTCCGCTTGACGAAGTCGGCGTTCCAGGCATGCATCTGACGCAGGTCGGCGTAGCCGCCCTGAAGGAACGCCCGGCACAGGTTGAGCGTGGCGGCGGAGGCGTTGTAGACCCGGACGAGCCGGCTGGGGTCCGGGACGCGCGCGGCCGCGGTGAACGCGTAGCCGTTGACTGCGTCGCCCCGGTACGCCGGAAGGGTCACTCCCTGGCGGGTCTCGTCGTCGCTGGTGCGAGGCTTGGCGTACTGACCGGCGATGCGCCCCAGCTTCACGACGGGAACCGAGGCGGCATAGGTAAGGACGACCGCCATCTGCAGAAGCACCTGGAGCTTCGCCCGCACGCTCTCGGCAGTGACCCCCTCGAACGTCTCGGCACAGTCGCCGCCCTGCAGCAAGAAGGCGCGACCGGCCGCTACCTCCGCGAGGTGCGACTTGAGGTCGTCGCACTCGCCCGCGAAGACGAGCGGCGGCATCGTGCGCAGCGTCGCAACGGCCTCGTCGAGGCTCGCCTGCTCGGGCCACCGCGGCTGATGGGCGGCACCCAGCTGGTGCAGCTGCTCGAGACTCGGGATGCTCACAGATCCACCCTAGACGCACAGGCCGTCTCCCCGAGACGCACTGTCCGCTGGTGCCGGCTCCTAGCCGAAGAGGACCTCGGCCTCGGCGTACTCGGCCGGGCTGACGGTCTTGAGTTTGCCGGTGCCTTCGATGAGCGGCACGCGCACGATGTCGGTCCCGCGCAGGGCGACCATCGTGCCGAAGTCGGAGTCGTGGACGGCCTCGACGGCATGCAGCCCGAAGCGGGTTGCCAGCCAGCGGTCGAAGGCGGTCGGCGTACCGCCGCGCTGCACGTGGCCGAGCACGACAGTGCGGGCCTCCTTGCCGGTGCGCGCCTCGATCTCCTGGGCGAGTCGGTCACCGATGCCGCCGAGCCGCATGTGTCCGAACGAGTCGAGCTCTCCGGTCACGGTCGCCATTGTCCCCTCGGCGGGGGTGGCGCCCTCGGCGACGACGATGATCGGCGCGTACTGCAGCTGGAAGCGGCGCTCCACGAGTGCGCAGACACGCTCGATGTCGAACGGCTGCTCGGGGATCAAGATGACGTTCGCACCGCCGGCGAGCCCGCAGTGCAGAGCGATCCAGCCGGCGTGGCGGCCCATCACCTCGACGACGAGCACGCGGTGGTGCGACTCGGCCGTCGTGTGGAGACGGTCGATCGCCTCCGTGGCGATGTTGACGGCGGTGTCGAAGCCGAATGTGAAGTCCGTGCCGCTGAGGTCGTTGTCGATCGTCTTCGGCACTCCCACCACGTTGACTCCCAGAGCGGAGAGCCTCGTCGCGACGCCGAGGGTGTCCTCGCCGCCGATCGCGACGAGCGCGTCGACCTCGCCGTGCTTGAGGTTGGACGTGATCTTCTCGACGCCGCCGTCGATGGTGAAGGGGTTGGTCCGTGATGACCCCAGGATCGTGCCGCCGCGCGGAAGGATGCCGCGGACCTGGGTGATGCCGAGCTCCGAGGTGACGTTCTCCAACGGACCGCGCCAGCCGTCCCGGAACCCGACGAACTCGTAGCCGTACTCGCCGACGCCCTTACGGACCACGGCTCGGATCACGGCGTTCAGACCGGGGCAGTCGCCGCCTCCGGTCAGCACTCCCACGCGCATACAAACTCCTCTCACTCGTCACCACGACCACGTCTCCTGCTCGTCGGGTCAAACCCTAACCGGGGCTCACGCCGGTCGCGCGTCGGCTGCCAGGTGTACGGCGAAGAACGCCTCGATGCGCTGCCACGCGTCGACGGCCGACTCAGGCTCCGGGCCGACGTGCACCACCGTCAGCAGGGGTCGCAGCAGGGTCGGGCCGTTGGGCGCGTCGTTGAGAAACGAGTGGCCCGCCTTCGGATACTCCTTGACGTCGTGCTCGACGCCGAGCTCGCTCAGGACCTTCTCGAGCTTGACGGCACTGCCCCTGAGACCCCTGTCGCGCCCGCCGTAGCTGGCCACGATCGGGACAGGCGCCCGACAGCGCCTGTCTCGGATCCTTCGGCAGCGTGCCGTAGTTCACCGAGCTGACGTCGAAGCCGCGTGGCGCGCTCAACAAGGCGAAGCCGCCGCCCACGCAGAACCCGATCACGCCGACCTTGCCCGTGCAGTCGGTCTGGTCACCGAGCCAGGCGCGGGCCGCCTGGATGTCCTGGAACGCGCGCCCCTGCCCGACGCTGAGTGAGGCGAACATGGCTCGCAAGCACCGCAGCGCTCCACCCTGCGAGAAGAGATCCGGAATGATCGTGAGATAGCCCGCCGCAGCAAGCCGCTCAGCCTGGCGTCGCATCACGTCGTCGATGCCGAACACCTCGTGGACCACCACGACGCCGGGCCAGGGCGGGGGCGTCGATGGCCGGGCGACGTACGCCGTCAGGCCCGCCGAGATCCCCACCTCGCTACTGGCTGCAGCCAGGTCGATCGTCGTCACGCGACTCCTGTCGTCATGCGGTGCCCATGTCGTCGTGCGGTCACCGCGCTGCTGTGTACCCAACCCGCGGACACCTGAGACGGCGAGCCGGGCCCCGGTTCCGCGGCGTGTCGGCGGTTCGGGGGCACGCGCGCGAAGCCGCGACGATGCGAGACTGGCTGGTGTGGCGATCTCCAACTTCGGCTACGTCATCGACGGCTGGCTCGCCGGCCTCGCGCACCCCGACTCCGAGCGCGACGCGGCCGCGGTGCTCGACGAGCTCCACGACCGAGGCATTCGCATCCTCGTCTCCCTCGACGAGGTCGGACTCGACCCGGCACTCGTCCAGGCGCACGGCCTGCAACACCGGCACATCCCGGTCACCGATTTCGAGCCCCCGTCACTTGAGCAGGCGCGTGAGTTCGCCAAGCTCGTCTCGACCAGCCTGGAGGCCGGCGAACCGGTCGCCGCTCACTGCCAGGGCGGCATCGGTCGCACGGGCACCCTGATCGCGAGCTACCTCATCTCACAGGGCATGACACCCGACGAGGCGAGCGAGCTCGTGCGGGCCAAGCGTCCGAGCAGCATCGAGACCGACAGCCAGCGAGAGTTCCTGCGGGAGTTCGCCGAGTACGTCGACCGGCTGCCCCGGGCCTGACCACGCCGGGCGACAGCAGCCAGGACCTCAGGGCCGAGCGAGCCCCTGGCTCGGCCCCTCGCCCGCCTCAGCATCAGCCTCAGCCTCCTGCGCCTCAGCCTCAGCCTCCGCCTCCGCCTCAGCCTCCGCCGCCTCGGCGCGGGCGTCGTCGGGGCGGGTCTGCTTTCCGTCCGTCTCCTTGGCCCTTCTGGCCTCGGCCCGGGCACGCTTGGCCTCCTGTTGCGCGTCGGCCTTGGCGCGGGCGGCATACACGTCGACGTAGTCCTGACCCGACAGCTTCAGAATCTCGTACATGATCTCGTCGGTGATCGATCGCAGCACGTAGCGGTCGCTCTCCAGGCCCTGGTAGCGCGAGAAGTCCAGCGGCGCGCCGAACCGAACATGCGGGCGCGCATAACGCCCGAATACTCTGCCGGGCGGCGCGAGCACGTTGGTGCCGATGACAGCCACGGGGATCACCGGCACCTTCGCTTCGAGCGCCATCCGGGCCACGCCGGTCTTGCCCCGATAGAGCGTGCCGTCGTGCGACCTGGTGCCTTCGGGGTAGATACCGAAGAGCCCTCCCGAGGCGAGGATCTTGAGACCTGTCGTGATCGCCCCCTCGGAGGCTCGGCCACCGGACCGGTCGATGGGCACCTGTCCCGCGCCGGAGAAGAAGGTCTTCTGCAGCCAGCCCTTGACGCCGGGCGTGGTGAAGTACTCGGCCTTGGCGACGAACGTGACCCGCCGGGAGATCGTGAGCGGCATGAACAACCAGTCGGAGTACGACAGATGGTTGCTCGCCAGGATCGCCGCGCCTTCCTCTGGGACGTTCTCGGTCCCCTCGGCATACGGCCGGAAGATCAGCTTCAGGACGGGACCGATGAAGACCCACTTCAACATCCAATAGAACACCGACGACCTCCCTTGTCGCATCACCCTAGCCTCAAGATGGATGCCCGGCGCCCGCCGGCAGAGCCCGCTGGCTGCACCCCTCGAAATCGACCGCGCGACGTGTCACGATGAACCCAAGGCCTCACGCTCCTGCACGCCGGCCTCGCTCACACCAGCCGCCCCCACCCATGGTCATCACGAGGAGCCCTTCGTGCCGGTCCTCCCGCACTCCGAGCCGTTCCACGCCGATGGCGGTGCCACGGGAGCGCTCCTGATCCACGGGTTCACCGGTTCGCCGGCGTCGCTGCGACCCTGGGGCGAGCACCTGGCGTCCGAGGGACTCACCGTGTCCGTTCCCCGCCTACCCGGGCACGGCACCCGCTGGGAGGAGCTGAACAAGACCGACTGGACCGACTGGTACGCCGGCGTCTCCCATGAGCTCGACGAGCTGGGCGAGGCCTGTGACGAGGTCTTCGTGGCCGGCCTGTCGATGGGCGCCTGCCTGGCCCTGCGCCTTGCCGAGGAGCGCGCGGAGGCGGTGGCGGGGCTGATGCTCGTCAACCCGTCCGTGGCGAGCACCAAACGACAGCTCGCCGCTCTCCCCGTCCTCAAGCGCGTCGTGTCGTCGATCGGAGCCATCGGCAACGACATCAAGAGACCTGGGGCCGACGAGCACGCCTACGACCGCACTCCGCTCAGGGCGCTCGACTCGATGCGGGCGCTGTGGAAGGTGACCCGCGAGGACCTGCCGAAGGTCACCGCCCCCGTCGTCCTGTTCCGCTCGGTGGAGGACCACGTGGTCGAGCCGCTGTCGTCGCACATCATCACCCAACGGGTCTCCTCGCGCGACGTGACCGAGCGGATCCTCGACGACAGCTACCACGTCGCCACGCTCGACAACGACGCGGAGAGCATCTTCACGGAGTCGGCGGAGTTCATCCGCAAGCACAGCTCGGATCCGGGAGCGGCCGACGGCCCAGCGGGTGGCCGGCATGCGATCTAACGGCCTCACCGCCGCCACCTACACGCCGGTCGCCGATCTGGACCCCCGCATCGCCAACGCCCTGCTCGACGAGCTCAAGGCCCAAGGGGTCGCCGCGTACACCAAGCCGGTGGAGTCCGCAACCACGGCAGGATTCGACCGGCCGGAGTTCCGGGTAGATGTCCGGGACCGGTTGTATGTCGACGCGCGCGCGTCCGCTCAGGTGCTTGACCAGATCTCGAACGAGCACCCCGAGCTCATCGACGACAACGACGACCTGGCCTGGGCGCGGCTGGTCGCCGGGTTCGACGCCCCGCTCGAGTCGGCCGTCGCGCCCTGGCCGGTGGCGGAGGACCTCGGCGTCGACGAGGCCCCTAGGGACGAGCGAGACGAGCGAAAGGACGCCGCCGATGCACCGACGAGCGCGCCGGGTGACAGCCGGCCGCGCGCACGCTGGGGAAGCAGGCCCGGCGAGGGTGGCTCCGATGACGAGGACTTCCTCCTGTCGACCTCCCGGGCCAGGCCGCCGGACGAGGAGGACCGCTTCGTTCCCGACCCGCCTCCGCCGCTGCCCAAGCTCGCCCCTTACAAGCAAGTCGCCTGGCTCGGCCTGATCGGCGGGCCGCTCCTGCTCGTCATCGTCGTTTTGTCCAACCTCGCGCTGCCCACCTGGGCCTCGGTCCTGGCCGTGGTTGGCTTCGTCGGTGGCTTCGTCACCCTGGTCGTCACCATGGACGACAACGCCCATGACGGCTCCGGTCCTGACGACGGGGCGGTGGTGTAGGTCCGTCGCCGACGCCGCGCGGGTGGAGCAACCTCGGTGGACGGGGCACTAGCCTGTCGCCATGAGCGCCCAGGCAACCGAGACCGTCGAGATCACCGGCCACCTCATGGACAGCGGCATCTTGTCCCGCGTCCTCGATGACATCCGCGAGTACGGCGGCGATCACGTGATCGAGAAGTTCGACCTCGGCCACCATGCCGCCGACACGTCGTATGCCCGGATCCTGGTCAGCGCCGACGGCGAAGCCTCGTTGCAGCGGATGCTCATGAGGCTGCAGACCCGCGGCGTCAACATGGTCGACCCGGGTGAGGTGACTATCTGCGAGGCCGAGCGAGACGGCGTGTTCCCCGACGGCTTCTACTCCACGACCAACCTCGAGACCCGGGTGCGCTTCGACGGCCAGTGGCACGAGGTCGCCAACCCGGAGATGGACTGCGGGCTCATCATCGACCGCTCAGGGGGCCGCGCTCGCGTCTACACGCTGCCGATGTCGGACGTGAAGGCGGGAATGCACGTGGTCTGCGGAGCAGCCGGCATCCGGGTGACGACTCCACTGCCGGCAGGCGGCGTCGAGCAGGAGGTGTTCGGCTTCATGGAGTCCGACGTGTCCAGCGAGAAGCCACAGACCCTGCTCGTGCGCCAGGTGGCCGACGGCATGCGCGAGGCGAAGTCGACCGGCAAGCGGGTGCTCTGGGTCGGCGGCCCAGGCGTCGTACACACCGGAGCCGCACCGGCCATGGTGGCGATGGTGAACGCCGACTACGTCGACGTGCTGTTCGCGGGCAACGCGCTCGCCACCCACGACATCGAGTCCGCGCTCTACGGCACCTCGCTCGGCGTCGACCTGGCCCTCGGCCGCGGGGTCGAGCACGGGCACGAGCACCACATCCGCGCGCTCAACACGATCCGCAAGGCCGGCTCGATCGCCAACGCGGTCGAGCAGGGCGTGCTTACCGGCGGCATCATGCATGCACTCGTCACGCAGGCAAAGGACTTCGTCCTGGTCGGTTCGGTTCGAGATGACGGGCCGCTGCCCGACGTCTACACCGACGTGATCGAGGGGCAGCGCGCCATGCGAGCACAGCTCGGCGGCGTCGGCTTCTGCCTGATGGTCGCGACCATGCTCCATTCGGTGGCGACCGGGAACATCTTGCCGGCGTCGGTGCCCCTCGTCTGTGTCGACATCAACCCGGCCACTGTCACGAAGCTGGCCGACCGCGGCTCGTCCCAGGCCCGCGGGATCGTCACGGACGTGGGACTCTTCCTCGAACAGCTTGCACAGGAGCTCATCCCCGACTACCGCCGTCCCCGCTGAGGCGGTACAGCGTAGGTGTCTGCTCGTCAGCGATCGCGACCCGACCGCCCGTGCGAAGTGACATGACTCCCGCCGCCGCCGCAACGCCTGCGCGATGTCCGTCCCAGGCCGTCGGTCCGGCTACCTCTTGCGTGCGCGCTGCGGCCACCCAGGCTGCCAGCTCGACCCGGTAGGCGTCGGCGAACCTCGCCACGAAGTCGGACGTCACCTCCAGCCCGTCCGTGCCCTCACGTCGTCTGGAGATGCCGTACGGCGGCGTGAGCCTGGCGGTGCCGGCGTCACCGACGACCTCACAAGCCACGTCGTAGCCGTAGCGGGCGTTGACGAACACCTCGACGGTGACGATGACGCCGCTGACCGACTCCACGACGGCGACCTGGGGGTCCAGGAGCTCACCCCGTGGCCGCCGCGGCACCGTGAGGGTGATCGCGGCCAGCGGCTCGCCGAGCAGCCAGGCGGCGGTGTCGAGGTCGTGGATCATCGAGTTGACGACGACACCTTCCGACGAGGCCGACGGATGCGCGTGCGGGTTGCGGTGCACGCAGTGGACGACGCGCGGAGCGCCGAGCTCGCCCGCCGCCACGAGCGCGCGCAGCTGCCTGAACCCGTGGTCGTAGCGCCGCATGAAGCCCACCTGCACCCGGCGTCGTCCCCCCGCCACCTCGGCGTCGACGATGCGACGCGAGCCAGCCACGTCGACGGCCAGTGGCTTCTCACACAGGACCGGTTTCCCGGCATCGAGACAGCTGAGCGCAAGCTCTTCGTGCACGGGGTCCGGTGCCGCGACCACGACGGCGTCGACCTCGTCGGCGCGGATCAGCTGATCGGCGCTGTCCGCTACGTCGGCGCCGACCTCCGCCGCGACGTCGGCGGCACGATCAGGCGCCGCGTCATGCACCGCGACCACCTGCGCACCCGGCACCCACGACGCGAGGGTGCGCACATGGGCGGTGCCCATCGCACCGACACCGATCACGCCGACGCGAAGCGTCGAGGTCGGATCCAGGCTCACAGGCTCACCCAGCGCCTCTCCCGGCAGGAGCTGACGATCGCCTCGACCAGCCTCGCCGCGACGACTGCGTCGTCGATCGTGGCGCCGACCGGCACGCCGGCGGTGATCGAGCGCACGAGCCGCTCGGCCTCGATCACTTTGAGGTCGTCGTAGCTCATCGCTACACCCGCCCCGGGCTGAAACGCTGCCAGCTCGCCCGCGCCCGCCGAGACGTAACGGACCTGCCAGGCAAGGTCCTGGTAGCCGTCGCCGAGGCAGACGCGCAGCTCACCCATCCGACGGAAGTCCCACGCGAGTGCGCCCCGCTCGCCCCGCACCTCGATACCGTAGGTGCACTGCTCCCCGACGGCGATCCGAGACGACTCGAGGTGGCCGTGCGCCCCGGACTGCAACCGCAGCAGGACCGAGACCTGGTCCTCGTTGCCCACCGGTCCGAGCTGGCCGCCAGCGGCGGTCGCGAAGTGGGACACCGTGCTGCTGGGCCGCGGCCGCTGCGCGATGTACGTCGCCTGGTCGGCCACAAGCTCGCTGACCTCGCCGGTCTGCTCGCCGGCGACATAGCGAAGCAGGTCCAGCCCGTGGCTGGCGAGGTCGCCCAGTACGCCCGTTCCGGCGTACTCGGGGTCGAAGCGCCACGACAGCGCGCCGTCGGGGTGGGCTGCGTAGTCGCTCAGCAGGCGTACCGCCAGGGTCTCCACGCGGCCGAGCTGGCCCGACCTGACGATGTCTCGGGCGAGTTCGACAGCCGGCACGTTGCGGTAGTTGAAGCCGACCGCGCAGCACACACCGTTGCCATGCACTGCCTGCGCGATGTCCGTCGTGTCCGCGAGGTGTCGCCCGGCCGGCTTCTCGACCCACACGTGCTTACCGCCCTGGGCAGCGGCGACAGCGATGTCGCGATGCACGAAGTTGGGTCCGCACACGCTGACGAGGTCGACGTCGTCACGCGCCACGAGCTCCACCCAATCCGAGACCGCCGACGAGAAGCCGTAGGACCGCAGCGCCACCTCTCGCCGGCCGGGGTCGGTGTCCGCCGCGACCATGAGGCGAGGCTCCAGCTGGGTGGCCGGGTAGTGGTGCAGCAGCCGGCTGAAGGCGCGGCTGTGCACCTGTCCCATCCACCCGAAGCCGACCACGCCGACGCCCAACGGCGGCTGGGTCACAGGCTCTTGACCTCGGCTTCGATGTCCTTCGTCACCTGCGAGTCGGGCAACTCACGCTGCAGCTCGTGGCTCAACGCCTCGAGCTCGGAACCTCCGGCCATCATCCGGACCAGCTCGTCCAGTGTCATCTCCGCCTTGGGGAAGTCACCCATGCTCCGCCCACGGCGCAGCAGCATGAACCGGTCCCCCACCGGGTAGGCGTGGTGGGGGTTGTGGGTGATGAAGACCACGCCGAGTCCACGGTCTCGTGCCTTGGCGATGTACTTGAGCACGACACCGGACTGACGCACGCCGAGCGCCGCGGTGGGCTCGTCGAGGATCAGCACTCGAGCACCGAAATAGACCGCCCGGGCGATCGCCACGCACTGGCGCTCCCCACCGGACAGGGTCCCGATCGGCTGGTCCACGTCGCGCAGGTCGATGCCCATGGCGGCCAGCTCAGCCTTCGTCGTGACCTTCATCGCCTCGATGTCGAGCCGTCGCAGTGGGCCCCTGCCCTTGGTGAGCTCTGCACCCAGGAAGAAGTTGCGCCATACCGGCATGAGCGGCACGACGGCGAGATCCTGGTAGACGGTCGCGATCCCGAGCGCGAGCGCGGCGCGCGGTGACGACATGTGGCGATGGATCCCGTCGACGATGAAGTCGCCCGACGAGTGCTCGTGCGCACCGGCGAGGATTTTGATGAATGTCGACTTACCGGCACCGTTGTCGCCGAGCACACAGGTCACCTCACCGGCGCGAACCGACGTGGTGATCTCTCGGAGCGCGATCACGCTTCCGTACGACTTTCCGAGGTCCTTGACCTCGATGACCGTGGCGCCCTTGTCGGGAGTGGTCATCGCACTGCCTCCGCTCGCGCCTTGACCCAGTTGTTGACGAGCACGGCACCCAGCAGCATGACGCCGAGGAACGCGTAGAGCCAGTCGTTGTCCCAGCCCTCGAAGACGATCCCCAGCTGCACCATGCCGTAGATCAGGGCACCGAGCGCGGCTCCGATGGCCGAGCCGTAACCACCCGTCAGCAGGCAGCCGCCCACAACCGCGCAGATGATGAAGATGAACTCTTGGCCGACCCCGGTGGTGCTCTGCACGGTGGTGGTCTGGAAGAGCGACAGCATGCCGACCAGCCATCCGGCGACCGCGGTCGTCACGAAGAGCCCGACCTTCGTGCGGAAGACCGGAACGCCGACCTGGCGGGCGCTCGTCTGCGCACCGCCTGAGGCGAACACCCAGTTCCCGGCGCGGGTACGCAACAGCACCCAGGTCGCGATGATCGCGACCGCGAACCACCAGAACGTCGCGGCGAAGATCGTGAGTGGCTGGGCGCCCCAGAGGTTGATCTTCACGAACGACCCGAAGACCTGTTGTCCGCTCGCATAACCGCCCGCGTCCTGCAGACCCGTGACCGAGACCTGGTTGATGATGATCTTGGTCACCGCAAGGTTCACGCCCTGCAACACGAAAAACGTCCCCAGCGTCACGATGAAGCTGGGTACGCCGGTGCGCATGACCAAGACGCCGTTGACCACGCCGATGACGAGAGCGATGACGAGAGCGGTAAAGACCGAGACCCAGACGTTCAGCCCGTACTCGCTCATCATGATGCCGGTGGTGAGGCCCGTCGTGCCGATCATCGCACCGGCCGACAGGTCGAACTCCCCGCCGATCATGAGCAGCGCCACGGCCACGGCCATGATGCCGATCTGGGACGAGGTGAACAGCCAGGTGCTGACGCCGCCCGGCTTGATGAACGTCGACGTGGTCGTGGTGAAGAAGATGAAGATGAGCAGCGCGGCGACGGCGGCGCCCACCTCCGGCCGGCGCAGGATGCGAGCCAGGTTGTGCGAGCCCGACAGTCTCTCGTCGTCGGGCGTGGGTGACTGCGGTGCCTCCGAAGGCGCCGCGGCGGTAGTACTCATGATCAGCGAGTTCCGTTCTGGGCGAACTTCAAGACAGCCGCTGCGTTGTCCTTCGTGATGATCGCCGGACCGGAGTAGACCGGCTGACCGCCACCGATGTCGTTTCCGTTGAGTACTTTGAGATAGATGCCGACGACGCCGAGGTACCCCTGGACGTAGGGCTGCTGGTCGATCGCGAAGAGCAGCTTGCCGTCGAGGACGTTTTGGGCCACGTCCGCGTTGAGGTCGAACGTGCCGATCTTGACCGTGCTGCCGCTCTGAGCGACCGCTTGCACCGCTGCACCCGACATGTCGCCGCCGAGGGTGAGGATGCCGTCGATGCTGTCGTCGGCCTGAAGCTTGGACTGGATGGTAGACGTCGAACCGGGAAGATCGGTGTTGTCGGTCTGGAGGTTCTGCATGGTCCCTTTGAACGTCGACGCCGCGCCCTTGCAGCGGTCCTCGAGCGCCACGTTGCCGGCCTCCTGGATAACACAGATGACGTTGGTCAGTCCGGCGGCGTTGAGCTGGTCACCGGCGGCCTCACCGGCGATCGTCTCGCTCTGCCCGACATGCGTGATCGCACCGAAGCTCTGCCAGAAGTCAATCCCGGAGTTGATCGTGATGACCGGGGTGCCGGCCTGCACCGCCGCCTTGATGCTGGCCTCGAGGCCGTCCGGGTTGGCCATCGACACGACGAGCCCGTCCGTGCCGTCGGCCACCGCACTGTCGATCAACGTGCTCTGCTGCCCCACATCGGGGTTGCTCTGGTAGTGCAGGTCGACACCGAGGTCGGAGCCGGCTTGCTCGGCGCCGCTCTTCACCACGTCCCAAAACGAGTCGCCGGGGGCGCCATGGGTGATGACGTCGATCCTGATGTCGCTGGCCTTCGCTGGCGCCGAGCCGCCGCTGTCGCTGCGGGAACCTCCGCCAGAACTGTCGCTCGTGCTGCATGCCGAGAGCAGCAGTGCTCCCGCAGCCAGCCCCGCCACTAGTGCGCGTCGGATGAACATACGCTTTCCTCCTTGTTGGCCGCTTCTCAGCGGACTGCTGTTCCCTGGGGTCCCGGTGCTGTTCACTGGGCCGTCGGGAAGTTCAGTTGCGCGAGAGACTCCTCGCTGATGTGTGGCCACCGGCTGGTGACCACCTTTGCCTGCGTGTAGAACCGGATCCCCTCCGGTCCGTGGATGTGGTGGTCGCCGAAGAGCGAGTCCTTCCATCCTCCGAAGGAGTGGAAGGCCATGGGGACGGGGATCGGTACGTTGATGCCGATCATGCCGACGCTGACGCCACGCTGGAACGTGCGGGCCACCGCCCCGGACGAGGTGAAGACGGCGGTGCCGTTGCCGTAGGGGTTGGCGTTGACGAGCTCGATGGCCGCGTCGAGGGTGGGGACGCGAAGAACCGTCAGGACCGGCCCGAAGATCTCGTCGGTGTATACCGACATGTCCGGGGTAACCGAGTCGAGCAGTGTCGGCCCCACGAAGAAGCCCTCCTCGTGTCCCTCCACGGTGAGGTCGCGGCCGTCGACGACAACGGTGGCGCCGTCGGAGGCGCCCTGGTCGATGTAGCCGAGGACGCGCTCCTTGGCGTCCGAGGTGACGACCGGGCCCATGTCGCTCGTGGCCTCGGCGCCCGGGCCGACCTTGAGCGCCACGGTCCGCGCGCGCACCTTCTCGACGAGCGAGTCGGCAGCCTCCCCCACCGCGACGACGGCCGAGATCGCCATGCACCGCTGACCGGCTGAGCCGTAGCCGGCAGCGACGAGGTGGTCTGCGGCGAAGTCCAAGTCGGCGTCGGGCATCACGACGGCGTGGTTCTTCGCGCCGCCGAGCGCCTGCACCCGCTTCCCGCTCGTCGTGGCCCGCGCGTGCACGTATCGCGCGATAGGTGTGGAGCCCACGAAGGAGACCGCGGCGATGTCTGAGTGGTCGAGGATGGCGTCGACGGCGACCTTGTCACCGTGGACGACGTTGAAGACCCCGTCGGGCAGCCCGGCCTCGGCGTACAGCGTTGCCACCAGGTCCGACGCGCCGGGGTCGCGCTCACTCGGCTTCAGCACGAACGTGTTGCCGGTGGCGATCGCAACGGGATGCATCCACAGCGGAACCATGATCGGGAAGTTGAAAGGCGTGATCCCGGCGACGACACCCAACGGCTGGCGGAAGGAGTACGAGTCGACCGAGCCCGACACCTGGTCGGAGAACTCACCCTTGAGCAGCTGTGGGATGCCGCAGACGAACTCCACCACCTCGCGGCCGCGCACGACCTCACCTCGGGCGTCGTCGAGGGTCTTGCCGTGCTCTGCGGAGATCACCTTCGCCAGGTCGTCCTCGTGCTGCTGGAGCAGCTCGCGGAACGCGAACATCACCCGGGCACGCGCGGTCACCGACGTCTGGCCCCATGACTCGAAGGCGTCCCTCGCGGCCTGGACGGCCGCGTCGACCTCCTCGACTCCGGCGAGGTGAACCTTCGCCTGCACAGTGCCCACGGCGGGATCGTAGACGTCAGTGAAGCGGCCCCCCGCGGAGCCGACATGCTTGCCGCCGATCCAGTGCTCGATCGTTCTCATCAGTCGTCGTCCTTCGGGTCGTGGAGTCTCGGGTCGTGGAGTCTCGGGTCGTGGAGGCTCGGGTTGTGGAGTTGGGGGTGAGCGGGCAGGGCCGGGGCCAGGTGGTCGCGTTGCCGCGCCTTTGCCGACTCGTAGCCAACCCGAGCCGACCGGGTGCTGTCGAGAGCCGAGACCTCGGCGACCGGCACGTCCCACCAGGCGGGACTCGCCGGGGCAGCCACGAGAGGGTCGGTCTCGATGTGGATGACCGTGGTGTGCTCCACCGTCTGCGCGTGTGCGACCGCCTTCTCGAAGTCCGTGAGGTTGCTCGCGCGCAGCACGTCCGCCCCGAGGCTGGCCGCGTTGGCCGCGAGATCCACGGGAAGCAGGTCTCCGTCGATCCCGGTCTCCGTACGGTACCGGTACCGGGTGCCGAAGCGCTGTGACCCGAGTGACTCCGACAGCTCCCCGATCGAGGCGAAGCCATGGTTCTGGACGAGTACGACGATCAGCTTGACTCCCTCCTGCACCGCCGTCACGAGCTCCTGCGCCATCATCAGGTAGGAGCCGTCGCCGACCAGCACGAAGACGTCGCGATCATCGCGGGTGTCCTCGACCGCGAGCTTGACGCCGAGGCCGCCTGCGATCTCGTAACCCATGCAGGAGAAGCCGTACTCGACGTGGTAGCCCTTCGGGTCCCGCGTCCGCCAGAGCTTGTGGAGGTCGCCGGGCATCGAGCCAGCCGCGCAGACGACAACGTCGCGTGGGCGGGACAGCCTGTTGACGACGCCGAGCACCTCCGACTGCGCCGGCAGCGGGCCGTGGCCGAGGTAGTACGACGCTTGCACTGTGTCGTCCCACGCCCGCGCCAGCTCGCCGGCTCGCTGCCGTAGAGCCGCGTCGATGCTGAAGCCGCGCAGTGCGGACTGAAGCTGCTCCAGGCCACGACGAGCGTCACCCACGAGCGCGGTGGCAGACAGCTTGTGAGCGTCGAACGACGCAACGTTGAGGTTGACGAAGCGCACATCCGGGCATGCGAAGACGGTCCGCGACGCGGTGGTGAAGTCGCTGTAGCGAGTCCCTACGCCGATGACCACGTCGGCGTCGTTGGCGAGCTCGTCGGCCGCCGTGGAGCCCGTCGCTCCGATCGCACCGATCGACTGCGGGTGGTCGTAGCTGACGGATCCCTTGCCCGCCTGGGTTTCTGCGACCGGGATGCCGGTGGCCTCCGCGAACTTGCGCAGAGCCTCGGTCGCTCCGGAGTAGATCACACCGCCGCCAGCGACGAGTAGCGGACGCGAGGCACCCCGGATCACCTCGACCGCTCGGGCCAGGGCCGAGTCGTCGACGGCGGGTCGGGTGACATGCCAGACCCGCCGGGCGAACAGGTCGTCGGGCCAGTCGTAGGCCTCGGCCTGCACGTCTTGGGGCAAGGAAAGTGTCACCGCGCCCGTCTCGGCGGGGTCGGTGAGCACCCGCATAGCGGCCAGCAGAGCGGCCGGAAGCTGCTCGGGGCGGTTGATCCGGTCCCAGTAGCGCGAGACCGGCTTGAACACATCGTTGACGCTGACGTCCATGCTGGTCGGGTCCTCGAGCTCCTGCAGCACCGGATTCGCTGCCCGGGTGGCGAAGACGTCACTCGGCAGGAGCAGGACGGGGATGCGGTTCACGGTCGCGAGGGCTGCGCCGGTCACCATGTTCGTCGACCCGGGGCCGACTGAGGATGTGCAGGCGAAGGCGGCGAGCCGGTCCCGCATCCGGGCATACCCCACGGCGGCGTGCACCATCGCCTGTTCGTTGCGTGCCTGGAAGTAGCGCATCGTCGGCTCGCCGCTCGCGCCTGGGTGCTTGGCGCGCTCGAGCAGGGCCTGACCGACGCCCGCGACGTTACCGTGCCCGAAGATGCCCCAGCACCCGGCGAAGAACGCGCTCTCGTCACCGTCTCGCTCAGCGTGCTGCTGCTCGAGGAAGCGGATGACTGCCTGCGCCACGGTGAGCTGCATCGTCATCGGTCTGCTCCAGACGCGGCGAAAGGTAGTCGTGGGTCGACCTCCTGGCCGGCCCAGCTGTCGCGCACCCAGCCGTGGACGGGGTCGTCGCTGATGAGCCAGGCCCGCTCGTCGGCCGGTCCGGCCATCACGTTGAGGTAGTAGAGGTCATAGCCGGGCACCGCCATGGACGGGCCGTGCCAACCGTGGGGAATCAGCACGACGTCGCCCGAGCGGATCTCGGCCAGTATGTCGATCTGGGCCTCCGCGTGGCCGTAGACACGCTGGTAGCCCATCCCTGGTCCTGCCGGCCCGTCGGCCACCTCGAAGTAGTAGATCTCCTCGAGCTGACTCTCGCCCTCACGGGTCTGGTCATGCTTGTGCGGCGGGTAGGACGACCAGTTCCCGCCTGGCGTGAGGACCTCGCAGGCGATCAGCTTGTCGGTGTGGAAGGCTGACGGCGTACAGATGTTGTTGACCTGCCGGCTGGCCTGACCGGCTCCGCGCAGCTCCACCGGCACCTCGTGGGCCGGGCCGTAGCGAAACGTCAGCTGGCGCCGGCACACCGCTGACGGCAGCGCGAAGCGTCCTCCGGCGGTGCTGCTGATCACGGTCGAGACGTCGCGCGGCAGGTAGACGAAGTCACTCACCCCGGCAAACACGTCGCGACGCCCCACCACGCTCAGCGTCTCGCCGCCGCAGGCCACGTCGCACGAACCCTGGAGCGGAAGCACCAGCGCCTCGGACTCCCCCGTCTGAACGGTCACCGAGGCGCCGGGGTCGAGCCGCAACACGGACAGGCCGGAGTAGCCCCAGCCGGCCGCCTCGGGCGTGATGACGACGTCGTACGGCCCTCGAGCCGCGTCTCCGGCGCGGACGTGATAGGTCAGGCCGGCCATGTCACATCATCTCGACCGTGGCATCGACGGCCGACGCCACATCGCCGTCGGGTGGGTAGAGCAGCGAACGCCCGACGACCATGCCCTGCACGTTCGGGCTCGCCAGCGCCTTCGACCACTGGGCGAACTGGGCGTCCTGGTCGGCGCCGACCTCACCGCCAAGCAGCAGGACCGGGAGCGTCGAGGCGGCCAGGACGTCGCTCATCTGCTCGACAACGGGGAGCTTGAGCCAGGTGTGCGCCGAGGTGTAGCCGAGCCCGGCAGCCACGGTCGCCGAGCGGATGACCGCCTCGGTGCTCAGGTCGTTGCGGACCCTTCCGTCGACGCGGTGCGCAATGAACGGCTCGACCATGGCCATCAGCGAGCGCTCCGCGAGCGCGTTGACCGCCTCGGCGCAGGCGATCAGGGTGGGGGCTGTCGCGGCGTCGTTAGGGTCGATGCGAAGCAGCATCTTGCCGCCTTGGAACCCCCGCTGCTGGATGGCCTCCGCGTGGTAGGCGGTGAACCGGTCGTCGATCTCGAAGCAGGTGCCCGCGAGGCCGCCACGGTTCATCGAGCCGATGACGACCTTGCCGTCGAGCGCGCCCAGGAGGAGCAGGTCCTCCACGATGTCAGCCGTGCCGAGCACCCCGTCGACGCCAGGCCGACCGAGTGCGATCGACAGCCGTCTCAACAGATCCCAGCGGTCGGCCATCGCGAGGGCGTCGTCGCCTGCCCGCAACGCACCGCGGGCGGGATGATCGGCTGCCACGAGCATGAGTCGGCCTGTCTGCGCGGCCAGCGAGCCTGGCTGGGTGCGTTGGGCGGCGAGCTCGGCGATGCGCTCGGGGTGTCGGACCCGAGTGTCCAGCAAGTCGGCCAAGGTGTCCGTCGTCATGAGCGGACCTCGTCGAGCAGCGCGTCGAGCTCGGCGGTCGTCGGCATCGCGTCTGCGCAGGCGAGTCGTCCCGCGACGACCGCCCCCGCCGCGTTGGCGAAACGGAGGACCCGCTCGGTCGACCAGCCCGACAGCAGTCCATGACACAGTGCGCCGCCAAAGGCGTCCCCGGCTCCCAGGCCGTTGACGACATCGACGGGCATCGGGGGTACGACGACCCGCTCGTCGGTGCGGGCGCCCAGGACACCGGCCGGACCCTGCTTGACCACCGCGAGCTCGACCCCGGCCGCCAGCAGCGCCTCCGCGCAGGCCCCAGCCTGGCGCTCGCCGATCGCCACCTCGCACTCCGCGAGGTTGCCGACCGCGACGTCGGCATACTCGAGCGCAGACCGGATCGCGTCATGGGCGGCCTGGCGCGACGCCCAGAACATCGGGCGGTAGTCGAGGTCGAGGACCGTGAGGCCGTGCTTGCCTCGCGCTGCCATCGCAGCCATCGTCGCGCTTCGGGAGGGTTCTTCTGACAGGCCGGTCCCGGTAACCCAGAAGATGTCGGCGGCGGCTATCGCGTCGAGGTCGAGCTCGTCCGTCTCGATGGCCAGGTCGGGTGCCTTCGGCTGGCGGTAAAAGTACAGGGGGAAGTCGTCGGGCGGAAAGATCTCGCAGAACGTCACCGGAGTGGGGTAGGCGGCCACCTCGCCGACAAAGCGGTCGTCGACGCCGAAGCCTTTCAAGGCATGGTGGATGTAGCGCCCGAACGGGTCCGCGCCCGTTCGGGTGATCACCGCTGTGCGGCGGCCATGCCGCGCTGCCGCGACGGCGACGTTGGTGGGGCTTCCCCCGAGGTACTTGCCGAACGACGTGACGTCCTCCAGCCCGACGCCGATCTGGTCGGGGTAGATGTCGACGCCCACCCGGCCCATCGTGAGCACCTCGAACGGCTCGACGCCACGCGGCGCCTCTGCTGGCGTCATTGCGTCACCGCCATCATGAAGTCGAGGCTCTCGCGCACGTCGTCGACGGGCCCGGCTCCCCGCGGATCCCCGGACAGCATCACGTCCTGCTCGAGCACATACCAGCCCTGGTAGCCGGCGCTCTCGAGCACCTTGACCAGCGCGGCGATGTCGATGTCGCCCTGGCCCAGCGGACGGAAGATGCCGGCACGCACGGCCTCACCGAATACGAGCAGCCCCTCGATGACGCGCTTGGCGAGGCCTGCATCGACGTCCTTGAGGTGGACATGCGCGACGCGGTCGGCGTACGTCGTCGCAAGCGTCACCGGATCGGCACCACCGAGAGCCAGGTGACCGGTGTCGACGCAGAGCCCGACGTGTGAGCCTTGGAGCACACGGGCCACCTCGTCGGCCTGCTCAACCATGGTGCCGACGTGCGGGTGGAGGGCGGCGACGACACCCCGGCTACGGGCATGGTCGCCGAGCCGGTCGAGGTTGGCCAGCATGGTCTTCCAGCCGAGCTCGTCGAGCACCGGACGCGCGTCGTAGCCCCGGACTCCGGTGAAGGCCGCCAGGACCATCACCCCGGCTCCCGAGGCGAGGCAGCCGTCGATGAAACGATCCGCCTCGGGCAGCGGATCGCGCTCGGGATCGTGGAGCACGATGGGCAGGAATCCTCCGACCGCCGACATGCCGAGCTGTTGAAGCTGACCGGCGCGCGCCTCCGGCTGGTCTGCGAGGAACCCGGCGGGACCGAACTCGGTGGCCGTCAGGCCGATCGAGCGCATCTGCGACAGGACCCGGTCCGGCGGCAGCTGGTATCCCCAGCCGGGGACCTCGCACACGCCCCATGAGATCGGCGCTCCCGCAAGCCGGTCCAGGATGGACGCGTCGGTCATCTGCCACCTCAGCTTCGCCATGTTCGGTCCCCTGTTCGAACTTCCGGCGTAGCAAGTGTTGTCGTGCTCTCGCGGCCTGTCAAGAGTTTGTCAGGACATCCATACGTCACTACCTGTGCGGGACCAACCGGTACAGTACGACCATGGCGACGTATCCCGCTCTGAGCGTGGATCGGTCCAGCCCGGTGCCGCTCTACTTCCAGGTGGCCGAGCAGCTGGAACGCGCCATCGCCGACGGCGCGCTGGCGCCGGGAGACCGGATCACGAACGAGATCGCCCTCGCTGGTCAGCTCGGGCTGTCACGGCCGACGATGCGACAAGCCATGCAGGTGCTCGTCGACAAGGGGATGCTCGTGCGCAAGCGCGGAGTAGGCACCCAGGTGGTGCAGTCGCAGTTTCGCCGCTCCCTCGAGCTGACGAGCCTCAACGACGACCTCGTGCGCGCTGGCCAACAGCCCCATACTCAAGTGCTGCGGCTCGAGCGGGTCGTCGCCGACCACGCGGCGACCAGTGCCCTCTCGCTGGAGGCAGGTGCTCGGGTGTGGTGCCTCGAGCGGTTGCGACTCATCCGTGATCAGCCACTCGCCCTGCTGAGCAACACGATCCCGGCGGACGTCGTCGACCTCGAGAGCGTCGACCTCGCCCGAACCGGCCTCTATGAGCAGCTGCGCCGCAGCGGGCTGCACCTGCGGGTCGCGCGCCAGCGAATCGGTGCGCGCCGGGCCGACAGCCACGAGGCGCGGCTGCTCGCCTACGGCAAGGGCGGACCGCTACTCACGATGCACCGCACGGCGTACGACGACAGCGGCCGTGCGGTCGAGCTGGGCGCCCATGTCTACCGTCCGGACCTCTACTCCTTCGAGATGACCCTCGTCGACAGGTAGCGCGACTCCGGCCGCGAGAGCCCGAGCCCGAGCCGGGTCGTCGACGAGCGCCGCGAGGTCGAGCGCGATCGCCGCCGGCTCTTGCGGACCGCGGTTCTGGCGAGGTCGGCAGCTCCGATCAGACCCGCCTCGTTGCCAAGGTGCGCACGGACGATCCGCGCCTCGGGTCGGAAACCTCGACCCGTCAGCGTGCGTCGATACGCCGCCACGGCCGGCGTGATGAGCAGCTCGCCCGCCGCAGACACGCCGCCGCCGATCACGAACGTGCCGGGGTCGAGGGCCGCCGCCAGGTTGGCGATGCCCACCCCGAGCCAGTCCCCCATCGCGGCGAGCAGCTCGATACACGTCAGGTCGCCGTCGAGCGCCAACTGACTCACCATAAGTCCGGTGATCGCGTCGGCGTCGCCGCCCGCGCGCTGCAGCAGCGGGTCCGCCTGGGGAGAGGATGCGTCGACGAGCGCGCGGGCGTCCCGCGCCAACGCGTTTGCGCTGGCATACTGCTCCCAACACCCGCGATTGCCGCACTCGCACGGGTGCCCGCCAGCGACGACCTGCATGTGACCGAACTCGCCCCCGATGCCGTGCCGGCCGCGATGCAGCTGGCCACCGAACACCAGACCGCCGCCGATCCCGGTCCCTAGCGTGAGACACACCAGGTCGGACTCGTTCTGCGCCGCTCCGAAGCGCCACTCCGACCACGCGGCGCAGTTCGCGTCGTTGTCGACCATCGTCGACAGGCCTACGCGGCGATACACCGCATCGCGCAGCGGCTCGTTGCGCCAGGCCAGATGCGGCGCAAAGAGCACAGTCGACCTCGTCGCGTCGACGAAGCCGGCGGCCCCGATCCCGACCGCCACGACGTAGTGCCTGGACCGCAGGTCACGCACGATGTCGGCGATCGTGTCCTCCACCATCCGCGGGCTCGTCGACGGAGTGTCCCTGAGCACCCGCTCGAGCACCACGCCGTCCTCGTCGACGACACCCGCCTTGACCTTGGTGCCACCGATGTCGATGCCGATCGCCAGCCTCTGCAGCATCAGTGACCACCTCGCGCCAAGTCCGCGGCTCCGACCATGCCAGCCTCGTTACCCAACGTGGCCAGACGAAACTCCAGACGAGGTCTGTTGGCACCCGCCGGGAGGTGGCTGTCGAACGCCTCCTCAGTCGGCCCCATCAGCAGCGGGCCGGCATCGGCGACGCCGCCTCCCACCACGACGACCCGTGGGTCGAGCACAGCGGCCAGCGAGGCGACGCCCTCCCCGAGCCAGCGCCCGGCCTCCGCGAACAGGGCCATGCTCAACGGGTCTCCTTGCTGTGCCGCGAGGGTGATCATCGAGCCGCGAATGGCGTTCGGGTCACCACCCGCGGCCTCAAGCAGCGCACTTCCGGCCGACGCCCGGTTTCTGGCCTCGCGCACGAGCGCCCGACCACTCGCGTACTGCTCCAAGCAGCCGTGCTGTCCACATCCACAGAGGTGGCCGTTGGGCACGACCCGGATGTGGCCGATCTCGCCGGCGACGCCAAAGGAGCCACGCATCATCTGACCCTCGACGACGATCCCGCCGCCCACCCCGGTGCCAAGCGCCACCATGAGCAGGTCGTCGACATCGGCGCCGGCGCCGAACCGGAACTCGCCCCAGGCGGCGGCGTTGACGTCGTTCTCGACGAATACGGGAAGGCCGACCTCGTCCTGCACCGCCTTGCGAAGCGGCTCGTTGCGCCACGCCAGGTTCGGCGCGAACATGACGGTTGCCCGGTCGGCGTCGACGAATCCCGCCGCGCCGATGCCGATCGCCTCGACGTCGTGTCCTGGCGTGAGCTCCTTGACCAGGTCGACGATGGCGTCCACCGTGGCCAGGGCGTCCTGGGCCGGCGTATCTCGCCGCGCCTCCGCGATCACGCGGCCGTCGGGGGTCACGACCCCACCGGCCATCTTCGTGCCGCCGACATCGATCCCAATCGTCTCTGACATGGGCCTCAGTCCTCCGCGAGGTCGATCTTCTCGGCGGGGGACGTGCCTGCGGCCGGTGGTGGCGGATCGTCGAGCAGTCCCTTGACCGCGAGGGCGAGCGACGACACCGCGCTGGAGAAATGGTCCCGCACCTCAGGCGTTGTCGCTCGAGCGAGGCGAACCGCCGTACAGAACGGGCAGAACCTGCACTCTGCCGATACCGGGTCATGGGAGTGCTCCGGGTCATGCTGGCTCCCCGCCTCTGGCTCGGTGGCGGCCTGCACACCCTCCGCCCAGCCCTGGATCGCGACGATCAGCTTTGCCGCCTCCTCGGCTAGCGATCCCACCGGGTCAGAACTCATCACGCCTCAGCCTCGCGACTCGACACGCTGTTTGAGTCCCTTGAGCGCCGTGTCGATGATGACCTTCTCCCCCTTGCGCTTGAGCATGCCGATGATGGGGATCGAGAGGTCGACGGCCAGCTGATAGGTCACCTCGGTCGTCTCGCTGTCGCCGCGGAGGATGTAGGCGCCCTCCATCGTTTTCAGAACCTTCGCCCGGACGAGAGACCAGCTCACCTGCTCGTCGCCGTCCCACTCATAGGTCAGCGTGTACTCGTCGCGGATCGGAGCAGCGTCGAGGACGAACGCGACCTCACCAGCGCGGCCGTCGGCATGCTCGGTCAGCACCGTGGCGGACTTGACGCCTGTCGCCCAGTCCGGGTAGCTGTCGAAGTCGGCGATCACGGCCATCACGGTCGCGGGGTCGGTGAGGATCTGGATGCTCGAGGTCGTCTGGTCTGCCATCTCCCGCACTGCCCCTACGTCGTCGGTGGTGATGGATGGTGAGACTACCCGCTGGGCAGCCGGATGCTGACTAGTCCTCTTGGCGAGCACAGCAGCGAGATAGTGCTAAATAAGCCTATTAGCGAGGTTTGGGGATCCCCTGAACGGACTACTCCTGCTGACCAGGAAGGACCATTCTGTGACGGAGAGTTGCATTTCGATTACCCAGCGGAGTCAAGCGCGATTTACTTGACCGTCGCATCAGTGCACCGACGTCTCCGTTCTCACCTGTCGGCCGCCGCCTGCGATGGCGGGGGTCTCGGACGCCAGGTGAAGGGATGTTGCGACATGGGTCGACGCACGATCTTGATGCTGGTGGCGATCGTCGTCGCCGGTCTGGGCAGCACGCTCGTCTTCCTCTACGTGCAGGGCATCAATGACCGTGCGATCGCCGACCAGAACCCGGTTCAGGTGCTGACGGCCACGGACGTGATCGCTGTAGGCGAGTCCATCGACGACGCCCAGTCAGCCGGCAAGCTGGCGCTGACCGAGGTACCCCGGGCCAACATCCTCCCCGCCGCGCTGACGTCGACCGCCGGACTTCGCGGACAGCTGGCGCTGACCACGATCTACCCCGGCGAGCAGATCCTGTCGGACAAGTTCGGCACGACGACGAACGCGCAGACCCTCACGATCCCCAAGGAGAAGATGGCAATCTCCGTGCAGCTCACCGACCCCGCCCGGGTCGCGGGGTTTGTGAACCCCGGCTCTCATGTCGCCATCTTCTTGTCAGCCAGCCGAGACGGCACCAAAGGCACCCAGACGAGCTTCACCCGGCTTCTGCTCGCTGACGTGGAGGTCATCGGCGTGGGCGCCAGCACGATCTCGTCGACGACGACGACGACCGGCACGGGCACCCAGACCACCGAAGAGGTGAGCAAGACCATCTTGACGCTCGCGCTGTCGCAGGGCGAGAGCGAGCGGACGATCTTCGGCACGACGTCGGGCGAGCTCAGCTTCGGGCTGCTGACCGACGACTCCGTGGTCAAGCCGAGCGACGGCATCAGCGCACAGAACCTCTTCGGGTGACAGCGCCATGACCGTCATCGTCGAGATCGACCATCGCGCCGCCGGGGCGTTGCAGTCCGCGGTGGGAGCGGCAAGTGCCGTCGTACCCGCCGTCGAGTACCTCCACCGCTTCCTCGATGAGCGCCCCGACACCTCCACCGTGATCCTCGGCCCGTCGACCGACCTCGCCGCGGCCGTCGCCGTAGCCGACACGTTGCGGGTGACGAAACCTGCCCTCGGCGTGATCCTCGTACGCCGTCGGGTCGACACCGCCGTGCTCGCCGAGGCGCTGCGCGCCGGAATGCGGGAGGTGGTCGAGGAGCGTGACCTCAGGGCCCTCAACGAGGCCGTTGCCCGTGCCCACGCTCTGCATGACGTACTCACGAACTCAGCGGGCGAGCGGGCTCAGACCCCACCCGTCCGCGGCAGGCTGATCACTGTCTTCTCGGCCAAAGGCGGGGTGGGAAAGACCACGATCTCCACTAACCTCGCCGCCTGCCTGGCCGACGGTGGCAGGCGCTCGGTCTGCATCGTCGACCTGGACCTGGCCTTCGGCGACGTCTCGATCGTCTTGCAGCTCTTTCCCGTGCACACGATCGCCGACGCGGTCGCGATGGAGGGCTCCCTCGACGAGCAGGCGGTCGACAGTCTGCTGACACAGCACTCACCCGGTCTCAGCGCCCTTGTCGCGCCCGTGCAGCCCGACGCGAAGGAGCGCATCAAGGGCGAGCTGATCGGGCGCGTGCTCCGCATCCTCAAGGAGCGCTTCGACGTCGTGGTGGTGGACACCCCGCCCGCGTTCGACGACGTCGTGCTCCAGGCCTTCGACGAGTCCGACCTGCTCCTGCTCGTCGCCAACCTCGACGTGCCGGCGCTGAAGAGTCTCAAGGTCACGTCGGAGACCCTGTCTTTGCTCAACCACCCGAGCGATCGCTGGCGGCTGGTGCTCAACCGCGCGGACATGAAGGTCGGCCTTACCCCCGCCGAGGTCGAGAACACGCTCGGAATGCGGATCACCGCCGCGATCCCGCAGTCCAACGACGTACCCACGTCGATCAACCAGGGACGGCCGATCGTGCTCCAGAGCCCCCGTCACGCCGTGTCCCAGGCGATCCTGCGGCTGGCCCACGAATGCGTTCCCGAGGCGGCGCCGGCCCCGCCCGGCGCTGCTCTGCCAGCCGAGCCGAAGCGCTCGGGACTGCTGCGCCGACGAAGTGCCCGCGCATGACGCTCGCTGACCGGCTGGCCCAGGCCCAGGCCCATCGTCAACCGACGAACGCGTCGCAGCCAGCCGGCGGCCCCGTCGATGGGCAGCGACAGCGGGTCAAGTCCACCGAAGACCCGTTCACCGACGTCAAGCGCACCGTGCACCAGCGTCTCGTCACCTCGATCGGTCCGAAGCTGTACGACGCGAAGAAGTCCCAGACCGAGCTCGAGCAGCAGGTGCGCGCCACCTTGCAGGAAGTGATCCAGACCGAGGACACGCCGCTCACGATGGCCGACCGGGTCAAGATCACCCAGGAGGTCGCCGACGACATCTTGGGCTACGGACCGATCGAGCCCTTCCTGCGTGACGCGGACATCACCGAGATCATGGTCAACGGGCCGCACGACATCTGGATCGAGCGACACGGCAAGCTGCAGCACATCGACGGCCGGTTCAGCGACGAGGCGCACCTGCGCCGCACGATCGACAAGATCGTGGCCCGGATCGGCCGCCGCATCGACGAGTCGAGCCCGATGTGCGACGCTCGCCTGCCCGACGGAAGCCGCGTCAACGCCGTCGTACCGCCGCTGGCCCTCGACGGTTCGCTGCTGACGATCCGCAAGTTCTCCGCTGACCCCTTCACGGTCGACGACCTGGTCCTGTTCGGCACGATCTCCCAGCCGGTCGCCACCTTGCTCAACGACTGTGTGCGAGGTCGGCTCAACATCTTGGTGTCCGGCGGCACGGGCGCCGGCAAGACCACGACGCTCAATGTGCTCTCGTCCTTCATCCCCACCGACGAGCGCATCGTCACGATCGAGGACGCCGCCGAACTGCGCCTGCACCAAGACCATGTGCTGCGGCTCGAGTCCCGCCCACCGAACATCGAGGGCAAGGGAGAGGTCAAGATCCGCGACCTGGTCCGCAACTCACTGCGCATGCGGCCCGACCGCATCGTCGTCGGCGAGATCCGTGACGCGGCAGCCCTCGACATGCTGCAGGCGATGAACACCGGCCACGACGGCTCGATCTCCACGCTGCACGCCAACACTCCGCGCGACGCCCTCGCCCGGCTCGAGACCATGGTGCTGATGTCGGGGATGGACCTCCCGGTGCGGGCCATCCGCGAGCAGGTCTCGAGCGCCGTTAACCTCATCATCCAGCAGACCCGCCTCAAGGACGGCACCCGCCGCATCACCTACGTGACCGAGGTGGCGGGCATGGAGGGTGACATCATCACGCTCCAGGACCTCTTCACGTTCGACCACAGCGCCGGATTCGACGCCGCCGGTCGCTCGCTCGGCCAGCTCCGCTCGAGGGGCCTGCGGCCGAGGTTCATCAGCAAGCTCGAGGAGCACGGTGTGCGACCCGACCCGCGGCTCTTCATGCTCGACGGGCCGCTGCGATGACATCTCGCCGGACTCGGCTCGCGCTGCTGCTCGCATCCTCCGCGGCGCTGCTCACCGTGGCGCCTGCCGCTGCGTACGCCGACACGCCGAGCTACCAGCCGTCTCAGGCCGCTGCCAGCGTCTCGATCGGCTGGCTCGTCGGTGGTGTGCTGCTGCTGTTCGTCGCCGTGGCCGCGCTGCTGATGTTCGGCCTCAACCACGTGGTGCCGAAGCCTCCCAGCCCGATGCAGAAACAGCTCTCGCTCTACACGGTCCATGGCATGCGACGTACTGAGGCTGCGCCACAGGACATGCAGGGAACGGACCTCAAGAAGGCTGCGGTCAACCTGGCAAGCCACGTCGTCGTACGTCGCGACCTCGAGGAGGTGATCGCCAAGAAGCTCGAGGCGGGAGGGATCAACCTCAAGGCAGCGGAGTGGCTGCTGTTGCACACCGGCATCGGGATCGGCGGCGGCTTTATCGGTCTGCTGATCTCCGGCGGCAACATCTTCGTGACGCTGCTCTTCTTGGCCATGGGACTGGTGTTCCCCTGGTTCTACCTGTCGTTCAAGGCAGCTCGTCGGATCAAGAAGTTCAACGCTGGCTTGGCCGAGACTCTGCAGATCATGGCCGGCGGTCTGCAGGCTGGTCTGTCCCTCTCGCAGGCGGTCGACACGGTTGTCAAGGAGGGAACCGAGCCGATCTCGGGCGAGTTCGGACGGGCGATCGTCGAGCAGCGGCTCGGAGTCGAGATCGAGGACTCCCTTGAGAGCGTTGCCACGCGGATGGAAAGCGTGGACTTCAAGTGGGTCGTCATGGCGATCCGCATCCAGCGCGAGGTCGGGGGCAACCTCGCCGAGCTGCTGCTCAACGTCGCCGGGACACTGCGCGAGCGCGAGTACCTGCGCCGCCAGGTCGTCGTGCTCAGCGCCGAAGGCCGCCTGTCCGCCTGGATCCTTGGTGGGTTGCCTCCGTTCTTCATCGTCTACCTGGTGTTGACCAGGCCGACGTACATCGCGCCGATGTTTCACACCCACATCGGCTGGCTGATGACCGGCCTGGCGTGCGTGATGATGCTGGTCGGCACGTTCTGGCTGAAGAAGGCCATCAAGGTCGAGGTGTGAGGACATGAGCCAGCTGACCACCCTGTCCCCCAGCGTGCTGCTCGTCGCGGGCGTCATAGCGATCTTCCTCAGCATCGGCCTCGCACTCACCGTGATCGGCGTCGCGACAGCCGAGAAGCGCCGGATCGGCAAGTCCCTTGCGGTATTGCACGCCTTTTCGTCCCTTCCCGCCGACATGCATGAGGAGGTGGACCGTCCGTTCTCGGAGCGGGTGCTCGCACCCATGGTCATCCGGTTCTCGGCCATCGGCCGACGGCTCACTGGTCAAGACCACGGCAGCCGGATCCAGCATCGGCTCGATGTGGCGGGAAACCCGGAGGGCTGGAACGTCGATCGGGTCCTCGGGCTCAAGGCTGTCGGGTTCGCGGGCTGCTTGCTGCTCAGCATCGCGATCACCATGGTCATGGGTCTGTCGCTGGTTCCTACAGTGATCATCTGCGTCGGGCTCAGCCTGGTCGGCTTCGTCGCGCCGAACTTCTACATCTATCAGGTGGGCTACGACCGCTCGGAGCAGATGCAGCGCGACCTGCCCGACGCCCTCGACCTCTTGACCATCTCGGTGGAGGCCGGTCTTGCGTTCGACGCGGCGTTGTCACGAGTCGCGCGCAACACCGACGGACCTCTCGCGGCGGAGTTCGCCCGCGTCCTGCAGGAGATGAACATCGGCATGGGCAGGATGGCCGCCATGCGCGCACTCGGTGAGCGTACCCACATCCCCGAGCTGCGGTCGTTCGTCACGGCCATGGTGCAGGCAGACGCGTTCGGCATCCCGATCGGCCAGGTGCTGCGCATCCAGTCCAACGAGATGCGCACGAAGCGGCGACAGCGCGCTGAGGAGAAGGCGCAGAAGGTGCCCGTCAAGATCTTGTTCCCGCTGATGTTCTGCATCTTGCCGACGCTCTTCATCGCGGTGATCGGCCCCGGCGTGATCACGATGATCGGGGCATTCCGAGGGGGGGTGCAGTAGACGTGGCCGCCCTTCCACTTGTACGACACCCCATGCGCGCTGCCCTGCTCCGGGCGCGCATCGACATCGGGGCGCGTGCCTTCTGCCTGCTGGCGGGCTTCACGCTGGCCTGGCTCACGACCGGGCCGAGCAGCTCCGCCGGCACGGCGCTGATGCTCGTGGCGGTCGCCACCGGCATGACCTGGTGGGCCGTCGTGGACGGACCGATGACGAGGACCTATCTGTTCGCACTTGTCGCGGAGGCCGCCTTCGCCGTGGTCCTGGTCCTCATGTCCGGTCCCGCGTCAGACATCTACATCATCTACGTCGCCGCACCCCCACTGCTCGCCGGGCTCCGGGGTGGGACCCTGCCGGCCTTCAGTGTCGTGGCTGCCCAGACGGTGACGCTGATGGCCATCCAAGCCCAGCAGCCGACGACCGGACGCAGCCTGCTGGACTTCGCTGGACCGTGGCTGATGACCGGATTCGCCGCAGGCGTCCTGGGTGCCTGGATCCGCCAGCTCAGGCTGGTGGAGCGAGACACCACCTCGACGCCGTACGCCTCCGCTCACCGCCTCCTCGGGCAGCTGCGCACCATCACCCGAGAGCTTCCCGGAGGCCTCGACATCGCGGTCGTCTCGGAGGACGTGCTCGCAAGCAGCATGGAGTCGCTCGGTGGGGAGCGGGCAGCGCTCCTGCTCAGACTCAGCTCCGGCGGACCCTCCGTCATCGCCACCCGTGGTGACGGTGAAGCCATCGCGGCTTCGGCAGACGACTCGATCGTGCGATCATCGATGACCCAGCAGCGGGCCTTGCAGGAACCCACGTCGAGCATCGGGCCGAGCCAGCCGCAACGTACCTGCCTGCCTCTTGTCGTCGGAACTCGCGCGATCGGCGCGATTGTTGTCGAGGGGGCGAAGCTGGTGCCCAAGGACGTGCTCGACGACCTGCAGACGAAGCTCGACGACGACGCGCTCCGGCTGGAGTCGGCCGTGCTCTTTTCCGACGTCCGGGCCGTGGCAACGGTCGAGGAGCGTCGGCGACTGGCCCGCGAGATTCATGACGGAATCGCGCAGGAGATCGCCTCGATGGGCTACCTCGTCGACGACCTGGCGCGTGACGAGTGCGACCAGGACCACCGAGCCGGGCTGGTCGGCCTTCGCGAGGAGCTCACCCGGGTGGTGACTGATCTCCGGTTGTCGATCTTCGACCTGCGCAGCGGTGTCACTACCCATGCGGGACTCGGTTCGGTGCTTGCCGACCACGTGCGCGAGGTCGGCAAGGGCTCGGGTATGGCGGTGCACGTCTCGCTCGAGGAGTCGCCGAGCCGACTTCGTCTCGACGTGGAGACCGAGCTGTTGAGGATCGCCCAGGAGGCGGTCACGAACGCTCGCAAGCACTCGCACGCCAGCAACCTGTGGGTTTCGTGCCGTGTGGACCCGCCCCTTGCCGAGATCCGGATCGATGACGACGGCATCGGGTCTGCGGGTCCGCGTGAGGACCACTACGGGCTGCACATCATGAATGAACGAGCCCTTCGGATCAACGGCGAGCTCACGATCGCCAACCGACCGGGCGGAGGCACTACCGTCTCCGCCGTCCTGCTGCCCCCAGCAACACAGCCCTCAGCCCCACCCCCCGGAGGAAGTCATGCCCTACACCGTGCTGCTCGTTGATGACCACGACCTGATCCGACAGGGCCTGCGGCGTGCCTTCGACCGGCACCCCGACTTCTCGGTGGTTGCCGAAGGCGCGTCCGTTCGGGAGGCGATGCGCCATGCCAGCGAGCTTCAACCCGACGTTGTCGTCTGCGATATCCGGCTGCCGGACGGGAGCGGTCTCGACGTGGTCAGGACCCTGCGCGGACAGCGCCCCGAGATCGGTCTGGTCGTGCTGACGATGTATGCCGGCGACGAGCACCTCTTCGCCGCGCTCGAGGCCGGCGCCTCCGCGTTCGTACCCAAGGACGCGCCGAGCGACGACGTGGTGGCGGCGGCCCGCCATGCCGCCTCGTCCCCGCGCTCGTTCACGGCCCCCGACCTGGCCAGCGCCATGCGCCGCAGGATGACCCCTGCCGGCCCACGGCTGTCGCCACGCGAGACCGAGGTACTCGCTCTCCTCGCCGAAGGCTACGGCGTGGGGCCGATCTCGCGCCGGCTCTTCATCAGCGAGTCCACGACGAAGACCCATATCTCGAAGATCTACGACAAGCTCGGCGCGGGGAACCGCGCGCAGGCGATCATGAAGGCCATCCGTGCGGGCCTGATCAATCCCCAGAGCAACGCCTTGGCGGGCGCAGCCGACTGAGTTCGCGGGGGGGTGAGCCCCGCCGAACTCATCCGTTCGGTGGATGGGACTGACTACTCATCCGATACCGAACAGGCACACAGCGTGACAAGATTGCCTTACCTGGACAACTGATCCGCACCCACACCGAGACTTCCACGAAGGAAAAACCACCATGGACATGATCCGCCGCTTCGCCAGCCCCACCCGCCGCAACGAAGAGGGCGCGTCTGCCGTCGAGTACGGCCTGCTGGTCGCCCTCATCGCCGCGGTCGTCGTCATCGCCGTGTTCGCCCTCGGCACCGTTGTGAAGAAGACGTTCAACGACACCTGCAAGGGGATGGCCACCAACGGGGCCACTGGCACCACCGTGACCAGCGCGGACTGCAAGTCCTGACCGCCGACGCCGGAACCGATGACCGTCCTGTGATCATCGGTTCGGTTTGCGCCGCTCGAGAGCAATGAGAATCAAGCCAGCGGTCCCAGGCCGTCGCTCCACTGACGAGGGTGCCTCGTCGGTGGAGTACGGCTTGCTGGTCGCCTTCATCGCTGCCGTGATCATGATCGCCGTCATCTCCTTCGGCGGGGCGGTCCGAGAGACGTTCACCCATACTTGCGAGCGCGTCCAGGAACCGCAGGGCGGCACCCAAAGCTGCGCGGGTCAGTAGTCGCTCTCCATCAGCAGCTCCCGCAAGACCCGGTCCGCATCACCCGAGAATCGATCCGCGACACGTCGACGGCCGCGCTCGCCCATGGCGAGGGCGGCCGTCGGAGACTCCAGCAGCATCACGATCTTGGCCGCGACCTGGCTCGGGCTGCGCGGGTCGACGACATACCCCGTCTCACCGTCGACGACGACCTCGGGGGCGCCGCCGGACCGGCCGACTACCACGGGCAGCCCCGTGGCGGCCGCCTCCAGGAAGACGATGCCCAACGCCTCCGGCTCCAGCCCGAGGCGACGCGTGCGGCAGGGCAGCGCGAAGACATCCGCGGCGGCATAGAGCTGCGGCATCTGCGACCACGGCACGCTCGCGACCATGCGCACCGCTTCCCGCAGCGACGAGATCGACCGCTGCAGCCGCGACCGGCAAGGCCCGTCCCCCACGATCAACAAGACTGCATCGGGGCAGCTCTCCAGCACCCGCGGCCACGCCTCGACCAAGACGTCATGTCCTTTGCGCGCGACAAGTCTCGACGCGGCGAGCACCACCGGTCGCCCGGCGGCGATTCCCAGTCGCTCACGCCAGCCCGACCCGTCGAGGTCGGGACGGAACGCGTCCAGGTCGACGCCCGGTGACAGCCGGACCATCCGGCACGCGGCTGGCGGCGTCAACGCGGCGCCTATCTCGCGTCGGCAGAAGTCGCTGACATAGGTCATCACGTCTGTCGTGTCGCCGATCCGCCGGAGCAGCCGCCTGGCGAGCGGGACCCTCGCCCACCAGACCTCATGGCCGTGGGTGATCGCGACGATTCGCGTCGCTCCCGCATCCCGCATCCGGGAAGCCAGCAAGCCGAGTGGCCCGGCGGCACCGAAGACGACCCGATCACACCCGTACACGTGCATGACGTCGCGCACGGCCAGGGCAACGCGAGGCGTGGGCAGGAGCGTCCGCGACCGGTCCCGGACGACCGGATATGCCACCGACGTGTCGACCTGGGCGGACCCGGGCATCCGGGCCGTGTAGACCACCACCGACTCGGGCGGCAGGCCGCGGCACAGCCCGTAGACGAACGACTCGATGCCGCCGCGACGCGGCGGGAAGTCGTTGGTCACGACGAGCACCTTGCCCGCCGGTCGAGCCGGTGCGGGTCTCACGAGGTGTCGCCGTACAGCTGCTCCCAAGCAAGCGCCATCCCGATCCGGTCCAGCGTGGGTGGGTGGTCGCTGAACCAGAAGCTCAGCACGGGGTTGGGCTCCAGGTGCGTCAAGTTGGTGATCGCGAGCCGCTGCTGCAGCTTCGTGAAGTCGCGCGGATCCTGGGTGAGCTGAAGGGCATGATCGTCGGCGCGAGCCTCGATCCGCCGGCTGACAGTATTCTGCACTGGCTGTACCGCGAACCCGACCAGCACCGACAGCCCGAGCACGACCGGCACGATCGCCGGATCACCCACGGAGCCGGCGCCGACGGGCCGCCTGAGCCGGTCCGGCCGCAGCACGAGGAAGAGCGCCAGCACCGCCATCGCCGCCGCAACGGCACCCTCGGACGTGCCCACGACTACGTCGTCGCGGGTCGCGTGCCCGAGCTCGTGAGCGACGATCAGCTCTACCTGCTTGTTGGGCGTCGAACGCAGGAGGGTGTCGTAGATGACAATCCGTTTCGTCGACCCGAATCCCGAGACGTAAGCGTTGAGGGCAGTCGTACGCCGGGAGGCGTCCGCGACGAGCACGTCGGACACCTGGACACCGTCTCGAGCCGCGAGGTCGAGCACATCGGCGCGCAGCGGACCGTCCTGCAACGGCGTGAACGAGTTGAAGAGCGGCTCGAACACGATGGGATACGCGAAGGACAACACGACGACGAGCACGCCGGCGCCGACCGAGGCAGGGATGAACCAGGAGCGGGTGAAGCGTCGCGCCAGACCCACGAGGAGGAGCAGGCCGACACCCGACAGCACGACGTTGACGCCCAGGGTCTTGGCGGCGTCCGTGGCCCAGCTCCCCCAGCTCTGCGTCGACAAGCCGAAGATACGGCTCTCGTGCTGCGCCCAGACCCCCCCGGGCAGGGTGACAACACGCTGGATCACGGCGACCAGCACCGCCAGCGCGATGACCTGCAGCCACCAGCGCCGGACCAGCCGCCGGACCAGGGCCACCAGCCGTCGGCCGAGCCGAGTGAAGGCAAGCAACGCCGCCACCAGCAGCCCGAGAAGCAGGTTCGCCCACGAAGCCCACTTCACGGCGTCGAAGAACGCGTTGGAGCGGGCACTCTGGCGCGGAGTGAAGAACGCCTTGACCGGCGCCGCAAACACGTGCCCTCCAGGAAGCGGGTTCCATGGCGTGAGCACAGTCACCAACACGACGAAGACTGCTGTCAGGACGACGAGTGCCAGGGCAGCCAGCCTGACCCCCCGTGACCTACTCGGCATGCACGAGCCCCTCGATGGCGTGACGCCAGGTCCGAGTCAGCGCGGCCCGTGTCGTCCCCAGGGTGTTTCGCACAAGCCGGTCGACCCGGGCCGGGTGGCGGCCCACTGCCTCGTAGAAGTCGACAAGGCGTCGTTGGCCATCTCGATGGGCGATCGTGCGCATCGCCAACCAGGCCTGCTCATAGGCAACGTCGAGGCGTGCTCCGGCCGCGGAGAAGTCGGCGTCTGTCGGCAGTCGCCGAGGCAGCCCGTGACGGGCTACCGATCGGATGGCGGCGGCCGCGCTGACGTCGAGGGGTACGTCGACCGAACCGACACCGACATAGTCGGCGAACCCCTCGGCCACCCACAGCGGCATCGGCACGGCGGCCGCCCCGGTCGCGGCATGGGTGGCCTCGTGGCTGATGACGACATGGCGCCCCACCGGCCCGAGCCGATCGAAGACGGCCGGGTTGATGACGATGGCGACCGGCGCCTCTGGTTTCCTCGACCCGTCGACGGTCGTGGTCACCGCGGCGATCGCGTCGTACTGGCCAGGCGCCGAGCCCACGACGGCCTCGAGCCGAGCCGTGCTGGCCGGGACATAGGCGACCAGTCCGCCCGGCCATGACCCGACCACGGCGCGGACGTCCTGCGTCGCGAGCTCGAGCAGATGGCCGACCACCCCCGCGTCCTTCGCCCCGGCCGCGGCGACGAGCGTGTCGGCCGTGCGCCGTACTGCGAGGCGACCAACGAGCCAAATCGGCTCACGGGCACCGTCGGCCACCGTCACAGCGAGCACGCGGGCACCGTCGCGCCGGGCGACGAACGTGTAGGTCAGCATCGTGTGGGCCGCGGTGCGGCCGAAGCCTTCGAGCGACCAACTGATTCCGACGTCGGCCGTCCAGACCGAAGCATGGAGTGGCCCGGACGCGTTCGCGTCGGCACCGCTGAGAGACGAGGCTTCGCGCAGGTGCACACGGGCGTGCAAGGCGACCAGGTTGTCGTAGGTCGTTCGGCCGTGACGGCTGCTCGCCTGACGTGAGCTCCATCCGGCCAGGTAGCGGCTGCGGTCCCGGTCGGCCAAGGCGGCTTGTTGATCCTTCAGCGCGGCCCGGGTCAGATCCTTGAAGGCAGTCGCGTTCGCCGGACGCACCGCGGACTGGGCGACGGCGGGCACCTTCTCGTCAGCAGAGGCGAAGAGCAAGATCGAACTCGCCGCAGCGATGACCATGACAACGACGGCAGTGATGAGGGCGACGACTCGACGGTGCCCGGGCGCCATGACGGCGGTGTCGTCGGCGTCACTCACTCGTCGATCCTACGGTGGGGTGTCTGCATGAGCCGGGCGTCCGGCCATTCCGCTCAGCCGACCCGCTCAGCCAATCCGCACAGCCATCGCGATCGGCATCGAGTTGAGTGGGACCACCTCCACGACGGAGCCGGGGTGCGGCGCGTGCACGATCTGGCCGTTGCCGATGTACATCCCGACGTGGGAGATGGGCGAGTAGTAAAAGACGAGGTCACCGGGCATCAGCTCGGTGATCGACACAGGCGAGCCGGCGCCCGGCTGCATGCTGGACGCATGCGGAATCGAGACGCCGGCGGCCGCCCAGGCATACATGGTGAGCCCGGAGCAGTCGAAGGAGTCCGGCCCCGCCGCCCCGTACACGTACGGGTCGCCGACCTGAGCTAACGCAGTGTCGACGGCCACCTGAGCCCGGTCGGATGACGGCCTGCTGGTCGTCGTGACACGTATCTGGTCGCGGCTGGGTTGCGGGGTCGGGGCGGACGCTGATGACAATCGCTCCTGCCTGCGCTGCAGGGCCAGCAGGCGCTGGCGCTGCTCGGCTCGCAGGCTGGCGAGCACGTCCTGTGCCTGTTCGGTCAAGTCGTCGAGCCTGGCCTGATGGTCGGTGAGCTCGGAGCTCTTGTCGCTGACCGCGCCGACCTCACGCTCAGCCCGCGCCTCCTGGACCCCGAGCCGACGCTGCTGCTGAGTCAGCTCGGTGAACATGTCAACTTGCCGGTTCTGGGCAACGACAAGGTTCGCGAGGTCCCTGAGAAATGCCACCGGGTCGTCGGAACCGAGCAACGACGCCGACAGCCCCGGGCTCGTCTGGTAGTCCGCGAGCGCTCCGCCAACCAGCTGCCGGCGGAGCAGGTCAACGCGATCGCGCTGCCGAGTCAGGTGAGTGGTGACGGCGGTGAGACGCTGGTTGGCGGCCTTCAGCTGCTCGGACGCGGCATTGGCGTCCTCGGATGCGATCTCGGCGCGGCGGTGGAGGATGTCGATCCGCGTCTCCACCTGGTCGATCGTCGGCTTGCGGTCCGACAGCGTCGCGTCGCGGTCTCTCGCGAGGACGGCATTGCCCGACATCGGACTGAGCAGCATGCTTGCCATGAGTGCGGCGGAGCCGACAAGTGCTGCTCGCGTGACCAGCCTGGACGCGTGGTGTGTGTGGCCGTTCGACACAGGTCGACGGTCTCCCTTTGTGATCGGCGTTGCTCGCATCGGACGAAACCAGTGGGCCACGCTACCGTTCGGACCCGGGACCGGCGAGCCGGGGTCTCGGATCCAGTGCACGCCATACCGCCGCGGACGACGCATCAGGCGCCGTCGTTGTCGAAGACGGTGCCACAGCGGCAGTCGGGGCGGCTCCAGGTGAGTGTCCGGGACGCGGGTGGTTGCTCTCCTGTCCACTCGCTAGGGGTGTTAAGCCTGTGCATTCGCTCGGTTCAGGGCAGGGGGTTCGTCGACGACCCAGCTGGCCGCTAGCCGGGAGGGACATCGCGCACATCGAGCGGCTCCACCATGCGTAGCGGCGGGACCAGTCCGGCGTCGGCCAGCACGTCGAGCGCATGGCGCTCGGCATCGTCGAAGGTGACGCCATCAGGCGGGCCACCGAGCAAGACGGTGACGAAGCAGTCTGCACAACCGACGCCGCGCACCGTGCATCTGTCGCAGTCGACGACCAGGGCATCGGAGTCGGTCTCCTCGACCTCAGCCGGGTCGACGACGACCGGCGCATCGGCAGGGGCTCGAGCGGCTCGGGCCCGCGTTGCGCGGCTCTCGGCCTCGGCGTGCGCCTCTGATGTCATGGGGACCTCCGGATTGCGCGAGGAAAGCTACTGTCCACCCTGACGCTAGAGCCGACCGCCGACACTTCCGTTCCGGACCGAACCTGTCAGCCGCTCAGCGCCCGCACGAGCGCCATCGCGGCGACGGACCGAGCACCCCGTTTGGTTACGCTCGTGGCCAGCTCTCGGTCGGTCGAGACGACCACGACCGGGCGGCCGACCGGCTCCGCCTCGACCAGCTGCCGGATGAGGTCGTCGGCGATCACGCCCGGCGGGCTGAAGAGCACCCGCAGACTGCGCGGAGACGACACGGGCGGCGGGTTGACGAGGTCGGCACCGTCGAACACCACAGTCGCCTCGATGTGCCGGCCGGCCGTCAGACCACTGACACCGCCTGCGAGGCGCGTGCGTTGCTGGTCGAGCGGCAGCGTCGGCCATGCCGTCTTCGAGACGTTGTAGCCATCGACGATCAGATGGACCCGCGGAAGCTCCAGGAGCCGTCGGAGCAGGGCCGGGTCGTCGGTGAGCAGGGCTCGTCCCGCGACTGTCAGGTCCGAGGCCGGCGCCAGGGCGACCACGGTGTCCGCGGGCAGGACCTCGGACGGTGGCAGCGCCAGTTCACGGCGCAGACCGGACGCCGAGTCCATCACGGTGTCGAGCAACAGTCGCAGCCGCATCGCCTCAGCCCCTCGCTCGTCGCGGGCGGCGCGCCTGGCGGAGATGTTGTCGGACTCCAGCTCGCTGATTCGGGCGCGCAGGCGCCGCGCCTCCGCCTCCGCTGCCCGTGCCGCCACCGCCGAGGCACGCAGTCCCTCGTCCGTCGCCTCGCGAGCCTCTGCTGCGGCCGACTCGGCGTTGTTGAGCCGCACCCTGGTCTGTCCGAGCGTCCGACGAAGCTGGCTGTTCTCCGTCTTGAGCACGTCGACCTGCTCTCGGCCCTTCTCCCGTTCCAGCTTGACCTGCCCACGCGCCTGGTCGAGTGCTGCCGTGAGCCTTTCGACGGTTGCGACCAGGTCTCCGTGAGCAGACCTACGCCGCTCGTCCTCCAGGACCCGAGCGGTGTCGAGGAGCTGCTCCCAACCGTCGGTCCGCAGAATGTAGGCGACCGAAGCCGTCTCGCTGAGGTGAGCCGGGTCGATGGCCGCGCCGGTCTCGAGATCGGTGACCACCTGGGGTACCAACGCCCTAACCTGCACGGCCAGGTGCTCACGGAAAGTCTCGTCGCGCCCGACGGCATCGGTGATCTGGCTACCCACGAGCCGCGCCCGTTTGGCCGGCGCAAACGACACCGATCTACGAAGGGGGGCCGGCACGTGGGCGGGGGTCATCTTGGCCAGGCCCTGCGACGCCAGCGCGACCATCTTGCCCCTCACCGAAGCCGGCAAGGGGCGAGTGTTGTCCTCCGGGTCGTCGCCCATGTGACCGCGGCTCACGGGCCGTTCGTCGACGGCAGGGCGCGCTTGCTCATGCTTCGAGCCTATCCGGCGGGAACAACCGCACGACCTTGCCGCGACCCGGTGGCGCGTTGGATGATCGGATCAGCACCATCTCCCCCACCGCCTCGAGGAGCAGCACCCGCGATGATCGCCGTGAGCGCCGCCGACGTGCGGAAGCTTGTGGTGGCATGCGACGCCGGTATGGGCAGCGGTGTGATGCTCGCGCGCATGCTGCAAGGCGAGCTCGCTGACACGCCCGTGGTGGTCGAGCAGGCGATCGTGAACGCCATCCCCCGCGACGCCGATGTCGTGCTGTGTCACGAGAGCCTCTCCGACCGGGCCCGGGTCTCTGCCGCCAGCCGACCGGTCGTCGTCTTCAGGAGGTTTCTCGGAGATCCCGCTGTCCAACAGGTGGTTCGTGCGCTCAAGAGAGGTGACGAGATCCGCGGCTGAGCCGGACGAGGCCCCTGGCGCGTCTCGCCGGTTTCGTCGGCGGCCACACCTAGCGTTGGCGAGCATGAGCAGCCTGCTCGACTCAGCGTCGGTCCAGCCCCCCGCCGCGCTGCAACAGACCTTCGACGAGCTGGGCACTGCGCTGCGCGACGTCACGTTCGTCGTGGTCGATCTCGAGACGACGGGCGGATCGGCTGCAGGCGGCTCCTCCATCACCGAGATCGGCGCGGTGAAGGTCCGATGCGGTGAGCTGCTTGGCGAGTTCCAGACCCTGGTCAAGCCCAGCGACGTGATCCCACCGTTCATCGCGGTTCTCACCGGCATCACGAATGCGATGGTGGCCACGGCGCCGCGCATCGAGTCCACGCTGCCGGCATTTGTGGAGTTCGCTCGTGGCAGTGTGTTGGTCGCTCACAACGCCCCGTTCGACATCGGCTTCCTGCGCCACTACGCCGAGGCGATCGGCATGGGCTGGCCACGCTTCGAAGTGCTCGACACCGCCAAGCTGGCACGCCGCGTGGTCACCCGCGACGACGCGCCCAACTGCAAGCTGTCCACGCTGGCGCGGCTGTTTCGCTCCACCACGACGCCCAACCACCGTGCGCTGGCTGACGCCCGGGCCACCGTCGACGTGCTGCATGGCCTGATCGAGCGCCTCGGCAACTTGGGCGTGCATACCCTCGAAGAGCTTCAGACGTTCTCGTCGCGCGTGTCGGTCGGACAGCGCAAGAAGCGGCACCTCGCCGAGCAGCTGCCGCATCTGCCTGGCGTCTACCTCTTCCGGGACGGCCGCGGCCGGGTGCTCTACGTCGGCACGTCCAAGGATCTCCGCAGCCGGGTTCGCACCTACTTCACCGCGAGCGAGACCAGGTCGAGGATGGGCGAGATGGTCGGGATCGCCGAGGCGGTGCAGGGCATCACCTGTGCGACCGCGCTCGAGGCCGAAGTCCGAGAGCTGCGCCTGATCGCCGAGCACAAGCCGCGCTACAACCGCCGCTCGAAGTTTCCCGAGAGGGTCACGTGGGTCAAGCTCACGGTCGAGCCGTGGCCGCGGCTGTCTCTCGTCAAGCAGGTGCTCGACGACCAGGCCGACTACCTCGGCCCGTTCCGGTCGCGGATGTCCGCCGAGGCGGCCGTCGCGGCGCTGCACGAGTGCTTCCCGATCCGCCAATGCTCCGGGCGGCTCCCGAGGGATTCCAACCGCAGTGCCTGCGCACTCGCGGAGATGGGCCGCTGTCTGGCCCCGTGTGACGGCACGGCGTCCGCGGTGGACTACGCCATGACCCTCGAGGCGCTCCGCGAGAGCCTCGAGTCCAGTCCCGCGCGCGTTACCGAGGCGCTGCGCCACCGGATGGCGCTGCTCGCCGCATCCGAGCGGTACGAGGAGGCAACCACCCACCGGCACCGGATGACGAGCTTCATCCGGGCCGCCGCGCGGTCGCAGCGGTTGCGCGCGCTGACCTCGTGCCAGGAGATCGTGGCTGCCCGTCGCGGCGTAGGGGGTCGGTGGGAGGCCCACGTGATCCGGCACGGCAGGCTGGCCGGTGCCGGCGTCATACCACCCGCCGTGAGCGCCCGTGACTGGACCGATCAACTGCGCTTGTCCGCCGAGACGGTCATCGCCGGCCCCGGACCCGCTCCTGCCGCCACCCCGGAGGAGTCCGAGAAGATCCTGCGCTGGCTCGAACAGAGCGGCGTGCGGCTGGTGCACGTCGAGGGCGTGTGGTCGTGCCCGCTCGGGGGCGCAGAGTCACACCGGGGGATGCTCGACGCGATCGAGGTCTCACGTGAGTCGCTCGTGCCCTTCGACACGCCACGTCTGTCCTCTACCCTGTCCCGCCCGGCCCGTTAGGCTGGCGGCGTTCAATCCGCCTGCTGAGGAGCTTGCCGTGATCACCGCCATCGTCTTCATCAAGGCCGACGTGGCACGGATCCCCGAAGTGGCCGAGACGATCGCGTCCATCGACGGCGTCAGCGAGGTCTACTCCGTGACCGGCGAGATCGATCTGATCGCGCTGCTGCGCGTTCGCAGGCACGACGACGTGGCGGCCCTGGTCCCCGACCACATCAACAAGGTGCCGGGCGTCCTCTCGACCGAGACGCATATCGCGTTCCGTGCCTACTCCAGTCACGACCTCGAGGCCGCGTTTTCGCTCGGGGTGGACGAGTAGCCGTCAAGACAGCCTTGCCACCTTCACAGAGCCGCGACAGCGGCAACCCAGCTGGCAAGCTTGGCCTTGGCCTGTCCGGACTCGAGCGCCGCCGCGGCCCGGACGATGCCGTCGCTGAGTCGGTCCACCAACGGCTCCGCCCGCGCGTCGTACGCCGCGATCCCCGCCGCGGCGTTGAGGAGTACCGCGTCTCGCACCGGCCCGGTCGCGCCGTCCAGCAGCCGGTGCACAGCGCCGACGTTGAAGGCGACGTCCCCGCCCCTGAGCTCCTCCGGCTGTGCGCGAGCCAGGCCAAGGTCGGCCGGGTCCAGCCGGTGCTCGCTGACCGTCCCTTTGTCGATGGCCCAGACCTGGGACGTCGTCGTCGTCGTCAGCTCGTCGAGGCCGTCGTCGCCACGGAACACGAACCCATCGACGCCTCGCCTGGCCAGCACGCTGGCGATGATGGCCGCCATCCGACCATCGGCCACTCCGACAGCCTGGGAGGCCGGCCGGGCCGGGTTCGCCAGCGGCCCCAGGAAGTTGAAGGTGGTGGCGACGCCGAGCTCGCGACGCGTCACGGCGGAGTGCCGCAGGGCGTTGTGGAAGACCGAAGCGAAGCAGAACGTGATGCCGACCTGCTTCGCCACGGCCTCCACCTGTGAGGGCAGCAGATCCAGCCGGATACCGAGGCCTTCGAGCACGTCGGCCGACCCGCAGCTCGACGAGGCCGCTCGGTTGCCGTGCTTGACCACGGGCACACCTGCCGCGGCGGCGACGAGCGCCGCCATGGTGGAGATGTTGACGCTGTGTGAGCGGTCTCCTCCGGTGCCCACGATGTCGACGGAACGGTCGTCGTAGTGCACCGGTGCGGCGAAGTCGTACATCGTCGCGACAAGGCCCTCAACTTCCTCGACCGTCTCCCCTTTCGCACGCAGCGCGACCGCGAAGCCGGCGATCTGCGACGGCGTCGCATCGCCGGACAAGACCTCTCGCATGGCCCAGCCGGTCTCGTCTGCAGACAGGTTTCGGCGCCCGATGAGCGCCGACAGCACGTCCGGCCAGGTGTGGGTCTCAGGCGTCATGGCAAGCCTCGGCGCGTGGCGAGCGCCGTTCAGCCTTTCGCGAGGTCGGCCGCTGGGCGCAGCAGCCGCGTCACGGTCGCGGCGAGCACCATCGGGTCGATCGGGTGTGACACGGCCGCGTCGGCGCGCGACCACGTGGCCAGCCAGCCGTCCTCGGCCCGCCCGGTCAGCACGAGCAAGGGGGGACAGCGGAAGATCTCGTCCTTGAGTTGCCGGGCGATGCCCATCCCGCCGGCGGGAACGGCTTCGCCGTCGAGGATGGCCAGGTCCACGCCGCCCGCGTCCATCGTGGCGATGACGACGGGTTCGGTGGCACACTCGACGTACTCCAGCGCCGGCAGGTCGGGGTGCGGGCGCCTCCCCAGGGCGAGCATGACCTCTGATCGGGTGGTCGAGTCGTCGCTGTACACGAGCACCTTCATGGTCCCTGACCTGCCTTGCGTCGCGAGGTTCCGTCCGAGCGTGATGCTACCGGTCTCCGGCTCGGCTACCTGGCAGCGGTACGCCGCACGGCCTCCTCACGGTCGAGCCGACGGTCCACCCGCGCCGCCTCGCGCTGGCTCTCGCGCACCCACTGCACGAAGAGCACGCCGAAGATGACGAGCCCGACGATGTCGCCCGAGCCCCACAAGATGCCGCCCGCGAGGTGCTGGTCGTCGAGCGGCGTCGGCGGCCACGTGCGGTGGAGTGCGCGATACCAGTCCGCCGCGATCAGCGTGTCCATCGCCATGATCGTCACGCCGAGGAACGCGTGGAACGGGAGGGTGGCGAAGACGGTGAGCATCCGGAACGGGTAGGCCACCCGGCCGGGCACGGGGTCCAGCCCGAGCAACGGCCAGAAGAACAGGCAGCCGACGACCACGAAGTGCAGGTGCATCAGGTCGTGCAGGGCGCCGCTGCGCAACGTTGACTCGTAGACGCCGGAGAAGTAGAGCACCCATGGGCTCGCGATGAAGAGCGCGAGGGCCACCGCAGGGAAAGAGAGGACTGCCGCTACCCGACTGTGCAGGACGGTCAACAGCCAGCCGCGCGGGCGCTGCGGGAGGGTGCGCAGCGCGAGCGTGACTGGCGCGCCGAGGGCCATGAAGACCGGGGCCACCATCGAGAGCACCATGTGCTGCACCATGTGCGTGCTGAGAAGGGTTGTGTCGTACGTCGCCAGGGACGAGCAGGTCGCGACCACCAAGGACCCCATGCCGACCCCGACAAAGCTCGCCGTGCGCCAGCTCGACCAGTGGTCGCCGCGGCGCCGCAGCACCACCACCCCGCTCACGTAGACGGCGACCGTCACGGTGACGAGCGCCACTGCGACGGGCTCGAACGTCCAGGCGCTGAACAACCGCCCGAGGCTGATGGCCGGCACGGAAACCCCGAGATCCGTGTGAGCCAGGAGTGTCACCTCCTCAGTCTAGGGAGCGTTGTGGTCGCGGGGGGTCGGGAGTACCCGAGGCGGGGTGTACCCACATAATGGGTGTCGTGGCGACCTCGACGGCGATCCCCGCATCCCGGCTGCACGGCCAGCACGACCGACCGAGCATGGTGAGCGTCGGCACGATCGTGTGGCTGGCCAGCGAGCTGATGTTCTTCGCGGCGCTGTTTGCCTGCTACTTCACGATCCGGGGGGTCACGCCGGACCTGTGGGCGCAGGAGACGCAGAAGCTCAACGTTCCTTTCGCGTCAGTCAACACCACTGTGCTGGTGCTCAGCTCGGTGACCTGCCAGCTGGGGGTGTTCGCTGCGGAGCGGGGCCAGGTCGGCCGCTCGGGCAGCGTCCTCAACGTCGGCGCCTGGGGCCTGCGCGAGTGGTTCGTGCTCACCTACGTCATGGGGTCGTTCTTCATCGGCGGACAGGTCTTCGAGTACTACTCGCTGATCCGAGACGGTGTCACCATCCCGTCCTCGGCGTACGGCTCCATCTTCTATCTCACAACAGGCTTCCACGGCATCCACGTGACAGGTGGTCTCATCGCGTTCCTCTTCGTCATTGGGCGCACGTTCATGGCCCGGACCTTCACCCATGAGCAAGCCGTGACGGCGATCGTGGTGTCCTACTACTGGCACTTCGTCGACGTGGTGTGGATCGGCCTGTTCGCCACCATCTACCTGCTCCAGTAGCGGCCGGAAAGAGGAAGCCCCGTGTTGTTCCTGTCGACCCGACGCCGACACCCGCTGGCGGGGCTGGTCGTGGTGCTGCTCGGCCTCATGGTGGCCGGTGGGCTGTACTCCGCGTTCGCTCCTGCATCCTCCGGGGACTCGTCCAAGGCTGACCAGCAGCTGATCAACCAAGGCCGCCAGCTCTTCGTCGTCGGCTGTGCCACCTGTCACGGCCTCAATGCCGAGGGGATCGTGACCAAGTCCGGCAACAACAACGGTCCTCCGCTCATCGGTGTGGGGGCGGCGGCCGTGGACTTTCAGGTCGGCACGGGCCGGATGCCACTCGCGCAGGCAGGTGTGCAGGCGCCGAGCAAGCCGGTCCTCTACACCGACGCCGAGATCAGCGCGCTGGCGGCCTACATCGCCTCCCTGGGTCCGGGACCGGCGATCCCCGGTCCCGCAGAGACCGACATCAGTGGCGCGACCACCGAGCAGATCGGCCGGGGCCGAGCCTTCTTCCAGACGAACTGCACGGCGTGTCACAACTTCGCAGCGGCCGGCGGAGCCTTGCCGCACGGCGGCTACGCGCCAAGCCTGCTCGGCACGTCGCCGCGGCATATCATCGAAGCCATGGTGACGGGGCCGGGGCAGATGCCGGGCTTCTCCGACGACGTGCTCACACCTGACGACAAGCGCGATATCGTGGCCTACATCAACGTGCTGAAGGAGCAACCCAGCTACGGCGGATCCGACCTCGGAAGCAAGGGCCCGGTGACTGAGGGTCTGTGGGGATGGCTCGGCGGAATCGGCGCGCTCGTGCTGGTCACCGTCTGGATCGCCAACAACGGCGCGAGAGTGCAGAAGAAGAAGAGTCGATGACCGACGACCACTACCCCGACGACGCACCCCCGGGCACGGACAGTGAGCGGGACGGCTCGCTGCTGCCGGCGGTGCCACCCGAACCGTTGCCGGACCCGGGACTTCCGGAGCACGAGCCGCGGCCCACTGACGTCGACCCCAAGCTCGAACGGCGCGCCGAGCGCCAGGTGGCCGGGATGTTCGGGCTGGCCGGGCTCTTGACGATTGCGTTTTGCGTCGCCTACTTCAGCTTTTCTCCCGACCCGGAGACCGGCGCCACGATCGCGGGCTTCAGCGCCTCCAACCTCACCCTTGGGCTGTCGCTCGGGCTGGCTCTACTGCTCATCGGCATCGGCGCCATCCAGTGGGCACGCAGGCTGATGAGCGACCACGAGATCGTCGAGTACCGGCACTCGGCGGCCTCCAGCGAGGAGGACCGCAAAGTGGCTCTCGAGGCGTTCTCCCAGGGCGTCTCCGACTCCGGCTTCGGTCGGCGCAGTCTCATCCGCAACAGCCTGCTCGGCTCCATGGCGCTGCTGGGGCTGCCTGCCATCGTGCTGTTGCGCGACCTCGGGCCGCTTCCGACGGACGAGGACCTCTACCAGACGGTGTGGAGGAAGGGCGTCCGGGTCGTCAACGACGTGTCCGGTGCCCCGATCACTCCGGCGCAGCTCCAGGTGGGCGACCTGGTCAATGCCGAGCCCGACCTCTTCTTCGAACACGTCGGGCCAGCCGGCAAGGTCGTCCCACCCGAGTACGAAGGCGCGGAGCTGCTCAACGCCAAAGCCAAGGCAGCGGTCATCGTCGTGCGCATGCAGCCTGAGGACATCACGCCCTACCCCTCGCGCGCCGACTGGGGCGTGCAGGGCATCTTGTGCTACTCCAAGATCTGCACTCACGTGGGCTGCCCGATCAGCCTATGGGAGCACCAGACCCACCAGCTGCTGTGCCCGTGCCACCAGTCGACGTTCGACCTGGCAGACAACGGCAGGGTCCTGTTCGGCCCGGCCGCCAGAGCGCTTCCGCAGCTTCACATCGGAGTCGACAGCTCGGGCTTCCTGATTGCGATGAGCGACTTCACCGAGCCCGTCGGCCCAAGCTTCTGGGAACGAGGTTGATCTCGTCGTGAGCACATCAACAGCCACCAACACCACTGGTTCTGGCTCCCCCGCCAAGGGCGCCGGGGCTGTCGCCTGGCTCGACGACCGGGTCGGTCTCGGCGGCCTGCTGAAGAAGCAGTTGCGGAAGGTCTTTCCGGACCACTGGTCGTTCATGCTTGGGGAGATCGCGTTGTGGAGTTTCGTGATCTTGTTGTTGACGGGTGTGTTCTTGTCGTTGTGG
>JBBRYB010000006.1:0-153015 GCA_038238115.1 Propionibacteriales bacterium | reverse complement strand
TTCTGCGGTTTTCCTGCTCGGACAAGGGCAATAGCTCGAGCACGGAACTCGGGAGGGTAGGCACGGGGCACGAGGTTCAGCCTTCCGGTGAAGGCAGCCACTTAGCCAGCAGCAGTGGAACCTTTCTGGTGGGGCAGGTCAGTCAAACCACCAGCGCGGATACTTCTGACGGAACAGGATCATGAGCAGTGGAGCGAGGAACAACAGACCACCCGCCCCCGCAGCCACTTCCGTGGTTCTGCCGCTTGAGTCCCACTGCCAATTTCCTCCTAACACCGCGGCCAGCACGACCGCGATCGGAATCACCACGATGATGCGGAAGGCCGTCGTCAGCCTGTTGAGTGGCCGATCCGGGTAGTCGACCGAGAACTGAACCGGGTACGCCGTCGTCGGTTCCATTGCCGCCACCTCCGAAGGGTTGAGTGTTCCACCCTAGTAGTGGGCAAGCCTGAGTCTGAGGCGGTCATGATCTGGCGTCTCCTTGTCGACGGCGTAGGGTGCGCGGTTCCCAGCGTCCGCTTCTGGGTGGCTCGCCAGCACGCACGCGCAGCAGCCAGTCATCGACATACCCTTGCCCGCTAGGAGGGCGCCTCGTCTGGCCACCAGACGCCGTCCCACCCACCTGGTCATCGGGTTCAGCCTCAACGTCTCCGCAACACTGCAACACACAACGCCACGTGCCTGCCGTCACCTCGCGGGTGAACAGGCTCGTGAGGTCACAGGTCGAGGTCGACGACTACCGGAGCATGGTCGGAGGGGCGCTCGCCCTTGCGTGCGTCCCTGTCCACGTAGGCGTCCCGCACCCGGGCGGCCGCATCACGATTGGCATACACGAGGTCGATCCTCATTCCGAGGTTCTTGTGAAACATTCCGGCTCGATAGTCCCAATACGTGTATGGCGTGCCGTGCTTCAGCGCGCGTGCCTTCAAATCCTCAAGACCGAGAGCGCGCAGCTCCGCGAGTGCCTGCCGTTCGGCCTGTGTCACGTGGGTGGAGCCGATGAACGCGGTTGGGTCCCAGACGTCGTCATCGGCCGGCGCGATATTGAAGTCACCGGTCGCGATGAACGGTGTCCCGGCCGCGACTTCCGATCCGATGGCGTCGTGCAGTGCGGCAAGCCACTCGAGCTTGTACGCGAAGTGCGGGCTGCCCACCGAACGACCGTTGGGGACATACAGGGACCACACACGCAACGGACCACAGGTGGCAGCGATTGCACGTGCTTCCACCTCGGCGACCGCTGGTGCCTCGATCAGCGACAGTTCATTGTCGCCGGGAGGCGCATAGGCAGGCTGACCGCTGAAGCCTCGCGACACATGCTCGAGCCCCACGCGGGACAGGATCGCCACGCCGTTCCAAGGGCCTTCTCCGTGGGCAGCGACCTGGTAGCCGCGCTCCGCGGCGCCGTCAGCAGGAAATGCGTCGCCGCGACACTTGGTCTCCTGCAAGCAGACGACGTCGGGCTGAGCCAGATCGAGCCACTCGTTGAGACGCGGCAGCCGGGCCGTCACCGAGTTGACGTTCCAGGTCGCCACTCTCACGGTCTCGAGGATAATGGCTGCACACGAGGGTGCGAGTGGCAAGAGAAGGCTGCACCGCCCACGCGCTGATACCGTCAGGACAAGGACGCGGTACTTCTGCCGGGTTCATCTGCCGCCGTGCACGCCGATGGCGGTCGCGTGCCAAGGAAGGGATGTGTCATGAGCACAACGGGATGGATCATCGTCGCCGTCATCGTTGTCCTGATCGTGGTGGTCATCGCGATTGTCGCCTCGCGCCGCTCCACCGCCTCGAAGCGCTCACGAGCGCAGGGGCTACGAGACGACGCGACAGCGCGCTCGAGCTCCGTCGAGCAGCGCGAGGCCAAGGCCAAGGAGGTCTCCGCCCGGGCTCATGCCGCGCAAGCCGACGCCGACGCCAAGGCCGCCGAGGCTGAGCGTCACGGCGCGGCCGCGCGTCAGGAGCACAAGCGCAGCGCCAAGGAGCGTGCGGAGCTCGACTCCCAGTTCGACGAGGCCGACCGCATCGACCCGGATACTCGGCGAGGCGAGGGACGGCACCACCGCGACCACGACTGACAGCGACAATAGCGAAACCCCGGCATGCCTTACGGCGTGCCGGGGTTTCGCTGCTTCCAGAGTTGTGGCTGTCGCTGCGCCCGTCAGGAGCTGCTGCTGCCGCTCCCCTGCGCCTGGCTCTGGGCGCTGGAAGCCTGCTCCCGGGCTCGTTCCTTGCCCTGCTGCATGTCCTGCTTGGCCTGCTCCTTGTTGCGCTGACCCGCCTCGTAGGCGTCTTCCAGCATGCGCTGCGCCACCGGCCGGCCGCCGAGGCCGAAGGCCAGCGCGAGTCCGAGCGCGAGCGCGAACATGGTGGCGGCAAACGCGATCTCGACGATCTGTGGTGCGATGTTGAGCTGCTCGAGGATCATGAACAGCGCGATCACCATGACGATCGCCGGCAGCACGGTCGCGGCGATCTTGCCGGTCGGGGTGTCGCCCATCAGCTTGCCGATACCCGCTGCCGCCGCTCCCGCGATGGCCGCGGCTACGACGAAGATGATGATCGCGGCGATGATGTTCGGCAGGTAGGCCAGCACCTGGTTCATGAACGTGGTGAGGGCCGGTATCTTCAGCGCGCCGATGGCCGAGAACAAGAAGAACGCGAACACGAGGAAGAAGACCACCTGGCCGATGCCGTTCGAAGGGCTCGCCCCCGGGATGACTCTCTCGACGTACTGGTGAGCGTCAGACTCGTGCAGGTTCTTGTCGAGGCCCACCTTCTGCAGAGCCTTCGTGACAATGGTCTTGACAACCTTGGCCACGATATAGCCGATGATGAGGATGACGAGGAACGCCAAGATGTTGGGTAGGAAGCCGAAGAAGGTGTCGAAACCCTTCTGCAGGCTGTCGCCGATGCTGATAGCGGCCGCGGGTTGGTCGGGCATGGGTGTCTCCAGTCAGTGGGTGACTCCACACGGAGTCGTCAGTTCTTGTCGCCGGTCACGGATCGTGCAGACCGTGCCGGAAGACCGCGTCGTCGCGACGGGTCTACGCGCTTCGTAGGGGTGTTGGCACCTCCAGTGCGTGAGGCCAGGGGGCCGGCTGCCGCGGCGTGATCAGGCGCGGAACCGGTCGATCTTCGTGTGGTAACGCTGGCCGACCTTGCCGCCGAGGACGGCCGCCACCAGGGTGCCCACGAGTACAGCAGCGAGGGCGATGATCGCTCCCCAGGTGGCGGTATCGGTCGGTACGGGCATCGAAGGCAGGTCGACGCGCTGGAAGATGTTGTACTGCGCACCGAAGAGGGCGCCGAGGCCGACCGCGAGGAGCGTCACGATAAGGCCAATCAGCCACACGCCCACGCCTTGGCGAGCCCCGTCGTATCGCGACATGCGCCCGGCGACGTACCCACCGGCGTAGTAGGCGATCATCAAGATCACAAGCAAGGCGATCGCTGTTGCCAGGCCAAGTGTGCCGGCCTTCCGCTCCGCGTCCGTCTGGTTGACGTGCAGGCTTGCGCCCACTGCGGCGGCGATGGCACCGACGATGCTCGCAATCAGCACGGTAAGGGCGATCGCGACGAGCCAGCCGAAGAAGTCGGCTCCAAGGTTGAAGCCGCCGAACTCGTCGTGGCGGTTCGCTTCCAGCTGCTCGCTTGACTCTCGGTCCGAAGCTCGCCCACGCCGCTCTCCCGACGCCGAGCTGCCCAGCGAGCCTGACTCGCCTTGGGGGGCTCGCGTCTCTGCGGGTCGGGCGTTCTGTGGGTTGGTCATGCAGGTCCTCCAGTATGGTCTGTGGGCACGTCGGCGCACACGCCGAGGGCGCGCGTCCGTTTACGGCGAATCGGCTCGCAACGCGGTCGACACTTTACATCGTAAGTTAATCTCGTCAACTATGGTTTAGCGGCAGCATCGAGGGGTACGACACCCCTGCATGATTTGCGTGCCACTATTCACACCACTGCGACGAAAGAGAGAACATTTCTATGCTCGAGCAGAACCAGATCGACCAGGTCACCGGCTCGAACGCCTATGGCCCCGACGGAGACAAGATCGGCAAGGTTGGCCAGATCTATCTCGACGACCAGACAGGCCAGCCGGAGTGGGCCACCGTCAACACGGGACTATTCGGGACGAACGAAAGCTTCGTCCCGCTCCGCGATGCGGCCCTCTCCGGTGACGGACTCGGCGTGCCGTTCGACAAGGACATGGTCAAGAACGCTCCCAATGTGAGCGAGGACGGCCACCTGTCTCCCGAAGAGGAGCAGGAGCTCTACAGCTACTACGGTGTGGACTACGGGTCGGGCTACTCCGACACGGACACCGTCTCGTCGACGAACGGCTACGCCGACACCGACGCAAACCGCGACAAGGGCACCGAAGGTTACGACACGTCCGGGCCGACAACCGATGAGGCCATGACGCTGTCCGAGGAGCGGGTCAACGTTGGGACGCAGTCCCAGGAGGCCGGCCGCGCTCGCCTGCGCAAGTATGTCGTCACCGAGAACGTCACCCAGACGGTCCCGGTTCGCAAGGAGAAGGCCGTGCTTGAGCGTGAGCCGGTCACCGACGCGAACCGTGGCGACGCGACCTCAGGCCCCGACATCTCCGAGGAGGAGCACGAGGTCGTACTCAACGAGGAGCGTGCCGTGGTCAGCAAGACCGCCGAGCCGGTCGAGCGCGTCAGGCTCGGCACTGAGCAGGTCACCGAGCAGGAGACGGTCTCCGAAGAGGTCCGCAAGGAGCGTGTCGACACCGACGGTGACGTCGCGAGCGGCGAGACCACCCGCAGCTGACACAATGAGCTCAACAGACTGCCCCGTCACCTCGCGCAGGTGGCGGGGCAGCTTGACTTCCAGATTGCCTACTGCGATGGCGGGTACAGTGCATGCACCCCTCCAGCCACTCCCCGCGGACGGGGTTTTGCCCAGGAGGCAGTGATGGCGGTGCAGGGCGATAGTGACGCCGGTGACGGTGAGGTCGTGGTCGACGGCGACAAGGCGGTTGTCGCGGGCAGACCGGCACCATCGACCCGGGTGCCCCTCGACCGCGACCGCATCATCGCTGCCGCGATCGCCTACATCGAGGCCAGCGGGTTGGCGAGCCTGTCCATGCGCCGGCTGGGCAGCGCCCTGGGAGTGGAGGCGATGTCGCTGTACCGCTACATACCCGGTCGAGAAGAACTCCTCGATGGCGTCGTCGACGCCATTATCAACGAGATGTACGCCGACGACGACATCATCGACTTCCCTCAAGACGGCTGGCAGGACTTCCTCCAACGCCTGGCGCACGGCGTCCGGCGCATCGCGCTGGCGCACCCGATGGCCTTCCCGCTCGTCGCGTCCAGGCCCCCGGAGGCACCGTGGCTGCGTCCACCACTTCGCAACCTCGGCTGGGTGGAGTCGTTCCTCAGCGGGCTGGTGAGCGAAGGGTTCTCCGACGAGGCTGCGGTGTCCGCCTACCGCGCCTTTACCAGCTTCCTCCTCGGTCATCTCCTGCTCGAGGTCGCGGCGCAGGGAGCCGACTTGGGACCCCTCGACGTACTCGATGACGACTCCGAAGAAGGCCCCGGGCTGGCGGACTATCCGCATGTGCAGCGTCTCAGCGACGCCCTCGCCGAGGACCACTCGGCCGCGGAGTTCGAAGAAGCGCTCGAGAACCTGCTCGAGCGCATCACTTTGCTGTGCACGGAGACCAGCAGCTGATGCAGACGAGGAGCACTCGTGCATGACGGCCGATCCTCGCGGCACCCCTCGTCCGGTGGCTTCTTGCCAGGTTTGCCGCCGTTGCGCTTGTTCCGTAATGGGCAAGCATAGTGCTGTTTAGGCCTAAGAGGCTGCCGTCCGCGTCTTCGACGCCGTCGAGCGGGACCTGACCAACCGGATGCGACGCCCCACCCCCTTGCGAGACGGAACCGCTACGCATTCAACGGCCCCGTGAGCCTTCGCGAGACATCTGCTTGAGGAACTCGTGACACCGCGACGCCCGCCGGGAGTCCTCGCTCATCACGTCACGGAAGAACGAGGCGATCTCCTCCAGGCCGGCGTTCTTGGCGTCGCGGACGTACTGGCCGTAGTCGTGGCCAGCCTTGAGCGAGTGGTACTGCGCGGAAACGAGGTCGAACGACACATCGTCGAGGCCTGTTCTCTCCTCTAGCCATGCGATCCTCCTCCTGAATGAGCCAGTCGGTTGATCGTCTGCTCGTACTCGTCTCCGGAGGCTTTATCGGCATTGTCCAGTCGCACCTTTGCTTTGTCACGGTCTGGTGCAACACTGGCTAGTGAGTCGGGCGTGACAGAGTCGGCTTCCCAAGCCTCAGGAGCCACCTTTATGGGCCCACAGCCCGACGTCATGTCCATCCTGGCAGCAGCCTCCCGAGACCTCGCCGAACCGGGAGATCTCGATCAAACCCTCGAGCGCATCACCCGGGCGGCTTGCGACAGCGTTCCCCGGGTGGACTTCGCCAGCATCTCGGTGCTGCATGACGATGGGCGGATCGAGACCGTGGCTCCCACGGATCCGGTCATCGTCGTGGCCGACAAACACCAGTACGAGTTCAAGGAAGGCCCCTGCTACCAGGCCGTCACCGAGCCCTGCGAGCTGATGATCCGGTCGCCCAATATCGGAACGGACCCTCGGTGGCCGAACTACGGTCCTGCGGCGCTTGGTCTCGGGCTCCGGGCGCAAGCAGCTTTGCGCCTGTTTGACCACCCGAGATCCCAGGGCGCGCTGAACCTCTACTCGTCGACGGCCGGTGCGTTCGAGGATCCCGATCACCTGGTTGAGATGTTAGCGCGCCAGGCCTCGGTGGCGCTCGGCTTCGCCAGCGAGATCACGAACTTGAATGTCGCTCTCAGCACCCGCAAGACGATCGGGCAGGCTATCGGCATCCTCATGGAGCGCTACGGGATCGACGAGGACAAGGCATTCGCGTTCCTCGTGCGGGCGTCACAGGCGGGCAACATTAAGCTCAAGGACGTCGCGGATGAGCTGGTCCACATGGGGAACAGCCGCTAAGTTCTATCAGCGGCACGGGCACCTATGGCCCGCGCGGGCGCAGCCCGAGGCAGACCCAAGGAGAGCACGTGAGCGAGACCGACTTCACGGTTGCCACCGCGATGGCCGCCGTGAACCGGACTCTCGGTGAAGCCGCCAGCCGCGAGGACATGCTGGAGGGCATCACCCAGGTAGCCCAGCAGACGATCCCCGGTGTCGACTTCGCGAGCATCAGTGTGCGGTATGCCGACGGTCGGCTCGAAACCCTGGCACCGACCACGAGGTGACACGACGCGCAGACGACGCCCAGTACGAGCTGGGGGAAGGCCCTGCTACGAGGCGGTGACCGGCGGCGGCCTGATCACAGCCGAGGACGTCGGCAACGACGAACGGTGGCCGCAGTATGCGCTGGCTGCCAAAGCGCTCGGGCTCCGCTCCCAGCTGGGCGTTGAGTTCTCACCGCGATCCGCGCTCACGCGGTGCCCTGAACCTCTACTCGCGCCGCCCGGGCTCGTTCACCGACACCCACAACCTCGCCGAGTTGTTGCGAACCATGCCGCCGTCGCGATGGGTTTCGCGACCACGGTCGACCACCTCAACGAGGCGCTTTCCACGCGCAAGGTGATCGGGCAAGCTATCGGGATCGCCATGGAACGCTACGGGATCGACGAGACCCGCGCGTTCGAGTTCCTGATCCGAGTGTCACAGACGAGCAACACAAAGTTGCGAGACGTCGCCACAGAGATCGTGGAGTCGGTAAACCGAGCCGCCTCGACCGATCAGTGACCTCACCGCCCCATTGAGGGACGAGGAATCGGGTACGAGGGGCATAACGGCGGTTCCGCTTTGCGCAAAGTGGACCTGTCCAGGCCCCGGTGTTGACCAAGCAGCACCGGGGCCGGCCATGGCTCGCGCTGCCATCCACCGGAGCGATCCAACCCTAATACTTGCACATACGCAACGATTGCGCTTACCTAAGGATCATGACGTCGCGACGAACCGCAACCGCCGACCTGCTCGAGGCTTACCCACCGCGTGTGCTGCGTGAGTATGCCCTCATCGCCGACGGCGAACGCGGCATCCTGGTCGGCCCGCGAGGGGAGTTCGCCTGGATGTGTGCGCCGCGCTGGCACGACGAGGCGATCTTCGCCAGTCTGATCGGCGGATCCGGCTGCTATGCGGTCACGCCTGTCGGCGCCTCCTATGTCTGGGGTGGCGCCTACGAGGAGGGCTCGCTCATCTGGCGGAGCCGTTGGGTCACCACGGAGAGCATCATCGAGTGCCGAGAAGCTTTGGCGTTCCCCGGCGACCCGCACCGGGCTGTCGTACTCCGGCGGATCAGCTCCGTCTCCGGCCGGGCCCGAGTGCGGGTGGCACTGGATGCCCGCGCCGGTTTCGGCGGTCATCGCATGGTCGAGCGCTCGCTCGCCGACGACGGCACCTGGACGATGCGGTCCGGGCCGTTGCGGCTTCGCTGGACCGGGGCGTCGACGGCCACGCCACAAGACCCCGCGCTCGAGGTGGGCATCGAGCTCAACCAAGGCGATCACCAGGACCTTGTCCTGGAGATCTCAGACCAGGCACTCCCCCACGAGTGCCCGCCGCCGGACGCCCTCTGGGCGGGTACCGAGCGGGCCTGGCGTGACGCGGTGCCGCCGATGGTCGACACCATCGCCGAGCGCGATGCCCGCCACTCTTATGCGGTGATGCGCGGTCTCACGAGCGAGGCCGGTGGCATGGTCGCCGCCGCCACGATGTCGCTGCCCGAACGCGCCGAGCAGGGACGCAACTACGACTACCGCTACGCCTGGATCCGCGACCAGTGCTTCGCCGGCGAAGCCGTGGCGGCGAACGGCCCGCATCCGCTCCTCGACAACGCTGTCCGGTTCGTGTCCGAGCGGCTGCAGGACGCCGGCCCGCAGCTCAAGCCGGCCTACACGGTCAGCGGGGAGCCCGTCCCAGACGAGACCAGCCTCGCGCTGCCCGGCTACCCGGGCGGGACCGACAAAGTCGGCAACTGGGTCAACAAGCAGTTCCAGCTGGACGCGTTCGGTGAGGCGCTTCTGCTTTTCGCCGCCGCCGCCCAGCACGACCGGCTCGATGTGAGCCACTGGTCGGCGGTACAGCTGGCGGCCGAGGCGATCGAGCAGCGCTGGGGGGAGGCCGATGCGGGCATCTGGGAGCTCAGGAACCACCACTGGGCACACTCTCGGCTGATCTGTGCGGCCGGCCTCCGCGCCATGGGCAGAGCCGTCGCCACAGCGCAGACGGCGGAGTGGAGTGGTCTGGCCGACGCGATCGTCGCCGACGTGGGCCGGGACTGTCTGCACCCGTCCGGGCGCTGGCAGCGCGCGCCTGATGACGACGGCGTCGACGCGTCTTTGCTGCTGGCGAGCATCCGGGGCGCTGTTCCGGCGTCCGATCCGCGCAGCATCGCCACGTTCGAAGCGGTGCGCGCCGACCTCGGTCGAGACGGCTACGTCTACCGCTTCCGCCAGGACCAGCGGCCCCTGCACGACGCCGAAGGAGCCTTCCTCCTTTGTGGCTTCCAGCTGGCTCTCGCCAGCCACCAGCAAGGACACGAGTCCGACGCGCTGCGGTGGTTCGAGCGCAACCGTGCCGCCAGCGGCCCGCCTGGGCTCTTCACCGAGGAGTTCGACGTCATCCAGCGTCAGCTACGCGGCAACCTGCCCCAGGCGTTCGTCCATGCGTTGCTGCTCGAGACAGCCAGTCGGCTGAGCCGGCCCTGGGCGCAGCAGTCACCTGAACACATAACGATGCCCTGAGCAGACAGCCCCACCCTTCTGAGGAGTCCTGTATGAGCACACCCAAGGCCGCACCCATCGTCGTCGTTACCGGAGCCAGTGGAGGCATCGGCCGGGCCACAGGGAAGGCGTTTGCCGCTCGCGGCGCCAAGGTGGCACTCGTCGCGCGGGGGCAAGCCGGCCTGGAGGGCGCTGCGGCAGACGTGCAGGCAGCCGGCGGCACATCCTTGATCCTGCCCACCGACGTGTCCGACCCCCACCAGGTCGAGGCGGCGGCTGAGCGGGCCGAGCAGGAGCTCGGCCCGATCGACGTCTGGGTCAACGTGGCCTTCACGTCGGTCTTCGCCCCGTTCACCGAGATCTCGCCCGAGGAGTACAAGCGAGTCACCGAGGTGAACTACCTCGGCTACGTCTACGCCACCCAATCCGCGCTCAAGCGCATGCAGCCACGCGACTCGGGCACCATCGTGCAGGTCGGGTCCGCACTCGCCTACCGTGGCATCCCGCTGCAGAGCGCCTACTGCGGCTCCAAGCACGCCATCCAGGGCTTCCACGAGGCATTGCGCACCGAACTGCTTCACGAGCACAGCAACGTGCACGTCACCATGGTGCAGATGCCGGCGGTCAATACGCCGCAGTTCTCCTGGGTACTGTCCAGGTTGCCCCATCACGCTCAGCCGGTGCCGCCGATCTACCAGCCCGAAGTCGCCGCGAGGGCCGTGTTGTACGCCGCGGACCACCCGCGCCGCCGCGAGTACTGGGTGGGAGGCAGCACGATGGGGACGTTGGCCGCGAACGCCGTCGCGCCGGGGATCTTGGACCGCTACCTTGCCCGGACCGGCTTCAGCGCCCAGCAGACGGACGAGCCCCGCGACCCCGACCAACCGGTCAACCTGTGGGAACCGGCCGACGGCAAGGACGGCCATGACTTCGGAGCCCACGGCGTCTTCGACAACCGGTCGAAGACGCGCAGCGTCCAGCTGTGGGCCTCACAGCACCACGGCCTCCTCGCCGGAACCGCAGGAGCACTCGGGGTGGCCGCGCTCACCAGGCTGGTACGTCGATGATGGCGCTGGCCGCGGTGCGCGCCGCCTACGGATGTCTGCAGCTGGCCAGGCCCGACGCGCTCGCCGCACACCTAGCCAGCCAGCCACTCGACCGGCCCGGCCGCATCGTCGCCCGGGTGCTGGGAGGGCGCCACCTGCTCCAGGCGGCGATCACCGGTGCGGCGCCCACGCCGACCGTGGCCCGGCTCGGCGGTGTGGTCGACGCGCTGCACTCGGCCAGCATGGTGGCGCTCGCCGTCGTGAGTGCGACCAGGCGACGTACCGCGCTCACCGACGCAGCCGTCGCCGGCGCGTTCGCGGCTGGTGGTTTCGTTGCCGCCGGCAGGGTCAAGCGGGGGATGGATGCGGGCAGGCGGTGAGCGCGCTAGAGAGTCCAGCCGAGGTGGGCTTCCTCGTCGGTGAACTCTCCAGCCGCCGTCGCGAAGGCCTCGAGGGCAGGAGCCAGGCCCCGGCGGTGCTCAGCCGGGATATGTCTCACGACGGCTTCGATCGCCTGCCGTCGTCGCTGCATCACCGACTCGACCAGGGCCGCGCCTTCGGGCGTGGGCGTGAGCGAGAGGTGGCGCCGATCGGTGGGCGACTCCGCGCGGTGGAGCAGGCCCAGCGTGACGAGGCGGTCGCAGGCTCGGGTCGCGTTCGAGGGATGCACGTCCAACGCCTCGGCGACACTGCTCAGGTTGAGCGGACCGCGGGTCGCAACCATGACGAGGATCCGCAGCTGAGACAGGCTTACCTGGTGCTCGATCTCCGCGACCGACCGGGCCGCCACGGCGACGAGCACCCGGGACGCCCGCATGACGGCATCGACTTGAGCGTCAAGGCCACTGCTCATCTGTCGACCTGACGATTCACTCCGGCAGTATAGAACGAATCATTTGCATAAGCGCAACGATTGCGGGTAACGAACAGGGACCAGATCATGATGGAGGGACACAGGTGAAACGCCAGCAGCACACAGCCGGCGCTGGCTTGCTCGGCAGGGTCGGGCAGGCACGGCACAACATCGAGACGGGTCACTTCCAGCGCAGCCTGTCGGGCCTGACGGCGGTCGGCGCGATCGTCACGGCGGTGGAGATCTACTTCGAGCACGACAGCGCGAGCTTCGGCAACAGGCTGATGTGGATCCCTGTCTGCATGGGACCGGTCGGCGCCGCGGCCGGAGTTGCGGGCTTCCTGAGCCCGCGGATGGCCACAACAGCGCTGCCCGTGGCATCGGCGGCGATCGTGGCGAACGGGCTCCAGGGCACCTACCTGCACGCCCGCGGCATCGCGCAGAAGCCCGGTGGCTGGTCGAACGCCCGCTACAACATGGAGATGGGCCCGCCGCTGCTCGCTCCCTTGTTGGTGACCATGGTCGGGGGCATGGGGCTGCTCGCCGCGCTGCTGAGGCGTGAGAAGTGACGCCGCTGCCTAGCTCACACAACGACCCCCTCAACCGGTTCCCGGGCTTCGACACCGTCGACTAGTCCGGCGCCTGGGACCAGGTCACGGCAGGGGTGGTGCTGTCCCGGCTCGGGCCACCACCGGACATCCGCTACTTCACCCCCGAGCAGGAGGCCGTCGCGACCTGCCTGCTGGTACAGCTCCTCGACCAGAGCGACGAGCCGGACGAGCGCAGGATTCCCGTCACGGCAATGATCGACGCCCGCCTGGCTGAAGGTGAGTCCGACGGCTGGCACTACGCCGACATGCCACCCGACGGCGACGCCTGGTGCCAGACCCTGAGCCACCTCGACGCCGACGCAGCCAAGCAATTCGGTCGCGGTTTCGCGTCCTGCTCACTCGACGAGCAGGCGAGGCTCGTACAAGCGGTCCAGGACCTCGGCTCCGACGCCTGGCACGGCCTCCCCGCCGCCCAGGTGTGGAGCCTATGGACGCGATACGCGTGTACGGCGTTCTACTCCCACCCGTGGGCCTGGGACGAGATCGGCTTCTCCGGGCCGGCGTACCCACGCGGCTACAAGAACGCCGGCGTCGGCAAGCGTGAGCCGTTCGAGGTCCGCGACCAGCAGCCCGATCTCGACCCACTGCGGCGAGGTGAGTGATGCGCGTCCGCTCCCGCAACGAGTCCGCGTGGCTGCTGCCCACCGACGGAAGCCGCACCAACCACAGCCTGCGTCGCGACATGCGCCGCTTCGCCGACGACGACGAGGTCGACCTGGCCATCGTCGGCTGCGGCGCCGGGGGATCGACTCTCATGCAGCGCCTGGCACGAGCCGGCTGGCGCGTGGTCGCCCTGGACGCCGGCCCGTTCTGGGACCCCGACACCGACTGGGTCAGCGACGAGCGAGGTTCCCATCACCTCTACTGGAACGAGACGCGAGTTATCGATGGCGACGACCCCGTCCCGCTCGGCTCCAACAACTCCGGCCGGGGCGTCGGCGGCTCGATGGTGCACTATGCCGGCTACACGCCGCGCTTCCACCCCAGTGACTTCGAGACGCTCAGCCGAGACGGCGTGGGCGCCGACTGGCCGATCTGCTATGACGAGCTGGCACCGTACTACCGCGACATCGAGGCCGAGCTTCCTGTCGCCGGCGACCACTGGCCGTGGGGAGACCCGCACTCCTATCCGCATCGGCCGCATCCGGTCGGCGGCAACGGTGAGGTGTTCCTCCGCGGTGCTCGCGCCGCCGGGATCGAGGCCCGGGTCGGGCCGGTCGCGATCACCAACGGGCGCTTCGGCAACCGCCCACACTGCATCTACCGCGGCTTCTGCCTGCAGGGCTGCAAGGTCAACGCGAAGGCCTCTCCCCTGATCACCCATGTGCCGGACGCCCTCGCCCACGGTGCCGAGGTGCGCGCTGAGGCGATGGTGACCCGCGTCGAGGTCGACGACCGCACCGGGCGCGCACGCGGTGTGCACTACGTCAAAGCCGGTGTGCCTCGCTTCCAGCGCGCGAGCATGGTCGCGGTAGCCGGCTACTCGATCGAGACGCCGCGGCTGCTGCTCAACTCCGCGTCGAAGCGCTTCCCGAACGGTCTGTGCAACGACTTCGACCAGGTCGGTCGCTACCTGATGGTGCAGGGCGCTCCGCAGACCGGTGGTCGCTTCGACGATGAGGTGCGCATGTACAAGGCGCCACCTCCGGAGGTCAGCAGTGAGCAGTTCTACGAGACCGACCCCACGAAGCCCTACAAACGAGGTTTCAGCATCCAGACCGTCTCGCCATTGCCGATCACCTGGGCCGAACACGTCGCCGCCCAGGGCCACTGGGGCCGCTCGCTGCGCGAGTACATGAGCGACTATGTGCACTGGTCCTGCCTCGGTGCTCTGTGCGAGTTCCTGTCGCGGGCCGAGAACCGCGTCACCCTCGCGGAGGAGACCGACCGGTACGGGCTGCCCGTCGCGCGCTTCTCCTATTCCATGTGTGACAACGACAAACAGCTGATGGCCGCCGCCCAGTCGGTGATGGAGGACATCCTCAAGGCCGCAGGCGCCGACGAGGTGATGACCATCAACCGCTACGCCCACTTGGTCGGGGGCGCCCGGATGGCTGCTGACGAGCAGCACGGCGTGGTGGACGGCACGGGTTGTGCGTTCGCCGTACCGAACCTCTACATCACCGACGGCAGCGTGCTGCCCACCCAGGGCAGCGCCAACCCCGCGCTCACCATCATGAGCGTCGCGGCGCGGGCCGCCGACCACCTCAGCAAGGCCTGACCGCACCCGCGCCCAACCGGCGCACCCGCCGACCGAAGGAGGAACCCGATGGCCGCCACGACCGTCGCCGACTATCTGCTGCAACGCCGACGTGACTGGGGGGGTGGACACGGTCTTCGGCTGCCCCGGTGACGGGATCAACGCCATCCTCGGCGCCTACGGCCGAGCCGACAACAACCCCAAGTTCGTGCAGTCGCGGCACGAGGAGATGAGCGCCTTCGAGGCGACCGGCTACGCGAAGTTCACCGGACGGCTCGGTGTCTGCATGGCCACCTCCGGCCCAGGGGCGATCCACCTGCTCAACGGCCTGTACGACGCCAAGCTCGACCACGTCCCCGTCGGGCCATCGTCGGCCAGACGAACCGAAGTGCGATGGGCGGCTCCTACCAGCTGGAGGTCGACCTGCTGAGCCTGTTCAAGGACGTCGCGAGCGACTACGTGCAGATGGTCACGGTGCCTGAGCAGTTGCCCAACGTGCTCGACCGGGCCATCCGCACGGCCCTCGCCGAACGAGCCCCCACGGCGCTCATCATCCCCGCCGACGTGCAGGAGCTGGAGTACTCCCCGCCCGGCCACGCGTTCAAGATGGTCCCGTCGAGCATCGGAATCGACTGGACCACCATCGCACCGGACGACCAGGCGATGCAGCGTGCCGCCTCCCTCCTCAACGAGGGGACCAAGGTGGCGATCCTGGCCGGGTCGGCGCCCGAGGTGCCCGGGCGGAGCTCGAGCAGGTCGCCGACGTGCTCGGAGCCGGCGTGGCCAAGGCGCTGCTCGGCAAGGATGTGCTCAGCGACGAGCTGCCCTACGTCACCGGCTCCATCGGCCTGCTCGGAACCCGTCCCAGCTACGAGCTCATGCAGGACTGCGACACCTTGCTGACAGTCGGATCGAGCTTCCCCTACACGCAGTTCATTCCGCAGCTTGACCAGGCGCGCGGCGTCCAGATCGACATCGACGCCAAGCTCATTGGGATGCGCTACCCCTACGAGGTCAACCTGGTCGGCGACGCGGCCACCACGTTGCGCGCCCTCATCCCCCTGCTCCAGCGCAAGGAGGACCGGTCATGGCGTGACGGCATCGAGTCCAACGTCACCCGGTGGTGGGAGGAGATGGCGGCAGAGGCCATGGTCGAGGCGAAGCCCGTCAACCCGATGCGGATCTTCTCCGAGCTATCCGGGCGGCTGCCGGACGACGCGATCGTGACGGCCGACTCCGGGTCGTCGGCCAACTGGTACGCCCGCCAGCTGAAGTTCCACGGCAGCATGCGCGGCTCGCTGTCGGGCAACCTCGCGACGATGGGACCAGCTGTGCCATATGGCATCGGCGCCAAGTTCGGGCACCCCGAGAGGCCGGTGATCGTCTTCTCCGGCGACGGCGCGATGCAGATGAACGGGCTGGCCGAGCTCATCACGATCAAGCACTACTGGCAGGAGTGGTCTGACCCGCGGCTGGTGATCGCCGTACAGCACAACAACGATCTCGACCTGGTGACCTGGGAGATGCGCGCCATGGAGGGGTCTCCGAAGTTCGCCGAGTCCCAGACGCTGCCCGACGTGTCGTACGCCGGGTTCGCGGCCAGCCTCGGGCTGCAGGCCATCACGATCGACGACCCGGACGCCCTCGGAGCTGCCTGGGACAGCGCCCTGTCGGCGGACCGCCCGACGGTTCTGGACGTGATCTGCGACCCCGGCGTCCCGCCCATCCCGCCACACGCGACGTTCGAGCAGATGAAGGACGCAGCGCTGTCGATACTGAAGGGCGACGAGGACCGTTGGGGCGTGATCAAGGAGGGCATCAGACCAAGGCGCAGGAGCTACTGCCCCATCGAGGCGACTGAGATGGCCGTGCCGGACGAGGCGAGATGAGCGACGCACCTGCCCACGCCGCGGCGACTGGACCGCTCAGCGGACGGTGAAGCCGCGCTCGCCCGTCGACGGCTCATCCGTGACGTTGACGGCCTCCACGTGCGCATGCGCCGGGCCATGCCGACACCACGCGCAGATCGACTCTACGGCCTCGGACTCGCCCTCGAAGACCGCCTCCACTCCCCCGTCGTCCCGGTTCCGCACCCAGCCGGCGACGCCGGCCCGCTGCGCGGCGTCTCGGCAGCTGTCCCTGAAGAAGACGCCCTGCACGTCGCCGCGCACCACCACACGTCGTCTGATCATCTCGCCACGATAGCCACCGGCGCCACCTGTTGCGACGCGCCCATGGCAGGTCCAGCCTCATCATCGCGACTCTCAGCACTCGTGTCACCCCTGCCCTAGGGGCCGGCGCCTACAAGGCGGCGGGCTGGCGTTCGGCGATCATCCGATGAACCGGTCTACCGCGTACGTGGTTGCCGGTGGCGACCGCTCCGATCCAGGCGCCTGCCACGCCGAGTGCGACGCCGCCGAGGGTGTCGGCGAAGTAGTGCCAGCCAAGGTAGATCGTGGCGAGGACGGTCAGGAAGAGGAAGCACCACAACGACCAGCGCACCCACGCCTTCAACCCCAGCCAGTGCGCGATCACGCACACGGTCACGGTGATGCCCACATGCAGTGAGGCGAAGGCAGCGATGCTCTGCACCGCCTCGGTAGCTCTCGGGTCGGCGAGCACCTCCTTGTACTCCGACCACATCAGCGCCTGAAGCGACGACACATCGGTATGGTCCAGTGCGGCGAACATGCCAGGGCGAGCGTAGATCGGCCCCACGGTGGGGACCAAGAAGTAGGTGGCGACCCCGAGCACCCAGTCGACACCGACAGCGGTAACGAGCCAGGAACCGCCGGAAATGCTGCGCGACCACACGAGCGCCGCCACCAGGCTTACCGGCACCAGCACGATCCAGAGGATGTAGATGAATGACATGAAGTGCGCGGCCCAGCTCGTGCCCATCAGGTCGTGCAGGACCACAGCGGGGTCGTTGCCGAAGAACAGCACGCGGTCGATCCGGGCAAGGGCGGCATCGAAGCGTTCCGGATGCACGAACGGCACGAAGCTCTTGAGGTTGCGGAACGCGACATAGGTGAGATACCAACTGCCGAGACCCAGCAGCGCGAACCGGACATGGTCCAGCGGCCACCGCTCCCGGGCCACCGCGACGAACTGAGGTCCCAACTGCCTCAGCGACCGTGCCCGGTAGGCTCGGCGAGCGGCCCTCGGCAGCACGTCGGTGCAGAACGCCATCGCCAAGAAGATGGGAAGCCGGACATACGTCGGTCCGGCCAAGCCGTCCGGGTCGCGAAACGGCAGGTTATAGACGAACGACACGACGATGGCGGTCGCGGTGAGCCCGATCGCTATCGCGGTCGCAAAGCCGAACCTCTCCCTCGACACCTCGGCAGCGTATCGACCCAGGCTGATGCGTGTCGTGGCGAGGCTCGGGCGGTACCCTCCCGGCGGGCCCCGCCAGCCCTTTGCCGGCATCGTCATCAGGTCCCCGGTGGGCGTGCGGCGACCACGATGTCGACAGGACGCCAGCTAGCCAAGATGTCGGCTGCCGCCGTCGCCAGCGCGCGCTGCAGGTGCGGGCCGAAGCTCACCCGTGCCACGCCGAGACCGGCCAGATGCGTCAGCGCGTCGACGCTCGGGCGGCCGATGGCGTTGACCGGTCGCGGCAGCTCAGCGGTCAGCCGCTGATGTGTCTCGTCGGTGTGGATGCCCACGGGGTAGAGCACGTCGGCGCCTGCCTGTGCGGCTGCTGTCAGCCGGAGGATGGCACGGTCGACCCGGTCCTCGACCGGTCCCACCTCCTTCAGCAGGATGTCGGTCCGCGCATTGACCACCACGTGTACGCCGGAGTCATCGGCGGCCGCCCGCAGCCCGGCGACGTACTCGGCATGTTCGGTGTCGGAGCGCAGCCTGCCAGCCTCGCTGTGCACCGTGTCCTCGATGTTGAGCCCGACCGCACCCGCCTCGAGCAACCCCTCGATCACTCGAGCCGGCTCGACGCCGTAGCCCGCCTCGAGATCGGCGGAGACGGGCAGGTCGACACAGGACGTGATGAGCCTGACCTGAGCCAGCATCTCGTCGAGCCCCATCCCCTCGTTGTCCTGGCGGCCCAGGGCATCCGCCACCGGGTGGCTGCCTATTGTCAATGCACGGAAGCCTTGTTGGGCGGCGATCTGGGCCGACCAGGGGTCCCAGACCGTGGGAACGACGACCGGGTCGCCTGGCCGGTGAAGCGCCAGCAGGGTCTCGGCAAGGGTCGTCAGCGCCATGGTGGTTCGCACCTCCGGTTTGGTGTGGGGCAATCGTCCCCTGCACGTTACCCGCGGTGTGTAGTACAGCCCTCAATGGTCAAGTCCAGAGCCGCGGCATATCCAGCGGACTGCCCGGTCCGTCACGGACGCTGATGGATGAGCAGCGGGAGTACGCCGTCCGCCCCAGCCTCGCGTAGATGCGCCGCCCCGACCGTGATCGGCCACAACGACGACGTGGCATCCACGACGAGGAGCACGGTTCGCCCGCTGACCACCGCGGCCAGGTCGGTGTCCACGCGCAGTGCCGACCTCCAGAGGGCGGCCTCCTGCGGCGAGCTCAGCTCGCGCAGGTCGCCGGTCGGGCTGGTCGCCTGCCACTCGGCGCACTCCAGCTGCCCGAGCGTCGCGAGGTGGTGTGCCACCTCAGGTGCCATCGCGCCGACACCGGCCGCGGGCAGCGAGACCACCACGTCGGGACGCTGCGCCCACGCGTCCTTCCACTCGACCATCAACGCGACAGCGCCGGCCAGGACCTCCTCGGGCGTCTCGCCGGTATCGCCGGCCTGCGCCAGCACATCGCGCCACTCGGGGGCATCGGCATACGCGAGCGTGCGGCCCGCCGCCGCCATCAGCTCCGGCGGAATCCGCCCCCGAGTCCCGAACTCCGCCCCCGGCCACATCTTGCGCGGCTCGAGCACGTGCGTCTGCCCCCGCAGCAGCGAGGCCACGGCCGCCACCGCCCGCCCGGACGGCACGGGGATGAGCGCGCCGGGCAGGCCGCCGGTGCAGACTGGGCAGCGGCCGCAGGGCTCGGCCGAGGGGTCGTCGAGAGCCTCCTGGAGCAGCTGCATCAGACATGACTCGGCCCGAATGTAGCGGCGCATGATGTCGGCCTCGCGTCGGCGAGTAGCGACGATGGAGTCGTAGTGCTCCTGGTCATACGTCCAAGGGGACGCCGTGCGTACCCAGCCGGACTCGACGCGTTCGACCGCACCGTCGACGGCCAGCTGCTTGAGCATGAGCTCCACCCGGCCTCGGCGCAGCCCGGTCTCGGCTTCCAGCGCCGGCACCGATGCGGCCACTCCCGGAGGTTGCTGGGCGAGCCGGTCGAGCAGACGACGTACCTGATCGGGATCGGGAATCGTCGCCGTCGCGAAGTAGTCCCAGACGCCCGAGTCGCTGGTCGAGGGCAACAGCACGACGGTGGCGTGGTCGATGCCACGGCCGGCGCGGCCGACTTGCTGGTAGTACGCGACCGGCGAGGGTGGGGATCCCACGTGGACAACGAACCCCAGGTCAGGCTTGTCGTAGCCCATCCCAAGCGCAGACGTGGCGACGAGCGCCTTGACGTCGTTGTTGCGCAGGGCGTCCTCGAGGCGCTCACGCTCGCGTGGGTCGAGCCCACCGGTGTAGGCGGCCACCGGCAGCGCATCACCGTGCACCTGCTGGATCACCGATGCCAGCCGCTGCGCGTCGGCCACGGTGAGGGTGTAGACGATTCCGCTGCCGGGCAGCGCGGGGAGCTGTTCGCTCACCCAGGCGAACCGTTCGAGGGGGCTCATCGGTGCCGTCACGACGAGCTGCAGGCTCCTCCGCGCCAACGGTCCCCGGAGGACCAGCGTCGACGCACCCAGCTGGTGGGCCACGTCGTCGGTGACCCTCGCGTTTGCCGTCGCGGTCGTGGCGAGCACCGGGGTGGTGGGGTTGAGTCGCCGCAGGACGTCGGACACCCGCCGATAGTCCGGCCGGAAGTCGTGGCCCCAGTCAGATACCGCATGTGCCTCGTCGACGACCAGCAGGCCGATTCGCCCAGCGAGGGCATCGAGGACCCGTCGACCGAAGCCAGGGTTGGCCAACCGCTCCGGTGAGACCAGCAGCACGTCGAGCCGGTCGCCGAGCAGGTCGGTCTCGAGGTGCGACCAGGCGTCGACATTGGACGAGTTGACGGTCGCAGCCCTGAGCCCGGCCCGGCCGGCAGCCTCGACCTGGTCACGCATCAGCGACAGCAGCGGTGACACGACCAGTGTCGGGCCCGCACCCTCGGCGCGCCGGATCGCGGTCGCGGCCCAATAGACGGCCGACTTCCCCCAGCCGGTCGCCTGTACGACCAGCACCCGGGCGGCTGCTTCGGCGAGGGCTGCGACCGCTGTCTCCTGGTCGGCGCGCAGTTTGGCCCCATCACCCGCGATCGCCTGGATCAGGGCGCCCGCAATCGCGGCACGCTCCGGCGTCAACCCAGTCGCCGGGGACACGGCCTTGCGCGGGTCACCAGGCGGCTCGGCCTGGCTCATGGGCCCCTGAGCTGACTGCGGACTTGTCACCGATGCAGTCTCACATGACAGTCCGACAATTGGGTCGACGACAACTAGGCCGAGATCGAAGCAGGCGTGAGGACGGCGAAGGCCTCGACCTGCGATGCCTGAGTTGAAGGCGGTGCACCTGGACCCCGACCATCGCGAAGTACGAGGCTGACGAGGAGGTCCAGGCGCTGCTGACGGCAAGTGTCGGCCTCGGTCTGCGGGCGTTCGCTGCCGACCTCGATCTCGACTCGCTCGCCGCCAGCCGCTGCACCATCGACGCGACCTATGTCGGCGATCTGTCGGCCGATACAGCGGCAAGACTGCCACTGGGGAGCCGCTTCGGCTCCCTCTTCGCACCGCACCGCACCGTGGTGCGGCCCATACCGATGCACGGCGGTCTCATAGGCGACCCGGCACGTGAGCTGGAGGCGCTGATGCACATACTTGTCGGCTGAGCGGCGTGCCCGCGGGTAACCTCACCGGATGGACGAGACGGTCTGGGATGAGCGTTATCGCAGCACGGACCTGGTGTGGGGAAGCGAGCCGAACCAGTTCGTCCGCCAACTGTGCGAAGGGCTTCCGATCGGTGTGGCCGTCGACCTCGCCTGTGGCGAGGGACGCAACACACTGTGGCTGGCGCGTCTGGGTTGGCAGGTGGAAGGGATTGACTTCTCCGCTGTCGGCATCGCCCGGGCCCGCCAGCTCGAAGCTCGCGAATCGCCGGAGGTGCGGGACAGGGTCACGTGGCGGGTTGCCGACGTGACGGCGTCGCCGCCGCAGCCCACGAGCGTCGACCTCGTCGTCATCAGCTACGTGCACCTTGTTGAAGTCCACCGCTACGCGCTGGTGCGTGCGTCTGTCCGGGCGCTCCGCCCCGCTGGACACCTCGTTGTGGTCGGTCATGACCGCCGAAACCTGGCTGACGGGGTCGGCGGTCCTCAGGACCCCAACCTGCTCTATCAGCCCGACGAGCTGGCGGGCTGGATCCGCGCCGAGGGCCTGGAGGTCGAGCGGGCCGAGACAGTCGATCGGGTCACCTCGGCCGGCGTGGCGCTCGACACGCTGGTCTGCGCCAGCCGCCCCGCGCCCCCGCCAATGCCCTGAACGCAAGTCCTTCCAGCCGAAGCGCCAGTCGTTCCGGCCGAAGCGCCAGCCGTTCCGGCCGAAGCGCCAGCCGTTCCGGCCGAAGCGCCAGCTGTTCCGGCCGAAGCGCCAGCTGTTCCGGCCGAAGCGCCAGTCGTTCCGGCCGAAGCGTCAGCTGTTCCGGCCGAAGCGTCAGCTGTTCCGGCCGAAGCGTCAGCTGTTCCAAGCCGATGCGGCCGAGGAACCTTCAAACTCAGCATTGGATGCGGTCAGCGGCGACGCCAGGCCCGCCACGCGCTGCGTATCAAGGGCGACTGGAGCGGGAGACGACTCAGCGATGCCGCCTTGGCGAGCGGCCCCTTGTACCGCCATACGTCGACCGCATGCTGCACGTTGGCCGGAAACACGGCCGCCAGCAGTACGGCGGTGGCCAGACCGGCCCCGCGCCGCGTCGACGGATGTATGAGCCCCGCTGCACAGGCCAGCTCCGCCACCGCGCTGATCAGGACAAGTTCCCGCTTGGCGGGCAGGGCATGCGGCACGATCGATTCGAAGATGCGGGGTCGTACCAGATGCAGGATGCCGCTCACCGCAAGCAGCACGGCCAGTCCCATCAGGTCCTTGGGTGGAGGAGGCGCCATACCGATCAGGCTACGGCGCCGGGATGCGTCAGATACCCGACCGTCGGCGCGGCGCGGCCCGGAGCGGCAGGTGATGAGACGTCTAAGGGCAATTCCGCGTGGTTATTTTCCCAGTGCACAGTCCTTGTGGATGGCTTGGGCTCCGGTGCAGCCAAGGTCGACATCAGCGCTGATAGACGAGCTGCCCGTCGACGTACGTCGCATCGACGACGGCCGCGCCCACCTCGTCGACCGGCCCGGACAAGATGTCGCGGTCGAGGACCGCCAGATCGGCGGCGGCACCGACTCGGATGTGCCCGGTGTCATCGAGGTGGTTCACGTAGGCAGAGCCGGCGGTGTAGGCGACGAGCGCGGCCTCGACGTCGAGGGACTGCTCGGCCAGGAACGGTTCGAGCACCTCCCCCGCCTCCGGCGGCACCGACCGGTTGGCCGCGACGTGGATCCCCCACAGCGGGTTCGGGCTGCTGACCGGCCAGTCACTGCCCCCGGCGAGGCGAGCCCCCGATCGCGCGAGTGACGAGAAGGGGTACTGCCAGGTCGTCCGCTCGGGGCCGAGAAAGGGAATCGTCAGCTTGTCCATCTGCTCCTCGTGCGTGGCCCACAGCGGCTGCATGTTGGCCACGACGTCGAGCTCGGCGAAGCGGGGGACGTCGTCGGGATGGATCACCTGGATGTGGGCGATGTGGTGGCGCCGGTCGTTCGGCCCGTTGGCGCGGCGCGCGGCCTCGAACGCGTCGAGAGCCTCCCGCACGGCGCGGTCGCCGATCGCGTGCACATGCACCTGGAAGCCCGCACGGTCCAGCTGCGTCACGTGGTCGCGGAGCTCGACCGGGTCGACCATCGACAAGCCACTGTTGCCGGTGGGATGCCCGCACGGGTCGAGATAGGGCGACGTCATACCCGCTGTGAAGTTCTCGGCCACCCCGTCCTGCATGATCTTGACCGATGTCGCCTGGAACCGCCCCTGGGAGAACCGTCGACGGCGTTCGACGAGCTCGGGTATCTGGTCGTTGCCGCGATGGCGGTCCCACCACAGCGCACCCACGACCTTCGCCGTCAGCTCTCCGGACTCAGCGCAGGACTGGTACGCCGACGACGCGTCGACGATGTTGGAGTGGGAGCCGAGGATCGCGTCCTGCCAAGCGGTGATGCCGAGCGAGTGCAGATGCGCCTGAGCCGTCAGCAGGGCGGTCTCCTGCTGGTCTTGGGTGGCGGTCGGGAGCATCCGGCCGACCAGCCCCATGGCGCCTTCGTGGAGCATGCCCGTGGGCGTGCCGTCGGCGTCTCGCTCGACCCTGCCGTCGATCGGGTCGCTCGTGTCGCGCGTGATGCCGGCCAGCTCCAGCGCCCTGGAGTTGACCCAGGCGCCATGGTGATCCCGGTTGGGCAGGTACACCGGCCGATCGGGCACGACCGCGTCGAGGGCCCCCTTCGTCGGCAGGCCGCCTGGGAAGGCAGCCATCATCCACCCGGCTCCCTGAATCCACTCCAGGTCAGGTTGGGCCGCGGCGTAGTTGCGCACCGCCTCGACATAGGCGGCCTCGGCGTCGTACGTCGAAAGGTCGCAGCTGAGTTGGACCAGTCCGCCCTGCACGGGATGGATATGCGCATCGCAGAACCCCGGGATGAGCAAGCGGCCGTCGAGGTCCACGACGTCCGTGTCGGACCCGATCAGGTCGGGTACACCGTCCGCGGCCACCGCGACGATCACACCTCCACTCACGGCCACGGCCGAGCCTGCCGGCGCCCCGAAGACGGGTCCACCCCGGAACACCATGTCAACTGACACGCCGCCCACCTACTTCTTCGCCACGGAGACGCCGAGAATGCTGATCGGCTGCGCCGGCGCACCGTCCGCGCCGCCACCTGTCACACCTTGCTGGGCCAGCTTGTCGACGATGTCGAGGCCCCGAGTGACCTCCCCGAAGATCGAGTATCCGCCGCCCGTGGTCGGGAGTTGGGTGTCCTTGTAGACGATGAAGAACTGGCTGCCGTTGGTGTTGGGGTCGCTGGTCCTAGCCATGGCCAGTGTCCCCGTCGGATAGTCCCCGTTCGGTGGGGCGTTCTCGATTCCGTAGCCATATCCGGGGTCACCCGAGCCCGAGCCAGTCGGATCGCCGCACTGCAGCACGAAGATGCCTGACGTGGTCAGCCGTTGGCAAGGGCTGTTGGCGAAAAAGCCCTTCTGGGCAAGGAAGATGAAGGATGCGACGGTCTGCGGGGCCCTTGCCCCGTCCAGCTTCAGCTCGATCGTGCCGCAGTTCGTCTTCACCGTAGCGACCCACGTCGAGCTCTGCGCGAGCGACGGGTCTGGTGGCGAGCTGAACTGCTGCGGGCTCCCCGGGACCGCCGGCGCGGCTGTGCAACTGAGCCCCGGGATCGACGAGGTTGCAGCCGAGCTGGGAGCGGCCGACGAGTCGGCTGCTGACCCGGTCGGGCTGGTCCCTGCCGACGTGCCGGAGTTACTGCCGCTCAGCGTCACCGCGATGGCGACCACCCCGCCGATGCAGAGCAACACGACCAGGGCGACGATCAGCGGGGTCCCCTTGGCCTGCTGTTGCGGCCGGCCCAGCTGCGGGTTCTTGGGGCGCCTCGAGTTGGACATGGCGCCACCTTATGAGACGGCCCTGCCAATCCTGCGAGCATCCCCGCCACGTCGCCGGTCGGCACCCGGCCCACCCGGTCCGATCGCCGCTACCCCGCCGAAGTATGAGTCCAGCGCCGGCCAGAGCACGACCTCGTCCTGCTCTGCCAACCTGTCGACGACGTACCGCGGGAAGCCGGGCTCGAGGTGCACCCGACCGGGGACGGGGTTGAGCCGGGGCGCCTCGATGGCCTCCGGGACGGACATGTCGTGGTGCACGACGTTGACGAGCACCTGGAGCAGGGCGGAACGGATCCGGCTGCCGCCGGCGGCGCCGCCCACCAGCACCGGGCGTGCGTCGTCGAGTATGACGAGCGGCGACATCATCGAACCCATCCGCGCACCGGGCACCTCGTCACCGCGGACGAGCTCACCTTCGCCCATCATCGAGTTCAGGTGGATGCCGAGGTCCGTGAGCCAGATGCCCGATGCCAGGCCCAGGCTCGTCGTGGCCGTGCAGGCGTTGCCGTCTGCATCGGCGACGGCAACGCTCGTGGTGTCACCGCGCCGGGGCCGAGCGCGCAGCGCCGCGACGAGCTCGCACGCCTGCTCGGCCACGTCGTCGACCAGACGAAGCCGCTCGGCCGTGCCCAGCAGGTCGTCCAGATCGTCGCCTCGGGCCTGCACCTCGACGCTGCCGAGCGCCGCCGAGCGGGGTCGCGACTCCACGACCCGGTAGGCCGCCAGGTCCGGGTGGCCGAGGTCGCCCTGCTCCCCGACCGCCGCCACCATCGATTCGGCGATCCGGCCGGTGTAGAACGCCTCGGCCCCCTCGTCGGAGAGCACGCGCAGGGCCGTGTCGAGGCCCGGGTGGAACAAGGTGGCCCCGCCGGGGAGCACCTGGCCGTCCGGGGCATAGACGTGTTGCCCCTCGCCGATCAGCATCGCCGGCGCGACGGTGGCGAGCACTTTGGAGTGCAGCGGCGCGAAGGAGACGCCCTTGCTGGCATGGTGCAGCGCCGGCGCCACGACATCGCTCCAGGTGAGTCGACCCCACCGTGCGTGCAGGGCCGCGACTCCGGCGGGCACGCCCGGCACCGCGACGGTGGATGCCCCGACGGCGTACGGCACGAGCTGGCCACCGAAGTCGATCGCGATCTCGAGCGGAGGCACCGACCGTCTGCCGCCGAGCCCGGGCACGGCCACGAAGAAGTCCAGACAATGCGTCGAGCCGGTCGAGGCGTCGTAGTAGGTCGCGAAGCCACCGCCTCCGAGCCCGGTGAAGACGGTCTCGGCGACACAGGACGCGAGCACCATGGCCACCGCGGCGTCGGCGGCCGAGCCTCCAAGCCGCAGGATGTCGGCGCCGACCTCGGCCGTGACAGGGTTGCCGGCCGCCACGGACACCGGCAGCGAGGAGCCGTCCTTCATCGTCCGCTCGCTGCGCCTCAGCCGGCGCCGGTGTAGTCGCCGGGGACCGGGTGGCCCTTGCCGAGCACCGTGATGCCCTCACCGGTGACGGTGAAGCCGGCCTCGCGGTCCTGGTCGGCGTCCACGCCGATCTCGACACCGTCGGGAACCACCACGTTCTTGTCGATGATCGCGTTGATCACCCGGGCGCCCGGTCCGATCTTCACGTTGTCCATGATCACGCTGCGGTCGACCTCGGCTGCCGTGGCGACGTACACGTTGTGACCGAGGACGGAGCTGCTGATCGAGGCACCGGACACGATGGATCCCGCTGCGACGATGGAGTCGTCGGCGGAGGCCGACTCGACGAACTTCGCACCTGGAAGCTGCGGGTGCGACGTGAAGATCGGCCAGTTCGTGTTGTAAAGGTTGAACGGCGGCTCGACGGCGACGAGGTCGAGGTGGGCCTCGTGATAGGACGACAGGGTCCCCACATCACGCCAGTAGTCGCGGTCGCGGTCGGTTGAGCCGCGTACGTCGTTGCGCTTGAAGTCGTAGACGGCCGCCTCGTTGTCTCCCACCAGCATCGGGATGATGTCGCCACCCATGTCGTGGCGGGATTCGTCGTCGGCGGCGTCGCGCCTGAGCGCATCGACCAGAGCGTCAGCGGTGAACACGTAGTTGCCCATCGACGCGAAGGACTCGTTGGGGCTGTCGACGAGCCCGGGCGGGTCGACCGGCTTCTCGAGGAAGTCGGCGACCCGGACGCCGTCCTCGGCGGTCTTGATGACGCCGAACTGGTCCGCCTCACGGCGCGGCACCCGGATCCCCGCCACGGAGACGCTGGCCCCGGACTCGACGTGAGCGGCGACCATCTGCGAGGCGTCCATCCGGTAGACGTGGTCGGCGCCGAAGACCACGATGATGTCTGGCCGCTCATCGACGATGAGGTTCATCGACTGGTAAATGGCGTCGGCGCTGCCGAGGAACCACTGCTTGCCGAGCCGCTGCTGGGCTGGCACCGGCGTCACGTAGTTGCCGAGCAGGGTCGACATCCGCCAGGTGAAGGAGATGTGCTGGTCGAGCGAGTGCGACTTGTACTGCGTCAGGACACACAGCCGCAGGAAGCCGGCGTTGACGAGGTTGGACAGGGCGAAGTCGATCAGCCGGTAGCTGCCGCCGAACGGTACCGCCGGCTTGGCACGGTCGAGCGTCAGAGGCATCAGCCGCTTGCCTTCGCCGCCTGCGAGGACGATCCCCAAAACCTTCGGTCCGGCCATGCTGAGACCTTACTGTCCCCGCGTCACCACCACACTCGACGAACACCGGCTGCCCATCGTCTAGCCCCTCGGGCGGCCGATTCGCGGGCTAACGCGTGCCAGGCGGAAATCCGGTGAGAGAGCCGCCGCGAACGCCCCAGCCGACTCCGCGGAACTGGAGACGCTACTTGGCCCCGAACGATTGCAAGGCGGTGCATAATCAGTGACGGTAGGGCCGACGACCGGAACCCAGCGTGACGCACGTGCGATCTTCGAGGTGATGGAAGTGACTGAACTGCCGTCCGAGTTGCGGACACTCGTCAAACGCTATGGCACGCGCGTCCTGGAGGATGCAGACGGCCTGCGCGCGACGCTGGACGACTTCCTCGACGAAGGAAGCGCGCCTCCGGGCGACGTCAACCTCTTGGTCGATGCCGTGCGATTCGGTTCCCTCGAGCGCCTCAAGACGCTGCTCGATCAAGGGGCCGAGCCCGCAGCGGCGACAGCCGACGTGGCGGAAGCCCTGGCGCAGCGCCGCGGCGGTGACGCCGAAAGTGCGTATTGGGCCTGCGCAGTCCTCGGCTACGCTGCCGACCTACTGCCTGGTGCCCTGGTCCCCGGGACCTGGGTGCCACCGTCCACACAGTTCCCGCCATCCGCAACAGCGACCGGCGCCACATCTGTCCCCGTACTAGATCAAGGCGCCGAGGTCACCAATACAGCTGACGAGACGAGGGGCACGCCCTCCGACGAAAGCAACCTGACCAAGCAAGGCAACGGGGCTGGCGTCGTCGACCCACCGCCCGACCGGGGCGAGCCCCACGACTCGGGCCCAACGGACGGCCGCAGGGCCGGGGGGCAACCCATCGGTGACAACGACAGTTCAAATAAACGTCAGTTCTGGCCGCTGGTAGCGGCCGCCGCCGTCATCGCAGTCTTGCTAGCCGGCGTTGGCTATTTCGTGGGGACGCGGACGTCCGCCGGGAACGAAGTACCGGTGGCTTCGGTTGCGGACCCTGATGTATTTGGCCATTTCGGCGATAAACTCTCAAGCGCCCTGGCTGTCTGTGGCGATGCGAGCATTCCCGGTGGGAAATACGCAGAATACAATTGCAAATTGTCGGACACTCTCAATGGCCCCTTTGATCTGCGGCTAACCGCTAACGATCCGCAGATCCAAACGAACCAAGAGCCTCCACGCATAGTTATCAGGCCGCCCAAGGGTACAATAGTCACGGACCAACAGACGGACCAGGAAAATTGGCACTTCTACTATATGGAGTATACCGGTAGCGGGAGAGTCAAGAACGACGGCAAAGACGAGGTGAACCTGACCCTCTACGATGTCGACCGAACACATCCTGGGGCGGCCATCTTCATCGCAGAAGATTCTGCCTCCCACCCGCTCACGCAAGACGTGGCGAGTCAACTCCTTGCGGACATCGGCGATTCCAAGTTTAGGCTGCCAGCTCCGTTCACAGACAGTAACCTGCAAGGATTCGCAGATAGATTTCTGACTGATTCACAAAAGAGCACCTCTAATTGTCGCCCCGCATTCACCACGTTCGAGGGGGAAAGGGAGCAGACAATATGTCGCGACGTCAATATTACTCAGAACTTTGGTTACCTAGAGAAAGACAATACAGCCTATATTAGGTATGGCAGGGGAGCCGATCGTTCGCTGCGCTGGAAAGATGAGAACACACGAGGCCCCCTGTACATCTCGCAACTTCGCGGTAACACGCGTCTGTTCTGGACCAGCGAAAATGATACGGGCGCTTGGGGGCTTCTGTCAGCGCGGACACAGGACCTCGGTGGACGGCGCGCCGCCGACGGCCAACTCCTGCAATATTTCGAGAGCTTCTACGACCACCCCAAGGTTACGGGGCCGTAAGAGCCGCAGGGGACTTCCTAGATGAGCGCGCGGATGCGCTTCGCCACCTCCTCGGCGGTGCTGGGGCGGTCCATCGGGTCGCCGGCGATGCAGGCGCGAACGACGTCTGCCTCCTCCGCACTCAGCGACGAATGTGGCTCAGGCGACGAGGCGAGGATTGCGCGCACAAGGAGCAGGGGCTCACGACTCGGCAGCTCGCCGTAGAGGCTGAAGCCGGTGAGAGCCCGGTGGAGGACCGCGCCGAGCGCCCAGATATCGGTGGCCCGTGAGGCCTCTCCTCCGACGAGGATTGCTGGGTCAGTGAACTCGACTCCGATACTTCCCAGCCCGGTCATGACCAGACCTGGCGACAAGAGCTGCGAGAGTCCGAGATCGGACAGCTTCGCGCCGTCAGCATGCAGCAGTATGTTGCCCGGCTTGATATCGCGATGCGCAATTCCATGCTCGTGCAAAGCGTGCGCGGCGTCCGCGGCGTCGGCGACAGCCCCTCGCGTTTCCTCCCGGGTCAGCGGACGTGCCGGCTTCCCGAGCGAGCCGAGCGGTAGGTACTCCATCGCGTAGTAAAACGTGCTGCCTTGGCGTCCAGCATCGAAGATCGTGACCAGTTTCGGTGAGCTGACGAGCGCGAAGTGACGCAACTCGCGGGTGGCACGACGGAAGGCGTCGTCCGACGCCAGGCCAGTGGCCACCTTGACGACCACGAACTCATCGTCGACGGGAAGCCGCGGTGGCGTCTTCGCGAGGTAGAAGTCACCGTAGTTCGCCTCTCCAAGCAAGCGGACGAACTCGTAGTCGGCGATGCTCTCCATCTCTGGCCCTCCTGTGCGACTGGTAGTTTCACTCCCCGCGATAGGAGTTGAACACGAGTGTCCGGCTTCCCAGCCGAATGCGGTTCCCCGAGCGCAGACTGTGCGGTGTTCCGGGTGGCAGGGGCGTCCAGTGAGGGTCGTCCTCTGCGGCGACGTACGTGCCGTTCGCCGAGCTGTTGTCGATCAGCACGACGTCCCATTGTCGGAGCTCGATGCGTGCGTGCGCACGCGATACCGACTTGTCCGGGTCGCTGAGCATGATTCCGCGCAGTCGTCCAGCCCGTACGTCGTCGTCGTGCATCGGCTCACGACCCAGCACGTAGTCGGAGTCGAGCTGGAACGCGGACCCGTCATCGAGCAGCAGCACCCCGAGGGGCGGGCGGGGACCCTCCGTCAGAACAGGCGTCTGCTGAACCATGTTGATGCCGCAGACGGCGCAGAACAGGACGCCTGGGTCGTTGAAGTGGTTGTTCTTGCAATACACCCCGTGGACAACCGGACCCTTGGATTCCGGCGCTTGACGTGAAACCTTCGACGCGACGGGCAGCGGTTTGCGTGGGCTCTCCTCGTCCACTTCCGGCGCGTTCAGGTCCATCACAACCGACTCGAAGGCCGGCGGCTCATCACCTTGCCCCGGCCACCGGTCCGGAGACGGGGTGAATGCGGGCTCCGGACGGTCCAGCCCTCCTACCTCCTCGGGCGTCCCGTCGTGTCTGGCCTCGTCCGCTGGTTCCTCGGCGCCGCCCTGCCCCGCATCGACTGGGGCAGCGTCGTGGGATTGACCCTGCAATGTCAGACCGGCGCCGGGCACGACGCCGCGCTGCAGGTTGTACGGCCCCCCGCCTGGTTCAGTCGCAACTCCTGCGCTCATGGTGAGCGTGGCCACCGGCCAAGGGATCAGCCGATCGACCCAGGCAAGCGATGCGGCGCCGGAAACGGTGAACTCCTCTCCGACGACCACCTGAGCTGCACCCTGGACGAACACCGCCAAGCCAGTCGCTACTGGAGCAGCGGCGACGAAGGCTGGCAGCTCCTGTTCATATGTGGTGAGGAAGCCGGCGAGACGTCTGCTCAGCATCCGACCGTCACCACCGGCTTCCGCCACCGCCTCGCAGTGTCGCAGCAGCAGCGGGACGACCGCGTCGTCCGCGTCCCCGATCACGAGCAGGACGTCACCCCATCGCCCCACGAGCCCTTCGCCCGGGTGCGGTATGCAGGCGGCGTCGGATAGACGGCTCCCAGGCGACAGACCGGCAACCTCAGCGTCGTCGGGAACCATCATAAGACCAGCCTCCCACCGCGGAAACGCCACCTGATGAAGGGCACGCGCATCGGCCCGTTCACCCAGATCCAGGTCGTCACCCAGACCACGAGGAAGTCGACAACAAATGTCGCGAACGTGGGCGGTTCCTCGATCCCCGGGATAAGTCCTCGGTCCAACAGCAGCCAGATCAGGGCGCCTTCGTTGATCGCGGTGAGGAGGCCGAAGAGCGTTGGCCAGTCCTTCTCCCATCGGAACTGCTGCAGGGCGTGGTAGATGAACTCCCAAACGATCCCGACGACCACGACGCTCAGCAGTACGAGAAACGTGACCCGGTACGTCGGGTCGTCGGGAAGCACGGGGGTGATGATGAGGGTCGCCAAGCCCCCAATGACACCGAGCGAGAAGATGCGGGTCTGAATCCGTCCGAACAGTGTTGGCAGCACGCTAGCCCCTCAGATCGTCGTTCCGCGAAGCCATTTGAACCAGTGCAGGATCGAACGCCCGGGACCGATCCGTCGGCAGAACCCCCGCTTGGCCAGATCGTCGGCGATCTCCTGCGCTGCGATCTGTAGGCCGAGGAAGGTGTCGACGCCGGGGAAGTAGCCGCCGAGTGTGCTTGCCCCAGAGGCGTACATTGCGCCGTTCCCGCTGCGAGTCCCCCTCAACTCGAAGGACCGCTCAACGTCGAGGCGGCCGATCGGGTTGCGACCGGCGCCGGAGTGCTCCAGCAGGTCTCCGAGTAACCGGTGCTCGGCGATGTCGGCTTCGAGGCCGGTACAGTCGATCACGAAGTCGGCCGGTAGCTCCAAGGTGCCCTGCTGCGTGGAGATCCTCGTGACCACCTTGTCGTCGCGGGGCACCAGTTCGAGCACCTTCCCGGTCAATGTCTGGTACCAGCCCTCGCCACGGCCTTGGGCCATCTGCTCCTGCCAAAGATGGCGGTATGGCGTGTTGGTGCCGCCGATCACCTTGTACAAGGCGGCCCGGTCTTCACCCTCCAGGCGCCGCATCCGCTGTTTGAGCTGTCCGCCCCAAACGGACTTGGGATAGTTGAAGCCTTGATAGGCCCAGCCATCCCCGCCCTTGCGACGCATGAAGACACGAGGCCGCTCGCTTCCGGCGCCGTCATTCGCACCCGTCACAAAGGTGCGGAAGACGTGGAAGATCTGCGTCTGCGCGCCGCCCTTGAGGCGGTCATCCATGAGTCGCTGCAGCACGCGCGAAGCCACGATGCCGCCGCCGCGGACAACCACCACACATGGACGCGACAGCAACCTGTCGTAGACCTGTTCGTGTGGTTCGTACGCGTTGACGACCCGGTGATAGTCGTTGTGGCGGGTCCGGTACTCCTGCAGGTCAGGCAGGAAGCGCAGTCCCGGGTAGCCGACGGCCACGTGGACATACTGCGACCGGTATGCCACGCGTTTGGTGGCAGCCGCTCCCTCCGGTGGCGTCACAATGGAGAAATAGCCCCCGCCTTCCCTTCGGCGCACCACTCGGACGAGCCCCTTGGTCAGCATCTCGAAGTAGCGGATCCGGCGCGCCTCCCGCTCGAGGCTCTCGAAGACCTGGCCGGCCTTGGGGGTCCAGTAGTCGGCGAAGATCGGTTCGACGAAAACCTGCCACAGAGCAGTGAGCCGACGCGTGGCGATCGCTTCGGACACCGCATAGGACGGGAACCCCCAGATATTGTCCGGCCGGGAAGCCGAATCCGAGCGAAGCCGTTCACGACGCGGGATCTGGGAGACCCGGGTCAGGTATTCGTAGGTCTGCCATGGACGGTCCAGCGCCGAGAGCACCCGGATGTTCGATGTGGGTACGCCCGCGATGCGGAGGTAGTCGCAGGTCACAAAACTGCCCATGCCGCCCCCGATGGTCACGAAGGGGCTGTCGACGATCGGGATACCTGCCTGCTGTACCATCGCGTCGGTCCACGAGTTCGACCCGAGCAACTCCTCGGTGAGATCGCCGGCACCGCTCGCAGGCAGGTATGCCCGCCCGGGAATGGGAGCGACTGTCTCGTCTGACACGGATCCCATAGGCGCCTCCCACGCTCGACGTTCAGCCGAACACTACACGCGGACGCTGTCTTCTGGGACCCCCGATCGAGCGGCGAACAGTCTTTGCCGGGTGGGGCGGCGGGCTTGGTTACGGAACGTCGCCCGCGTCAAAGGGTTCAAGCCGTGGCCTCCAGCAGGCTATCCGCGTGGTTCAGCAGGAGCCCCATCGTGGTGTCGTCGCCGCCGGTCTGCGCCGGTTCCGCCAGCCAGCCCGGCAGCTTCTCGCAGATCCACCCAGATCCCCGCTCCTGGAGATGGACCGCCAGTTCATCGCCCACCTGCCGCCACCAGCCAACGCCGTCAAGCTGTGGAGCGGCGAATCCGTCAGTGACGGCGAGCCCGAGCATGAGATGCCGTCCGCTGAGATCCAGCACGCTGATCCGCAGCGAATCGCCTGCGTCGGCCTGAGACAGTGACGTGGTATGGATCCCATCAAGCTTGGGGTCCTCCGGTAGCGGCCGGATCACCTCACCGTCGGCGAACACGGCAACGGCATCGCCATCACCGATCTGAGCGAAGCCCATGGCGATTGGAGTGCCCACCAGCGCGATCAGAGTCGTACCGTAGGTGCGCAGCACCGCTTCGTCGCCGGAGCCCACCAGCTTCTCATTCGCATCATCGGAGAACGGGACCGAGTCGGCGTGGTCGAGGACTTCTCGCCGCCAGTCGCGGAGCAGCTGGGGCTTGACCCGCTCGTGGAGCTGTTCATGCAAGGCTTGGGGGCCGTCGGCCAGGCGGGCAGCCTCAGCCATGAGACCAACCGCCAAGTCGACAGCCAAGCGCGCCCCGTGACGGCTCCGAAAGTGAGAGCGGTGGCCGTGGCCGTCTGCAACAGCCACAGCGGTGACGTTGCCCACCGCAAGAGTCGCGTACGCGTCTTGGTTCGCGGTCCCCGCGGCTTCATGGGAGGCGCCTGTGCAACTCGCGGCGATCGCCTTCCACCGGTGAGTCGCAGCGGACGTCATGGCTGGATGCGGCCCCAGATGGGGTCGCCGGTCGTGACTTCGGGCGTCGTGAACGTGATCCCGGTCTCGCCGACGACAGGCATGGACGAACCCCTGCTGGCCGCTCTTGACGCCCAGACCAGGAACTCCGTCAACTGCTGGGGATTGTCGGCCCGGACGAGCGGCACATCCTCTCTCCCGACGAAGCGCCGCAAAGACTGCATGTCCGCATCCCTGCCCACCCCGAGCGCCAACCGGACCGCGGCTCGCCCCCACGACTCGGCCATGAGCTCTTGAAGCCCCGTTGCGAAGTGAGGACCTGCCGTGTGGGTTGGCTGGCCGTCCGATACGAGAATGATTGCCGGCGGAAAGCCGCGCCCGGCCTTCGCTAGCTCTCGCATGCAGCGCGCGAGCTCGCGCAGGGCAAGTCCCAGCTCGGTGAAACCCTGCGGAATCGCATCGACACCGCGCCATCTGAACTCTTCGATGGGTGTTGGGCGGTCCAACACCCATCGAGCCTCAGTGGCGAAGGCAAGTACTTGAACGTACAGCTGCGCGTGGGGGTTGGCGAGTGCCTCGTCCCGAAGGTGCGGAACGACCTCGCGGATTGCGTTATTCAAGGCTTGAATGCGCCCGCCGCGTTGCATCGAACCCGAGACGTCGAGAACGAAGAAGAAGTGCAGTGGCTTACGGCCCACCTCGCCCCCTAGGCGATCACTCATGAGACCTCGCTGCGGCTCGTTTGGCCCGTGCGACAGGCAGCCTACTCCCTGAATGATCCGCGGTCGTGCCCCAATCCAGTTGCCATCGCGGAGCAGACGGCGGATCATGTGCGGATGACGGACCGTCCGAAAGGATGATTCATGCTCCTTCGGAGTGGAACCGAGATCGATCTGGGCATGCTGGGGTCCGCGCGCGTTGTCCGTGAACTCGGGCAAGGCGGACAAGGTTATGTGTATGCCGTCGAACGCGGCGAGGGTCGCCTGCTGGCACTCAAGTGGTACAAGCCGCGCTGCGCCACCCCAGAGCAGAAGTCGGCGCTCACCCGGTTGGTCGAGCTCGGGGCACCGCACCCCCGGTTCCTGTGGCCGTTGAGTCTCGCGCACGTTCCCGGAGATCCAGGCTTCGGTTACGTCATGCCGCTCAAGGAGGCCCGCTTCGTCGAAATGAGCTATCTCATCTCGGGGAAGCGCCCAGATGGTCAGCGGCTTGACACGTCTTTTGCGGTAATCACCTCCATCTGCCGCCTACTCGCAGACAGCTTCTTGCGGCTGCACGCCCGTGGGCTGTGCTACCGGGACATCAGTTTCGGCAACGTAGCCTTCGACCCGGCCAACGGCGATGTCAGGATTTGCGACAATGACAACGTCGACATCGACAACGACAACGGCCGCGTGCTCGGCACCCCCTTCTTCATGGCCCCGGAGCTTGTGCGCGACACTACTTTCCGGACAATGCCCAACAGTGATAGTGACCGCCATTCGCTGGCCGTACTACTTTTCTATGCGTTGTGTATGGGGCATCCGCTCGACGGTGAGCGCACCGACGCGGGCCTGCGAGACGGCGCCTGGCTCCACCGGCACTTCGGCACCGATCCACTCTTTGCGTTCGATCCAGAGGACACATCAAACCGCCCGACGTCACAACTGGTTAAGGCGTACTGGGAGATCTATCCGGCATTTCTCCGGGAGGCGTTCACGCGAGCCTTCACCGAGGGCCTCCACGATCCGACCTCCCGAGTCACTGAGAGCGAATGGATCAAGCACCTCGGTCGGCTACGAGATGCGATGGTGCAGTGTGAGTACTGTCAAGCCACGAACTTTGTCGATGAGGAGAAGTCGACCCAGCAGTGTGCTCGCTGTCATAGGCAGATGAGCCAACCGCTGCTGCTTCACCTGGGGCGACGACGCCTCGTCGTGAGTTCCTTCACGCGGATCCGGCCTACCGACGCTCCCTCGTCCGAGGACGAGGTTCAGGACTTCGCGCGGGTCAGGCGGCACCCGTCAGATGCGCGCCGATGGGGACTCGAGAACCTTACCGGTCGTGCCTGGGTGGGCACCCTGCCCGACGGCCGCAGGTTCGACATAGGCACGGACCAGACCGTTGACCTGATTCCGGGTTTGCGTCTCGAACTGCCGTCGGTTGTCGTCAGGGTGGGGCGGCGCTGACGACCTACTCGCTGGGCTGGCCCGCGGGAACGCTGCGGGGCTGTGCGACTCGTACCGTTGCCCAGTCCACCGGCTCTGCGGCCGGCGCCGCCCGGACCGTGAGATCGGCACCAGTCTGCGAGACGCCACCGAGCCGCCACCGGGGGCCGGTGCCCACCGCCACCTCGGCCACCAGGACACCTCTGCGGGTCATTCGCTCGACCAATGCGGCCGTCCGCCGCTGCGAGACACCACCGGTGGCCTCCACCACGAGCGGGACCATGGAGTAGGAGGCGATGCGCAGGGCTAGCACAACAGCCGCGTCGTCGTCTGCCCCGCCCCCCCACGTCACTTGGACGGTCGACGGGGCCGGCTGAGCGGACCAGGTGTCGTGAACGATCATTACCCGAGACGATGCATCGGATGTGACCGCGTCCGCAACCCGGTCCCGTGCCCCTACCAGGACGACATCCGGGTTCATCGCGTCGATCTGGGCCAACAAGTCGGCGACAACGTCGTTGCTGAAGCGAGTGAGCACGTTCACGGTCACCTGCTCGTGCGCCCCTCGGTGAACCAGTTGCTCGAGGCTTGTCATCGAGTCGGTCATGGCCGACAACTCTTCGCTGAGCCCGCTGCCCACCTCGAGACGGGTAGGTCCGAACGGCTGGATGCTCGACAAGACGATCTCCGCCGGCCGCTCGTCGGCAACGACGTCCAAGGCAAGCCCGAACCGGTGAGCAGTGGTCTCCGCGTCCGCAGCGACGACAAGGACCCTGAAGCCGACGCCCTCAAGCCCGAGAGCCGCCCGCTCGGCCTCCGCCACGTCGCGCGCGACTCGCCGGTCGGGATAGGCCCGACGCAGCAAGGGGCCCGTCATCATGGTCGTGACCAGGGCCATGATGACGAGCATGGTGAACAGGTCGTCCCCGATGAGATGTACCTGGGGGCTGTGTCCGACGTTGAGGATGACGAGTTCGGTGAGCCCACGCGTGTTCATCAAGATGCCCACTGACCGCGCCTGCCAGGGTCGCACACCGCCGAGCCGGGCACCCACGTACGCCCCGACGTACTTGCCGGTGATGGCAGCCAAGAGAATGAGCAGTAGCTGAAGGAGCCGCTCGCCCGTGAGTCCACGGACGTTCACCATGAGGCCTGAAACCAGGAAAAAGACCGGCAGCAACAGCAGAACGCTGATCTGTTCGAGACGCACGAGGATCTCGTGGCGAAGTTTGGCAGCGTCGACGCGTGGCATCACCGCCCCGAACAGGAACGCACCGAAGATGAAGTGGATGCCCAGGAAATCTGTCATCGCAGCAGACAGCAGGAGGCCGATCAGGACCACCGCGAGGATTCCAGGTGTGAGCCTTCCCGCCCGCTCATAGGCCCTGGTGAGGCGATCCAGCTGTGGCCGTACGAACACGAGGACGAACACCGCGAACGGAATGGCCAACACGACCAGCCACGACGGACCATGCCGTGCAACTCCTGCCTTGTGGCTGATCGCGATGACGAATGCGAGCAGCGTCCACGCCAGCACGTCGTCCACCGCCGCGCAAGCCAGCGCGAGAGCACCGGTCTCCGTGCGATGCATGTTGCGCTCCGTCAGGATGCGTGCAAGCACGGGGAAGGCGGTAACCGACATGGCCGCGCCGATGAACAGAGCGAACGGCCAGAATTCTGCGTGGTACTCGTTGGGCAGCCACATCGCCAGCGTGATACCAAGCGCGAACGGCAGGGCAATGGAGCTGACCGAAACCGACCCTGCCACTTTGCCCCGGCCGCGCACCAGGCCGACATCGAGTTCGAGACCGACGATGAACATGAACAGCGCAAGCCCGATATTGGCCAGGATGAGAAGGAAGGCGCGTTGGTCCATGGGGAACAACCAGCCGCTGACACCATCCAGCAGGCTGGGACCCAGCAAGACACCCGCCAGGATCTCGCCGATGACGGCCGGTTGCCCCAGCCGTGAGAACAGCCAGCCGACTGCTCGGGCGAAGACGAGGATGAGCGCAAGGTCACCCAGGATGACCGCCATGTCTGCTATCGGCATGTCTGCCATCGGCATGTCCGCCATGGGGCTGCCCTCCGCATCCATCTCGCCGCTCTCGCTCCGGGAGCCGGCTGCCCTTCTTCGAAGCATCGTGGCAGCACCGGCAAGAGCGCGCAAGCAACGGCGAGACCGGAACCGTCGACCGGACACCCGCTGTCCCGCGTTTCGGCCCCGGCCGGCCGATTCGCTGGCTCACGCAGGTCCGGCCGGGGTCGGGGGCGGCCACTACAGTGCTTGCCATGCGCGTCGCCCTGCTCACTCGCGAGTATCCGCCGGAGGTGTACGGCGGCGCAGGCGTCCACGTGGATTTCCTCGCCAGGCATCTGCGCACCCTTGTCGACCTCGACGTGCTGTGCATGGGCGCGGAGCGGCCGGGCGCCATCGCCTTCGCCGAGCAGGACGGCAGGTTCCCCGCGGCGAACCCGGCGTTGCACATCGTGTCCACCGACGTGGCCATGGCATCCGCGTGCGGCACGGCGGACCTGGCGCACTCGCACACTTGGTACGCCAACCTGGCCGGACACCTGAGCAAGCTGCTCTACGACATCCCCCACGTCGCCACCGCCCACTCCCTGGAGCCGCTACGCCCCTGGAAGGCCGAGCAGCTCGGTGGCGGCTACCGCCTGTCGTCGTGGGTTGAGCGAACTGCATACCTCGCCGCCGACGCAGTCATCGCCGTAAGCCACGGGATGGCGCACGACATCCTCGCGTCCTACCCCGAGATCCCCGACGACCACGTGCACGTCATCTACAACGGCATCGACGCGGACTTCTACCACTTCGACAACTCGAGCGACGTACTCGACGAGCTCGGCATCGACCCGACCCGCCCCTATGTCACGTTCGTCGGCCGGATCACCCGACAGAAGGGCGTCCCGCACCTGCTCAGGGCGGCCCGGTCCTTCGACTCGGACGTGCAGGTCGTGCTGCTCGCCGGCGCCGCTGACACCGCCGAGCTCAAGGCGGAGACCGACGACCTCATCGCCACGCTCCAGGCCGGGCGCGACGGCGTGATAGTGGTCAGCGAGATGCTGCCGCGGGAGAGCGTGCGACAGGTGCTGTCCCACGCGCTGGCCTTCCTCTGCCCCTCCGTCTACGAGCCACTAGGCATCGTCAACCTGGAGGCGATGGCGTGCCAGACCGCCGTCGTGGCGAGCGCGGTCGGCGGGATTCCCGAGGTGGTCGTCGACGGGGAGACCGGCCTGCTCGTGCCCTACACCGCCGACGACGGCGCGCGGTTCGAATCCGAGCTCGCCGAGCGGGTCAACTCGCTCGCGCGCGACCCTTCGACAGCCGGGGCAATGGGCCGGGCGGGACGCGAGCGCGCCGTCTCGACGTTCGACTGGGGCGCGATCGCGGCCGAGACGGTCGCGCTGTACCACCAGCTGACCTGACGAGGTCGGGTTCAGGCGTCGTTGAAGCTGTCGGGGTCGGGCCCGGTCCGCTGGCCCGAGTCGAGAGCCGAGATCTGGGCGTGGTCGTCGTCGTCGAGCCGGAAGAGGAACAGGTCGAGGTTGGCGGCCATCCTGGTGGGGTTGACCGACTTCGGGATGACGACGTTGCCGAGGTCGAGATGCCACCGCAGCATCACCCGTGCCGGGGACACCGCGTGCTTCGCGGCGATGGCGCCGATGGCGGGGTCGTCGAGGTAGTCGCCGCCGGCGGCCAGGGGGCTCCAGGCCTCGGTGACGATGCCGTGCTCTGCGTGGAACGCGCGCAGCTCCTGCTGCTGCAGCCAGGGGTGGAGCTCGATCTGGTTGACGGCCGGCACGATCTGCGTCTCGTCGAGCAGCCGTTGCAGCTGGGCGGGCTCGAAGTTCGAGACACCGATCGCCCGGACGCGCTCGTCGGCGTACAACGCCTCGAATGTTTTCCAGGTGTCGACGAAGAGGTCGTTGGCAGGTGCGGGCCAGTGGATGAGGTAGAGGTCGAGGTAGTCCAGTCCGAGCCGCTCGGTGCTGGCGTCGAACGCTGCTCGCGCCGCGTCAAGACCCTGGTCGGAGTTCCAGCACTTCGTCGTGATGAACAGGTCCCGCCGGTCGATCCCGGACTCGGCGACGGCCTTGCCAACAGCCGACTCATTGTCGTAGATCGTCGCGGTGTCGAGGTGGCGGTAACCGGCCTCCAGCGCGGACGCGACAGCCGGCTGGGTCTCGGAGTCGGGGACGCGGAAGACACCGAAGCCGATCTGAGGAATCTCGACACCGTTGTTGAGGGTCACGGGAGGGATCGTGGGCATGCCCGCCAACGTAGCAGCGTGCCGCAACGGTAGCGCGGCCGGTATAGTTAAGTCATCAACTACTACCGAGGATGCGGTATGACGACTGACACCGCCTCGGCGGGCCTCGACTCGCCCATGCCGGTGGTCTACCTGAGCCACGGCGCCCCTCCCCTGGCCGACGACCGGCTCTGGACCGGGCAGCTGGCAGGGTGGTCGGACCGGCTGCCACGCCCGAAGGCCATTCTCGTCATCTCCGCGCACTGGGAGGAGGCGCCGCTCACGCTCGGCGCTGTGACCACAATGCCGTTGACGTATGACTTCTGGGGATTTCCCGAGCGCTACTACCGGGTGACCTACACCGCCCCTGGTGCCCCTGAGCTAGCCGCGTCCGTGCGCAAGCTGCTCGGCTCGGCCCGCCACTCGGTGCACGACGCGCCCAACCGTGGACTCGACCACGGTGCCTACGTGCCGCTCGTCGAGATGTTTCCGGACGCCGACATCCCCACGCTCCAGATCTCCATGCCGACGCTCGACCCGATGGCGCTCTTCGAGATCGGACGCGCGCTGAGACCGCTGCGTGACGAAGGCGTCCTGATTCTCGGCAGTGGCTTCACGACGCACAACCTGGGCCTGATCGACTTGCACCGCCCGAGCGACGTACCTGCGGCTAGCTGGTCGAGCGAGTTCGACGACTGGGCGGAGCGGGCGGTCGAGCACCGCGACCTTGACGGTCTCATTGACTTCCTGCATCGGGCCCCCGCCGCCCAGCTCGCCCATCCGCGCACTGAGCACTTCGCGCCGCTCTTCGTAAGCCTTGGTGCGAGCTTCGACGACCTGACCCGCAGCACGGCCGTGATCGACGGATTCTGGTACGGGCTGTCGAAGCGGTCCTGGCAGTTCGACTGAGGCCTCCACGGCTCCGCCGACCGGTCGGGGCTACCGATGCCTCGGCCCAGGTGCCGCCTCGCGGGTTTGCGATACGGTCGGCCGCGTGAGCGATCTCCCTGGTGGCGGCTCAGTCCGGCCCATGACCCGTTGGGGCGCGCCGGTGATGCATGCTCCATGCGCTGCGGTCACCTCCTTCGACGACATGCTGAAGGCATTGGTCGCCGACATGGTCGCGACCATGTACGCCGCGGACGGAGTCGGCCTCGCGGCCAACCAGGTCGGCGAGTCGATCAGCGTCTTCGTTTTCGACTGCCCCGACGACGACGGCGTGCGCCACTGCGGAGTCGTGTGCAACCCGGTCCTGACGGTTCCCGAAGGCCGCGACCGGGTGCTCGCGGACGCCGAGGAGGGCTGCCTGTCGCTGCCGGGGGCGTTCGTCTCCTGCCCACGCCCCGACTTCGCCCGGGTCGAGGGGGTGGACCAGCACGGGGCAAGCGTCAGCCACACCGGCATGGGTCTGCTGGCGCGCTGCCTCCAGCACGAGAGCGACCACCTCGCGGGCACCGTCTTCGCGGACCGGCTGGCGACCCGAGACCGCAAGAAGCTCTACCAGGAGGCCGAGCGGATGGCGCCCCAGTTCCCTGCCGCCTGGCCCATCGAGCCCGCCCACCTGCTCCCGACTGACGCTCCGCCTGGAGGTGAGGCGCCGGGTTAGGCGGTGTCGACGACGAAGGTGGGGCGGAGCTGACGTGAGCGGACCTCATACATGGCCGCGTCGGCTCGACGCAGCACCTCGGCGGGCTCGACGGCACCAGTGATGACCGCGATTCCGATGCTGACCGTCACCTGCAGGACGGACTCGTTCAACACCATGGGCTCCGCCAGCGCCTCGGCCACCCGGTCGCCGAGCCTCGTGGCCGCGGTCAGGCTGGCCGGATAGGCGACAATGACGAACTCGTCCCCGCCGAACCGGCTGGCCGTGTCGTCCGCGCGGACCACCGATCCGATCCTGTGCGCGAGCTCAGCGAGCACCTGGTCGCCGGCGAGGTGGCCCTGCTCGTCGTTGACGATCTTGAAGTTGTCGAGGTCGCAGAACAGCAGCGCGCCGGTCGTGCCTTCCTCCCCCGCCCGATGGACGACGTCGTCGAGCCGGTTGAGGACGACGAATCGGTTGGCCAGTCCTGTGAGCGGGTCGTGCTGAGCCCGCTCGGCCAAGGCCATCGCGTCCGTGCGGGACTCTGTGATGTCGAGCACTTGACAGACGATGCCGCCCCTGCCGGCCGCGGTGGGCAGCATGGCCGCCTTCATCAGCCCCCAGAACTGGGAGCCGTCGCTGCGCAGAAACGGCAGCTCGACGCGCAGCGAGCGATGGCCCTCGCCGAGCATGCTCCCCATCAACCGGCCGAGTGGCTCGCCCTCAGCGACACCGAAGACCTCGTCGACGCGACGGTCGCGCGCCTCGAGCGCGTCGACCCCGAACAGGCGCGCCGCTGCCCGGTTGATGCGGCCGACCAGCAAGCCCTGAGGGCCGGTGGTGAACTCGGCGATCCCGATCGGGGCGTTGTCGAACGCGAGCCGGTAGCGCTCCTCGCTCAGGGTGAGTGCCTGGTGGTCAGCGGCAGCAAGCTCGGCCAGCCGCTGCTGACAGATGACCGCACCGACCTGAGCGGTGAACATCTCAAGGACGGTCAGCATGAGCTCGTCGGGCAGCAGCTGGCCGGCCGCTCCCTCCAGCGTCAGCGCTCCCACCAGATCACCCTCGAACGACCACATCGGGGCGATCAGGACGCTGAGCGGTCCCCAGTGCTGGTCGGCGACCGGTGGGAGGCCCTGGCTCTCGTCGTCGTCAGGTGGGTTCTCGGCCAGGAAGGGGCGCGGGTCACGGCATAGGCGCAGCTCTCCTGTCCGCAAGGACGCCTCGAGCATCCGGTGCCAGTCGTCGACCTGTGACAGCCGTCCGAGTCTGGGGTGTCCGGCGCCTGGACCTGATGTTGCCACGATCCGCATGCCGTCCGCCGAGACGAGGTTGAGTACGACGAGCTGGCAGCCGAGCAGACCGCTGAGGGCGTCACACACGTCCTGCAGGGAGCGGCACGCGTTCGGAGCGGTACGAAGGGTCGCCAGCGTCTCGCGCAGTCCACGTACCGGGTCTGCAGCAAGGGGCTTGGGTGGGGGTGACACGTGGTCGTCCCTTCGCGGTGTCATCGGGCTAACGGCGCTGAGTGGCGTAGAAGGCGATGGCCGCAGCCGCCGCGACGTTGAGTGAGTCGATGTCGTTCGCCATGTCAATCCGAACACGGAAGTCGGCGCTGGCCAGCCAGCGACGTGTGAGTCCGGTTCCCTCCGAGCCCAAGATCATGCACACGCCGCCGTTTCGAGCCGCGTCGGCCAGGTGATCAAGGTCATATGCCTCCGGACTGGGCGTCAGGGCGACGGTCGTGAAACCTGCCTCGGACAGCTGGGGCACGGCGTCATACCACTGACTCATCCGGGTCCAGGGTAGCGAGAACACCGCCCCCATCGAAACTTTGATCGAACGTCGATACAGCGGGTCGGCGCAGCGAGGCGAGACCAGTACGGCGTCGATGCCGAGGGCCGCTGCGCACCGGAAGATCGCACCGACGTTGGTGTGGTCGACGATGTCCTCGAGGACCACGATCCGCCTGGCGCCGGTGATGACCTCCTCGATGCTGGGAAGGGGGATGCGCTCGAGTGAGGCCAGCGCGCCGCGGTGTACGTGGAAGCCGGTGACAGCCTCCGCGACCTCCTCGGTGACCACGAAGCAGGGCACCTCCCCCGCCGACACGAGCTCAGCCTCCAGGCCCGCGAGCCAACGCTTCGTCATCAGGAATGACCTGACCGGATAACCGGAGGCCACCGCCCGGCGCACCACCCTTTCCCCCTCCGCCACAAACAGGCCCTCCGAGGCCTCGATGTGGCGGCGGAGCTGTGCATCTCGCAGGCTGACGTAGTCCCCCAGCCGAGGGTCGCTCGGGTCCGCGACCGGGATCAGGCGTGCCACCCCGCGAACCTATCTCGCTGACGGCGCCGCAGCGTCGCCCAGCCATCGCCAGCCATTTCGGCCACGAGCCGGCTTGGCTACCGGGCCTTGGCGACCTCGACGACCCCCCCGATGACGACGACGGCCGGTGGCCTGATCCCTCTGAGCGAGACCTCGCCGGCGACTCGTTCCAGCGTCGTGACGAGGCTTCGCTGAGACGCCAACGAACCGTCCTGCACCACAGCTGCAGCGGTGGCAGCCGGTCGACCTGCGGCGAGCAGTATGTCGGTGATGGCGGCCAGGTTCTCCACCGCCATGAGCAGCACCAGCGTGCCGCGCAGGCGGCCCAGCGCCTCCCACCCGACGAGCGAGTCGGGGTGCCCCGGTGGCAGGTGTCCGGACACCACCGTGAACTCGTGCGCGACTCCTCGGTGTGTGACCGGGACACCTGCGAGTGCGGGCACCGAGATGGCACTGGTGATTCCGGGAACGACCCGGCACTCGACCCCGGCGCGAGCGCACGCGAGGGCCTCCTCGAAGCCGCGCCCGAAGACGAACGAGTCGCCACCCTTGAAGCGCACCACGTTCTTGCCGGCCCTGGCCCGATCGATCAGCAGCGCGTTGATGGCGTCCTGGCTCGCCGCCCTGCCACGAGGCAGCTTGGCGGCGTCGATGAGCTCGACGTCAGGGGCGAGCTCGGTGAGCAGCTCACGGGGAGCCAGCCGGTCGGCCACCACGACGTCGGCCTCCTGCAACGCCCGGCGTCCCGCCACCGTGATCAGCTCCGGGTCACCCGGGCCACCCCCGACGAGCACGACACCCGGCCGCCGATGTCGGTCCTTGGGTGCGGCGATCTCGCCGCTGCGCAGCCTCACCATGATCTCGTCGCGCACCGACGAGGAGCGCTTCGGGTCGCGGCTGCCGAGGACGGCGACCGTGAGCGGACCGTGCCTTCCGGTCGCGGGAGTCCAGGCGGTGGCCTGGCTGGCGTTGTCGCTCCGCACGCAGAAGACGCGTGCCGCCTCGGCTTCGAGGGACACCTCGTGGTTGACTGCCGGCTGGTCCGTCGCGGCGACGACGTACCAGGCCGCCTCGAGGTCACCGTGGCGGTACGGCCGCTGGTGCCAGACGAGCTCACCGGCGCGAGCGTGGCCCTCCACCGCCGGTGTGGTGACGGGTGACACGACCTCCACCCGGGCACCGGTTGTGAGCAGGAACGGGATCCTGCGCTGGGCGACCCGCCCGCCCCCCACAACAACCACCCGGCGCCCCGCAAGGCGAAGACCGGCGGGGTAGAGCGGGGTCGCCTGGTCCTCGAGCACGCCCCCCACGGTAGGACCGCTGGAGGCGTCGGTGCTGCCAGTCTCACGTGGCGGATCCCGGGCCGACCCGCGAGGATGGGCTCATGAGCCTAGATCGCACCATTGCCGAAGACCCATACGCCAAGCTTCCGCAGGTCGCCTCGTTTTCCGTCACCAGCACCGACATCGACGACGGCGCCACGCTGCCGTCGACGCACGTCGCCGACGACGGCAACACGTCGCCACAGCTGTCCTGGTCTGGAGCGCCTCAGGGCACGAAGAGCTATGTCGTGACCTGCTTCGACCCGGACGCGCCGACGCCGTCGGGGTTCTGGCACTGGGTTGTCGTCGACATCCCGCCCGACGTGACAAGCCTCGACACGGGCGCAGGCGAGTCTGACGACTCACTTCCGGACGGCGCCTTCCACATCGCCGGTGACACCGGCGCCAAGGCGTTCTCCGGGGCCGCACCGCCCGGGGGCGACCACCCGCATCGCTACTACTTCGTCGTGCACGCCGTGGGCGAGGACTCGCTCGGCGTCGAGGCAGACGCCTCCCCCGCCGTCGTCTCCTTCAACCTGGCATTCAAGACGCTCGGTCGCGCCGTCCTGGTCGGCACCTACCAGGCCTGAACCGGTACAGCCGGGTCGGGACGCCTTGACACCTCCTTGGGTACTCGGATGGATCGGATCTCTCCGTGTCGCTCAGATGGGCGGCCGGAACTGCTGCCACGGCACGGCCTGCTCGAACGCGGCGGCGGCGCGCAGGGTGAGCGCATCGGCCCACCGGGGTCCCATCACCTGCAGGCCAACCGGCATGCCCTGGGTGTCGAAGCCGGCAGGCACCGACGTCGCTGGCATGCCGGTGAGATTCGCCGCCAGGCAGGTCGTGCACCAGTCGTCGAAGAACGGGTCGACCGGTTGCCCTTCGATCGCTACGGGCGTCTCGAGCCCGACACCGAATGCGGTCAGCTGCATGGTCGGGGTCAGCAGCAGGTCGAAGCCGGTGAAGAACTCCGCCCACGCCCGGGTGTAGCGGCCCTTGTCGTGGAGGGCGTCGACATACTGTCCGGCGGTGGTGTCGCGTCCTGCTTCGATGATCTGGGCCGTCCCGGGTGACATCTGGCTGCGCGCGGTGGCCAGGAGCGGCCCTTCCGACGAGAAGCCTTCGGCGAGCGCGATGGTGTTCCACAGCTGTGTCGGGTGCGGAGTCGTCGGCGCCGCTTCGACCAGCTCGCAGCCCAAGCCCGCAAACACCTGCACCGCCTCAGCAAAGACAGCGCGCACGTCGGGGTCGACGGGCAACATGCCGAGATCGGCCGACCACGCGACCCGCAGTCCTCGTAGATCACCACCCACCGAAGCCGACGCCGTCGCAAGATAGTCGGCTCCCGGCGGGCCTGGATAGCTCATGTCGTCCTCCGCCGCAGGGCCGGCGATCACCGAAAGCACCAGCGCGGCGTCGCGCACGGAACGGGCGAGCGGTCCGTCGACCGACAACGTCTTCCACCCCTTGAAGCCAGGCTCCTTCGGCACCAGGCCGAAAGTCGGCTTGTGGCCCACCACACCACAGAAGGAGGCCGGTATGCGGATGGACCCGCCGCCGTCCGTACCGAGCGCGATCGACGTCGCGCCCGCGGCGACGGAGGCAGCCGCGCCGCCGCTCGAGCCCCCCGGCGTCCGCTCGGTGTCCCAGGGGTTGCGGGTCAGGCCGTAGACGAGGTTGTCGGTGAACCCGCGGTAGCAGAACTCCGGGTTGTTCGTCTTCCCCACGATGATCGCCCCCGCCGCGCGCAGCCGGGCGACTGGTACGGCGTCCTCGGGAGGCACGAAGTCGCGCAGCGCGAGGGAGCCGTTCGTCGAGGGAGCACCGGTCATCCAGATGTGGTCCTTGACCGTGACGGGTGCGCCGAGCAGCGCAGGCAGCGGCCCTCCGCGGCGCACCGCCTCATCGGCCGCGCGAGCAGCCGCGAGGGCCTGCTCGTCGAAGGCGATGGTGACGGCGTTGAGGGCCGGCTGAAGCCGGTGGATGCACTCCAGCGACCCTGTCACCACCTCCACGGCGGTGACCCGACCGGCGCGGATATCCTCGGCGGTCTGCCATGCGTCCGCGGGGTCGTCGGCATACATGTCGGAGGGTGTGCTGGCAGGGAGGTCACCCGACATCGTCAGGCGTCCGCTCCGGCCGCATGTGCTGGCGGGCCGAATCCTCCAGCTCCGCGGCTTCGGCCTCAGCAATCCGTGTCTCTGCCTCGACGTCGATCGACTTGCCGAGCAGGTAGTACAAGACCCCTGCCACGGGAAGGCCGATGAACAACGAGATGTCAGCGCCGTTGAGGGCATTGGCGACCCACCCCGAATACTTCGACGTGCTGAGGAACGGCAGCATCGCCCCGAACCCGACGAGGTAGGAGATGATCCCACGCCAGCCCCAGCGGCCATACAACCCATGGGGGTTGAAGATCTCCGCTATCGCATAGTGGCCGCGCCGCACGATGTAGTAGTCGACCAGGTTGACAGCGGTCCACGGGATGAACAGGTAGAGCACGAGCAGCAGGAAGTCCTCGAAGTTCGTGAGGAAGTTCTGGCCGATGAGCAGGGCGGGGATGAGGGACAGCACCGCGGTGAAGACGATGGTGGCGATGCGCACAGCGCTGGTCGGGCGCACCTGCTTGAACGAGTCGATGGCGCTGATCAAGGTGAGCGACCCGCCGTACATGTTCAGCGCGGTGACCGAGACCAGGCCGAGCATCGAGAAGACCAGCACGACAGCGCCGAAGCCGTTGAAGAAAGTGTCCGCTGAGCTCTCCAAGGACGCGATCGTGTCGAATTTCGCGCCGGCCCACGCGGCGAGCGCGGCGCCGAGGCACATCAGCCAGATCGCTCCCAACGCGGAGCCCCAATAGGTCCACAAGAAGGTACGCCGCACGGTGACGCCGGGGGGCAGGTAGCGGGAGTAGTCGGAGACGTAGATGGCCCAGCTGATCTGGTAGCCCGCCACCGCCCCGAACTGGACGAGGAACGGCGTCCACTTGAATCCGCCGAGGTCGAACGAACCGGCCGGGAAGCTCAGTGTGAAGACGGTGATGGTGAGGGCGCCGAAGATGATGAGGAAGCCGAAGGCCAGCCACCGCTCCACCCCGTGGATGAGGTCGTAGCCGACCAGCGCGATCACAGCCGCCAGTACGGTGGCGACGACAATCCAGAGCTTGCTGCTGCCGTGCACAGTCGTGTGCAGGGCGTCGCCGGCCAGGATCGTGTTGAAGATGTTGAAGCCGGCGTACTGCAGGTAGGCGAAGAGCCAGACGAGCAACGCCCCGACATATCCGAACTGTGGTCGCGACTGGATCATCTGCGGAAGGCCGAGCTGCGGTCCCTGGGCCGAGTGGAACGCCATGAAGAACGTGCCGAGCAGGGCACCGGCGATGATGGCGATCAGTGACCAGATGAGGTTGCCGCCGCCCACCACCGAGAAGGTGCCGACCGCGAGCGTGGCGATCTGGGCGTTGCTCATGAACCACAGCGGGCCCTGGCTCCAGACCTTGCCGTGGCGCTCGTTCAGCGGCACGTAGTCGATGGAGCGGACCTCGACACCGGCGATGCGAGACGACCTCGTGGTGGACGTGTCTGCCATCGGGGCTCCTTTCTACGCCTCAGGCGGGCGAGTGCGTGCGGCTGGGGACGGCTGTGGACATGACCGAAAGCAACTCGTAGGCGACGTGGGATGCTGCAACGCCGGTCAGCTCGGCATGGTCGTATGCCGGCGCCACTTCGACGATGTCAGCCGAGACCACGTGCAGGTCGGCGAGGGCTCGCAGCATCACCAAGAGCTCTCGCGAGGTCAGGCCACCGGCCTCGGGAGTTCCGGTTCCGGGGGCGTGGGCGGGGTCGAGGACGTCGATGTCGACGGAGACGTAGATCGGCGCGTCGCCCAGCCGCTCCCGCATCCGGTCGACCGCGGCAACAAGCCCGAGCATCTCGACGTCGACACAGGACACGGTGACGAAGCCGAGCCGCTCGCTGTCGGGCAGGTCGTCAGCGGAATACAACGGGCCGCGGATGCCGATGTGCACCGAGTGCAGCGTGTCGACGAGTCCCTCTTCTGAGGCGCGTCGAAACGGCGTGCCGTGGGTGTAGGGCTCTCCGAAGTAGGTGTCCCAGGTGTCAAGGTGGGCGTCGAAGTGGAGGACGGCCACCGGCCCGTGCCGCTCATGCATGGCACGCAGCAGCGGCAAGGCGATCGTGTGATCGCCACCGATGGTGAGCAGGCGGGTTCCCCGGGACATGAGCGACCGCGCCCCGTCGTGGACTTGGGTGATCGCGGTGGAGATGTCGAAGGGGTTGCAGGCGATGTCGCCAGCGTCGACCACCTGCGCTGCCCCGAACGGCTCGACGTCGAGTGCGGGGTTGAACGGCCGGAGCAAGCGAGACGACTGCCGGACGTGCGCAGGGCCGAACCTCGCGCCGGGACGATAGCTCACGCCAGCGTCGAACGGGACTCCGACCACGGCAATGTCGGCCCGTGGAACCTCGTCGATGCGAGGCAGTCGCGCGAAGGTGCCCGGTCCCGCGAAGCGAGGGACCTCCGTGGCGTCGACCGGGCCGACGGCGCCGTCGCTGGTGACGCGAGGCAGCGGGGCGTCCGTCACGATGTGACCCTCCTTGGGCGGCACTAGGGGACGCTACACCCGCGCTGCCCGGCCAACAACGCCCGAATCGGGGGGGTCGGCTCCGGGGCGATGGCGGTTGTCGGCGCTTGCTGCAATGCTGTCTGATCGCACTCACTCCGGAGGATGTGACATGCACCGTCGGATCACGAAGTCCACCACGACTGAGACCACGCACAGGCCGCGCCGCCCCCGGCGCGCGCCGGCGCTCCTCGCTGTAGCGGTACTGGCGGCCAGTCCCTCTCTCGCCCTGCCAGCCCGCGGGCTTGCGGTCACCGAGCCACTAGCCGACCCGATGCCGGCCGGCGCCCACCATGACAGGCCGGCGCTCGGGACGTTGCCGCGCAGTCCGGAGCTCGTGGAGTCACGCCGACTCAGCGACCGTCGTGCCGTGGTCATGGGCGAGCGGCTCTACTCGACCTCCACGCAGGACGGCCTCTACCCGGCGATGGGCTTCCACACGCGTGGTGAGATGGGCGGCATCTGGTCACCGCCGCTCAAGCTGCTCGACGGGATGTGGTTCGGGATCGACGGCGCCTGGCTGGGTGACGACGTGCCGGCCCGCCGGTTCGCGAACGGGTGGGGTTATCACCGCACCGACTACGCCGTCACCGCCGGGCTCGAGGTGCAGCGCACCGACGTCGTACCCGATGGTCCTCGCGCCGGCCTGGTCGCTCTGACGCTGCGCAGCGACCGCACCAGGAGCGTTCGGCTCACCCTCGAGGCACACTCCGAGCTGATGGCGAGCTACCCGTGGGGCGAGACGACCCCGAGCCAGTCGAGCGTCAACCGCAGCGACTCCGGCCACGTGCACGCCGGGGCGCTCGTGTTTCGCGAGCAGGCAGGCCCTCACAATCCGCTCGGCGCGCACGACTGGGCCGCTGTCGTCGGCAGCAGCCTGACGCCGCGCAGCAGCGCCTTGGGCCCGGACTTCCGCGGGCCACAGGATCCCGCGGTGGTCTGCCCGGTCTCTGGCACGACCGACCCGCAGCCGACGCGGTGCGACGACACGGCATACGGGCGCGGCACCGGCGGTCGGCTCACCTACCGGGTGCGGGTCCCCGCGGACCGCTCGGTCACCGTGTGGTTCGCGGTCGGTGGGTCCGACCAGGGGCTCGCACCTGCCCACCGCGCGTTTGAGCAGGTGCTCACCCGTCCCCGGGCGGAGCTCGCCCACAAGATCTCGCAGCGACAGGCGATCGACGCCCGCACCCGGGTCTGGATCCCCGGCGACCGGCTGCTGCAGCGCTCGATCCGGTGGAGCAAGCAGAACCTCGCCGACTCGCGGCAGGAGGCGCGGGATCTGCGCCTGCGCCCGGTCAGGGCCGGCACCCGGTTCCCCGCACCGGTCGGCAGCCTCGACCGGATCCGCTGGCTCGGAGCAGGGTGGCCGGACTATCCGTGGCTGTTCGGCACCGACGGGGAGTACACGGCGTTCGCGTCCGTCGCGATGGGCCAGTTCACCGCGATCGAAGACCACCTCCGCGCGCTGCGCGACGTCAGCGAGACCGTGAACCACCGCTCCGGCAAGGTCGTCCACGAGGTGACACCCGGCGGCGCGGTCTACTTCGGGACCAACGCCGATGAGGGCAACACCGACGAGACGGCCAAGTTCCCCAGCGCGGTAGCGCTCGTGTGGCGATGGACTGGCGACGACCACTTCCGCGACGAGATGTACAACTTCTCGGTCCGCGGGATGCGCCTGGTCGTCAACCGGCTCGACCAGGACAACGACGGCTGGCCGGAGGGGCTGGGAAACGTCGAACGTCCGGGGATGGGCGCGGAGAAGCTGGACAACACCGTCTACACCATCCGCGGCCTGCGCGACCTCGCCGACATGGCCCGCAGCAAGGGCGACGTCGGGACGCGGCGATGGGCGTCGTCGGTCGCAGCTCACATGGAGCGGCGCTTCGAGGCGGCGTGGTGGTACGGCGGCGACGCCCGGCAGTACGCCGACTCACTCGCCAACCCCTACAACAGGCGAGTCTTCCAGCGGCACTGGATCGGGGTGACGCCGATGGACGCGACGCTGGTCAGGCCCGGACGGCCGACCCGTCCGCTGGCCAGCCAGCCGCACGGTCGGATCGCTCTGGCCCAGCGAGAACGCCCGTGCTACACGGGCATCTTCGGGCTTTACCACACCGGCACCGGACCCACCTCCGACCCTGCGGGCAACGCGGGCGCGACCTGCGACTCCACGGTGTCGTCGGTGCCGAGCGAGCGGAGCGTCTTCTCGCTGAACACGGGGATCATGGCCGTCGCCGAAGGCAACTTCGGCCGGCTCGGTCGCGATCAGCAGCAGTTCTACACGACGGGCAACGCCCGGATCCAGCTCGACCGCTCGGTGTGGGAGCTGCCGGGCGCGATGCCGGAGATCGCCCCGGAAGGGGACTTCACGCCAAACATCGACCAACTCTTCACCGAGCGTTCCTCAGTGGTACAGGCGTGGGGCGCCTACGGCAACCTGTGGCCGGTCGTGCACCAGCAGCTCGGCGTCTCGCCCGACCTCGGCCGCGACACCGTCAGCGTGGTAGCCCAGGTGCCGGCAGGACAGCACCGGTTGAGCGGCCACCACATCCGGCTCGGCGTCGACGGCTCTGTCACGGTGCGGGCGCAGGCGACGCCGACGAGGTTGCGCACCCAGGTGACGCTGCGTCGACCTGGCACCACGTTGACGATCGGGCATGTGCTTCCTCGTGGCGCCACGGTCGCCAGGGTCAGGCTCGACGGCAGGCCGGTCAGCTGGCGTGAGCTCCACACCGGGCGCGGCCGCGAAGTCGTGGCAGACACCGGCAACGGTCGGCACACGCTGACGGTGCGGATTGGCTGAGACCCAGTCCAGTCCCGGCCGGTGACGGAGTGCGGCGCTGCGAGGCAGACTGGAGCCATGAGTCAGACCGACGTGCTCGGAGCGCCGTACACCTGCGAGGTGCTCGAGCTGCCCGACGACGACGAGGGCGCTGTCGTCGCGACCCTGGTCCGGCGTGCGGCGGACACACCGGAGGCGCGCGGGGCGGTCCTCCATGTGCACGGCTTCTGCGACTACTTCTTCCAGATCGCCCAGGCCGACTTCTTCACCGCGCTCGGCTACGACTTCTATGCCCTCGACCTACGCAAGTACGGTCGCTCGCTGCTTGCGCACCAGACGCCGAACTTCTGCCTCGGCCTGTCGGAGTACTACGCCGAGCTCGACCTGGCGATGTCGCTGATCAGGGGTCGCGACGGCCACGAGCACGTCGTCGTGAGTGGTCACTCCACCGGAGGCCTCATCGCGCCGCTGTGGGCAGCCGAGCGGCTGGGCCGCGGGCGGCCGGTCGCGGATGCATTCGTGCTCAACAGCCCCTGGCTCGACCTGCAGGGCTCGCTGCTACTGCGCACTGCGGGCACCGAGGCCATCAACCGGCTCGGCCAGCGTCGTCCCTATGCTGTTGTGCCTCGCACCGTCACCGGCGTATATGCCGAGACGCTGCACTGCGACCTGCGCGGGGAATGGAGCTTCGACCTGGGCTGGAAGCCGGTGGAGAGCTTCCCCGTCCGGGCCGGATGGCTGCGGGCCGTGCGCATCGGCCACCGCACGGTGCACCGCGGGATCGACGTGGGGGCACCGGTGCTGACTGTGTGCTCGAACGCCAGTGCGGTGCCGCAGACCTGGACTGACGAGGCCGCCTGCACCGACACGGTGCTCGATGTCAAGCAGATCGCCAAGTGGTCGCACCAGCTAGGCCCGCAGGTCACCGTCGTGCGGGTCCTCGGCGCCATCCACGACGTGTTCTGCTCCCGCAAGGAGGTGCGCGAGACGGCATTCGGCCACGTCGAACGCTGGCTCGACTATGCCGTGGGTGAAGGCGTCAGCCGAACCAGACGAGTTTGGTGATGGCGGCGACACCGACCACGGCCACGATGCCGCGAAAGACCGGAGCGGGGAGCCGACGGCCCACGGTGGCGCCGACCAGACTTCCGAGGATGGAGCCGGCGGCGATGAGCCCGGCGGCCGGCCAGGCCACCCGGGTGACACTGATGAACACCACAGCGGCGACGGCGTTGACCAGCCCCGCAAGGACGTTCTTCGTGGCGTTGACGCGCTGCATGGTGTCGGACAGCCCGATGCCCATGATGGCGATGAGCAGGACCCCCTGAGCGGCGCCGAAGTAGCCACCGTAGACACCCGTCAGGAAGACCAGCACCCAGACCACCAGGGAGCCGTGCGGCCGCGCCTGCTCGCGCGGCTTGATCCGACGGGTGATCCATGGCTGCGTCACTACGAGTAGACAGCCCAGACCGATCAGCACAGGGACGATCGCTTGGAAGGCCGATTCCGGCAGTTCCAGCAGTAGCAGTGCGCCGGCGACGCCGCCGAGCAGGGACGCCGCTCCGAGCCGGATCAGACGCGACCGCTGCCCCGTGAGCTCCTTGCGATATCCGAGCGCTCCGGCCAGCGAGCCGGGCACCAGTCCCACCGTGTTGGAGACGTTGGCGAGCACCGGCGGGTAGCCGAAGGCGAGCAAGGTCGGGAACGTGATCAGCGTGCCCGACCCGACGATGGTGTTGATGGCACCGGCTCCGACGCCGGCGAAGAATACCGCGACGATCTCGGCCAGGGTCACCGGCGAGCTGGTCCGGGTGGTGGTTCCGGTGTTACGTCACCATCGGCCAACGGCATCCCAGCATGGGGAGCGTTCGTCCGCTGCGGGTCTCCCGGTTGACCGGGTGCACCGCCGACGGCAGGTGTGACCGGCGCCGAGGGCTCCCCCGCCGTATCCCGCTCACCCGGCGTGCCTGGTTGGTCCGGCGTGCCTGGCTGGTCCGGCGTGCCTGGTTGGTCCGGCGAACCTGGCTGTTGCGGGGCGACAGGTTGACTCGCCGCGTCGGATGACGCAGTCGCCGTACGGGAACTGGTGCCACGCGAGGCCTCTGCCGCAGAGGCGATCGCCTCGGCGACCTGCTCATGCGCAGCCGACAGCGTCGAGTCGCGCGGCTCACCCGCGGGCTGGTCCGCACGCACAGGGGCGCCGTAGTCGACGCGCTGTCGGGGGCCGGCGGTGTCGGTGGGGATGCCTTGGATGGCACCGATTGTGCTGCCGAGCCCCTCCAGAGCACGACCGATCTCACTCGGCACGATCCAGACCTTGTTGGCGTCGCCCTCAGCGATCTTCGGGAGCATCTGCAGGTATTCATAGGCGAGCAGCGCCTGGTCCGGCGACCCGTCGTGGATCGACTGGAAGACGGTCAGGATCGCCTGCCCCTCGCCCTGGGCTCTCAGGATCCGCGACTCCCGGTCTGCCTGAGCTCGCAGGATCACCGCTTCTCGATCGCCTTCGGCGGTGAGGATCGCGGACTGCTTCTGCCCTTCGGCGGTGAGGATCTGCGACTGGCGCATCCCCTCCGCGGTGAGGATGACGGCGCGCTTGTCGCGATCGGCGCGCATCTGCTTCTCCATCGAGTCCTTGATCGACGGCGGCGGGTCGATGCCCTTGAGTTCGACCCGGTTGACCCGGATGCCCCAGCGTCCCGTTGCCTCGTCCAGCACCCCCCGCAGCGCGGAGTTGATCTCGTCCCGGCTCGTCAATGCCTGCTCGAGGTCCATACCACCGGTGATATTGCGAAGCGTGGTCATCGTGAGCTGCTCGATGGCCTGGATGTAGTTGGCGATCTCGTACGTCGCTGAGACCGGGTTCGTGACCTGGAAGTAGATGACGGTGTCGATCGAGACGACGAGGTTGTCCTCGGTGATGACCGGTTGCGGCGGGAACGACACCACCTGCTCGCGCAAGTCGATGGTGTAGCGCACCCGGTCGACGAACGGGGTGATGATCGTCAATCCTGCGCTCAATGTCGTGCGGTACTTGCCGAAACGCTCGACGATGCCGGCGCGGGCCTGGGGAACGATCCGCACGGACCTGGACAAGGCGACAACGGCCAGCAGCACCACGACCGCGAGAACGACCAACACCCACATAGCCTTCAACCCTCTCGTGGATGGTGAGCGGACCCACCGTCCCGTCTCGACAAACGCCCAGACATTCGCTCGGCGCGTTCAGACTTCGTAGACCACGGCCGTTGCGCCGTCGATCTCCGCTACCTCGACCGCCGACCCCGGCTCGATCGTGGTGAACTCATCGATCGAACGCGCCGACCACACCTCCCCGTGCAGTTTCACCCGCCCCCCGTGAGGGGTCACCTGCTCGAGAACGAGCGCACTCTTGCCCACCAACGCCTGCGGGGTGTTGAGGAGCGTAGGGCCGGAGTGCAGCCGATGGATCACATTCGGCCGGACGAGGCCGAGCATGGCGACGGCCACCACGACGGCGACCAGCACCTGGAGCACGACACCGATCCCGAGCGCGGCGACCAGGGCCGCGGCGCCGGCTCCGGCGGCGAGCATGAGCAGCGTCAGGTCCAGTGTCGCCACCTCGGCTCCCGCCAACAGCAGCGCGATCACGAGCCACGCCTGCCAGTCGTGGTCGCCGATCCACCCCATCATCCGACCCTAACCCACGGTGGAAGCGGTCAACCTGTTCAGCGTCGGATTCGCCGCCGGGCGCCATAGCGTCCATCTGCGCGGCTGAGCTGCACCGGCAGCCCGAACGTCTGCGAGAGGGTCTCGTCGTCGAGCGTCTCCTCGAGCGGCCCCGCGGCGACGACCTCCCCCCGCCTCAGCAACAGCGCGTGGGTGAAGCCCGGCGGGATCTCCTCGACGTGGTGACTCACCAAGACAGTGGCGGGAGCCAGCTCCTCACGCGCGAGGACCGACAAGGTGCTCACCAAGTCTTCGCGGCCACCGAGATCGAGCCCAGCTGCCGGCTCGTCCAGCAGCAGCAGCTCGGGGTCGGTCATCAAGGCGCGGGCGATCTGGACGCGTTTGCCCTCGCCTTCGCTGAGTGTCCCAAACGTGCGGTCACGCAGATGCGCGACGCCGACGTCGGCGAGCAGCTGATTCGCCCGCTCGTGATCCAGCGCGTCGTACTGCTCGCGCCACCGGCCGACAACGGCGTACGACGCTGAGACCACCACGTCGCCCACGCGCTCGCCCTTCGGGATCCGGTCGGCGAGGGTGGCGCTCGTCAGGCCAATCCGCGGCCGCAGTTCGAACACGTCGACAGTGCCGACGACCTCTCCCAGGAGTCCGACCACTCCAGAGCTCGGGTAGAGGTGCGCGCTGACGATCTGCAGCAGCGTCGTCTTGCCGGCCCCATTGGGTCCGATCACGACCCAGCGCTCGTCGTCCTCGACACTCCACGAGATGTCGTGCAGAAGCCGGTTTCCGCCGCGGACGACGGAGACGCCGGCCAGCTCTATGACCGCGGGCATCGGGCTCCTCGTCCCTCGTGGATGCTTGTGCACGTCCAACCTATTGCACCTCCTCGCGCGCCAGGCATGGCTCGTAGGCTCTTGGCGTGTTGTCAGTCCCCGCAGCGGCACGCACGGCCTGCTGGCTCAACGCCTGGATCGCCCGACGGGAGTCCGCCGACCAGGCGATCAGCGGGCTGGCCGCCCCGAACGCGCGCGTGGAGTTCCGCGGCCTCGGTGCCGACCGGCCGCTGACGCCGGCGTTGCTGCTTGGGGAGGTACGACGCCTTGGCGTGACCCGGGCGACCGTGGCGCTGCCGACGCCGGGCGACCTGATCGGACTCGGCGGCCCCAGCCCCTTCAACACCGCCGCCACCGAGGCGGGTCAGGCCGTGCTGCTGCACGGCACCGGTCAAGGCCTCATCCCGACCACCCTCGGCACAAGGCTGGTGTGGCGCACCGCCGAGGCGCGGCCGGCGACGTACCTGCCGGACATCGCGACGGCGGACCGCGGGCTGCGACTTGCGCTCCTCCAGGCGGCCGACGACCTGGCCGACCTCGATGTGGCGTCGTGGAGCCCCGATGCCGCCGACGCCTTGCTCAACATCAGGTCACCCGTGGCGTTCGAGCCGCCGATGTCCTTCGCCTCGTCTGCGGCGGCCCGCACAGCGACGAGCGGGTTGCGCGCTCGCCGCATCGTCGAACTCGCCCTCGCCGACGAGGGGGGCGCCGTGACCTCGGACGAGATCGGGCGGCGTCGAGAAGCGCTGCGGCCGCTGCGGCGTGCCGGCCAGGCCGCGGTGGTCGCCGCCTGCTCCTCACTCGACGGCCGCTAGCGTGGTCGGTTCATGAACGAGTCTGCGACGCTACTCATCACCGTCACCGGCCGGGACCGCCCCGGGGTGACCGCCGAGATCTTCCGAGCGTTGGCGGCATTCCGGGTCGCGGTGCTCGACATCGAGCAGATCGTGCTGCGCGGACGGCTCGTGCTCGGCATCCTCGTCACCGCCCCACGCGACGTCGCGAGGATCTCGGCGTCTTTGCGCACCACCGCGGCGGCGCTCGGCATGGACATCGACGTGGAGGGCGGTGTTGGTGACAACGAGACCCGTCGCGGTGGCCGCGCCACCGTGAGCGTTCTCGGGCGGCCACTGCCGTCGAATGCTGTTGCGGCGTTCACCGGGCGGATCGCCGACACCGGCGCCAACATCGACCGGATCGTACGGATGGCCCGCTATCCCGTTACCGCGATCGAGTTCCAGGTCTCGGGCACGGACGTCGGCCGTCTCCGTGAGGTGCTGGCGCGCGAGGCGTTCGCGCAGCGCGTCGATGTCGCGGTGCAGCGAGTGGGTCTGCTGCGTCACGGTCGCCGGCTGGTCGTGATGGACGTCGACTCGACGCTCGTGCAGGGCGAGGTAATCGACGAGCTCGCGACGCGGGCCGGGGTCGGTGCGGAGGTCGCCGCGATCACCGAGCAGGCGATGCGTGGAGAGCTCGACTTCGAGGCTTCCCTGCGTCAAAGAGTCGAACTGCTCGAGGGAGTAGGCACGGAGTCGTTCCGCGAGGTGTACGACGGGATGCAGCTCGCGCCGGGGACACGCACGTTCGTGCGAACGCTGAAGCGGTTGGGCTACCTCTTCGCGATCGTCAGCGGCGGCTTCACCCTGCACACCGACCGGCTGGTCGCAGAACTCGGCATCGACTATGCGCGAGCCAACGAGCTCGAGATCGTCGGGGGCAAGCTCACCGGGCAGCTCGTCGGCCCCGTGGTCGACCGCGCCGGCAAGGCGGCGGCGCTGCGCGACTTCGCCGCCGACTCCGGCGTGACGCTCGACCGCACCGTGGCCATCGGCGACGGGGCCAACGACCTCGACATGCTCGCCGCGGCCGGGCTGGGGATCGCCTTCAACGCCCACCCTGTCGTGCAGGAGGCGGCGCAGGCAGCCGTCAACGTGCCCTACCTGGATGCGATTTTATATCTGCTCGGCATCACCCGCGAAGACCTCGAGGCCGACGACGCCGAGCATGGCGTCCAGACGCCGTCTCCCTTGATCCGCTGACGCCTCTCCCCCGGCGCGCTGCGTTTGCCATGTGAACACTGCGTCTGCAGTGTTCACATGGGAGATCCGCCGTGGGGAGTATGCGGTTGCCATGTGAACATGGCAGACGCAACCGGCCAGACGGCCAGCCGACGCAACCGACCCAACCGGCCAGATGACGCAGCCAACCGGACGGCCAGACGGGCAGCCGGCCGGACGGCCGGACGGGCAGCCGGCCGCACGGAGGGCGAGGCCGCGTACCCGGGTCGTGAGCGCAGCCCGTCGGGCGGCAGGGAGAGACCGCCTCCGCTCAGACGACCTTGGCAGGTGCCGGTCAGGCGTCGCGGGGCGAGTACGACGCAACCAGGCTGACGCGTCCTGACTCCAGGTCCGACCAGCCGGCACCTACCGGCCAGGAGAAGACGCAGAGCGCCGAGGTGGGCAGGTGCGTGTCCTGGTGCTCAGACGCAGACTCAGACCCCGGCTCCGGCAGCAGCAGCGCGGCGGCCTGCTCCATCGCCGGGTTGTGGCCCACCACAAGCGCGCAGCCCGCGTCGGCCGACACGGTAGTCCGACAGATCTCGATCACCTCGCAACCGTCAGCGTCGTAGAGCGCGTCCAGCACGACCACCTCGACCTCGAGGGGCTGTCCGCCGAGCCCGCGCACCACCGCGTCGACGGTCTGCTGGGCGCGCGCCGCCGATGACACCAGCACCACGTCGGGGATGATTCCCTCGGCGGCCAGCCACCGGCCCGCCTCATGGCCGTCGCGCCTGCCCCGGTTCGTAAGGCTGCGGGCATGGTCGCTGCTCGCTGCCGGCTGGGTCTTGGAGTGCCGCATCAGGACCAGGCGCGGCCCGGCGAAAGAAGCCGGCGGCGGCGTGGACGTCATGGACCCATCCTCTCGCCTCCCCGCCGACTCGTCTCGGCGCAACGCACCGCCGACCGGGTCACCACCGACGGCAGAGCTCGGCGAGCGTCTGCTGCTCGATCTCGCCGCGACAGCGCAGCCGGGCCAGACCGCCGTCGGGGTAGACGTCGAGCCGCAGGTGCGTGGCGGGTGTGCGGTCGTGGACGAGGAACCGGTGCCTCGTGTCGGGCTGCACTCGAGTGCGGGCCACCACGTCCCACCAGCTGTCCACCGCGTCGAGACCACGAGCGCCCGCGTCCGCCCCGCTGACCCGGACCCAGCCAGGCGCGTTGCCGACGAAGTACGACGTGTCGACCTCGATCTCGCGCGGGTGGCCCTTGGCGGCGAGCGCGAAGACGGCGAAGTCGTTGCCACCACCTCGGCGCCGGGCGTTCTCCCAACCCTCACCCATGATGCGGGCGCGTCCGGGGAGGATCAGGTTGGACGGTGAGGAGTAGAACGCGTCGGACGTCTCCACGAGGCGGCCGCCGTTCTCCAGCGCGACCAGGTCGACGGAACCGGTGAGAAAGCGGGGGTCGGCGACCGCCTCGCCGTGGACGCGGAAGCGGGCCACCCCTCCGTCGGGGTAGATCGACAGGCGCAGGTGGGTCCAGCGTCCGCGGTTGCTCACCTCATAAGCGTTGGCGGTGTTGCCCTGGGCAACCGTCTTCTCGACCAGCGTCTCCCAGGCTGCGGCCGCCAGCTCGTCGGTCGACGGGTAGCCGTCGACGCAGATCGCCTCGACGGAGATCTCCGGAGGGTAGTTGCCCGTGAAGTACGCGGTGTCGACGACCACTCCGTGCACGATGCCCGACACGCCGAGGCGCACGATGGCCCAGTCGTGGCCCGGCTCGCGCCGCCGGCGGGTCTCCCAGCCGTCGTACACCTTGCCCTTGTGTCCGAAGTCCTCGACGGCGTGGGTCGCTGGCTCGGGCCGGATCAGGTTCTCCCGCTCGGCGAAGAGCTCGTCGTTGGCGCTCACCACGCTTCCCGCAAGGGTGCGTGAGGCGAGGTCGGGGAGCTCGGTGAAGTGGCCCATGTCAGATTCCCGTCAGTTCGGTGGATCGGTGTTCGATCAGGGTGCCGCGCGGCGCGGTGCCGGTGACCGGTGACCCGCGCAGGTAGGTCTCGCGGACGACGCCGCTCAGCTGCCGGCCGGCGTACGGCGTCACCGGGTGCCGGTGGTGCAGGGCCGAGGGGTCGACCGTGAAGCGTTCGTCAGGAGCGAAGACGACCAGGTCGGCCGATGAGCCGACCTCCAGGGCGCCCTTGCCCTGGACCGCGGCCAGCGCGGCAGGTCGGGACGACATCCAGTCCACCACCCGCGCGAGATCGTGGCCCCGCTCGCGGGCGACGCTCCAGACCAGCGGCAGGCCCAGCTGCAGTGAGGACACGCCTCCCCAGGCCGCCCCGAAGTCGCCCTCGGCGAGCAGCTTCAACTCGGGCGTCGAGGGCGAGTGGTCCGAGACGATGGAGTCGATGACCCCCTCCTCGAGTGCCCTCCAGAGCTGCTCGGCGTTGTGGGCTCCCCGGATCGGCGGGCAGCACTTGTACTGCGTCTGCCGGTCGCCGATCTGCTCGGCCGCCACGGTCAGGTAGTGGGGGCACGTCTCGACGGTGATCCGGACCCCGTCCTCCCGGGCGGCTCTCAGCGCCGGCACCGCCTCGGCACTCGACAGGTGGACGACGTGCGCACGCGCCTGGGTCCGGCGGGCGGAGGCGATGACCGTCTCGATCGCCAGCTCTTCAGCCCGGTCCGGCCGCGAGGCGAGGAACTCGGCGTACCTCGTCGTGTGCGGGCGGGCACAGGCAGCGATGGTCTCGGCGTCCTCCGCATGCACGATGAGCAGACCGTTGAACTCTGCTATCTCGCGCATCGCCGCCTCGAGCTGTCCGGCGTCGAGCGCGGGGAACTCCTCGACCCCGGAGTCGAGGAGGAAGCACTTGAAGCCGAAGACGCCGCAGTCGTGGAGCTCGCCCAGGTGGCCAAGGCTGGCCGGCACGGCCCCGCCCCAGAAGCCGACATCGACATGACACTGACCACGGGCTGCCGCCTGCTTGACGCGGAGTGCGTCGACAGTGGTCGTGGCTGGCACACAGTTGAGCGGCATGTCGAGGATCGTGGTCACCCCGCCGGCGGCTGCGGCCCGGGTCGCGGTGTCGAAGCCCTCCCACTCGGTGCGGCCCGGCTCGTTGACATGCACATGGGTGTCGACCAGGCCCGGCAGGAGGGCCTCGTCCGGGCCGAGGTCGACGATTCGGCCGGCCGTGAGGTCGGACGCCATCGGCTCGATCGCCACGATCACGCCGTCGCGCACGCCCACCGCCAGCGGTCGTAGGCTATCGCCTGACAGCACCCGCTCGCCGCGGATGACGAGGTCGAGATCGGTCACGTCAGCCATTCCTTCGCGATGCGCTCACCGACGACCACGAGCAGCGGCGCCGCGTTGGCCATACTTCGCTGCACGTCCGGTTCCAGGTCGGAGAGCGGGTATGCCGCCGAGATCCCGGCGGCAGCCAGCCGCTCGGCACTCAGCAGGCACCGCCCCGCCACGGCCACCACGGGCACGCCTACCGAGGCGGCCGCGGCGGATACGCCCATCGGGGCCTTGCCTGCGAGACTCTGTTCGTCGAGCGACCCCTCCCCCGTCACGATGAGGTCGGCACCTGACGATGCGGCTGGGAAGCCCACGAGGTCGAGCACCAGGTCGATCCCGGACTCGAGGCGGGCGCCGAGGACTGAGAGCGCTGCGAACGCCGTTCCCCCGGCTGCACCCGCACCAGCCTCACCCCCGGCGTCCGTACCCGTCGCTCGCGACAGCAGCAGCGCCCACTGTTCGAGACCCGCCTCCAGGAGCCGGATCTGAGCGGGTGACGCGCCCTTCTGCGGGCCGAACACCTCCGCCGCGCCACGTCGGCCGAGCAGCGGGTTGTCCACGTCGCTGGCCACCACGAATTCGGTAGCCGCCACTCGCGGATGCAGCCCGCTCAGGTCGACCTCGCTGAGCGCGCCGAGTGACCCGCCGCCGGCTGGCAGCTCCACACCGTCGGCATCGACGAGCCGGGCCCCGAGCGCCTGCAGCAGGCCGGCCCCGCCATCGGTCGACGCGCTGCCCCCTACGGCCAGCACGACCGTGTCGACCCCGCGGTCCAGGGCCGCGCGCACGACCAGGCCGAGGCCGTAGGTCGACGAGCCCAGCGGGTCGAGCTGCCCGTCCGGAAGCCGGTCGAGGCCGACAACCTCGGCAAGCTCGACGATCGCCAGCCCATCTCGGACGGCATACACCGCCCGTACCGGTCGCCCGGTCGGACCGACCGCGTCGACGACGACTGGCTCGAAGTCGGCGAAGAGTGCTGCATCGACAGTCCCGTCGCCACCGTCCGCGACGGGCAGCAGCGTGGCCTCGAGCCCCGGCACGCCCCGTCGCAGCCCGTCGCCAACGGCATCGGCGACGTCGCGGGCACTGAGGCAGCCCTTGAACTTGTCGGGAGCGACGACGACGCGCATGGGCGTCAGTCGAGCATCGCGACGGCGGTCGGCGCGTCCTCGCCGGTGATCGCGAGCTCCTCGAACTCCGCGACGTTGTCGAGCTGGGTGCCCATCGACACGTTGGTCACCCGCTCGAGGATGACCTCGACGACCACCGGCACATGGAACTCGGACATCAGCTTCTTCGCCTCCTCGAACGCTGTGAGCAGGGCGTCGGGCGAGAAGACCCGGATCGCCTTGCAGCCCAGGCCTTCGGCGACCTTGACGTGGTCGACGCCATAACCGTCGAGCTCGGACGAGTTGATGTTGTCGAAGGCCAACTGCACGTGGAAGTCCATCTCGAAGCCGCGCTGGGACTGGCGGATGAGGCCGAGATAGGCGTTGTTGACGACCACATGCACATAGGGGATCTGGAACTGGGCGCCGACGGCGAGCTCCTCGATCATGAACTGGAAGTCGTAGTCCCCCGACAGCGCGACCACCGTGGCGTCCGGGTCGGCCACGCAGACCCCCAGGGCAGCGGGGGCGGTCCAGCCGAGCGGCCCCGCCTGTCCGCAGTTGATCCAGTGCCGCGGCTTGTAGACGTGGAGGAACTGCGCGCCGGCGATCTGGGACAGCCCGATCGTGCTGACGTAGCGGGTGTCGCGCCCGAAGGCCCGGTTCATCTCCTCGTAGACGCGCTGTGGCTTGATGGGCGTGTTGTCGAAGTGGGTACGCCGTTGCAGCGTGTGCTTGCGCTGCTGGCAGTCCTTCTGCCAGACGCCTCGGTCGGGCAGCGTGCGCGCCTCGGTCCGCTCTTGCGCCACCTCGACGAACAGCTCGAGCGCGGCCCGCGCGTCGGAGACGATCGAGTAGTCGGGGGGGAACACTCGGCCGATCTGAGTGGGCTCGATGTCGACGTGCACGAACGTGCGCCCGGACCGGTACACGTCAAGGCCACCGGTGTGCCGGTTCGCCCACCGGTTGCCGATCCCCAGCACGAAGTCGGACTCGAGCATCGTCGCGTTGCCGTAGCGGTGCGACGTCTGGAGCCCGACCATGCCGGCCATCAGCGGATGGTCGTCGGGGATCGTCCCCCACCCCATCAGTGTCGGGATCACCGGGACCCCCGTCGCCTCGGCGAACTCGACGAGCAGGTCTGCGGCGTCGGCGTTGATGATGCCCCCGCCGGCCACGATGAGGGGGCGTTCCGCGGCGGCGAGCAGGTCGAGCACCTTCTCGACCTGCGGCCGGGTCGCCGCCGGCTTGTAGACGGGCAGCGGCGCATACGTGTCGGGGTCGAAGTCGATCTCTGCCATCTGGACGTCGAAGGGCAGGTCGAGCAGCACCGGCCCGGGGCGGCCGGACCGCATCAGGTGGAACGCCTGCTGGAAGGCGCCGGGCAACTGGGCCGCTTCGAGGACCGTCGTCGCCCACTTCGTGACCGGCGCCGCGATCGAGGCGATGTCGACGGCCTGGAAGTCCTCTTTGTGCAGCTGTGCCACCGGCGCCTGACCGGTGATCGCGAGAATCGGGATCGAGTCGGCCCAGGCCGAGTAGAGGCCCGTGACCATGTCGGTGCCGGCCGGTCCGGACGTCCCTACACAGATACCGATGTTGCCGGGGCTGGTGCGGGTGAAGCCCTCCGCCATGTGCGAGGCGCCCTCGACATGGCGGGCCAAGACGTGCTTGATGCCTCCGTGGCGCCGCATCGCCGCGTAGAACGGGTTGATGGCGGCCCCGGGCAGGCCGAACGCCTGGGTCGCGCCCTCGAGCTCGAGGATCTTCACGGCCGCGTCGGCCGCTGTCATGCGGGGCATCAGGTGACTCCTGTCTCGTACGGGATGGGGATGCTGGGTCAGACGGGGGACGCGCCGCCGCGACCAGAGAGCTGCTCGACCACCTTGAGCAGGGCCGAGTGGTCCAGGTCGCCGTGGCCCTGGGCGCGTAGCGACGCAATCAGCTGCGCGACCACGGCACCGAGCGGGATGACGACGCCCTGCTGACGCGCCGCGGCCTCCACGATGCCCATGTCCTTGTGGTGCAGGTCGATCCTGAAGCCGGGCTGGAACTCGCGGGCCAGCATGCCCGCCGCCTTGCGGTCCAGGATGCGGTTCCCGGCGAGACCTCCGGCAAGCACGTCGACCGCCGCCTCGGTGTCGACGCCGTACGCCTCGAGGAAGACGATCGCCTCCGCGACCAGCTCGATCGTGCCCGCGACGATGAGCTGGTTCGCCGCCTTGACAGTTTGGCCCGAGCCGTTCGGGCCGACCCTGACGACGGTCTTGCCCAATGTCTCGAGGATCGGCTTGACCTCGTCGAAGTCGGCCTCGTCGCCACCGACCATGATGGACAGACCCGCCTCGACCGCTCCTTGCTGGCCACCGCTTACCGGTGCGTCCAGGACGCGAAGGCCCCTGTCCCGGCCTGCGGCGGCGACGCGGGTCGCGACGTCCGGCCTGATCGAGCTCATGTCGATGTGGATCGTCCCCGATTTGGCGTGAGCGTAGATGCCGTCATCTCCGAGGGCCACGTCCTCGACGTCGGCGGAGTCGGGAACCATCGTGATGACGACGTCGGCGTCGCCGACCGCCTCCGCGACGTCTGCCGCGCCACGGCCACCGGCCTCGACGAGCCGCTCGACGGGCTCGGGGTGCCGGTTGCAGCCCACGACGTCATACCCGGCCTCGATCAGGTTGGCAGCCATCGGTTCGCCCATGATGCCGAGGCCGATGAAGGCGATGGTGGTCATCTGGTTCTCCTTGGGTGGTATTTCGACTGGGTCGGGTTCGACTGGGTCGGATGTCGTCAGGCCTGGCGTGGCTGGGCGCGGCCGGCCCGTGCCGCTCGACGCTCTCGCGGCAGCCAGGTGAGGCTGTCGGCAGTCGTGCTGGTCGGGTTGTACTCCAGTGCGACCCACCCCGCGTAGCCCAGCTCTTGGAGCCGGCTCAGAGAGCGGTCGAGGTCGAGGCTGCCGCTGCCCGGCTCGCCGCGGCCGGGTGCGTCGGCAATCTGCACGTGGCGGGTGCGGTCGGCATAGGTATCGATGACCGTGTCGAGGTCGTCACCGTTGCTGGCCAGATGGAAGAGGTCGCAGAGGAAGCCGACGTTGCCGACTCCGGCCGCCTCGACGCGGTCGAGGACGACCATGACGTCGTCGGCCGTCCGCAGCGGATAGGGCTTGGGGCCACTCACCGGCTCGACCAGGACGGTCGCGCCGATCGCGTCGGCGGCGTTGGCGGCGCGGACCAGGCCGGCCGCGCCGACCTCGTCCTGCTCGGCCGGGTCGACGCCTTCGACCCGGTTGCCGTAGAGCGCGTTGAACGCGCCGACTCCGAGGACGCGTCCGATCCCGAGCGCGACGTCAATGTTGTCCTCGAACTCGCGAGAGCGCGCGGGGATGGACGCGACGCCGCAGTCCGGCCCGGCCAGGTCGCCAGCGAAGAAGTTGAGTCCCACGAGCTCGACGCCGGCGTCGCGGACCGAGGCGACGAAGGCGTCGACGTCCGCATCGCCGGGGACGGGCTGGTCCGGCCACGGCCACCAGAACTCGACAGCGTCGAAGCCTGCCGCCCCGGCGGCCGCCGCTCGTTGGAGCAGGGGTAGCTCGGTGAAAAGCAGCGAGCAGTTGGCCGCGAAGTTCAGGGAGTGGGTCATCAACTCATTCTCAACAATCTCGTATTGTGGAATTATATTTCTGTCTAACGGAACTCTAGGGAGGTCTTGCCCCAAACGTCAACCCCGCTCCGCCACGCCAACTCGGCGGCTCGCGAGGCCAGTCAGCGCCGTGAGGTCCGCTCCGACCAGCGCCGTCACCTCGTCAGGCGCCACCGCGCCACAGTGCACGCCGCGCAGCAGGAAGGCGGCCAACGCCTGCGCCGTCGCCGGCTCGTCGAGGACGCCGCTGTCAGCACCGCGCAAATAGCTGCGCAGCCGGCGGCCGAGCGCCTCGTGGTCGCGGCGGAAGAACAGGTACGTCGCCAGGAAACGCGTGGGCAGCTGGGCTGGATGCAGGTCCCAGCCCTGGTAGAAGCCTCGCTCCAGCGACCGCCGCACGAGCCGCGCATGCAGCGCCCACGCCTCGTGCACTCGCGCCGCATCACCTACGGGCAGCACGTTCGTCGAGCCGTCGGACACCCGCACTCCGGTGCCGGCGGCCGCCAGCTGCATCGTGGCTTTCGCGTGGTCGGCCGCGGGATGGTCCATCGCCTGGTAGCCGCCCGCGATACCCAGAGCCGCCGTGTAGTCGTAGGTCCCGAAGTGCAGGCCGGAGCAGCGCCCCTGCGCGGCGTGCACCATCGCCGCCACGGTCGCCGCACCGGTCGGGCCGAGGATCGCCTGGGCCGTCTCGACCTGGATCTCGAACAGCAGCCGACCTTCCTCCAGTCCGTGCGCCCGCTCTAGGCGGTCGCAGAGCTCCATCATCGCAGCGACCTGGGCCAGCGAGGTCACCTTGGGCAACGTCTGGACCCAGCCGCTCGGCAGCTCCCCCGCCTCCAGGACGGCTCCGAGGACGAGGTCGAGGGAGCGGATGCCGCGCCTGCGCGTGCTGGCCTCCAGGGACTTGAACCTGACGCCGGTGTACGGCGGCAGCACGCCTCGGCCTGCCGCAACCGCCACGGCGCGCCCGGCGGCCACCGCATCGGCGTCCTCCCGCTCGTCGCCGCGGTCGCCGTACCCGTCCTCGAGGTCGACCCGTAGGTCCTCGACAGGTTCGCTGTCCAGCTTGTCGTTGAGCGCGGGCCACACGCTCGCCACCTCGACGGGGTCGATCCCGGTGGCAGCAGCGAGCTGCTCGGGGCCGGGAGCGTGCACCGCAAGCGCCTCGGAGGCGGCCTCACCCCACTCCTGGGCGAGCGAGGGATGAATCAGGTCTGCGGGGACATAGACGGTGTGCACGGGCTGGCGGACCACGCTGTCGCCCGGGTAACGGGCGCTGCGGTCCTCGTCGTCACCAGCCAGGTGCGCCTCCACGGCGGCGAGGTCCCGGGCGGTCAGAGCCGGGGTCGTCATCGGGCCCCCTTCGGACGGCTGGCCGCAGCCTCGCGACGACAGCAGCGTAGGATGGTCAAGGTTTCCGGTAGTCGGAAGAACTTATTCATATCGTGGAGGTGCGATGACTGGGGATCGGGTGCAGTCGGTGGATCGGGCGTTCACTCTGCTCGAGCATCTCGCCGACGGCGGAGGCTCGCTCAGCCTGTCGGAGCTGGCCACGCGTTCGGAACTTCCGCTGCCGACCATCCACCGGCTGATCCGGTCCCTGCTCACCCAGGGTTACGTGCGCCAGGAGCCGTCGCGTCGCTACGCCCTTGGGCCGCGGATGATCCGGCTCGGCGAGTCGGCGGCCCGGATGCTCGGCTCCTGGGCGACACCACGGCTGAGCCCCCTCGTCGACCAGTTCGGCGAGACTACCAACATGGCGATGCTCGACGGCGACTGCGCCGTCTACGTCGCCCAGGTTCCGTCGCCGCGCTCGATGCGGATGTTCACCGAGGTCGGCCGGATGGTGATGCTGCACAGCACCGGCGTCGGCAAGGCCATCTTGTCCATGCTGCCCGACAGCGAGGTGACGGCGATCGTCGCGCGCACCGGCATGCCCGCACGGACGGAGCACACCATCGTGACGCCCGAGGCGCTGCTCGGCTCGCTGGCGACCGTGCGCGAGGTCGGCTACGCGACCGACGACAGCGAGCAGGAGCTCGGGGTGCGTTGCGTGGCGGTCCCGATCGGTGGGCTCCCCTTCAAGGCGGCACTGTCGGTCTCGGGACCGAGCAGCCGGGTGAGCGTCGACCAGATCAGCGAGATCGCCCCGGTGATGCAGCGCGCGGCCGCCGGCCTGTGTGAGGGCTTCCTCTCCGGCGCCTGACACCCACGTCACATCCCCGTGATGTGCTCGGGTCGCACCGGCACCCTGGTCAACGCGAGTCCCGTTGCCTGTCGGATCGCGGCCGTCACGGCGGGCCCAGACGAGATCGTCGGGGCCTCTCCCACCCCCCGCAGCCCGTACGGCGCATGCGGGTCGGCGTTCTCGATCATCTCGATGGGCATCGGCGGCGTGTCGAGGATGGTGGGGATCAGATAGTCGGTGAACGACGAGTTGCGGATCTTGCCGTCCTTGATCACGATCTCTTCCATCAGGGCCAACCCCATCCCCTGCGTGCTGCCGCCCTGGATCTGACCGATGACGGCCTGCGGGTTCAGCGCCCGGCCGACGTCTTGGGAGCAGGCCAGCTCCACGACCTTGACCAGCCCGAGGTCGATGTCGACATCGACGACCGCCCGGTGGGCTGAGAACGAGTACTGCACATGGGCGAAACCCTGCCCGGTCTCGGGGTCGATCTCCTGCGTCGGCCGGTGATGGTGCTCGCGGGTCTCGTTGACGATGTCGTCGCCCAGTGCCTCGGCGATGCTCATCACGGCGCCGTCGGACTCCGAGACGAGCACACCGTCGACCATCGCCAGGTCACCCCACGTGCGTCCGGCCTTCTCCTGGGCCAGGGTCACGACCCGATCCCGTACTGCCTCGCAGGCGAGCTTGACGGCACCACCGGTCATGTAGGTCTGCCGGGACGCCGACGTCGAGCCGCCCGAGCCGACCTCTGTGTTCTTCGGGTGCACGATGACGTTGTCGACGCCGAGCTCGCTGCGACAGATCTGCTGCTCGATCGTGACGAGCCCCTGCCCGACCTCGGCCGCCGCGGTGTGGACGACGACCACCGGCTCCCCGTTCACCGCTTGGATCTGCACCCTCGCCGTCGAGTAGTCGTCGAAGCCCTCGGAGAAGGCGACGTTCTTGTAGGTCACGGCGTAGCCGACCCCGCGCCGTACGCCCTCGCCGTGGGTCGTGTTGGAGACACCGCCGGGCATCGAGCGGACATCAACGGCGTCGTCCTCGCTGCGCGTCGCCGGCAGCGGCATCGCCTGGAGCCGGCGCAGCAGGTCCTCGACCGGGGCGGCGCTGTCGATGACCTGACCGTGCGGCGTCACCGAGCCCTCTTCCATCGCGTTGAGCACGCGGAAGTCGACCGGGTCCATGCCGAGCTCGGCGGCGACCAGGTCCATCTGCGCCTCATAGGCGTAGGCCGTCTGGACCGAGCCGAAGCCACGCATCGCGCCGCACGGAGGGTTGTTGGTGTAGACGCCATACGCGTCGATGCGGACGTTGGGTACGACGTAGGGGCCGATCCCCATCGTCCCGCCGTTGCCGACGACTGCGGGAGTGCTGGAGGCGTAGGCGCCGCCGTCGAAGTAGATGTCGCAGTTCACGAAGACGAGCTTGCCGTCGGCGCTGGCGCCGTGCTCGTAGCGCATCTCGCACGGGTGACGGTGCACGTGGCCGAAGAACGACTCCTCCCGGTTGTAGACCATCTTCACCGGCTTGCCGGTGTGGAGCGCGAGCATGCTGCCGTGCACGTGCATCGACAGGTCCTCACGGCCGCCGAAGGCGCCGCCGACTCCGGAGAGGGTCAGCCGCACCTGCTCAGGTGCCAGGCCGAGCGCCGTACACATCTGGCGCTGGTCGACGTGCAGCCACTGGGTGGCGACGTAGAGGTCGATGCCGCCCTGTCCGTCGGGGACGGCGAGGCCGGACTCCGGGCCCAGGAACGCCTGGTCCTGCATGCCGACGGAGTAGGTGCCCTCGACGACGACGTCAGCCTCCGCGTCTGGGTCGCCCTTGCGGATCTTGAGGTGGCGGACCAGGTTGCCCTTCGGATGGATCGGTGCTGCCGAGCGGCTCAGCTCGACGTCCTCGGCGTTGTCGTCGTGCAGCCGGTTCCAGGTCGGGTGGCCGAGCGCCTCCCGCGCATCGGTGACTGGCTCCCAGACCTCGTAGTCGACCCGGATCCGCTTCGCCGCCTGTCGGGCGATCTCCGGGTGGTCGGCCGCGACGAGCGCGATCGCCTCGCCCTGATAGCGCACGATGTCTCGCGCCAGCACAGGCTGGTCGGACAGCTCGAGGCCGTAGACGTTCTTGCCCGGGACGTCGTCGGCCGTAAGTACGGCGAACACGCCAGGCGTCGCAAGCGCCTCGCCGATATTGACCGCCCGGATCCGCGCGAACGGGTGCGGACTGCGCAGCGTGACCCCCCACAGCATGTCGTCCATCCAGAGGTCGCTGCTGTAGGCGAACTCCCCGGTCACCTTCAAGGTGGCGTCGGGGCGCTGCGGGTTGGTGCCGATGCCGCCCTTGTCCTCGTTCTCGAGCTGGCGCGGGGCGCCGGTCGGGGTGCGGGGAGAGGTCTTCGTGGGTGTGGTCATCAGTTCGCTCCAACTCTGGCGAGAAGTTCCTGGCTTGCCTTGAGGACGTCACGCGCCACCGTGCCTTCGTCGACGCCGACGAGGCGGCCGGTTTCGACGACAGGGCGTCCGTTGACGATCAGCAGCTCAAGCGGTGGCGGCGCGCCCAGCACGAGCGCGGCGACCGGGTCGGCGATATCGATGTGGGCCAGCGTGTCGAGCCGCCAGACGGCGACGTCGGCGAGCTTGCCGACCTCGAGCGAGCCGATCTCGTCCTGCCGGCCCAGCACGCGCGCGCCTCCCATGGTCGCCATCTCGAGCGCGTCCCGGACGGTCAACGCGCGTGGCCCGCCGCGAGCCCGGGCGAAGAGCGCAGCATGGCGTACCTCCTCCAGCAGGGCGCACGCCTCGTTGGACGCTGCCCCGTCCACACCGAGGCCGACGGCGACGCCCGCGTCGCGCATGTCGCGGGCCCGCGCGATCCCGGCACCGAGACGGGCGTTGGACGACGGGCAGTGCGCCGCACTCGTGCCGGTCGCCGCCATCATGGCGATGGAAGCGTCGTCGAGGTGCACGGCATGGGCGAACCAGACGTCAGGCCCGAGCCAGCCGAGTGTCTCCATGTATTCGACGGGGGTGCTCTTGAAGTGTTCGCGACAGTAGTCCTCCTCGTCGAGGGTCTCGCACAGGTGGGTGTGCAGTCGGACACCCTTCGCGCGAGCCAGCTCGGCCGCCTGCGTGAGCAGGTCAGCGCTCACCGAGAACGGGGAGCAGGGGGCGACGCCGATCCGCAGCATCGAGTCGAACGACGTGTCGTGATGGGCGTCGATGGCCAGCTCGGTGGCCGCAAGAATCGCGTCGATGTCCTCGACGACGTTGTCCGGCGGCAGCCCGCCCTGGCTCTGGCCGAGGTCCATCGATCCCCGCGTCGGATGGAACCTGAGCCCGACCTCGCGGGCCGCCTCGATCTCGGCGAGCAGCACGTCACCCGCGTCGTGGGGGAACACGTAGTGGTGGTCGGTCGTCGTCGTACACCCCGACTTAGCAAGCCAGCCGAGAGCTCCGGTCGCCGCGGTGTGGACGATGTCGGCGTCGAGCCGGCCCCACACCGGGTACAGCGTCGTGAGCCATTCGAACAGCGTGCCGTCCACCGCATGGCCGCGTGTCACCCACTGGTAGAGGTGGTGGTGGGTGTTCACGAGGCCGGGCGTGACGAGACAGCCGGAGGCGTCGACGTGGCGCGCCCCCTCGATGTCTCGTGGCGCTGGACCGGCCGCGACGGCGGCGATCCGGTTGCCGTCGATCACGACATGGCCGCTGGTGTGCTCGGATCCGGTGCCGTCCATCGTGGCGACATGACAGCCGTCGAGCACCAGCGTGCTCACGGCGCGCTCCCGGCCGGGCGCTCTGGCTGACGGTTGGCGGCCAACCGGACGGCGTCGAGGATCTTCTCGTAGCCGGTGCAACGACACAGGTTCCCGGCCAGCGCCTCTCGGATCTCCGGGTCCGACGGTCGCTCGGTGCGCTCCAGCAAGTCGTGCGTCTGCACGAGCAGCCCGGGAGTGCAGAACCCGCATTGGACCGCGCCGGCCTCGATGAACGCCTGCTGGACCGGATGCAGCGCTTCTTCGGACGCCAGTCCCTCGACGGTCACGATGTCGCATCCCTCGGCCTGTCCCCCGGCGATCAGGCAGGCGCAGGCTGTGACCCCGTCGAGATAGACAGTGCAGGAGCCGCATTCCCCTTGCTCGCAGGCGTTTTTGGAGCCCGGCAGGCCCATCCGCTCACGAAGCACATAGAGCAGGCTCTCGCCTTCCCAGACGTCGTCGACCTCGTGGGGTTGGCCGTTGACAGTGGTCTTGATCCGCATGGTCAGTTCTCCTTCGAGCGGGTGGAACCGGAGTAGTCGGCCCAGGCCCAGGTGAGCGCCCGCCGTGCCATCACGGCGAGGGAGTGCAGGCGGTACGCCGCCGTACCCCTGACGTCGTCGATGGGCGCCGCCGCCTCGCGGACCCGGTCGCCGAACTCGAGGGCGAGCCCGTCGGGCAGGGCGCCGCGCGACTCCCACAGACCCGCGTCCTCGAGCTCACTTGCCACGAACTCCTCGGCCTCACGAGCCCGCCGCGGCGTCGGGGCCACCGAGCCGATGCCTGTCCTGACCTGCTTGCGGTCCGGATGCAGCGCCAGCCCGAAGGCCGCTACCGAGATCACCATCGCGTTGCGAGTGCCGATCTTGCTGAACTGCTGGGGTCCGCTCGGCGGGGTGATGTAGATCGCCGTGATCAGCTCGTCCGAACGTCCCGCATGACGCTTCACCCCGAGATAGAAGTCCTCGGCCTTCACCACCCGACTTCCGGTGCTGGACTGGAGCTCGATCTCGGCGTCTGCGGCCAGCAGCGCGGGATGCGCGTCGCCGGCGGGTGAGGCAGCACCGAGGTTGCCGCCAACCGTGCCCCGGTTGCGGATCTGGGGAGATCCCACCGTGCGGGACGCCATCGCGAGGCCAGGCAGCTGGCCACCGAGCTCGTCGATGACCCGGGTGTAGCACACCCCCGCGCCGAGGCGGACCCTGCCGTCGTCCATGCTCCACACGCCCAGCTCGCCAACCCGCGTGAGGTCCAAGAGCACGCTCGGGCGATGCTTGTCGAAGTTGAGCTCGACCATGACATCGGTCCCGCCGGCAATCGGGACGGCGCTGGGATGCTCCGCCTTGGCGGCCAGCGCTTCAGCCAGCGTGTGCGGCTGCAGGAAGTCCATCATCTGCTCCTAGCTTGTCAGGGATGAGGGGCGAGACCGGATCAGCAGAACCCGGGGACGGTGTCCCAGGCGCGCCCGGCGGGAGGCGCGTCGTCTCGCTGCACCGTCGCCTCGATGAGGCCGTAGGGTCGGTCGGCTGCGTAGAAGACCTCGTTGGGGTTGTCCAGGCCGAAGGGTGAGAGGTCGACGACGAAGTGATGCCTGTTCGGTGCCGAGAACTTGACCTCGGCGACCTCGGGGTAGGCCTCCAGCACCGCCCGGCCCATCTCGTACAGAGTCTGCTGCAGCGCCAGGCTGTGCACGGTAGCGAACCTCTCCAGCAGGAGCCGGCGGATACCTGCGTAGGCGGCGCCCCAGTCCACGTCGGTGCCGACGTAGCGCCAGCGCACGGTCAGCGACGTGGCCATGATTCGGTCGTGAGTTTCCTGCAGGGTGGTGTAAGCGTCCTCGAGGAAGCCGTAGAACTCCGAGCCGGTCGACTTGAGGACAACCAAGTCGGTCAGCCCTGATACCAAATTGGCCTGCTGCTCTGCCCCCTTGCCCTCGACGGTGAGGATCGTCGTGCGAACCTCCTGGCCCTTGCGCACGAAGCTGTGGTCGTGGGGGGCCCCGTCGACCTCGATGCGCTCCCAGGCGTACTCCTCGATCTCGATCCGAGCGCCCTCCACGGGCTCGGTGTCGTCGACGAAGTGCCGGCCCAGGGCGAGCGCGAACTCCTCGATCTCGCCGACACCGACCTCCTTGGCGTAGGCGAAGACGGTGTTCTTCTGAGTGTCAGTCGGCAGCACGCGGGTCTGGTCGCCACGGATGTGAGCATCGGTGAAGTCGCCACGCAGCGACGTGGACACGTTGAGGTCGCGGATCTCATGACGATCGCCGCCTCGGTAGACCCGCACGACCCGGTTCTCGGCTTTTCCATACTGTTGGGGGCCCAGCACGATGCTCATGGCTAACTTCCTCGATAGGTCGAATAGGCGAACGGGCTCAGCAGCACGGGCACGTGGTAGTGCTCGCCGGAGTCGGCGACCGCGAAGGCAATCGAGACCTCGGGGAAGAACGTGGCCGTGCCGGACCGTTCGAAGTACTCCTGAGTGGCGAAGACGAGCCGGTAGGTGCCGACCGCAAGCTCCTCCGGACCCAGGTCGCCGACCCGGCCGTCATCGTCTGTGGTGCCGATAGCCACACGGTCGGTCGACTCGCCGATGCGCTCGAGCGCCACCTGGATGCCGGCACCTGGACGACCCTGGGAGGTGTCCAGCACATGTGTGCTGACCGTGCTCACGCCGCGATCACCTGCGCCAGCCTGATCACGGCGATCTCACGAAGCTGTTCCACCACTTCTCGCGCCTCCACGTCAGCCGAGTTGTCCAGCCGCCGGTGCATCTCGGCCAGGATCTCGTCGGGCGAGCGTCCGGCCGCCCGGATCAGGAAGACCCGGTCGAACTTGTCCTCGTAGTCACGGTTACCGGCGTCGAGGGCGACGGCGAACGCGTCATCGGCCGGGTCGACGCCGGCCTGCTCTCGGGCGGAGAAATCAGCGTCGTGGTCTGCGCCGGCTGGTTCCCCGATCCGGGGATGGCGAGCCAGAGCGGCCTCCACCTCCTCCTCGCTCAGCTGCTCGGCGCTGGCGCTCGCCACCTGCACGGCCGCCTCGACGCTCGCGAACGGTCGCCCGGACATGACGTCGTTCACCCATCGGGGCACGGCCAGGCAGGACATCAGCAGTGCCCCGGCCTCGTCGGCTAACAGCGCATTGAAGTGGTCGGGGCCCCCGGACACCGACGGCGGCTGGTTGATGGTGTGCTCCATTCAGGTGTCCAGCTGGTCGAAGCGCTGGGTACGCGCGGTGTGGATCGGGTTCGCCTCGGCCACGAGGTCGTCGAAGCGGTGGTTGACGATCTTCGCGACCTCGATCAGAGCGGTGGCGCGCTCCTGGTTCGGCGAGTTGCGCAGCCGCTCGTGGCCGATCTCCACCACGTGGTCGCGGGTGTCGACGTTGCGGACCGAGACGATGAACGGGAACCCGAAGCGCTCGCGGTAGGCGCTGTTGAGGCTGGTGAACTGCTCGTAGTCCTCGTCGTGCAGGTTGCCGAGTCCCAGCTCCGACTGGTCCCGGGCGGACTCCGGGCCAGCCGGGCCCTGCCCGAGTTCGGGGTAGGACCGCAGCAGCGCCGTCTGCTCGTCACGCGTCGCCGAGAACATCGCCTCCTGGAAGGCCAGCCGCAAATCCTGCGTGTTGGCGAAGGGACGCTGCTCGTAGGCACGCTCAACGGCCCATGGGGAGCCCTGGAAGAGACCAGTGAACGTCCGCGCGAACTCCTCGGGGCTCATCGCGTTGACCTGGTCGAGGCGGACGACTCCACCACCCGGCGTCCCCGCGACCGCCGGCCCGAAGCTCTTGCCCAGGTGGAAGAACACCAGGTTGAGCACGATCGCGGTGATGCTTCCGAGTGTGATTCCGCTGTTGAAGATCATCTCGCTCCAGCGACCGCCCGGCACGACCGTGTAGAGGGTCGGCTTCACCGTGACGAGGACTGCGAGGCCGATGCTGGTCGCGACGATCACCACGTTGCGGTGGTCGTTGAAGTCGACGCGTGACAAGGTCTGGAAGCCTACGACCGCGACAGTGGCGAACATCGCCAGCGCCGCACCGCCCAGCACTGAAAGCGGGATGCTGGCGACGATCGCGCCTGCCTTGGGGATCAGACCGATCACGATCATGAACACGCCCGCGGCGGCGACCACGAACCTGCTCTTGATGCCGGTCAACCGCACCAGGCCGACGTTCTCGGCGAAGCAGGTGTAGGGGAAGGAGTTCAAGATGCCGCCGATGGTGGTCGCGAGCCCGTCTGCCCGGAGGGCGCGGGACACGTCCTCCTGGCCCACCCGCTTCTGGACTATCTCGCCGGTGGCGAAGACGTCGCCGGTCGTCTCCACAGCGGTGATCAACATGACGACGATCATGGACAGGATCGCGGTGATCGAGAACGTCGGGATGCCGAAGAAGAAGGGCCTGGTCACACCCGCCCAGTCGCTCTGGCCGACGCTGGTGAAGGACGCATCGCCCAGGATGGAGGCCACGACCGTACCGATGACGAGGCCGGCGAGGACCGCGACCGTCGCCATGAAGCCCTTGAAGACCCGCTGGATCAACACGATGATCGCGAGCGTGAACAGGGCGTAGGCGAGCCCCTTGCCGCTCAGGTCGCCGTCGGGGATGCCGTCCTGTACGGCGTCGGTGGCGGCGACCGGCAGCAAGGCGATACCGATGATGCTGATCACGGAGCCGGTGACGACCGGTGGGAAGAAGCGGATCAGCCTGCCGAAGTACGGCGCCATCAAGAAGGTAAACAGCCCGGCGACGATCACCGCGCCGTAGATCGCCAGCAGTCCGTCCGTGCCGCCGCCAGCTGCCACGCCGATGGCAATCATCGGAGACACTGCGGTGAAGGTGACGCCTTGCAGCAGAGGCAGCCGGACGCCGATCTTCCAGAAGCCGACCGACTGGATGATGGAGGCGATGCCACAGGTGAACAGGTCGGCGTTGATCAGGTGGATCAGCTGCGTGGTGTTCAGGCCGATCGCACCGGCGAGCAGGATGGGAACGATGACGGCGCCGGCGTAGAACGCGAGTACGTGCTGGAACCCGTAGATGGCCAGCTTGGGGATAGGCAGGACTTCGTCGACCGGGTGCTTGACGCGCGTTTTCCTGGCCGTGGCTGGCGCGGGGGCAGGGACAGATGACATGGCGAACCTCTTAAGCCGGAAATTCCGTCAGATGGATAAGTGATTCCGAGTTGCGAGAGATGCTAGGGATGGCTCGGGGGCTCGTCAAGGGTCCTGCTGCGTATCGGTGTGAGCCCGCGGCGACCCGTCGGGGCGCGGCGGGAGAACCGCTTCGCCGGTGCCAGGCGGGACGACCTGGCAGATCCTCCGAGCGCGACCGCGTCACCGCCATCCGTCGTTGGCAGAGCCTCCAAGCGGGAAGTTGCCAAAAGATTTCTGGATCTGTTTCACCCAGCGGTCGCGCTGACGCACCTCCCCCCACGGCCGGGCGCCTCAGACCGGCCAGACGCGGGACGAGGAGTTTCGGTCGGGTGGGTCAGGCGCCCATGGCGTGGTAGCCGCCGTCGACGTGCACGATCTCGCCGGTCGTCTTCGGGAAGAAGTCGCTGAGCAGGCCGACGACGGTTTGCGCCGTGGGCTCGAGGTCGTCGAGGTCCCAGCCCAGGGGCGCCCGCTTCTGCCACTCCTCCTCGAACCGGTCGAAGCCGGGTATCGCCTTCGCCGCCAGCGTCCGCAACGCCCCGGCCGAGACCAGGTTGCAGCGGATGCCCCGCGGTCCCAGCTCGCGGGCCAGGTAGCGGTTGCACGACTCGAGCGCGCCCTTCGCGAAGCCCATCCAGTCGTAACCGGGCCAGGCCACCGAGGCGTCGAACGTCATACCCACGATGCTGCCGCCCGACGACATCAGCGGAAGACACGCCGCGGTGAGCGACTTCAGCGAGTATGCCGAGACCTGCACTGCCTGCGCGACGTCCGGCCAGGGCCCGTCGAGGAAGCTGCCGCCGAGAATCGTCTCCGGGTTGCCGTAGGCGATCGAGTGCACCACCCCGTCGAGGGTGTCGACGTGCTCCCGGACCTGGTCGGCCAGCCCCGCCAGGTGCTCCTCGTCCGTGACGTCAAGCTCCAGCACGGGCGGTGTCGTCGGCAACCGACCGGCGATCCGCCGGGTGATGCCGAGGGCGCGGCCGAAGTTCGAGATGAGCACCGTCGCGCCTTGCTCCTGAGCCACCTTGGCGGTGGCGAAGCCGATCGACGTGTCGAGCGTGACGCCTGCGACCAGGATGTGCTTGCCTTCGAGGATTCCCATCAGTCTTCAGCCTCTCTGTGTGGCGTCTCAGTGCCCCATGCCGAGGCCGCCGTCGACGGGGATGACCGCCCCGCTGATGTAGGCCGCCTCGTCGGAGGCGAGCCAAAGCACGACCCCGGCGACCTCGTCGCTGGTCGTGAAGCGGCCGAGTGGGATCGCCTTGGCATACTCCGTCTTCGTGTCCTCGGCGAGCTCGGCGGTCATCTCGGTCTCGACGAAACCGGGCGCGACCACGTTGGCGGTGATGGAGCGGCTGCCGAGCTCGCGCGCCAGCGACCTGGCCATGCCGACCAGGCCCGCCTTGCTGGCTGCGTAATTGACCTGGCCCGCCGACCCGAGCAATGCGACCACGGACGACATCAAGATGATGCGGCCGCGGCGCAACCGCAACATGCCCTTGGCCGCGCGCTTGGTCACCCGGAACGTGCCGGTCAGGTTCGTGTCGATCACAGCGGACCAGTCGTCGTCCGACATCCTCAGGAGCAGCGTGTCTCGGGTTATGCCGGCATTGGCCACCAATACCTCGACGGCACCCTGTTCGGCCTCGATCGTGGTGAACGCCGCCTCCACGGCCTCCGCGTCGGTCACGTCGCAGCGCACCCCGAGGAAGCCCTTCGGTGGCTCACCCGTCCGGTAGGTGAGCGCCACCTGGTCGCCTGCGTCCGCGAAAGCCTGGGCGATGGCACGCCCGATGCCTCGGTTGCCGCCGGTCACCAGCACGGATCTGCTCACGACTGCACCTCCTCATCCTTCGGCGCCTGACGCTACCGGGTCGACGTCTCGGCTCAGCCGGTGGCTGCAAGGCGGCGGGCCTACTCGTCGTCCTCGAGCCTGAAGCCCAGCTTGAGCGCCACCTGGAAGTGCTCGACCTCGTCGCCCACGACGTGGCCGCGCACCTGGGTGACCTCGAACCAGTCGAGGTGGCGAAGCGTCGTGCTGGCCCGCCGGATGGCCCCGCGGATGGCGTCGTCGACTCCTTCGGTGGACGTCCCGACGACCTCGGTGACGCGGTAGGTGCGGTTGGACATGGTCTGCTCCTTGTCATGGGTGGTGGTGGAGGTCCCAGCATGGCGGGTGCGTCACCCGCCCGCGTCCGCCCGCGCGTGTCTCGGCCCGATCGGCGGCGTACCGTGGTGACTGAGGAGCCTTTGTGAACCAGAACCCGGACGCACCCGTGAGCATCACCTCGGCCCGTCCCAGCCGCAGCAGCGACATCCGCAAGCGACAGATGCGCTACCTGTTCTCCATGGGTCTGCGCACGATCTGCTTCGTGCTCGCCGTGGTCACCACCGGGCCGCTTCGCTGGTGCCTCGTCGCCGGCGCGGTCTTCCTCCCGTACATCGCCGTCGTGCTCGCGAACGCGTCCGAGCAGCGCGACGAGCCAGGCCCGGCGGCCTTCCACGCCGACGACCGTCCCCGGCTCGAGGGTCCGAAGGACGACACGTTGCCGGGGCCGGGCCCGGTCTAGACCGGTCTAGACCGGGCCTTTGATCGGTCAGACCTTTGACCGGTCAGTCAGCCGGTGTGCGCGTGCACCGCCGTGCGTGCGCTGCGATGCTTGCGTACACGCCACACGACGAGTGCCACCACCACGATGACCGCGACCACAGCTGCGGCCCCAGGCCCGACGGTCTGTTCGACCTTCGCGTACGACTCACCGGCGAAGTAACCGGCGAGGACGACGGCGACGCCCCAGACGATCCCGCCAGCAGCGTTGTAGGCCAAGAAGGTGGGGTAGCGCATCTTGGCGGTACCGGCGAGAGCGGGCATCACTGCCCGGAAGAACGCGACCCATCGGCCGAGGAAGACCGCCGACCCGCCTCTGCGCGCCAAGAAGTCCCGGGCATCGTCGAGACGACCGCGATGTCTGTCGAAGATCCGCAGCTGCAGCACGCGCGCTCCGAGCTTGCGACCGATCTCGTAGCCGACACTGTCTCCGACGATGGCGGCTGCGACCACCACCATGATGACCGCGACCAGTGAGACATGCCCGCGGCTGGCCGCCACTCCACCCAAGATGGCCGCGGTCTCACCTGGGAGCACGAACCCGACGAACAGAGCGTCCTCGGCGAAGACGACCAGCCCGACAATCCCGAGAACCGCCCACACCGGCGCGCTGAGTATGTAGTCGACGAACCCGGTCATGATCGAGTCAGCACCGCCTCATCAGCCGGGCGTGGTTGTTGCGGAGTTGGAGCGAACACTACGCCGAGGCCCGGTTGTCGCCGTAGCCAGGCGGTGAGCCCTGTCAGCAGTACGCGCAGGACGAGCCAACCCGCTGCGGCGACGGCGGCACCGAGGCCCAGGCCGGCGAGGACGTCCCAGGGATAGTGTGCGGCGACGTACACCCGGGCGAAGGCCATCAGCAGCGCGGCGGCCGCGGCGAACATGCCCAACCGGCGCGAGACCAGGAACAACCCGGTGGCGACGGCTCCCGCCATGACTGTGTGATCGGAGGGGAATGAGTAGTCGGCCGACCGCGTGATCAACAGCAGGATGTGGGGATGGGTGACGTAGGGACGTGCCTCGTGGAAGGAGTTCGAGATGGGCTGGTTCACGGCAAGGGCGAGCAGCGGTGCGATTGCGGCCCATCCCGCAGCAGCCAGCGTCCGGCTGTCGCGTGTGCGGGCGTACAACAGCCCGACCGCCAGCAGCAGAGCGAACAAGACGATGCCGTACTTGGCGTAGTCCAGGACCACGCCGTGCAGCCAACCCGTATGGCGCGCCAGCGAGTTGGTGGCGAGGAACAGGTCATCGTCGAGCTCATGGAGGAAGTGCACGGGTTTCCCTTCTCGGCCGCCCGAAACCACGCGGCGTCAGATGACAAAGGTACGAAGCCAAGGTGAAGGCGGGATGAAGACTGTGCCTTGCCTTCACACGCCTTCACACGCCTTCACACGCCTTCACACCGCCTTCACGTCGCCTGATTACGCTGCAGGTCATGGAGCAACCCGGCGCCGGACCAACACGATGCGCGTTCTGATCGCGGAGGACGACGAGCGTCTCGCCACCTTGTTACGCCAGTCCGTGATCGAGGCCGGTGGGGACGCGGAGGTCTATCTCGACGGCGTCGCGGCTTTGTCGGCAGCGGCACCGGGAGGGGACGGAAGCGAGTTCGACGTGATCTTGCTGGACTGGATGCTGCCGGGCCTGGACGGCGTCACGGTCTGCCACCGACTCCGGGACATGGGCTCGCGGACCCCGGTGTTGATGCTGACAGCCCGAGGCGCCGTCAAGGAGAAGATCGAAGGCCTGGACGCAGGAGCGGACGACTACCTGACCAAGCCGTTCGACCTCGACGAGCTGCTCGCTCGGCTGCGAGCTCTGCACCGACGTTCAGCCCACGATGGCGACGATGCCCCCCTCACGGTTGACGGCCTGATCGTGGATCCGCTGTCACGGCGCGTCACCCGCGACGGACTGGAGATTGGTCTGTCGGCACGTGAGTTCGACATCCTGCTGCTGCTCGTCGAGCGTGCCGGACAGGTCGTGACGAGGTACCGGATCCTGGACGAGGTGTGGGACGGTGAGACCGATATCCGCAGCAACGTGATCGACGTTCACATCGCCGGCCTACGAGCCAAGATCGACCGGCCCTTCGACACCAACACCATCACCACCGTCCGAAACGTCGGCTACCGCGTGGACTCACCGCACCGATGACCGCGATGCCACGCCGGCTCAGCAGGCTGTCCCTGCGCGTTCGGCTGGTCGCTGGCTTCGCTGTCGCCATGCTCGTCGTCCTGACCGCGGCGGGAAGTTTCGTGTACTGGCGTGTGCAGTTCGCACTCGACCGCGAGCTGAACAACGAGCTCATCGACACGAGCACGCGTCTCGCGTCGCAGGTGACTCCGTCCGGACGGCTGCGCGACGCGTCCCCACTGTTGAGTGGGGAGCGCTACCAGGTGCTCGACGCGGCTGGACACGTCCTGTCGCACAGCCCGATCGGACCTATCCGACCCCTGATCGACGCCGACACGGTGGGCGAGGCGTTGGCTGCGCCGGTGCAGCGCGACATCGGAGAGCTCTTGCCCAGCAACAGCCAAGCGCTGCGCGTCTACGCCACCGCGCTGGACTCGGCGGCCGTGGGCCCGGCCGCGGTACTTGTCGTGACGGTCGAACGCAAGCAGCGTGACGAGGCGCTGCGCGAGCTGCTCGGCCAACTCCTGCTCGCGGGCCTGGCGACTCTGCTCGTGACCGCCGTCGTCGGGGAACGACTAGCAAAGGCATCGCTGGGGCCGGTCGAACGCTACCGCCGCCAAGCCGCCGACATCGCCGGTGGGGCAACCGGCATCCGACTGGACGTGCCGCCCCGCAGAGATGACGAGATAACCCGACTCGGCCACACCCTCAACGACATGCTTGACGCACTGGAAAGGGCGTTGGAGCGCGAGCGGCGGTTCGTCAACGACGCAAGTCACGAGCTGCGTACGCCGCTGACTCTGATTGTGACGCGTGTCCAGCTTGCTCGGCGACGGCGTCGCAGCGTCGACCACTACGAGGGGGTGCTCGAGGAGATCGAGACCGACATCGGTCGCCTGTCAAGTCTGGCAGACCAGCTCCTCGACGTAGGGACGGTGATCCAGGCCGCCGCTGTGACTGACTCGACCGACCTGGCTGCCATCGTCCGCTCTGAGGTAGGACGTCGCCGCACCTTGGCACCCGCGGACAGCCCCTACAGTCAGACCGGCTCACTGCAAGCCATCACGCTGAACTCTGCCCCGGTCGCCGTGGACTCTTCCCGGCTACGGCAGCTGGTGAACAACCTGCTCGACAATGCGGTCGTCCACGGGCGCCCACCGGTCACCATGACCGTCGACCGGATCGGGGCCGTCGCCCGCCTTGTCGTCAGTGACGTCGGCCCCGGCATGGGAGACCTGACGCTGGCTTCCGCGCCAGAGCGCTTCGCCCGGGCGCCCGAAGCGAGGAACCGTCCCGGCTCTGGGCTCGGACTTGCGCTCGTGTACGCCATTATCACTGGAGCAGATGGGGAACTGCGGTTGTGCTGCCACGGGAGACATCAGGGCTTCGGAAACGCCTTCCCTGTCGCTTGCGACCACGCTGACGAGATGACGGTGACCGTCCTGCTGCCTGCAAGCTCAGCGTCGGAGCCGGTATGACGGGGCGGCCGCCGATGCAGCCGCCCGATCCCGGCGTTCCGCTCTAGACCGGCCGTCGGCCCCATGTCACACTGGGCGCACGGCATTCCGTTTCCCCCGTCGGAAGGCCTGCGATGCCGGGCAGCCTCCCCCGTGGCCGCCCGGCATTGCCAACTGCCCATCTCTGCACACGCGGGGAGTGCGGCTCTACGCACGTGGGGAGGACAGCGCATCAGCGAGAGCGAGGAGCCGATCTGCTCGGCGCGGGGGTGCACGCAGCCGGCCCGCGTGGCCCTCAAGTGGAACAACCCCAAGATCCACACCTCCGAGCGCCGCAAGACCTGGCTCGCCTGCGACGATCACAAGCAGTCACTCATCGAATTCCTCTCGGCCCGAGGCTTCATGCGTGAGACGGAACCGGTGTAGCCGGGCGGCCAGTCAGTGACCCGCAGCGGCCAACGCGGGGTGGAACTCAGCCGCCGATGGCGCTCATCGGCCGGGCGGGCTGGAGGAACGACTCGTCGTCGATGCCGTGGCCGGGCCGCTTGGTCCACATGGCCACGCGCCACCGCTCGGCGATCTCCGCGTCGGAGGCGCCCGTGCGCAGCGAGCCCCGCAGGTCGGACTCCTCGCGGGCGAACAGACAGTTGCGGATCTGGCCGTCCGCGGTGAGCCGCACCCGGTCACAGTCGCCGCAGAACGGACGCGTCACCGAGGCGATCACGCCGACGGTGGCCGGACCACCATCGACATGGAACAGCTCAGCAGGCGCACTGCCGCGCTCGTCCGGATGAGGGGTCAGCTCGAAGAACACCTCGAGCGACGCCTGGATCTCGCCAGCCGTGACCATCTGCTCGCGGCTCCAGCCGTGCTGGGCGTCGAGCGGCATCTGCTCGATGAACCGAAGCTCGTAGCCACGGTCGATGCACCACTGCAGCAACTCGGGCGCCTGGTCGTCGTTGACGCCGCGCAGCAGTACGGCGTTGACCTTGACGGGGGTCAGGCCTGCGTCGGCGGCTGCCGCCAGACCGCGCACGACATCACCGAAGCGGTCACGACGCGTGATCGTCTTGAACGTGTCTGGGCGGATCGTGTCAAGGCTGACGTTGACCCGGTCGAGCCCCGCGGCCGCGAGGGCCGGCGCCACCTTGTCCAGGCCGAGACCGTTGGTCGTTATCGCCATCCGGGGGCGTGGCCGCAACGCCGCCGTGCGCGTGACGATGTCGGCGAACCCACGCCGGATCAGCGGCTCACCGCCGGTGAACCGCACCTGCTCGATGCCGAGGTGGCGCACCGCGATGCTGATCAGCCGCACCACCTCGTCGTCCGTAAGCACGTCCGACGTCGGGAGCCAGTCCAGGCCCTCGGCCGGCATGCAGTACGAGCATCGCAGGTTGCATCGGTCGGTCAGCGAGACGCGCAGGTCCCTGCCCGCCCGGCCGTACTGGTCGAGGAGCGGCTGCATCCGCACGAGGTCTGTCTGCACAGGGACAGCCTACGGGGTGGACGCGACCCGCCGCCGCGGTCGTCACTTTTCGGGCCGGTTAGGTTGGCCGTGCTGTGTTCCGTTTCCTGTTGACCCGACGCTGGATCAGCCTGCTGATGGCCGTCTGTGTGGTGGGCTTCGCGTGTGTCGAGCTGGGCCTGTGGCAGTTCCGCCGCTACCACGAGCGCCATGACACCAACCTGGTCACGCGAGACAACCTCACTGCTGACCCGGTGCCCGTCGCCGACGTCCTCGACACCTCGACGCCGCCCACCTCCGACGAGCAGTGGCGCACTGGGTGGGCGACGGGCCACTACGATGCGACGCACCAGCTGGTCGTCCTCTACCGCACCCGGGACGGCGCGCCAGGCGTCGACGTCGTCGTGCCCCTCGTCACCGCGTCGGGGTCCGCCGTGCTCGTCGACCGAGGCTGGGTCGCGACGTCGGGCAGCGGAGACCTCACACCCGCCGTACCGCCTCCGCCGTCCGGGACGGTCACGGTGACAGGGTGGGTGCGGATCAGCGCCGACGGAGGCAGCGACCAGGTCACGCCCGCTGACGGCTCGGTCCGTGCCATCTCGTCCGACGCCATCAAGCCCACGCTGCCCTACGACACGTACGACGGCTTCCTCGACCTGACGCACGAGTCGCCCGGGGTGCGGCCGGCGCCCGCCCACGCCCAGCCGCCTGACCTGGGCGCCGGGCCGAGCTTCTTCTACGGCATCCAGTGGTTCTTCTTCGCGGTGCTGGCCTTCGGTTTCTGGTGCTACTTCGCCTGGTCGGAGTATGCACAGCAACACGGCCGAGGCGGCGTCACAGCGCGCGTGTCATCCCTCCGTCGACCGGCAGCATGACTCCGGTGATGTACGCCGACGCGGGCGACAGCAAGAACGCCGCCACCCGGCCGAAGTCCTGCGCAGCACCGTAGCGGCGCAGCGGGATGGCGTTGGTCATGGTCTGCCGCGTCTGCTCGGGGTCTTCGCTCAGGTTGTCGAGTTCACGCACCCGTTCGGTGTCGACACGTCCGGGAAGCAGGCCGTTGACCCGGACCCCGAGCGGGCCCAGCTCGTCAGCGAGCTCCTTGGCAGCCATCGCCAGTCCGGGACGTAGGCCGTTGGAGATCGCGAGTCCGCCGATCGGCTGCTTCACCGAGGTCGACAGGACGAAGGCGATCGAGCCGCCGTCCACGAGCTCTCGGCCCAGTGCCGTGCCCAGGCGCAGGGCGCCGAGGAAGACCGCCTCGAATGAGGATCGCCACTCGTCGTCGCTCTTGTCCATCACATTCCCTGGCGGTGGGCCACCTACGCTGATCAGGCCACCGTCGAGCCGCCCGAACCGCTCCCGGGCCGCCGAGATCAGCGCGTCCGGCGTACCCGGGTCGGCGTTGTCGGCGACCACACCGGCTGCCGACTCGGCTCCCAAAGCCGCGACAGCGCTCGTGACCCCGAGCTCGGAGCGAGACGAGACGACCACTCGGGCTCCGTCGGCGACCAGCACCTGTGCGGTGGCCAGCCCGAGCCCTCGGCTGGCGCCGGTGATGACGTACACGCGGTCCCGCAGTCCGAGGTCCATGCCGGTCATTGTGCCGCAGCCCGACGAGACCCGCGGATCGACCCGCGCTGGACGCAGACAACGCCCGCCTCAGGCAGTACTCGTCAGCTGCCGATCGTCAGTCTGGTCAGCGAACTGGGTCCGGTACAGGTCGCGGTAGAGGCCACCGGCGAGCAACAGCTCGCTGTGGGTGCCCTGCTCGACGACGCGGCCCGCCTGGACGACGACGATCTCGTCGGCGTTGCGCACAGTGGAGAGACGGTGCGCGATGACGAGCGATGTGCGCCCTTCGAGGGCGGTGTCGAGGGCCCGTTGTACCGCGACCTCAGACTCGCTGTCGAGGTGGGCGGTCGCCTCGTCGAGCACGACGATCTGTGGTGCCCGGAGAAGCAGCCGGGCGATCGCGAGCCGCTGGCGCTCGCCGCCGCTGAGCCGATAGCCGCGGTCACCCACGACCGTGTCCAGCCCGTCGGGCAGCGATGCCACCAGGTCCGCGACCTGTGCCCGCTGGAGGGCGAGAGTGAGCTGGTCGTCGCTCGCTTCAGGTCGCGCGTAGAGCAGGTTGGCGCGGATCGTGTCATGGAACATGTGCGCGTCTTGGGTGACATAGCCGATCGTGTCGTGCAGCGACGCCTGAGTGACGTCGCGCACGTCCTGGCCGCCGACGAGCACCTGGCCGCCGGTGACGTCATACAGCCTCGCTACGAGGTGCGTCAGCGTGGTCTTGCCTGCGCCGGAAGGTCCCACGAGTGCGACCATCTGGCCCTCCCCGACCGTCAGGCTGACGTCGTGAAGCACCTCCTGCTGAGTCGCGCCCTCGGGGCCGGCGCCTACGACCTCCAGGCTGGCGATCGAGACTTCCTCAGCGGTCGGGTAGCTGAAGTCGACGTGGCGGAACTCGACAACAGGCGGGCCGGCGTCGAGGCGTGCAGCCGCCGGCCGGTCCTTGATCATCGGCTCGATGTCGAGAACCTCGAAGACCCGCTCGAAGGACACCAGCGCGGTCAAGATGTCGATGCGCACATTGGACAGGGCGGTGAGTGGCCCGTAGAGCCGGCCCATCAGCGCCGCCAGCGCCAGCAAGGTGCCGATCGTGACAGTGCCATTGATCACGAGGTGACCGCCGATGCCGTAGACGAGGGCGGTCGCCAGTGCGGCGACCAGTGTCAGCGCGCTGTAGAAGATCCGTCCGGTCATGGCGATCTGGACGCCCAGGTCACGCACTGCCTCGGACTTCTCCTCGAAGTCGCGCTGCTCCTCCGCGGGCCGGCCGAAGAGCTTGACGAGCATGGCTCCGCCCACATTGAAGCGCTCGGTCATGATGGCGGACATGCTGGCATTGGTCTGCATCTGCTGGCGTGTCAGCCCCGAGAGCCTGCGACCTGCCCACTTCGCCGGGAAGAGGAACACCGGGAGGATGACGAGCGCCAGCAGGGTGATCTTCCACGAGAGGAAGAGCATCGCCGCGGTGACGAGCACCAGGCTGATCACGTTGCTCACCACGCCGGACAGTACCGACGTGAAGGCACGCTGGGCCCCGATCACGTCGTTGTTGAGGCGGGAGACGAGTGATCCCGTGTTGGTGCGCGAGAAGAACCCGAGCGGCATCCGTTGTACATGACCGAAGACACGGGTCCGCAGGTCGTAGATCAGTCCCTCGCCGATGCGCGAGGAATACCAGCGCTGGGCGAGCGTGAGACCGGCTTCGGCCACGGCGAGGCCCGCGATGATGAAGGCGAGCAGCGTCACCAGGCCCCCGTTGTCCTGGGCGACGCCGTCGTCGATGATCTTCTTGAAGAGCAGCGGCGACGCTATGACCAGGAGCGCGTCGACGATGACCAGCCCGAGGAACCAGGCGATCTGCCGGCTGTACGGCCGTGCGAACGAGGCGACCCGTCGGGTTGTGCCCGGAGCGAGGCCGCCGCGGTCCTTGACCGGATCGTCGCGGCTGAACTTGTGTACCATCCGCGCGGGATTGGGTGCGTTGCTCATGCTGACGGCTTCAACGCGCGCTCAGGCACCGATGTTCCCCGCGGCGCCGGCCCGCATCGCCGCCGCCCGGTCGCGGATACGCGAGACCTGGGCCAGCCGCTCCTCTGCCAGCTGGTCGGCGTACCCGCGAGAGGTCGCCGTACGCAACAGGTGTTTCGTGCCGGTGACCGCGCCATGCGCGGGCTCGGTGACGGCGGCAGCGAGGTCCGACACCGCCCCGGCGAGATCCTCACGCGGTACGACGATGGTCGCCAAGCCGAGCTGGCGTGCCTCGTCGGCATCCACCCACCGCCCTGTCACGCAGATCTCCAGGGCGCGTGGGTAGCCGATCGCCTCCACGAGCGGCTGGGTGCCACCAAGGTCGGGCACAAGACCGAGCGATGTCTCGAGCATCGCGAACCGTGCGTCCTCACTCAGCACCCGGAAGTCACATGCCAGCGCGAGCTGGAAGCCCGCGCCGACGGCATGTCCCTGGACTGCGGCGATCGTGATGATGTCATCGCGGCGCAGCCAGCTGAAGGCCCGCTGGTAGCTGGCGAGGACCTCGGACAGCTCGGCGTCGGTGAGCCTCTCCATCTCGAGGAAGGACATCTCGCCCGGCGCGCCGGCTGGGGATAGCATGCGCCTGTCCAGGCCGGAGCTGAACGACTCGCCCTCGGCCGAGACCACCACCACCCGCACGTCTGGGGGGATCGACTCCTCGATCCGGCGAAGCAATGCCCACAGTCCGGGTGTCTGCGCATTGCGTGTCTCGGGTCGGCACAGCGTGATGGTCGCGACCGCACCGTCCACGTCGTAGCGCAGACCCTGCTCGGCGTCCTGGTTGGCCATCAGCGCAGCGTAGCCGTGCCACCAATGTTCGTCGCTGATGCGCGACGTCGTCAGGCCAAGGCGACGAGCTCGCCGTACTCGTCGTTCCAGAGGTCCTCGACACCGTCGGGCAGGATCAGGACCCGGTCGGGCTGAAGGGCGGTGACGGCTCCCTCGTCGTGGGTAACGAGAACGATGGCGCCAGCGTAGGAGCGGATCGCGGCGAGCACCTCCGCGCGGCTGGCCGGGTCGAGGTTGTTGGTCGGCTCGTCGAGGAGCAGCACGTTGGCTGCCGACACGACCAAGGTCGCCAGCGCCAGCCGGGTCTTCTCCCCACCTGACAGCACGCTGGCCGGCTTCTGCGCGTCGTCCCCGGAGAACAGGAACGACCCGAGCACGCTGCGAGCCTGCGTCTCGGTCAGCTGCGGAGCACGTGACTGCAGGTTCTCGACGACCGTGCGTCCCAGGTCGAGAGTCTCGTGCTCTTGTGCGTAGTAACCGAGCTTGAGCCCGAACCCGGGTCGGACCTTGCCCGTGTCGGGGTCGTCCAGGCCGCCAAGGATGCGCAGCAGCGTGGTCTTACCTGCGCCGTTGAGCCCAAGGATGACGACGCGGCTGCCCTTGTCGATCGCCAGGTCGACGTCGGTGAACACCTCGAGGGAGCCGTAGGACTTCGACAGCTCCTCAGCCGTCAGTGGCGTCTTGCCGCACGGTGCCGGCGACGGGAAGGCGATCCGCGCCACCTTGTCGCTGCGGCGCTCAGCCTCGAGTCCGGACAGCAGCCGCTCAGCGCGGCGGGCCATGTTCTGTGCGGCGGTTGCCTTCGTGGCCTTGGCACGCATCTTGTCCGCCTGCGCCATCAAGGTGGTGGCCTTCTTCTCTGCGTTGGCGCGCTCGCGCCGGCGGCGCCGCTCGTCGGTCTCACGTTGTTGGAGGTATCTGCGCCAGCCGACGTTGTAGACATCCACCTCGGCGCGGTTGGCGTCGAGGTGGAAGACCTTGGTCACCGTCTCGTCGAGCAGCGCGACGTCGTGGCTGATCACGACCAGTCCACCCTTGTGGGACTTGAGGAACTCGCGCAGCCAGACGATGGAGTCGGCGTCGAGGTGGTTCGTGGGCTCGTCGAGCAGCAGGGTCTCTGCCCCCGAGAAGAGGATGCGCGCCAGCTCGACCCGGCGGCGCTGGCCGCCGGAGAGAGTCTCCAGGGGCTGACCCATCACCCGGTCCGGCAGGCCGAGACTTGCGGCGATCTGGGCGGCCTCGGACTCCGCGGAGAAGCCTCCCGCGGCGTGCAGCTCCGCGTCGGCCTGCGTGTAGCGGCGCATGGCCTTGTCGCGCACCCCCTCGGTTTCGCTTCCCATCTCGTGCTCGGCCCGCCTCAACCGGCGTACGACGTCGTCGATTCCTCGAGCCGAGAGGATCCGGTCCCGGGCCAGCACCTGCAGGTCACCCGTACGCGGATCCTGGGGCAGGTAGCCGACATCGCCCGTGCGGAGCACGTCGCCTCCGGTGGGCTGCGCTTCCCCGGCGAGGATCCGGGTCATCGTCGTCTTGCCGGCACCGTTGCGACCTACGAGGCCAACCTTGTCGCCAGGACCGATCCGAAAGGATGCGTCGTCGACGAGGATGCGCGCGCCCGCGCGGATGTGGAGATGGCGTGCAGTGATCATGAGAGGTGCGCAGATGGCTTTCGTGGCGGCGACGGCGCCGGCGGAGGCGTTCAGCCGAACTCATCTAGACTACAGGCGACTGCCTAACGGGTTGGAAGGTTCTGTGATGAAGTTCAACCCGAAGGCCAGGCTTGACCGCAGCCAGGTCCAGGACCGACGCGGCCAACGGACCCGAGTCGGCCCATCGCGAATGACCGGCCTCGGCCGAGTCGGCGGGATGCGGCGCGGCCCCGGTGTGGGCGGCGGCATCGGTGGGGTCGTCGTGCTCATCGTCATCGTGGTGCTCGTGTCCCAGTGCGGCGGGGGGGATCCCCGGTTTCGGCGGGAGCAGCCAGGACGCCACCAGCGACAGCTGCCAGTCCGGTGCCGACACTGGTCGGCAGGACTGCAGGATCCTCGCCGACGTCAACTCCATCCAGGCCTACTGGGCCGACGCGCTGCCCCAGCAGAGTTCGGTTCGGTATCAGGACGTGGATTACGTCACCTTCGACGCGAGTACGTCGAGCGGTTGTGGGCAGGCAACGGAGTCGATGGGTCCGTTCTACTGTCCCGAGGACAAGCTCGTCTACATCGACCTGACGTTCTACAGCGACATGCTCGAAGGCCAGCTGGGTGCGCAAGGCGGTGACTTCGCCGAGGCCTACGTGTTGGCTCACGAGTACGGGCACCACGTGCAGGACCTGCTCGGCACGCTGGCCGAGCACCAGAGCCGGCAGACCGGTCCGACGAGTGCGTCGGTTCGGATCGAGCTCCAGGCCGACTGCTATGCGGGGATGTGGGCCAACGGCGTCACCACAGCTGAGGACGCCAGTGGGCAGCCGATCGTCTCGCAGATCACCGAGGCCGACATCTCCACTGCGATCGATGCCGCCGCCGCGGTGGGTGACGACCGAATCCAAGCCGAGACCTCGGGCAGGGTCAACGAGGAGCAGTGGACCCACGGCTCCGCCGACGCGCGGGTCCGCTGGTTCATGACCGGCTACCAGAGCGGCCGCCTCGACGCCTGCGACACCTTCTCCACCGACTCCCTCTAGCTACCCCCCTGCGGCCGGGGTCAGGGCGGGTCGTGGATCTCGATGCTGAGCGACCGGAGCTGGGCGACCGCGGCGTCGAGCACGCGCCGTCTGGGGTCGGGCATAGCGCCGAGCCACTGCCGGGGTATGGCGGCCAGCGGCTCGAGCCCCCGCGCCTCGAAGACAGTGTCGACGGCTGCGCGGTCGCCACCCGTCCCGAGCAGGTCAAGGCGAGCCGCCCTGGGCAGCAGCAGCTGCTGCACGTAGCCGGCCGCCGCGTCGAAGGCGGCGCGGGCCTGGTTGTCACGGCGACGAGCGAACCGCTGCTGCGACCAGCCACCTGCCTTCGTCCGGCCCTGGACGTGGCGCTGCCCGACCTTCGACTCGACGACCTCGTCACCGACGAGGGCAGCCACGGCGAAGCCGCCGCGGCGGACGAGAACGATCCCCAGCTGCCAGGGCCGGTGAAGGTGCGCCAGGAAGCCCTGCAGCGTGATGTCGCCGAGCGGCGTGACCGGGACGGGCAGCTCCGCGGTGGTGCCGTCGGCGCTTCGGGCGGTCACGATCTCGGGAGCAACGGCCCAGCGGGTCTCCGGATGCCGCGCGTCGTACCTCTCGATCCAGCCTTCGACGCGCACCCAGGGAACGTTCACCAGACGCGGGCCCAGCTGAGGCTCGTCAGGCAGCGGACGCCCTGCGCTGAACTGCCATGTCGGCGCCTCCCGATCCATTCCATCATCTGCATTCCGGACCACGAGCCTAGAGGCCGGAGACCACCTCGGCGTCGCGAACCTCATGCGTCACCTCCGGATCATGTCGAGGTGGACCGCGTCGTTGGCCTGGTTGAGGCATAACCGACTCCTCGAGGAGGAGCCCTCCGGGTGCGCCAGGATGGGGTCATGGACATTGAGCCGAACACCGCCATCGCTGCATGCGTGGCAGCCCACCAGCGGCTACGGGAGACCACCGACACCATCGATGACGAGACGGTCCGAGCGCCCAGCCGCCTTCCGGGATGGAGCGTCGGCCATGTGTTGACCCATCTGGCCCGCAACGCCGACGGCCACGTCCTGCGCCTGGAAGGGGCGCTAGGCGGCAGGGAGGTGGCCCGATACCCAGGTGGAGGCGAGCAGCGCGAGCGGGACATCGAGCAGGGGGCTCGACGCACGGCACGGGAGCTGGTCGAGGATCTGGCCGGCTCGGCGAGGCGTCTCGAGGACACCTGGAGCCGCTCACAGCGGGCCGGCTGGCCGAACTCCCATCTGCTGGCGGACGACCACTGGCCGACGTCGGCGAGCTCCGTCCGCCGGCTCCGTGAGGTCGAGGTCCATCACGTCGACCTGGGGTTGGGATTCGAGCCAACCGACTGGTCCGACGACTTCGTCGACTGGGAGCTCCCGTTGACCCTGAAAAGGCTGCCACGGAGGCTTTCTCAGCCCGCAGACGCTCGCGGGCTTCTGGCCTGGCTCATCGGACGGTCGGAGTCTGCCGCCGGAGTGCATCTCGACCCGTGGTAAGTCCGCCGAGGTCGCACACCGGTGCGGGCGTCTCGAGGTCAGACGTTGAAGCCGAGGGCGCGGAGCATGTCGCGGCCGTCGTCGGTGATCTTGTCGGGTCCCCACGGCGGCATCCAGACCCAGTTGATCCGGAAGTCGTCGACGATCCCCTCGAGCGCCGTACGGGTCTGGTCCTCGATGACGTCGGTCAGCGGGCAGGCAGCGGACGTCAGCGTCATGTCGATCACCGCGTTGCGCGACTCGTCGAGCGAGACGTCGTAGATGAGGCCGAGATCGACGACGTTGATGCCGAGCTCGGGGTCGACGACGTCCTTGAGCGCCTCGAGTACGTCGTCCGCGGTCACCGTGGACCCCTCGGGCGTCAGGTCGACTTCGGGTAGGTCGGTCGTGTCGTTGGTCATCGTCATACCTCCGCTTCGGCGACCGCTCGTGCGGTCGCGTCTTTCCAAGCCATCCACCCGAGCAGGGCACACTTGACCCTGGCTGGGAACTTCGCGACACCGGCAAACGCGATGCCGTCCTCAAGCACGTCCTCGTCGGCCTCGACCTGGCCACGGCCCATCATCAGCTTGACGAACGCCTCGTGGATGGCGAGCGCATCGTCGACCTTCTTGCCGATCAGCAGGTCGGTGAGCACCGAGGTCGAGGCCTGTGAGATCGAGCAACCCTCGGCGTCGTAGGACACATCCTCGACGATCGCGTCAGCCACGTGCACGCGCAACGTCACCTCGTCACCGCACGTCGGGTTGACATGGTGCACCTCGGACTCGAACGGCTCGCGCAGCCCGGCGTGATGCGGGGTGCGGTAGTGGTCGAGGATGATCTCCTGGTAAAGACTGTCGAGATTCATCACATCACCTTGAAGAAGCGCTTGGTCTGCCCTATTCCGTCGATCAGGGTGTCGACCTCCGCTGGTGTGGTGTAGAGGTAGAACGACGCGCGGGTCGAGGACTGCACACCAAAACGTGCGTGCGCGGGCTTGGCGCAGTGATGACCCGCGCGTACGGCGATGCCGAGCGAGTCGAGCACCTGGCTGACGTCGTGGGGGTGCATGCCATCGAGCTCAAAGCTGATCGCCCCGCCTCGGTCGACCGCGTCGGTGGGGCCCAGGATCGTCAGGCCCTTCACCTCGCGCAGCTGTTCGAGCGCGTACGTCGTGATGGCTCGCTCGTGGGCGGCCACCTTGTCCATACCGACGCCGGACAGGTAATCGACAGCGGCTCCGAGTCCGACCGCCTGCACGATCGGAGGCGTGCCTGCCTCGAACTTGTGTGGCGCCGCTGCGTAGGTGGACGCCGCCATCGTCACCGTCTCGATCATCTCCCCGCCACCGAGGAATGGCGGCAGCGCGTCGAGGACGTCCGCGCGCCCCCAGAGCACGCCGATCCCGGTCGGCCCGACCATCTTGTGGCCGGTGAAGGCCACCAGGTCCGCTCCGAGCGACGCCACGTCGACCGGCATCTGGGGCACCGCCTGGGAGGCGTCAACGACGACCAGGGCGCCGACCTCGTGAGCGCGGCGGGCAATCTCGGCCACGGGGTTGAGGGTGCCGAGCATGTTGGACACCCACACCAGCGAGACCACCTTTGTGCGCTCGTTGATCAGCTCACCGATGTTCGCGAGGTCGAGACGGCCCTCGTCGGTGAGCCCGAACCAGCGCAGCCGCGCGTCCTTGCGCTGCGCCAGCAGCTGCCAGGGCACGATGTTGGAGTGGTGCTCCATCTCGGTGATCACGACCTCGTCGCCCGCACCAACCTCGAGGTCGCCCTTCGCCCAGGCCAGCGTGTTGGCCACCAGGTTGAGCGCTTCCGACGAGTTCTTGGTGAAGATGACCTCATCGCGAGACGGAGCGCCGATGAACGCCGCCACGCTGTCACGGGCCGCTTCGAACGCGGCGGTCGACTCCGCGCCGAGCTGGTGGACGGCGCGAGCCACGTTCGCGTTGTGCTGGGCATAGTGGTCGGCCATCGCGTCGATGACCTGCCTCGGCTTTTGCGACGTGTTGGCGCTGTCGAGGTAGACGAGAGGCCGATCGCCGTCGAGGCGGCGCGTGAGGATCGGGAAATCGGCGCGGATGCGCTCGGTGTCGAGCAGGCCCGGCAACGTGGAAGTGACCGGTGCGGTCATGATGGCGCCGCGGCCTTCACGTACTTGTCGTAACCCTCCGCCTCGAGCCGCTCGGCGAGGTCCGCGCCACCCTGCTCGGCGACGCGTCCACTGACGAAGACATGAACGAAGTCGGGCTGGATGTAGCGCAGGATCCTGGTGTAGTGCGTGATGAGCAGGACGCCCCGGTCGCCTTGCCCGCGGAAGCGGTTGACGCCTCGGGAGACGACCTTGAGCGCGTCGATGTCGAGACCCGAGTCGGTCTCGTCGAGGATCGCGAACTTGGGGTTGAGCAGCTCGAGCTGCATGATCTCGTGCCGCTTCTTCTCGCCTCCCGAGAATCCCTCGTTGACATTGCGCTGCGCGAAGTCGCGGTCCATCGACACCTTGTCCATCGCGTCGTTGACGTCCTTGATCCAGGTACGCAGCTTGGGCGCCTCCCCGTCGAGGGCTGTCTTCGCGGTCCGCAGGAAGTTCGACACGGACACGCCGGGAACCTCGACCGGGTACTGCATCGCCAAGAAGAGGCCGGCCCGCGCGCGCTCGTCGACCGTCATGCGGAGCACGTCGACGCCGTCGAGTGTGACGGAGCCCCGGGTGACCGTGTACTTCGGGTGGCCGGCGATCGAGTAGGCGAGCGTCGACTTGCCCGAGCCGTTGGGCCCCATGATCGCGTGCGTCTCCCCCGACTTCACTGTCAGGTCGACGCCGTTGAGGATCGCTTTGGGCCCGTCCTCGGTGTTGACCGTGACGTGAAGGTCATTGATTTCCAGGGTGGCCATTCGATCAGTGCTCCGTATCGGCGTTGAGGGGATTGGCGATGTCGACGAGCACGGCGGTGCCCTCGACCTTGCAGGGATACACGGCCACCGGCTCGTAGGCCGGCAGGCCGGTGGGCTTGCCGGTGCGCAGGTCGAAACGCGACCCGTGCAGCCAGCACTCGATCTCGCAGTTCGGCGCGTCGACGTCGCCTTCGCTCAGCGCGATCGCAGCGTGCGAGCACTCGTCGCGGATGGCGAACACCTCGTCCTCGGCTCGCACAATCGCCACGTCGGTGCCGTCGACGTCCACGGCAATGACGCCACCAGCAGGCACGTCGGCCAAGGCGCAGGCTGAGACGAAGGTCATGCCGGCACCGCAGCCACCGGTGCACCCACCGGCTGAGCGAGCTCGGCCTCGACGGCTCGAAGCAGCCGCTCCTCGACCTCGGGGATCCCGATCTTGCGGATGATGTCGGCGAAGAAGCCGTGTACGACCAGGCGGCGCGCCTCGTCCTCGGTGATACCGCGCGACTGGAGGTAGAACAGCTGCTCGTCGTCGAAACGGCCGGTCGTTGACGCGTGGCCGGCGCCCACGATCTCGCCTGTCTCGATCTCCAGGTTGGGCACCGAGTCGGCATGGCAGCCGTCGGTGAGTACGAGGTTGCGGTTGGACTCGTAGGTCTCGATTCCCTCGGCGACCTTACGGATCAGCACATCACCGACCCAGACCGCGCGGGCACCCTGGCCCTGCAACGCGCCTTTGTAGTCGACGTTGCTCTTGGTGCGCGGCGCATTGTGGTCGACGAAGAGCCGGTGCTCAAGGTGCTGGCCGGCGTCGGCGAAGTAGAGCCCCAGCAGGGTAGCGTCACCGCCGGGCCCCGCGTAGTGAGCATTCGTGTTGAGCCGCACGACATCTCCACCGAACGAGACCGCCACGTGTCGGTAGTGTGCGTCGCGGCCCACCCGTGCGTCGTGCTGACCGAGGTGGACGGCGGTGTCGTCCCAGTCCTGCACGCTGATGACCGTCACGTCCGCCCCGTCGCCCACGATGACTTCCAGGTTCCCGGTGTGAACACCCGACCCGGTGTGGTCGAGCACCAAGGTGGCGTGCGCGTTGGCGCCGACCTCGAACACGTAGTGGGCGTTGCTGCGCCGATCGGCCGTGCCGGTGACCAGGATGCGAATCGGCTCGTCGAGCTCGGTGTTGGCGGGCACCTTGACGTGCAGCGCCTTCTCGGTGCTCGCCGAGGCGGCCGCGGCAGCCCGGTCGGCCGGAACCAGCGCAGTTCCGCGGGGCGCCTGCCCTGGTGCCAACGTCGACACCATGTCCTGGCGTGACGTCTGCACGTCGTACGACGCCGCCAGGACCCCGTCGCTGTCGTCGGTCGGGTGCGGCTCGAGCGCTCCGCGCAACCGCTTGAGGGGTGTGAAGCGCCAGACCTCCTCGCGACCGGTAGGGAGGGGATGGTCCTCGACCCGGAAGGAGCCTCCCGGGTGGAGGTGGCTCGCGACCTTGCCGGAGGACTCGACCGCGTCCTTGACGACGACGTTGCTACTCAACGAATTTCACTTTCTCCTGTTGACTGTCGGCGAACTCCTGTTGCCTGCCGGGCGAAACTGACCGTCGAAACGACACCCAGCCGCAGCATCGCCGAACCCAGCCACCGCCGGAAGGCGTCAGGGTGGGCGCTAGCCCACCGCGCCTTCCATTTGGAGCTCGATCAGGCGGTTGAGCTCGAGGGCGTACTCCATCGGCAGCTCGCGAGCGATGGGCTCGATGAAGCCGCGCACGATCATCGCCATCGCCTCGTCCTCACCCATGCCCCGGCTCATCAGGTAGAACAGCTGGTCGTCGCTGACCTTGGAGACGGTCGCCTCGTGCGCCATCGACACGTCGTCCTCGCGGACGTCGACGTACGGGTAGGTGTCGCTGCGGCTGACCTGGTCGACGAGCAGTGCGTCGCACTTGACCACGCTGGCGCTGTGGTGTGCGCCGTCGGCGACCTGGACGAGGCCGCGGTACGACGTACGACCACCACCGCGAGCCACTGACTTGGAAATGATCGAGCTCGACGTGTGGGGTGCGGCGTGGACCATCTTGGCCCCGGCGTCCTGGTGCTGCCCCTCGCCGGCGAAGGCGATCGACAGCGTCTCACCCTTGGAGTGCTCGCCCAGCAGGTAGATGGCCGGGTACTTCATCGTCACCTTGGAGCCGATGTTTCCGTCGACCCACTCCATGGTGGCGCCGGCCTCGCAGGTCGCGCGCTTGGTGACGAGGTTGTAGACGTTGTTGGACCAGTTCTGGATCGTGGTGTAGCGGCAGCGGGCACCCTTCTTGACGATGATCTCGACGACCGCGGAGTGCAGCGAGTCCGACGAGTAGATCGGCGCGGTGCAGCCCTCGACGTAGTGCACGTAGGCGTCCTCGTCGACGATGATGAGCGTGCGCTCGAACTGCCCCATGTTCTCGGTGTTGATCCGGAAGTAGGCCTGCAGCGGGATGTCGACGTGCACGCCCTTCGGCACGTAGATGAACGAGCCGCCCGACCAGACCGACGTGTTGAGCGCAGCAAACTTGTTGTCGCCGACCGGGATCACCGAGCCGAAGTACTCCTTGAAGACGTCCTCGTGCTCACGCAGGGCGGTGTCGGTGTCGAGGAAGAGCACACCCTGCTCCTCCAGATCCTCGCGGATCTTGTGGTAGACCACCTCGGATTCGTATTGGGCCGCGACGCCCGCGACCAGGCGCTGCTTCTCCGCCTCGGGGATGCCGAGCTTGTCGTAGGTGTTCTTGATGTCCTCGGGGAGGTCCTCCCACGACGACGCCTGCTTCTCGGTCGAGCGCACGAAGTACTTGATGTTGTCGAAGTCGATCGAGCTCAGGTCGGAACCCCAGGTCGGCATCGGCTTGCGGTGGAACAGCTTGAGGCCCTTGAGCCGCAAGTCGAGCATCCACTCGGGCTCGTTCTTGCGGCCCGAGATGTCGCGCACGACCGTCTCGTTGAGGCCGCGCTGCGCACCGGCGCCCGCAGTGTCGGAGTCCGCCCAGCCGTACTGGTAGCGGCCGAGGCCCTCGAGTTCGGGGTTGAGCTGCTCGATGGATGTCATGGACGGTTCCTCCGAATCGGGGTGGAGTCACGGGTGGGTGGCGTGGCGGTTCGGATACCGCTGATGCCGGCGTCGGGCTTGGGGACATAGGTCGTACAGACGCCGTCGCCATGCGCGATGGTCGCCAGTCGCTGGACATGGCTGCCGAGCAGTCGGGCGAAGACCTCGGTCTCAGCCTCGCACAGCTGGGGGAACTCGGTGGCCACGTGGGCCACCGGGCAGTGGTGCTGGCACAGCTGGTCACCGGTCGACGCACGTTGCACCGAGGCGGCGTAGCCGTCGTGCGTGAGCGCTTCGGCGAGCACCTTGGCACGGTCCTCGGGCGGCGCGGACTCCACCACGGGTCGGTAGCGGTCCTCGAGCTCGGCGGTACGTCGGCGGGCGAACTGCGCTACCGCCTCAGGCCCGCCAGACTCGGCCAGGAACCGCAGCGCGGTGGCGGCCAGGTCGTCGTACGCCTGGATGAACGTGTCACGACCGGAGTCGGTGAGCATGAAGACCTTGGCCGGCCGGCCGCGTCCGCGGGAGCCGTAGACACGCGGCTCGCGCGCCTCCAGGGCTCCGTCGGCTACCAGATGGTCGAGGTGGCGTCGGACGGCGGCGGGGGTAAGTGCCAGCCGTTCGGCCAAGGCCGCGGCAGTGGACGGCCCATTCTCGAGAATGGAGCTTGCCACCCGCTCGCGTGTGGGCGCGTCGTCGATGCCAGCGGCCGCCGTGCACTCGGTTGGCACGACCGGAGCGTCGGACGACGTCAACACCTGCCCGGAAGGCAGTGGCGCTGAGACCCGCACGTTTTTCACAACACCAGTGTGTCGTAATTCGCCAGCCGGCTCAACCCAGGGCAGCCTAAGCACCCAGGAGGACGCCGCGCAGCCCCGTCCACCCACGACCGGACCCGCTTGTCCCGCGAGATCGGGCAGGTGGCGGATCAGATGGCGAAACCAGGCGTGTCCGGTGGGTGACATGGGCACGCCTAGACTTCTCGACGTGGCAGCCACCGTGGTCGAGGTCGATGACCTGGTCATGACGTACGGCGACAAGACGGCCGTCGACGGGCTCTCGCTGACGGTGGAGGCCGGCAGCATCACGGCCATCCTCGGGCCGAACGGTGCCGGCAAGACCACCACCATGGAGACGTGTGAGGGCTATCGCGCCCCGCACTCCGGCCAGGTTCGGGTGCTTGGGCTGGACCCGGTCCGCCAGCATCGGGCCCTGGCACCCCGGCTCGGGGTCATGTTGCAGAGCGGAGGCGCCTGGTCGGGTGCCCGGGCCGGCGAGATGCTGCGCTACGTCGCCTCGCTGCACGCCCACCCGCTGCCCGTCGACGCCCTCGTGGAGCGACTCGGGCTGGGCTCGTGTGGTCGAACGTCGTACCGGCGGCTGAGCGGGGGCCAGCAGCAGCGGCTCGGGCTCGCGATGGCGATCATCGGCCGGCCGGAGATCGTGTTCCTCGACGAGCCGACGGCCGGGCTCGACCCGCAGTCGAGGCGCGTCACGTGGCAGCTCGTCGAGCAGCTGGCGACGGACGGTGTCAGCGTCGTGCTCACGACGCACTACATGGAGGAGGCCGAGCGGCTGGCGAACCGGATCTACGTCGTCGACCACGGCCAGGTGCTGACGTCGGGTTCTCCGGCGGAGCTGACGTCAGCGGGGGCGCGGAACACCATCTCGTTCAACGCCAAGGCGGGCCTCGAGACGAGCGAGCTGGTATTGGCGCTGCCTGAGGAGTGCAGGGTGCGGGAGGATCCGGCGGGGACCTACCGCATCGACGGGGAGGTGACGCCACACACGTTGGCCACGGTCACCGCCTGGTGCGCGGCGCTCGACGTGATGCCCGAGCAGCTGGCGGTGGAGAGGCGGACCCTGGAGGATGTCTTCCTCGAGCTGACCGGTAGAGAGCTACGCGCGTGAGCGATCTCACGTTCACGCCGACGCCCGGGACACGGAGCTTTGGACAACTCGTCTGGGCGCACGCCACGATGGAGTCGCGACTGCTCCTGCGCAACGGCGAGCAGCTTGTGCTGGCTCTCGTCATCCCGCTCCTGCTCCTGATCGGGGGCGCCGAGTCCGGCGGGGTCGTGGACCTCGGCGCGGGCCGCCGGATCGACGTCCTGACACCGGGCGTGCTGGCCCTTGCCGTGCTGTCGACCTCGTTCACGTCGTTGGCGATCGCAACCGGCTTCGAGCGCCGTTATGGCGTGCTGAAGCGCCTGGGCGCGTCGCCGCTGCCCCGCAGCGGGCTCTTGCTCGGCAAGGTGGTCTCGCTGCTTGTGGTCGAGGTGGGCCAGCTCGTGGTGATCTCGGCTGCCGGGCTCACCCTCGGATGGCAGCCGCGAGGCGGCCCTTCGGCTGTGCTGTACGCCGTACTGCTCGTCGTGCTCGGCACCCTCGCCTTCGCGGCCCTGGGTTTGCTGATGGCCGGGTCGCTTCGTGCGGAGGCAACCCTCGCCGGTGCCAACCTCGTCTACGTCGTGCTGCTCGTGGCAGGCGCCGTGGTGATCCCGCTGTCGACGTACCCCGAACCTCTCCAACGGGTCGTGGCCGTGCTGCCGTCCGGCGCCCTGGCCGAGGGCCTGCGCGAGGTCTTCGCGGGCGACGGGCTCGGCGCGCTCCGCCTGCTCGTGCTCGTGGCGTGGGGCGTGGTGGCCGCCGCGCTGACGGTGAGGACGTTCCGGTGGGAGTGATCGAGCGGGTGCAGGTGACTGCGCGGTGGGAGTGATCGAGCGCCCCTCCGCGCCACGATGGACCGTGCGCTCGGCCCGGGCAGCGACGCCGTCACGCCACACCATGCGGCTGCTCGCCGTTGCTTCGCTGGTGGCCAACATCGTCATCGTGGCGACCGGTGGGGCGGTCCGGCTCACCGGCTCCGGACTGGGCTGTCCGACGTGGCCTCGCTGCACGGGCGGCTCGTTCGTCGTCCATGACGCCCTCGGAGTGCACGGCGTCATCGAGTTCAGCAACCGGCTGTTGACGTTCGCGCTCGCGGCGATTGCGGTCGCGACCTGGGTCGCGGCGATGCGCTACACGCCGCGGCGGACGGCGTTGCGTCGGTACGCCGCCGTGCTGGCTCTCGGCGTCCCGGCGCAGGCGCTGCTCGGCGGCGTCACCGTCCTTACCGACCTCAACCCATGGATCGTTGCCGGACACCTGCTGCTGTCGCTGGCGCTGGTGGGGGTGGCCGTGGCCTTGCTGGGCCGGGTGGACGAGGGGGACGGTCCCGCGCGGCCGACCGTCCCAGCCGCGGTCTCAGCCCTGGCGAGGTCGACGTTCGTGGTCGCCTGGCTCGTGCTCTACGTCGGTACGGTGGTCACCGGCTCCGGCCCCCACGCTGGCGACGTACATTCGCCGCGGACCGGCCTCAGCGCGGTCGGCGTCAGCCAGGTGCACGCCGACCTCGTCTTCCTGCTCGTCGGCCTGACCGCGGGCACGTTGGTCGCCTTCCGCGTGGTGCGCGCACCCGAGCGGGCCCAGCGGGCCGTGTCATGGCTGCTGGGGATCGAGCTGGCCCAGGGGCTGGTCGGCTTCACGCAGTACTTCACCGACCTTCCCGTTGTGCTCGTCGCGGTGCATGTGCTCGGCGCCGCGCTGATCTCAGCGGCCGCCGCCTGGGTGCTGCTCGGCCTTCGCGACCGCGGCCTCCCTTCCACCTGAGGCCTCAACGTCCCTGCCCTCGCGCCGGCCAGGCAAACGAGGCGCCAGAGCGGGTCAGGTGGAGAGCTGAGTGTTCAAGAAGTCGACGATCCGGCCGAAGGCGTGGGCATCGACCAGGTCCACGCCATGGCGCGAGGACGGCAGGACATGCAGCTCGGCACGCTTGTCGACCTTGGCGTAGTGCTGGTTGGGGCCGAGGAAGGCGATGTCACCTCGACCGACGTACAGCAGGACAGGCGTCGCGACGCCTCGCAGATCTGGTGGACGACCACCGTCCGTGTAGTACGCCGGCGCCGACAGACTGACGATGGCCTGCACCGTGCTGCCGAGCTCCTTGGCCGCGCCGAGGCTGGCGTAGCCACCCATCGAGGCCCCGAGCACGGCGACCCGCGTGGCGCCCTCCCGGTGCACGAACCCGACGGCGTCGACCATGTCGTCGGCCAGCGTGCGTGTGGCGGAGTCCGACACCTGTGAGCTGCCCGTGCCGGAGAAGTCGATCGCCAACACCTGAAAGCCCGCCTCGGCAAGGCCTCTCGCGATCGGCAGCATCTGACAGCTCGTACCGTCCGACTGGTGGCCCAGCACGACCCAGCGCGGGCCACCGCCCAGCACGTAGCCGCCCAGCTCCTGCCGCGTCCCGAAATGCACCTGGCGCGCATGGTCGCTACTCGTCAGGCAGCCGTCGCCAGCGCCGGGGACCGCCGGTTCGGCGGTCGAGTCGGAGCCCGCTGCCGAGGACGAGCCGGCGCTGCACGCGCCGGTCAGGCTCAATGCCAGCATCGCGGCAACGCTGGACAGCAACGCCCTGGCGCCGTACCACTGCCGTGCGGGGCCACCGCGTCGTACGCTCACCGAGTCACCCGCCTCTCACACGACGACCCAATCACGGCCGCGACCCGCTGACCGGGCTCAGCGACAACGATCCGGCAACAACACCGGCGACTCAGCGGGTGACGAGAGGGTCGATCGCCACCGCGAGGAAGAGCAGCGCCAGGTAGGCGTTCGACCAGTGGAAGAGCCGCATCGCCTTGAGTGCGACGGCGTCCTCGGTCACCCGAGCCCGCCGCCACAGCGCGTGTGCCTCGCCGGCGAAGGCCACCCCGAGCACACCAGCCACCACGGGATAGAGCCAACCCGTCGATGCCACCGGCCAGAGCGCGAGCGATGCCGCGACCGTCAACCAGGCGTAGACGACGATCTGGCGACCTACCTCGTACGACGTGGCCACCACCGGCAGCATCGGCACGTCAGCGCTGGCATAGTCGTCTCGGTACCTGATCGCGAGCGACCAGAAGTGCGGCGGCGTCCAGAAGAACACGACCAGGAAGAGCATCACGGGCGGCCAGGCGAGCGAACCCGTGACAGCGGTCCACCCGATCACCGCGGGAAAGCACCCGGCCGCTCCTCCCCAGACGATGTTCTGCGACGTACGTCGCTTGAGCACTATCGTGTAGCCGACCACGTAGAACACATTGGCCGCCAGGGCCAACATCGCCGACAGCCAGTTCACGGCCAGGCCGAGGAGCAGGGTTGCCACGACGCCCTGCGCCACACCGAAGACCAGCGCGGACCGGACCGACACCTGGTGCCTCGGCAGCGGCCGACGACGGGTCCGCAGCATCCGCTCGTCGATGTCACGGTCGACGACGCAGTTCAGGGAGTTCGCGCTGCCGGCCGCCAGCGTCCCACCCACCACGGTGGCGAGCACCAGCCAGCCCGACGGCACCCCGCCCTGAGCCAGAAACATCACGGGCACGGTGGTGAGCAGGAGCAGTTCCACGATGCGCGGCTTCGTCAGCGCGACGTAGGCCGACAGCACCTGCCTCGTGCGCGTCAGCCGGCCACCGGCGAGGCCGGGCGGGTTGGCGGTGGTTGCCTGGTCGGCGGCCGCAGGCGCCGGGGAGAACACCGGGGCTTGTGGGTCGACAGCCGTCACAGACACCTCGAATCGAAACACGTCACGAACCCCTCTACGCACAACTCTAATCCCGCCGCCAACGCGCTCAGGTCGTGGGTCCGGCTCATCGGCTCCCGGCTGGCGCGCAGGCCGGCAGCCCGCGCAGTAGGCTCAACCCTGGTGGCGCGCGGCGCCCTCGGAGGCCGCCGTGTCCAACCGACGACTACGTCCAGGCACGTCCAGGAAGGACCCGCTGCTGTGACCAGCGACTCTGACGCCAGGTACTCGAAACTCGACTGGTCCGAGGTCGACGACCAAGCGGTGGACACGATCCGTGTCCTCGCCATGGACGCCGTGCAGAAGGTCGGCAACGGCCACCCCGGTACGGCGATGAGCCTGGCGCCCGCGGCATACCTCATTTTCCAGAAGCTGATGCGCCACAATCCGGCCGACCCGGACTGGCCGGGCCGCGACCGCTTCGTCTTGTCGTGCGGCCACTCGAGCCTGACGCTCTACATCCAGCTCTACCTCGCCGGCTACGGCCTCGAGCTCGACGACCTCGAGGCCCTGCGGGTGTGGGGCAGCCAGACACCGGGCCACCCCGAGCACCGCCACACGGCCGGTGTCGAGACCACCACCGGTCCGCTCGGCCAAGGCGTCGGCAACGCGGTAGGGATGGCGATGGCGGCCCGCCGCGAGCGAGGTCTCTTCGACCCCAAGCCGGCGACGGGCAGGAGCATCTTCGACCACGACATCTTCGTGATCGCGAGCGACGGCGACATGGAGGAAGGCGTCAGCGGCGAGGCCTCCTCGCTCGCCGGCCACCAGCAGCTCGGCAACCTCGTCCTCCTCTACGACGCCAACAAGATCTCGATCGAGGACGACACCAACATCGCCTTCAGCGAGGACGTCGCAAAGCGCTACGAGGCATACGGCTGGCACGTGCAGACCGTCGACTGGACCAACGACGGCAAGGGATACAGCGAGAACATCCAGGCCCTCTTCAAGGCCTACCAGGCTGCCAAGGCGGAGACGACCCGCCCGAGCTTCATCCAGCTGCGCACGATCATCGCCTGGCCGGCACCGTCGGCGCAGAACACCGGCAAGGCGCACGGTTCCGCACTGGGCGACGAGGAGGTCGCCGCGACCAAGAAGATCCTCGGCTTCGACCCCGACCGCACCTTCGACGTCTCCTCGGCAGTCGTGGAGCACACCCGCAAGGCGATTGCGCGGGGCAAGGAGTTGCAGGGGCAGTGGCAGACGTCGTACGACGCCTGGGCCGACAAGGCCGGTGACCGCAAGGCCCTGTTCCAGCGGATGCGCGAGCACAGCCTCCCCGCCGGGTGGACCGACGCTCTGCCCCACTTCGACGCCGACCCGAAGGGCATGGCCACACGCTCGGCCTCTGGAAACGTGCTGAGCGCCATCGTCGGAGTCCTCCCCGAGCTGTGGGGCGGCTCCGCCGACCTGGCCGGCTCCAACAACACCACGCCCAAGGGCGAGCCGAGCTTCATCCCGCCGGAGCACGCGACCAAGCAGTTCGACGGCGACTGGTACGGCCGGGTGCTCCACTTCGGGATCCGCGAGCACGCCATGGGCGCGATCATGAACGGCATTGCCCTGCACGGGGGCACCCGCCCCTACGGCGGGACGTTCCTCACGTTCTCCGACTACATGCGGCCGGCAGTCCGGCTCGCGGCGCTGATGGAGCTTCCCGTTACCTACGTCTGGACACACGACTCGATCGGGCTCGGCGAGGACGGCCCCACCCATCAGCCGATCGAGCATCTGTCGGCGTTGCGCGCGATCCCCGGCCTCGACATCGTGCGACCCGCCGACGCCAACGAGACGACGGCGGCGTGGCAGACCATCCTCGAGCACGACGACCGCCCCGCGGGCCTGGCGCTGACCCGGCAGAACGTCCCCGTCTTCCCCCGTGACACCGAGGGCTTCGCCGACACCTCTGGCGTCGCCCGAGGCGCCTACACACTGCTCGACGTCGACGGCGGCGCACCCGACGTGCTCCTGGTCGGCACTGGGTCGGAGGTGCAGATCGCCGTGGCCGCCCGCGAGCAGCTCGCCGCGGACGGCATCCGCGCCCGGGTCGTGTCGATGCCATGCCGCGAGTGGTTCGACGAGCAGGACAAGAGCTACCGCGACCAGGTGCTGCCTCCGATCGTCAAGGCACGCGTCTCGGTCGAGGCGGGCGTCGCGTGGGGCTGGCGAGACATCGTCGGCGACTACGGTCGCTGTGTCTCCCTCGAGCACTTCGGCGCGTCGGCGGACTACGAGCGGCTCTACAACGAGTTCGGCCTCACCGCCGAGACCGTGGCGCTGGCGGCCAAGGACAGCATCGCCGCCGCCAGCGCCGCACACTCACACAACTCATCAAAGGACTGAGCACATGAACGACCGACTGCAAGCACTCTCCGACCAGGAGGTGTCCATCTGGCTCGACGACATCTCCCGCGACCGGCTCCGCACCGGCAACCTCGCCGACCTGGCCCGCGACAAACACGTCGTCGGGGTCACCTCCAACCCCACCATCTTCGCGAAGGCCGTCGCCCATGCCGACGAGTACGCCGAACAGGTCGACGACCTCGCGGCCCGGGGCGTCGAGATCGAGGAGGCGGTTCGCGCCATCACGACGTACGACGTCCGTTGGGCCTGCGACGAGCTGCGTGAGGTGTACGACCGCACGGACGGCAAGGACGGGCGGGTGAGCATCGAGGTCGACCCGCGCCTGGCCCACAACACCCGAGCGACGATCGCCGAGGCGCGGGCGCTGTGGTGGATGGTCGACCGCCCCAACGTGATGATCAAGATCCCGGCCACCGAGGAGGGCCTGGAGGCGATCACGATCGCCACCGAAGGCGGGATCAGCGTCAACGTCACCCTGATCTTCAGCCTCGACCGCTACCGCAAGGTGATGGACGCCTACCTGAAGGGGCTCGACCGGGCCAAGGCCGCCGGCGTCGACCTGTCGACGATCCGGTCCGTCGCCTCCTTCTTCGTCAGCCGCGTCGACACGGAGGTCGACAAGCGCCTCGACGCGATCGGCACCGAGGAGGCCAAGTCGCTGCGCAGCAAGGCGGCCATCGCCAACGCACGGCTGGCCTACGAGGAGTACGCCCGCGTCTTCGGCTCGGACCGCTGGAGCGCGCTCGAGGCGGCGGGCGCCAACGCACAGCGGCCGCTATGGGCCTCCACATCGGTGAAGGATCCAGACCTTCCCGACACCATGTACGTCACGGAGCTCGTCGCGCCCAACACCGTCAACACGATGCCTGAGGGCACGATCGACGCCACCGCCGACCACGCCGACGTCATCGGTGACACCGTCACCTCCCATTACGACGACGCGCGCCGACTGCTCGAGGATCTGGAGCGCCTCGGCATCCCCTACGACGACGTGGTCAAGGTGATCGAGGACGAGGGGGTCGACAAGTTCGAGAAGTCCTGGCAGGAGCTGCTCGACACCGTGAAAGAGGCCCTCGACAAGGCCAAGCGGTGAAGCAGCCGCTGACCGTCACGACCTCGGAGCAGTACGACGAGCAGGTGTCCACCCTCGCATCCCACCGGGTGGCCAGCTCGCTGGCAGCCCAGGATGCCACCTTGTGGGGCCCCGACGCCGAGAGCGAGGCGTCGATCCGGCTGTCCTGGGTCGCCCTGCCGCGCTCGTCTCGTCCGCTGCTCGCCGAGATCGACGCCCTGCGCGCCGACCTGTGGTCCGAGGGCATCGACCGCGTCGTGCTCTGCGGCATGGGCGGCTCGTCGCTGGCGCCCGAGGTCATCTCGCGCACCTACGACGTACCGCTGGTGATCCTCGACTCGACGAACCCCAGCGTCGTACGACGCGTGCTGTCCGGAGATCTCGAACGCACCGTCGTCGTGGTGTCGAGCAAGTCCGGAGGCACGCTGGAGACCGACAGCCAGCGTCGGGCGTTCGCGGCGGCCTTCGAGGAGGCCGGCATCGACCCGGCGTCCCGTTTCGTCGTGGTCACCGACCCTGGCTCGGAGCTGGAGAAGCTCGGGCACGACGAGGGCTATCGCAAGGTGTTCACCGCCGATCCGCATGTCGGCGGCCGCTACAGCGCCCTGACGGCGTTCGGCCTGGTGCCGACCGGGATCGCCGGCGTCGACGTCTCCGAGCTTCTCGACGAGGCCGAGGCGGTCATGGACACCCTGGCCAGCGACTCAGTCGACAACCCGGGCCTGGTGCTCGGCGCCGCGATCGCCGGGACGGCAGGTCACGACAAGCTCGTCATCGCTGACGCGGGGTCGGGCGTCGTCGGGTTCGCTGACTGGGCTGAGCAGCTGGTGGCCGAGTCGACCGGCAAGCTCGGGAAGGGTGTGCTTCCTGTCGCCCTCGAAGGCGTCGAGGCACCCGAGCTCCGGCTCGAGGCAGACGACGTCACCGTGGCCGTGCTGGCGCCAGAGCAGGGCACCGACATCGACGTCAGCGACAAGCCGCTCGTGTGCGTGTCAGGCACGCTGGGCGCGCAGCTCCTCGTCTGGGAGACGGCAACGGCGGTCGCCGGACGCCTGATCGGCATCAACCCCTTCGACCAGCCCGACGTCGAGAGCGCCAAGCAGGCGGCGCGCGGGTTGCTCGACGAGCAGCCCGCGACCGAACCCGCCACGATCACCGACGACGACATCGAGGTTCGCGGTTCCGATGCTCTGCTTGACGGCGTTGACTCGCTCGAGGGAGCCGTCGAGGCACTGCTGGGCAAGATCGACGCGGACGGCTATCTTGCGGTCATGGCCTACCTCGACTCCGAGCGGGACGCCGGCTTGCACCACGTGCGCTCGACGCTGGCGGCGCGTACCGGACGCCCGGTGACATTCGGGTGGGGGCCACGCTTTCTGCACTCGACGGGTCAGTACCACAAGGGCGGTCCGCCGCAGGGCGTCTTCCTCCAGGTCACCTGCGCCGAGACGAGCGACCTCCCCATCCCCGATCGGCCGTTCAGCTTCGGCGAGCTCATCACCGCCCAGGCGGCCGGCGACGCGGCAGTCCTGGCCGACCACGACCGTCCGGTGCTCCGCTTGCACCTGGCTGACGTGGCGCGCGGAGTGCCCCTCCTGACGGACCTGCTGCGATGACTGTGGTCCACGAGGGACCCGGCAACCCGCTTCGCGACCCGCAGGACCGTCGGCTCCCGCAGATCGCCGGCCCGTGCGGAGTCGTCATCTTCGGTGTCACGGGCGACCTATCGCGCAAGAAGCTGATGCCGGCCATCTACGATCTCGCCAATCGAGGTTTGCTGCCGCCAGGCTTCTCACTGGTCGGATTCGCCCGTCGCGACTGGGCCCACCAGGACTTCGCGCGGGTCGTCCATGACGCGGTGAAGGAGTACTCGCGCACGCCGTTTCGCGACGAGGTCTGGAACCAGCTGGCCGAAGGTTTCCGCTTCGTGCCCGGTGACTTCGCCGACGACGTCGCGTTCGGCCAGCTGCGCCAGACGATCGAGGACCTCGACCGTGAGCGGGGGACCGGGGGCAACCACGCCTTCTACCTGTCGATTCCGCCGAAGTACTTCCCCGACGTGATCGGCCAGCTCAAGGAGCACGGCCTCGCCGAGAACCAGGCCGGCGCGTGGCGGCGCGTGGTCATCGAGAAGCCGTTCGGACACGACCTGAAGAGCGCCGAGGAGCTCAACTCGATCGTCTCCGATGTCTTCCCGCCCGAGTCCGTCTTCCGGATCGACCACTACCTCGGCAAGGAGACGGTGCAGAACATCCTCGCCGTGAGGTTCGCCAACCAGCTCTTCGAGCCCATCTGGAACGCCAACTACGTCGACCACGTGCAGATCACGATGGCCGAGGACATCGGGATCGGCGGCCGTGCCGGATACTACGACGGCATCGGCGCCGCCCGAGACGTGATCCAGAACCACCTGATGCAGCTGATGGCTCTGATCGCGATGGAGGAGCCGATCTCCTTCGACGCCGACAGCCTGCGCACCGAGAAGAAGAAGGTGCTGCGGTCCGTGCGCCACCCCGCGCGCCTCGACCTGCACACCTCACGCGGGCAGTACGCCGAGGGCTGGGCGGGCGGTGTGCACGTCGGCGGGTTCCTCGAGGAGGACGACATTCCCTCGGACTCGACGACCGAGACATTCGCCGCGATCAAGCTGCAGATCGACATGCGCCGTTGGGCGGGTGTGCCGTTCTACCTCAGGCACGGCAAGCGCCTCGGTCGGCGGGTCACCGAGGTGGCCGTGATCTTCAAGCGGGCACCCCACCTGCCCTTCGCGAAGACGGCAACCGAAGAGCTCGGCCACAACGCGCTCGTTATCCGGATCCAACCCGACGAGGGTGTCACGGTGCGCTTCGGCTCGAAGGTGCCCGGGACGGCGTTGGAGATCCGCGACGTCAACATGGACTTCGCGTACGGAGGGGCGTTCGTCGAGTCGAGCCCGGAGGCATACGAGCGGCTGATCCTGGACGTGCTGCTCGGCGACCCACCCCTCTTCCCGCAGCACGAGGAGGTCGAGTTGTCGTGGGAGATCCTCGACCCGATCATCGAGTTCTGGGCGAGCGAGGGCCGGCCGGACCCCTATGAGTCGGGAACCTGGGGACCGCAGTCGGCTGTCGACATGCTGGCCCGTGACGGTCGCTTCTGGCGCCGGCCCTGAGGAGAGCGATGAACATCGACCTGACCGGCACGAACGCGAGCAAGATCGCCAATGCGCTGATCATGGCGCGGCGACAGGCCGGCTCCCCCGCCATGGGGATGGTGCTGACGCTCGTCGTCGTGATGGACGAGGGCGGGCACTACGACGCGTTCAAGGCGGCTCGCACCGTCTCCCGCGAGCACCCGTCGCGGATCTTGGGGGTCATCCGCCGATCCTCGCGTGGCGCGGCCAACCTCGACGCAGAGGTCAGGATCGGTGACGGCGGCTCGGGCGAGAGCGTGCTGCTTCGCATGTCAGGCGACCTCGCCGGGCATGCCGAAAGCGTCGTACTCCCGCTTCTGCTTCCGGACTCGCCTGTGGTCGCGTGGTGGCCGAGCAAGGCGCCGGACGATTCAGCGGCTGACCCGATCGGCTCGCTGGCGCAGCGAAGGATCACCGACACGGCCTCGGTCGGGCGCGGTCGTTCGGCCGCGATGCTCACCCAGGCGAGGAACTACAAGCCGGGAAACACCGACCTCTCGTGGACCCGGTTGACGACCTGGCGCGCCTTGCTGGCGGCAGCCCTCGACCAGTACCCGGCGAGGGTCTCGTCCGGTGTGGTCACCGCCGAGCGGCTCAACCCGAGCGCTGACCTGCTGGCCGCATGGCTGACCGATCGGTTGCACGTGCCGATCGAGCGGTCCGTGTCCAAGGGGCCCGGCATCACCAGCGTGGCCCTGGCAACCGGCGGGGGTGAGATAGAGGTCTCCCGCCCCGACGGTGTGCTCGCGGACTTCGCGATCCCGAACGCGCCGACCCGGCCGGTCGCGCTGAAGCGGCGAGAGACCTCCGAGCTGCTCGCTGAGGAGCTGCGTCGCCTCGACCCGGACGACGTCTATGCGCACACGGTGAAGTCGCTCTGCCGAATCGCCGACCAGCCGTCGGTCAGCAACGGCTCGGCCTCGAGCTCGTCGCAGGGCACGAAGTCCGAGGCGAAGCGGGGCGACAAGTTGAAGTCTGGTCGCAAGAAGTCCGCCGGCAAGAAGAGCACGGCCAAGAAGTCCGCCGGCAAGAAGAGCACGGCCAAGAAGTCCGCCGGCAAGAAGAGCACTGCCAAGAGGTCCACTGCCACAAGAGCGGCATCCTCGGCTGCAGGCTCCTGATGCCCGAGCCCAGAGTCTTGCTTCACCGCTCGCCCGATCAGCTGGCCGCGGCCGTGTGCGCTCGGCTCGTCAGCACGCTCGTCGACGCCCAGTCGAGCGGTCGTGTCCCGAGCTGGGTGCTGACCGGAGGTTCGATCGCTGACCGCATCCACGAGGCGGTCGCTGACTCGCCGGCGCGCGATGTCGTCGACTGGTCCCAGGTGGAGCTGTGGTGGGGCGACGAACGCTTCCTGCCTGACGGTGACCCCGAACGCAACCACACGCAGGCGCGCCGGGCGCTGCTGGACGCGCTCAGCCTCGATCCGGCCCGGGTGCATCCGATGGCGCCGTCGGACCAGGCTGGAGACGACCCCGACCGGGCGGCCTCGGCGTACGCCGACGAGCTGGCCACGGCAGCCCACGGCGGGGGTGTCGGGGGTGGCGACACGACGCCGACGTTCGACGTCCTGATGCTCGGAGTGGGGCCGGACGGGCACGTCGCGTCGCTGTTTCCCGGGCGCCCGGAGCTGGACGACGAACGTACCGCCGTCGCCGTCCGCGACTCACCGAAGCTGCCGCCGACGCGCACCACATTGACCATGCCCGTGCTGAGGCGTGCCCGCGAGGTGTGGTTCGTCGTGACGGGTGAGGAGAAGGCGCGGGCCGCCCAGCAGGCGTTGGCCGGCGCGGACGTCACGCAGGTCCCCGCTGCGGGTCCGAGCGGCCGGCAAAGCACCCTGTGGTTCCTCGACCGCCCCGCCGCCTCCCTCCTCCCGCCCTCCTAACCCCCCACCCGCCGAGACGCCAGTAAAGGCCCAGCTTTTCTCGGCGTGTCGGGCTGTGACCGGCTCTGGAAGCGGCTCTGTCCACAGCATGGTGGGGTGACGGGTTCTGTGGACAGCGTCCGCGGCGGATCCCCCGTTTCAGCGATGCTTCCGCCCATGGCCTTTCCCTTCGAACCTTGCGCGGTCGATCGCGACGGCGACGTCCTGCCATCCGGCGACATGCTCTTTGGCGGCGTGCCGTTCACGACCAACGACGCGCGTGAAACCGCCCTGTCGCGCAAGGTGCTTCGCCGGTTGGTGGACCACGGCACGATACGCAGGCTCCTCAAGGGCGTGTATGTCGACGCCGGTCAGTACGACTCGACGAGCATCCGCGCCGCGGCGGCCGCGAAGGTGATCCCACCCGGCTCCGTGATCTGTGACCGCACAGCGGCATGGCTCCATGGAGCGGACATCCTGGGTCCCGACGGCAGGCACCGCATTCCGCCCCTCGAGGTCTTCCGGCTTGCCGGTCTGAGCAGGGTCCGGCGCCCCGAGTGCGTCGGTGGCACCCGGACCCTCGAGTCTGGTGACGTGATGGAGATCGAAGGTGTGCTCGTGACAACCCCGCTTCGCACCGCGCTCGACCTCGGCCGCCTGATCGGTCGGCACGAGGCGATCGGCGCCATCGACGCACTCATCCGAGTCGGCGGCTTCGCGATCGCCGACCTCACCGCCGAGCTTCCTCGCTTCCGCGGTGCTCGCGGTGTCGTCCAGCTCCGGGCGCTGGTGCCACTCGCCGACGGCCGCGCTGAGTCTCCGGCCGAATCACTCAGCCGACTGCGTCTGCGCGACGCCGGTCTGCCTGCTCCGCAGGTGCAGTGGGAGATCCGAGACGCCCTCGGCATCGTGATCTATCGGCTCGATCTCGCCTACCCCGAGCTGAAGCTTGCCATCGAGTATGACGGCGAGCAGTTCCACACCTCGGCCGAAGACAGGGCCAAGGACGAGCGGCGCCGTGCCCACGTACGCCGACTCGGCTGGACGTTCGTCATCTTGAGGTCCAAGGACGTGTACGGCGCCGACGCCCAGGCGGGCCGCCTCGTCGCGGACAAGCGGCGCGAACTGACCGCCAGGGCTGCCTGAAACTCCTCGCCACCGACTCCTCCGCGCGCCCGAGTGGGCTGAGCGAGGTGTGCAACCTGGCTCAGATGCCGCCGATGGCGTTGGTCCGCACCAGGTCAGCGATGTCGGGAGTGGCCCAGAGGGAGCGGGGCACGTGCACCTCGGGATCATCGTCATGCGTCTGCACGAGATCCGACACGTCGATCGGGGCGGGCAGCCTGGTGTAGTCCGGGTGCGGATGAGGTACGGAAGGCTGATGTCTGTCGCGCCGACGCGTCATGCTCCCAGCATACGCACCGTCGCCACGCTGCCCGTTGGGGCGCAACACGCCGACACAGTCGGGCCTTTGCTGGCGCCTCGGCGTCAGAAGAGGATCTCGCCGGACTTGCGCTTGGCGCGCAGACTCTGCAGGGCCTCGTCGAGGATCTCCTTGGCCTCGGCGTCGGAGCGGCGCTCCTTCACATAGGCGAGGTGGGTCTTGTAAGGCTCGATCTTAGGCGGTGGGGGCGGGTTGTCGGAGTCGCGGTTGGCGGGTAGTCCGCACCGCGGGCAGTCCCAGGTGTCGGGGATGGTCGCCTCCACCGCGAACATGGGTGCGGTCTCATGACCGTTGGCGCAGAAGTAGGCAATGCGCTGGCGGGGGGCAGTATCACCCCGCTCAGCCTCGCCCATCGGCCCGGCGCCGACTCGACTGCCCCGGATGGCACTCCCACCAGCCACTGCACAACTCCTGACGTCGGTTCCCAGCGCCCAAGCCCTCGGCGCCCGCTCAGCGAGTATACGTCGCTTTCTCAGCCATTCTTCAGCAGGAGGCCGAGGGACACGATGCATGCGATCCAAATCAGCGCGACGCCGATCGTGATGCGGTCGAGGTTCTTCTCAGCCACCGAGGACCCGCCGAGCCCGCTGGACACTCCGCCTCCAAACATGTCGGAGAGACCACCGCCACGGCCCTTGTGGAGGAGGATCATCACGATGAGCAGAGCGCTGGTCAGCACGAGCAAAATGGTGAAGGCCGTAATCACGAGACGAGACTCTACCTGCTGCGGAACGCTGCGAGCACCGCCACGGCGTCAGAGCACCGGCATCGCGTAGAAGCGACAGATGCCGCCGAACTCCTCCGCCTGCAGGCTCGCCCCACCGACGAGGCAGCCGTCGACATCGGCCTCGGCCATGATGGCGCCCACGTTGGCCGCCTTGACCGAGCCGCCGTACAAGACTCGGATCGCCTTGCCGGTCTCCGCCCCGTGCACCTCCGCGACGCGGGCGCGGAGTGCGGCGCAGACCTCCTGGGCGTCGTCGGGCGTCGCGACCTCACCGGTACCGATAGCCCAGACCGGCTCGTAGGCGACGACCAACCCCGCAACCTGTTCTGTGCTGAGTCCGGCGAGCGACCCGTCGAGCTGCCCCACAGTGTGCGAGACATGGTCGTCGGCCTGCCGCACCTCGAGGCCCTCACCGACGCAGACGATCGGCGTCATCCCCGCGGCCAGCGCCTGGCGCGCCTTCTGGTTGACCTGCGCGTCGTCCTCGCCATGATGTTCGCGCCGCTCCGAGTGACCCACGACGACGTACGTGCAGCCGAGCTTGGCCAGCATGCCCGAGCTGATCTCCCCCGTGTAGGCACCGTCGTCGTGCAGCGACACGTCCTGAGCGCCATACCTGATGTCGAGGTGGTCGCCGTCGACGAGTGTCTGCACACTTCGCAGGTCGGTGAAGGGCGGCAGCACCACGACCTCGGCCAAGGCGTAGTCGTGCTTCTTGTCCGCGAGCGTCCATGCCAGCTTCTGCACGAGCACCACGGCCTCGTGGTGGTTGAGGTTCATCTTCCAGTTGCCCGCCATGAGGGGCCGGCGCGCCGGCGTGGCCATGTCGTCAGTCCTCGAGTACGTCGATGCCCGGCAGCGTCGCGCCCTCGAGATACTCGAGGCTGGCGCCGCCTCCGGTGGAGATGTGGCCGAACTGGTCGTCGGTGAACCCGAGCTTGCGGACCGCCGCCGCCGAGTCGCCGCCACCGACCACCGACAGGCCGTCGATCTCGGTCAGCGCCTGCGCCACCGCGCGGGTGCCCTCGGCGAACGGCGCCATCTCGAACACGCCCATCGGTCCGTTCCAGAAGACCGTCCGGGCATCGGCGATCGCCGCGGCGAACGCAGCACCTGACTCCGGGCCGATGTCGAGCCCGATCTGGTCAGCCTCGATGGCGTCGACGGACACGACGGCAGTGGGCGCATCGGCGGAGACCTCGGGCGCGACGACCACATCACGTGGTAGCACGATCTGGACTCCCGCGGCGCCGGCCCGGTCGAGCTGGTCTCGCACCGTGTCGAGCTGGTCGGCTTCGAGAAGGCTCTTGCCGACGTCGTGGCCCTGCGCCTTGAGAAACGTGAACGCCATCGCCCCGCCGATGAGCAGCCTGTCGGCCTTGGTCAGCAGGTTGTCGATGACACCCAGCTTGTCCGAGACCTTCGACCCGCCCAGCACGACGGCATACGGGCGCTCCGGCTGCTCGGTCAGCCGCCGCAGCACGGCGACCTCCTCCAGCACGAGCCCGCCAGCGGCGTGCGGCAACCGCTGCGCGACGTCGTAGACGCTGGCTTGCTTGCGGTGCACCACCCCGAAGCCGTCGCTGACGAAGGCGTCGCCGAGCCCGGCGAGGTCGTCGGCAAACGCACCGCGCACCTCGTCGTCCTTGCTCGTCTCGCCCGCGTTGAAGCGAACATTCTCCAGGACGACGACATCACCGTCGGCCATCGCCTCGACGGCTGCCCGTGCGGACTCGCCAACCGTGTCACTCGCCGAGGTGACCGACGCGTCGAGCAGTTCTGAGAGGCGGCGCGCGACAGGTTCGAGGGAGTACGCCGGGTCGTGGGTGCCTGTGGGGCGGCCGAGGTGAGCCATCACGATCACCTTCGCGCCCCGGCCGCTCAGGTCGCGCAGGGTCGGCGCGCTGGCGCGGATGCGGCCGTCGTCAGTGATGGTGGCGCCATCGAGCGGGACGTTGAGGTCGGACCGCACGAGCAGCCGCCTGCCAGCGAGTCCGCCGAGATCGTCGGCCAACCGGTCGACGGTTTTCAGCACGACCAGCTCAAAGTGAGCTGCCGACGTAGCCGACGAGGTCGACGAGCCGGTTGGAGTAGCCCCACTCGTTGTCATACCAGCCGACCACCTTGACCTGGTTGCCGATCACCTTGGTCAGTCCCGAGTCGAAGATGCACGAATGCGGGTCGGTGACGATGTCGGACGACACGATCGGGTCCTCGGTGTACTTGAGGAAGCCCTTGAGGTCCCCGTCGGCAGCCGCCCGGAACGCGTCGTTGACCTCGTCGGCAGTGGTCTCGCGACCCGCTTCGAACGTCAGGTCGGTGGCCGAACCGGTAGGCACCGGCACGCGCAGGGCGTAGCCGTCAAGCTTGCCCTTAAGCTCGGGCAGGACCAGACCGATCGCCTTCGCGGCCCCGGTAGAGGTCGGCACGATGTTGAGCGCCGCGGCGCGGGCGCGGCGAAGGTCCTTGTGCGGACCGTCCTGCAGGTTCTGGTCCTGCGTATAGGCGTGGATGGTCGTCATCAGGCCCTTGACGATCCCGAACTCGTCATTGACCACCTTCGCCATCGGCCCCAGGCAGTTGGTCGTGCACGAGGCGTTGGAGATGATCGTGTGCGTCGACGGGTCGTAGTCCGTGTGGTTGACGCCCATCACGATGGTGACGTCCTCATTCTTCGCCGGTGCGGAGATGATGACCTTGCTGGCACCGCCGTCGATGTGCGCCTTCGCCTTCGTGGCGTCGGTGAACAGGCCGGTCGACTCGATCACGATGTCGGCGCCGAGGTCCTTCCACGGCAGAGCGGCCGGGTCGCGCTCCTCGAGGGCCGCGATGCGACGGCCGCCGACCGTGATCGCGTCCTCGCTCACCTGGACCTCGGCGTCCAGCCGCCCCAGGATCGAGTCGTACTTGAGCAGGTGAGCGAGACTCTTGTTGTCGGTCAGGTCGTTGACGCCGACGACCTCGATGTCGGCGCCGGATCCCACCACCGCACGGAAGAAGTTGCGGCCGATACGACCGAAGCCGTTGATGCCTACCCGCACGGTCACGCGCGTTTCTCCCTTGAAGAATGGGTGCTGAGTCGAGTTGGTCGACTCTACCAACCCGCCGCCGGGCCACTCGAGGCTAGGGTGCGTCGCCGAGCATGTCAGGGGTCAGTGAGGACTCCGTGTCGGGTATGCCGAGTTCTTGGGCTCGCTTGTCGGCCATCGCCAGCAGCCGGCGGATCCGGCCGGCGATCGCGTCCTTCGTGAGCACGGGCTCGTGCAGTTGCCCAAGCTCCTCGAGGCTCGCTTGCTTGTGCTCGACCCGGAGCGATCCGGCCAGCTTCAGGTGGTCGGGCACCTCGTCTCCCAGTATCTCCAGCGCACGCTCGACGCGGGCTCCCGACGCAACGGCAGCCCGCGCGGACCGGCGCAAGTTGGCGTCGTCGAAGTTCGCCAGCCGGTTGGCGGTGGCCCGTACCTCACGACGCAGCCGGCGCTCCTCCCAGGCCAGGAGTGACTCATGGGCACCGAGGCGGGTCAGCAGGGCACCGATGGCGTCGCCGTCGCGGATCACGACCCGATCGACGCCGCGCACCTCCCGCGCCTTGGCTGAGATGCCGACCCGACGGGCGGCGCCGACCAGGGCCAGTGCCGCCTCCGGACCAGGACAGGTGACCTCGAGCGCCGACGAGCGTCCCGGCTCGGTCAGTGACCCGTGGGCGAGGAAGGCCCCGCGCCAGGCCGCGACCGAGTCGCAGCCCGAACCGCTTACGACCTGAGGAGGCAAACCCCGTACCGGACGGCCGCGGTTGTCGAGCAGACCCGTCTGGCGAGCCAGTGCCTCGCCGTCCTTGACCACCCGGACGACGTACCGAGTCCCCTTGCGCAGCCCCGCGCCGCTGATCACCACGACGTCGCTTTGGTGGCCGTAGACCTCGAGGATGTCCTTGCGAAGCCGCCGAGCCGCGGCGCCGGTGTCGAGCTCCGCCTCGACCACGATCCGGCCGCTCTGGATGTGCAGACCGCCCGCGAATCGCAGCATGGACGACACTTCCGCCTTGCGGCAGCAGGACTTCGTGACGGTCGTCGAAGCGAGCTCCGCCTTCACCTGCGCAGTCATCGCCATCAGGCCGATCCTCCCACGGCGAAGTCCCGGATTGTCCGCCTGGACCTGTGTGCGTGCCGTCATCGCATGATCCCTGCGTACGCTGCGGCGAGGCCGCCGACATCGTGGCGAGCGGAGCCGTCCACCGAGGCGATGTCTGCAATGACCAGGTCTGCACCAAGTGCGTTCACGGTTTCCTCCAGCATCGGCATGTCTACCACACCGGCGACGTCCGCCAAGACGACGTCGATCTGCAGGTCAGGCGCATGGACCGCTAATACTTCCAAATACGTGCTCGAAGAGAAACCCTCGGTTTCGCCCTGCTGTGGGGCGAGGTTCAACGTGACGCAGCGCCGGCCGGGGGCCTTGGTCAGCGCTGTACGGAGCTCGGGCACGAGCACGTGAGGCAGCACGCTCGTGTACCAGGAGCCGGGTCCGAGGACGACCCAGTCCGCGGCCTCGATCGCCTCGACCGCCTCCAGACAGGCCGGTGGCTCGGGAGGCAACAGCTCGACTGACTCGACCAGGCCGGCGGTGGTGGCCAGCTCGACCTGACCACGCACCGTCTCGATGACGTCCGGACTCGCCGGGTCGACACCTCGGACCTGAGCCGCGATGTCGAGCGGCACCGCCGTCATCGGCAGCACCCGGCCCTCGGCGCCGAGCAGTCGGCCCACCCAGTCCAGCCCCTCGACATGCCCGTCGAGCAGCTCCCACAGCGCCACGATGAGCAGGTTTCCGACGGCGTGGCTGTGCAGCTCACCGGCGCTCTGGAAACGATGCTGCAGCACCCGTGCCCAGGTGCGGCCCCATTCGTCGTCGCGGCACAGCGCGGCCAGTGCCTGGCGCAGATCACCGGGTGGCAGCACGCCGAGCTCGCGCCGCAGTCGCCCCGAAGAGCCTCCGTTGTCGGCGACGGTGACGATTGCCGTGAGCTCGCGGCAGAACGTGCGCAGTGCGCTGAGGTTGGCGGCAAGCCCGTGCCCGCCGCCGAGCGCGACGACGCGCAACGCCCGGTCGACAGCGTCGGCCCCCACGGGTGGCTCGAAGGCGGCGGCGCTCACTCGCGGCCCAGATCCCGGTGCACGACGGCCGCCACGACACCTTGCACCCGGAGCCGGCGGCCGACCTCCTCCGCCATCGCGACGCTGCGGTGCTTGCCGCCCGTGCAGCCCACCGCCAGGCTGAGGTACTGCTTGCGCTCGCGGAGAAATCCGACGTAGACCGTGTCGAGCAGTGGCTCCAACCGGTCGAGGAAGTCGACCGCCGCAGGTTGTTCCAGCACGAACGCACTGACCGGGGCGTCCAGCCCCGACATCGGCCGCAGCAGTGGATCCCAGTGCGGGTTGGGCAGGAAGCGCATGTCGACCACCATGTCGGCGTCGACCGGGATGCCGTACTTGAAGCCGAAGGAAATCACTGTCGCTCGCACCACCGGGACTTCCCCGTCGGCGAACGCGGAGGCGACCCTCGCGGCGAGCTCGTGCACGTTGAGGTTGGAGGTGTCGATCAGCACGTCGGCGTCACCGCGCAGGTCGAGCAGCAGCTCGCGCTCCCGAGAGATGCCGTCCAGCAGCCGGATGCCCTTCTGCAAAGGGTGCGGTCGGCGGGCAGCCTCCTGGCGCCGGACCAGAACGTCGTCGGTCGCCTCGAGGAAGAGCACCCGAGGGTGGACACCGTGACCGGCCATCGTGTCGAGCGCCCCGCGCAGGTCGGCGAAGAACCCGCGTGAGCGTACATCGACCACGACCGCGATCTTGGCCTGGCCGTCGGCTTCATCGTGGATCAGCTTCACGGCCGACAGCAGCATCTGGGGAGGAAGGTTGTCGATGACGAACCAGCCGAGATCCTCGAGCGCCTTCGCGGCGGTGCTTCGGCCGGCCCCCGTCATGCCGGTCACGACAATCAGGTCACCGGCGGCCTCCGGCGTGTTCGCCGTACCGGTCGACGGCACGGTGGTGGGCGCCTCCTTCGTCATCGTCGCTCCGCCGTGGCCTGGTCAACCGCGCCGTCCGTGCGGTCGTCGAGGATCTCACCCGTGGCCATGTTGACGGCGGGTTGAGCGGTCCTCGCGGACGCCTGCAGGGCCTCCGCGATCGCCTCGGCGCTACGACGTCCGAAACCAGGCAGTGCGGCGATGTCGTCGACGGAGGCGGCGCGCAGCTTCTTCAGCGAGCCGAACTGGCGCAGCAGCACCTTGCGGCGTATCTCTCCAAGACCCGGAACCTCGTCGAGGGCGCTCTCGACCATGCTCTTGGACCGGCGGTTGCGGTGGTGGGTGATCGCGAAGCGGTGCGCCTCGTCGCGTACACGCTGCAGCAGGTAGAGGCCTTCGCTCGTCCGCGCCAGGATGACCGGGTCCGCCTGCCCGGGCAGCCACACCTCCTCGAGGCGCTTGGCCAGCCCAATGACCGGGATGTCGTCGATCCCGAGCTCGTCGAGCGCCTGCTGCGCCGCCGCGACCTGAGGAGGACCACCGTCGACGACGACGAGTCCGGGCGCGTAGGCGAACTTGCGCGGGCGGCCGGTGTCAGGGTCGATCAGCGCCGGTCCTGTCGCCTCGTCGGACTCGCCGAGGTCGGGCTCGCTGGACTCGGCGCGCTCGTCGAGCAGCCGCCGGAAGCGTCGGGTGATCGTCTCGTGCATCGCCGCGACATCGTTTTGGCCGTCGACGCCGCGGATCACGAAGCGCCGGTAGTCGCTCTTGCGGGGTAGGCCGTCCTCGAAGACCACCATCGAGGCCACGACCTCGGTACCTTGCAGGTTGGACACGTCGTAGCACTCGATCCGCAGCGGCGCCTCGTCGAGGTGCAGCGCATGTTGGATCTCCTCGAGGGCCCGGGTCCGGGTCGTGAAGTCGCTCGCCCGCCTCGTCTTGTGAACCACCAACGACTGCTTGGCGTTGCGCGCCACCGTCTCCAGCAGAGTCCGCTTGTCACCACGCTGGGGTACGCGCAGCGACACGCGGCTGCCGCGCTTCTGGGTCAGCCAGGTCGTCAACACCGCGAGGTCGTCCGGCTGCTCGGGGATCAGAACCTCGCGAGGTATGCCGTCGGACGTCTCGGCGTCGTACAGCTGGATCAGGAAGCGGCTGAGCAGCTCCGGCAGCCCGGCGTCGTCGACCCGGTCCGCGACCCAGCCGCGCTGACCGCGAACCCGGCCGCCACGGACGTAGAACACCTGCACGGCGATCTCGAGCGGGTCCTCCGCGACCGCTATCACGTCCGCGTCGGTGCCGTCCGGCAGCACGATCGCGTTCTGCTCCATGGCCCGCTTGAGCGCGCCGATGTCGTCACGGATGCGGGCGGCTCGCTCGAACTCCAGCTCGGCCGAGGCCCTCTGCATGTCGCGCTCGAGGCGCCTGACGTGCTGGCTGGTCTGGCCGGCGATGAAGGTGCAGAAGTCGTCCACGATCGCGCGGTGCTCCTCCGCGCTGACCCGGCCGACGCACGGTGCCGAGCACTTGCCGATGTAGCCGAGCAGGCAGGGGCGCCCGATCTGGGCGCTGCGCTTGAAGACACCTTGGGAGCATGAGCGCATCGGGAAGACCCGCAGCAGCAGGTCGACGGTCTCCCGGATCGCCCAGGCGTGGGAGTAGGGGCCGAAGTAGCGCACGCCCTTCTTCTTGGCCCCCCGCCCGACCATGACTCGCGGGAACTCCTCGTTGAGGGTCACGGCCAGCCACGGATAGGACTTGTCGTCGCGGTACTTCACGTTGAAGCGGGGGTCGTACTCCTTGATCCAGGAGTACTCCAGCTGCAGCGCCTCCACCTCCGTCTGCACGACCGTCCACTCCACGGAGGCGGCGGTCTGCACCATCGAGGCGGTGCGCTGATGGAGGTTGGCGAGGTCTTGGAAGTACGACGTCACCCGCGACCTCAGAGACTTGGCCTTGCCGACGTAGATGACGCGCCCCTTCGCGTCGCGGAAGCGGTAGACGCCCGGCGCATCGGGGATCGCTCCGGGCGCGGGACGATACGTCGACGGGTCGGCCACAATCACACCCTACGAGTCAGGGCAAGCACCGATCGGCGTCCCAGCGGCGTCGCAGTTTCGCTAAAGTCGGGGGATGCAGGTGCTGACGGGCGAGGCCCTCGCCGGACCAGCGGACGTCTATGGACTGCGCCTGTCCACGTCGGACGCGGCCGTCGACTCCTACAACCGGGGTGTCGGCCACCTGCTCCGCGTGCGGTCGGGCGGCCTGCTCGCCATCTCCGAGTCGATCGCACACGACCCGACGTTCGCGCTGGGCCACGCGGCGCTGGCACTGCTCGGGCACGAGTACGGCGCTCCGGTCGAAGTCGAGGCGCGGCTGGAGGCTGCGCTGCTGCACTCGCGGCGAGCGACCGACCGCGAACGCAGCCACGTGCACGCCGTGGCCAGCCACGTCCGCGGTGACTCCGCCCCCCTCGTCCGACATCTACACGCCTTCCCCCGAGACGCGCTGCTGCTGAGCATCGCTGTGCCGACCATCGCGTTCGCGGGGGTCACCACGGTTCCCGAGGAGTCGTGGGCGATCGTCGAACGCGCCCGACCGGCATACGGCGACGACTGGTGGTTCATCGGCCTGCTTGGCTTCATCCGACAGGAGCAGCAGCGCTTCGACGAGGCGATGGCGCTGTCGTGTGCATCGCTGTCCGTCGAGCCGTGCGCCGGTCACTCCGTGCACGCTCGCACGCACGTGCACTACGAGACCGGGGACCACCACGCGGGCCGGGACTGGATCGACGGTTGGATACACGGCCCCGGCCAGACCACTGACAACTTGGCGCACTTCTCCTGGCACGCGGCGCTGCACGAGCTGTCGATGGGCGACCTCGACGCGGTGCGGGCCCGCTACGCCGACGAGCTGGCGCCTCCCGAGGTTTCCGGCTGCCGCGCTCTCGTCGACTCGTGCTCGCTGCTGTGGCGGTGGGCGATCACGCCGGACGCGCACGACGTACCCCGGGTCGAGGACGTGGTCGCCACCATCGACGATGCTCTGCTCGACGCGCCCCCGACGCCCTTCACCGCGCTGCACGCGGCGGTGACGATGTGCGCCATGGGCGATGTCGAGCGCCTCGACCGGCTCGACCGCTGGTCCGCCTCGCATCGCGACCCGACGTACGCCGACGTGGTGTCACCGCTCGCCGCCGCCCTGCGCCACCTCGCCAGCGGGGATGCCAGTACGGCGGCCGACCGCCTCAATGATCTGCTCGCGAGCGTCTGGCGGTTAGGCGGCAGCGATGCGCAGCGAGAGGTGGTCGAGGACACGTTGATCGCCGCCCTGCTGGCCGCCGGACGCCTCGACGAGGCGCGTCCCGTCATCGACCGTCGCCTCGACCGGAGGAGCTGCCGTCGTGACGAGGTCTTTCGCGCCGCCACCGCCCACGGCTGGACACGCTGACGGCCCTGCGCGCGATCCGGCGGCTCGGGTGCAACAACTTGCGCCTCGCTCCGAACACCTGGCGCCTCACCCCGAACAACCGGCGCCTCACCCCGAACAACCGGCGCCTCACCCCGAACAACCGGCGCCTCACCCCGAACAACTGGCGCCTCACCCCGAACAACCGGCGCCTCACCCCGAACAACTGGCGCCTCACCCCGAACAACTGGCGCCTCACCCCGAACAACTGGCGCCTCGGGCGGAACAACTGGCGGTCAGGCGAGGGTGATGTCGCTTCCCGTCACCTTGATCTGCTGGGGGGGCAAGGGCATCGGCGCAGGACCACCGACGACGCTGCCGTCCTTGATCGAGTACATGCTGCCGTGGCATGGACAGTCGATGGTGCCATCGACGACCTTGCTGACCGTGCACCCCAGATGAGTGCAGATAGCGGAGAAGGCCTTGAACTGCCCGGCCGCGGGCTGCGTGATGACGACCTTGGCGTCTGCGAGGATGATCCCGCCGCCCTCCGGGATCTCAGACGTCGTGGCGACGGCGCCACCACCGCCATCCGAGGAGGACGTCGAGCCACCGCCGGCGGAGGATGGCGGCGTCGACGGGGAGGACGGGCTGCCGCTCGAGTCGTTCGACGAACACGCCGCCAGGAACGGCGCCGCCACCCCGGCCACTACCGCCCCACGCAGCACGGCGCGCCGGCTGGTGCCGTGATCGCTGTGGGTGGTGTGCGCGGTCTGCGCCGCTTCGGTCTCGGCCATCTCGCTGCTGCTCGTTGAAGGTGTCATCACGCCTTCGAGCCTAGCGACGCAGCATGGCTGAACAAGATGTCCGATGGTCGTAGCACCAGTTCACAGCAAAGGCACAGCCGAAGAATCACGGGGCTCCGCGCTGGCGTCGATCAGCGTCGCGCGGTGACCCTGGTGGCCGTCTTCTTGGTGGCCGCCTTCTTGGTGGCCGTCTTCTTGCTAGCTGTCTCCTTTGTCGCTGTCGTCTTGGTCGCTGCCTTCGCGGCGGTCTTTCCCGTCGCCGCTTGGGTGACAGCCTTCTTCGCGGCGGTCTTCTTCGCAGTGGCGTTCCTCGAGGCGGTCTGCTTGGCCGGGCCCTCATCGGCAGGCGGCGACGCAAACTCCACCGCCGCATCGTCGGCTGGAGTGAGCCAGCCGGACTCCGCGACGGGAACGCTGCGCCCCTCGAGCACCGGCCGGAGAAAACGCCCGGTGTGGCTTGCCTCGACTCGGGTCACCTCCTCCGGCGTTCCCTCGGCGACGACCAGACCGCCCTTGTTGCCACCCTCGGGACCGAGGTCGATGAGCCAGTCCGCCGTCTTGATCACGTCGAGGTTGTGCTCGATCACGATGACGGTGTTGCCCTGGTCGACGAGGCGCTGCAGCACATCGAGCAGCTTGCGGATGTCCTCGAAGTGCAGCCCCGTCGTCGGCTCGTCGAGGACGTAGACCGTTCGACCGGTTGAACGCTTCTGCAGCTCAGACGCCAGCTTGACGCGCTGCGCCTCACCGCCGGACAGTGTCGGCGCCGGCTGTCCGAGTCGGACGTAGCCGAGGCCGACGTCCACGAGCGTGCGCAGGTGCCGCGCGATCGCCGGGATGGCCTCGAAGAAGTCGACAGCCTCCTCGATCGGCATGTCGAGCACTTCGGCGATCGTCCTGCCCTTGTAGTGCACCTCAAGCGTCTCGCGGTTGTAGCGCGCGCCATGACAGACCTCGCACGGCACATAGACGTCCGGGAGGAAGTTCATCTCGATCTTGATCGTGCCGTCACCCAGACAGGCCTCGCAGCGACCGCCCTTGACGTTGAAGGAGAAGCGACCCTGGAGGTATCCGCGCATCTTCGCCTCCGGAGTCTGCGAGAAGAGCCTGCGCACGTGGTCGAAGACGCCGGTATACGTGGCGGGGTTGGACCGCGGGGTCCGGCCGATCGGCGACTGGTCGACGTGGATCACCTTGTCGACATCTTCCACGCCGGAGATGTCACGGTGTCGGCCCGGGACCTCACGGGCGTTGTAGATGCGCCTGGCCAGCGCGGCGTACAGGATCGCGTTGACGAGCGTCGACTTGCCCGAGCCGGACACGCCGGTGACGGCAACGAAGCAACCGAGGGGGAAGCCGACCGAGATGTCCTGCAGGTTGTTCGCGTGGGCGTTGTGCACGAACAGCTCACGCCCCGGCGTGAGAGGTCGGCGTACGACGGGCAACGGGATCTCGACCCGTCCGGACAGGTAGGCACCGGTAAGCGAGTCCGGATGCGTCAGCAAGTCCTCGACCGGACCGGACACCACGACCTGCCCACCGTGCTCGCCCGCGCCAGGCCCGATGTCGACGGCCCAGTCAGCGTGGCGGATGGTGTCCTCGTCGTGCTCGACGACGATCAGTGTGTTGCCCAGGTCCTTGAGCCGGATCAGGGTCTCGATCAGTCGGTGGTTGTCACGCTGATGCAGCCCGATGGAAGGCTCGTCGAGCACGTACAACACGCCGACGAGACCGGCGCCGATCTGGGTCGCGAGCCGGATGCGCTGTGCCTCACCGCCGGACAGCGACCCGCTCGGCCGGTTAAGCGTGAGGTAGTCGAGGCCGACGTCAAGCAGGAACCGCAGCCGCTCGTTGATCTCCCGGATCACCCTTTCGGCGATCTGACGCTCGCGCGCTGACAGGTCCAGGTCGTCGTTGAGGAAGGCACTGGCCTCGTCGACCGGAAGTGAGCAGATGTCGGCGATGCTTCTGCCCCCGATCGTCACGGCAAGCGAGATCGCTTTGAGCCGCGCCCCGCCGCAGCCCGGGCACGGCACCTCGCGCATGAAGCCCTCGAACCGTTCCCGGCTCGTGTCGGACTCCGCTTCGCTGTGACGCCGCTCGATGTAGGGGATGACTCCTTCGAACTGCGCGTAGTAGGAGCGTTCGCGGCCGTAGCGGTTCTGGTAGCGCACGTGCAGCTTCGTCCGGCGTCCGCCGAGCACCGACTCGCGCGCCTTGAGCGGCAAGTCGCCCCACGGGGTGTCGGTGCTGAAACCCGTCTCGTCGGCCAGCGCGTCGAGCAGGCGGGTGAAGTAGTCAGAGACGTGCGCCGCCGACCAGGGCGAGATCGCTCCTCCGCGGATCGACTTGGTGTCGTCGGGCACCACGAGCTCGGGGTCGACGATCATCCGGGTGCCGAGCCCATGGCACTGCGTGCAGGCGCCGAACGGCGAGTTGAACGAGAACGACCTGGGCTCGAGCTCCTCGAACGACAGGTCGTCATAGAGACAGGCCAGGTGCTCAGAGAACACCCTCTCGCGATTCGGGTCGTCCGCGGGCAGGTCGACGAAGTCGAGCGTCACGAGACCTGCCGACAGCCCGAGCGCTGTCTCGATCGAGTCGGTGAGCCGCCGCTTCGCCGACTCCTTGACGGCGAGGCGGTCTATGACGACCTCGATCGTGTGCTTCTTCTGCTTGTCGAGCTCAGGAGGATCCGTCAGCGGATGCGTCTCACCGTTCACCCTGACGCGTGAGAAGCCCTGCGCCTGCAGTTGGCGGAACAGGTCGACGTACTCACCCTTGCGGCCGCGGATCACCGGTGCGAGCACCTGGAAGCGCGACCCCTCGTCGAGCTCGAGCACACGGTCGACAATCTGCTGCGGCGTCTGCCGGGCGATCGGCCGGCCGCAGACGGGGCAGTGCGGGCGCCCGGCGCGCGCAAACAGCAGCCGGAGGTAGTCGTAGACCTCGGTAATGGTGCCGACGGTCGACCGGGGGTTCTTCGACGTCGACTTCTGGTCGATCGAGACGGCCGGCGACAGCCCCTCGATGAAGTCGACGTCCGGCTTGTCCAGCTGGCCGAGGAACTGGCGGGCATACGCCGACAGCGACTCGACGTAGCGACGTTGGCCCTCCGCGAAGATGGTGTCGAAGGCGAGGCTGGACTTGCCCGAACCCGACAAGCCGGTGAACACAATCAGGGAGTCGCGCGGCAGGTCAAGCGAGACGTCTTTGAGGTTATGCTCGCGCGCCCCTCGAATGATCAGCTGGTCCGCCACCATGGTCCTTTCACCGGCAGAACTCCTCCTCCGACGGGCTCCTCGGCCCAGCGCGCGCAGCCGGTACGGCCGGGGGGTTGTCGCAGCAGATGGGAGTCTCGTTCGAACACGTGTTCGCAAGTCTAGCGAAGCGAGCAAGCCTACGCGAGTGCCGTGCGCGCGGCGCGTCGGCCGACTGGCGCCGACTCTGCGTGACGTCGCCTGGGCGGTCCGGACCGGGTAGGTTCGTGCCATGTCCGATGACGTCGCCGCCTCCCTCAATGGCCTCGCCGAGTCGACCCAGTCCCTCCAGCACACCATCGCCGACCTTACCGATCAACAGGCCCGAGAAGACTCACTGCTACCGGGCTGGACGCGCGGCCACGTGCTCACCCATCTCGCCCGCAACGCGGACGCGTTGATCAACCTGTGCACCTGGGCCAGGACGGGTGTGGAAACGCCGATGTACGCGAGTCGTGAGGAGCGCAACGCGACCATCGAGAACCAGGCGGGTCGACCAGCCGCAGAACTTGTTGCCGACGTGGAGACCTCGAGCGGCAGATTCTCCGACGCCCTCGCCGCACTGTCCAGCGACGACTGGCAGACCCCGATCCGGTGGGGCGCGCGCCAGCGTGAGACGCCCGCATCGGAGATCCCGTGGCTGCGACGGGTCGAGGTCGAGGTGCATCACGTCGACCTCGATCTCGACCATACGATCGCCCACTGGCCGGAGGACTTCGTGGAGAGACTGATTGCGCAGGCCGCCGCCGACTACACGGCGCGTGACGATGTGCCCGGCTTCGTCCTGGTCGGCAACGACGGACAAGGTCCGTGGGAGGTCGCCGGAAGCGGCCCCGAGGTGGGTGGGTCGCCTGCGTCCTTGCTGGGCTGGCTGATCGGGCGCACCGACGGTATCGGGCTGCACAGCGAGGGCGCGCTGCCCGAGCTCGGGGCGTGGCGATGAGCTACCACGGGAAGGTGCGGCCGGGCCAGCCGGCGGTGCGCGAGCTGGCCGACCTGATGATCACGAAGGCCTCGGTCGGGCCGATGGACAACGACGCCTACCTGTTGCGCTGCCGGCACACCGACGACTCGCTGCTCATCGACGCCGCCGCCGAGGCCGACGTCCTGCTCGAGCTGCTGTCGGGCCAGCCGCTGGCAACGGTCGTGACGACGCACCGGCACGCCGACCACTGGGAGGCGCTCGGCGAGGTGGTGCGGGCCAGCGGTGCCACCACTGTCGCTGGGGCTGACGACGCCGACGGCATCGGAGTCGACACGTCGCGAACGGTGCGAGACGGCGACGTCATCTGCGTCGGCGACGTGTCGCTCGAGGTCATCCACCTCGTCGGGCACACACCGGGATCCATCGCGCTGCTGTACGACGACCCGGCCGGGCCGCCCCATCTGTGGACCGGAGACAGCCTATTCCCCGGCGGCGTTGGCAAGACATGGTCGTCCGAGGACTTCACCACGCTCATCGACCAGGTGGACGCCAAGATCTTCACCCGGCTCCCCGACGAGACATGGGTCTATCCCGGTCACGGCAACGACACCACGCTGGGCGCGGAGCGGCCACACGTCAGCGAATGGCGCCAGCGTGGCTGGTAGGCGGCGCAAGGATGGGAGGCTGGGCTAACGAAGGCTGGTTGGTGATGTCCTGGGACAGGTGGTGTCCGGTCCTGGCCGGCGCCGCCGGCGGGCTGGTCCTGCTGTGGCTGGCCCTGCTGGTCGCGCTGTGGCTGTCGCGCCCGGACGACGTACGCGTCCGGGAAGCGCTGCGACTGCTTCCCGACCTCGTCCGGATGCTCAGCCGGCTGGCCCGCGACGGCACCCTGCCGCGTGGCGTCCGGGTGCGGCTCTGGCTGCTGCTGGCCTACCTCGCCTTTCCGATCGACCTTGTCCCCGACTTCATCCCCGTGCTGGGTTACGCCGACGACGCCGTGGTCGTCGCGCTGGCGCTCCGCTCGGTCAGCCGGCGTGCCGGCGCCGAGGCGCTCGACAGGCACTGGCCGGGAACGCCCGAGGGACTCATCGCCGTACGCCGGCTGGCAGGCATCCCGTCCACCGACCCGCCCACCTGAGGGTGTGATCGGCCGCACCTCTGCCCTCACGCTCCCTCCAACAGCGCCCAGCTCAGTGGAGATCACGCCGCCCAGTCTGCACCGCGTTTGCCGATCGACGGCTCGACGAAGGCGCAGAACTCGTTGCCCTCGGGATCCGCCAGCACGTACCACCCGATGTCGCCTCCCGGGGTCCGCAGCACATTCGCACCGCGCTCCAACAGCTCGGCGACGTCGTCGACGGCGACGTCGCAATGAACCCGGTTGGGCTCCACCTTGGGCTCCGGCACAGGCACGAAGTCCATCGTCAGGTGCGCCAGTCCGGGGATGGCCTCGGCGGTGCTGAAGCCGCGCGGATCATCGAGAACCCGGGCGCCAAGCACGTCGGCCCACCAGCGCGCCTGTGACCCGGGATCGACGCTGTCGACGACCAGTCCGTGGAGCCGCTCGGCGGGTACGGCGTCTCGAACGAACGCACAGAACTCGCCTCCCTCCGGGTCGGCCAGCACCGTCCAATGCCGGTCGTCGCCCTCGGCGAGCACGACGATGGCGCCCAGCGCCTCGAGTCCCACGACGTCCTCGGTGTAGATGTCGAGGTGCACCCGATGCTTTCCCCGCTTTGGCTGAGGGACCCGGTTGAACCAGATGCTGTGCCGTCCGTCCGGCCTCACCAGGCCGCCCTCGCCGTGGTTGTCCGGCGTCCAGCGTTGGTGCAGGGTGGGCGCCCAGAACATGCCCAGCAGCAGCGGGTCGACCGCATCGACGCAGATCTTCTTGAAGCGCGCGGGCACCATGCCAGTCCACCTCCGGACCCCAACGTTGAGTGACACTCTAGGCTGCCGTCGCCTTGGGACTTCGGGCTGCGTGACGTGGAGCAGAGGTCCGCAGTCGTGCGGGAACCTGCAGGATCCGAACGCACCCGGAGGTGCTGCAATGTCCCTCTCGTATGCCGGCGCCTACTGCGGCGCGCACCGAGACACCTGGACCCAGGGGAGCGACGACAACCTGTCTGGCGCCGAACGTCATACCAGATGATCGTCCAGCCGTGACAAGCTGTTCAGCTGCCGTCCCGGCTCAGTCGCTCCGGGCCCTGGGCACTAGCCTTGCGCGGTGCCCTTCCCGTCGCTGGCCCGCTACCTCGCGACCCTGCCGGACACGGGTGTGTTCTCGGTCTGGGTCGGCCCGGTGGCCGGAGCGCCGTGGTTCGCGTTCCAGGAAGACGTCGAGCACTACGCCGCGAGCACCATGAAGGTCGCCCTCGTGATGGCGGCGTTTCGCGAGGCTGAGGCAGGTCGGATCGATCTGGACGCGCCCATCAAGGTGCACAACTGCTTCGCCTCAGCGCTCGACGACGAGCCGTACTCGATCGACAGCGAAGACGACAGCGACCCCGAGCCGTGGCGGCGCCTCGGCACCCCCGTGGCCCTGCGCTGGCTCGCGCATCGAGCGCTCGTCCGCTCGAGCAACCTGGCCACCAACCTGGTGCTGGAGAGCGTCGGTGTTGCCGCCGTGGCCGCGCTGCTCGACTGTGTCGGGACCGCCCACAGCCGGGTCACCCGCGGGATCGAGGACGCACGCGCCGGGGACGCAGGCCTCCACAACATCGTCTGCGCCGCCGACCTCGCGCGCGTGCTGCAGTCCCTGACCGGAGAGCGGGTCCTGAGCCGTGCGGGCAGCGTCGAGATCCTCAGCGTGCTGGGCGCCCAGCAGATCAATGACGCCATCCCGGCCCGCCTTCCGGCTGACGTGCGCGTCGCCCACAAGTCGGGCTGGGTCGAGGGAGTGTCTCACGACGCGGGGATCATCACGCCTGTCGACCGGGACCCGTTCGTCTTCGTCATGTGTACGACGTCCGACCTCAACGAGCAGGTCGGACTCGACGTCATCGCGACCGCATCACTCGCGGCGTGGGAGGACCGAAGGGTCCAGGAGTGACCATCTGCGAGGTGCGGTGCCACGAGCTGTCCGCACCGCTGCGCGCGCCCTTCATCACCGCGCTGAGGAGCACCACGACTGTCGAGACGACGGTAGTGGAGCTTGTCGACAGCGACGGGCTGCGGGGTTTCGGCGAGGCGCCCCAAGTGTGGCGAGTGTCCGGCGAGTCACTGGCCGGCAGCGCCGCCTGCATCGGTGGGCCGCTGGCCGATGTGCTGCGCGGCAGGTCGCCCGACGACCTGACCGACCTACTGGCCGAGGTGGCCGCAAAGGTGGCGGGCAACTGGGGCGCGAAGGCCGCCGTCGACGTCGCCCTCCACGACTTGGCCGCCCGGCGGAGCGGTGTCTCGCTGCCGCGGTTCCTCGGCACGTCGAGGCACCGGATAGCGACCGACGTGACCCTGTCCGCCGGCGACGAGAGTTCACTGCGCGCGGCCGCGGTGGCACGGGTCTGTGACGGTTTCTCCGTGCTCAAGGTCAAGGTCGGGGCGAACGCCGAGGCCGACACCGAACGCGTGCTCGCGGTCCGAGCGGCCGCGGGAGACGACGTGCGGCTGCGGCTCGACGCCAACCAGGGCTGGACGGTGCGAGAGGCGGTGCGGGTGATCCGCGCCCTGGAGCACGCGGGCGCGCGGATCGAGTTCGTCGAACAACCGGTGGCCGCCCATGATCTCGATGGCCTCGCCAGCGTTACCCGCCAGGTTGACACCCCGGTCATGGCCGACGAGAGCGTCTTCGGCGTCCGCGACCTCTCGAGACTGATCGAGCACCGCGCCGCCGACCTCGTCAATATCAAGCTCGCCAAGTGTGGTGGCCTGGCGCCCGCCACCACGATGCTGCAGCTTGCGGCGGCACACGGCGTAGGTGCCATCGTCGGCTCGATGATGGAGGGCCCGATCGGGGTCGGCGCGGCGGCCAGCCTCGTCGCGGCGTATCCGACGACCTGCACGAGCGATCTGGACGCCGCCTGGTGGATTGCCGCGAGCCCGGTCCGCGGTGGGCTCGTGTACGACGGTGCGTCCCTGACCCTCCCTCAGGCGCCGGGCCTGGGGATCGAGGGGCTGGCGTGATCGGGCCGGCGCGAGTAGGTGTGGACGTCGCGACGGTCTGGGTTGACCCGTCGTCACCTCGGGCGGTGGACGCAGCCGCGGTGGCGGACGCGCCCGACCTCGAGGCCTGGACGGCGGCGCTGGACGCGCCGGCTCGGCTCGGTCTGCATGGTCGCACCGAGACGCAGCTGCTGCGCGGGGAACCGGTCAGCGTGCTCGAACGGCGAGGTGGCTGGTCGCACGTGGTCGCCCCTTGGCAGCCGTCGCCGCGTGACAACCGTGGCTACCCCGGCTGGGTCAGAACGGCACATCTGCAGCCAGCCTCGTCGCTGGAGCCCGGCGTCCCCGAGGCGATGGTCGGACGCGACCGGCTCGCAGCAATGCGGTTCGCCGCACAGTTCACGGGCTCGCGCTACCTGTGGGGCGGGCTGAGCCGGTGGGGGCTGGACTGCTCCGGCTTGGTGCACCTCGCCTACCGGCAGGCGGGCGTCGTCATCCCGCGCGACGCCGCAGCACAGCACGCCGCCGCTACGCCTGTGGCGCTCGGCGAGGAGCTGCCGGGTGACCTGTACTTCTTCGCTCGCAGCGACAGCCACGTGTTCCACGTCGGCTTCGTGACGGGCCGCCTGGAGATGCTGCACGCGCCGGAGGCCGGCGAGCTGATCGAAGACGCTCCGCTCTCGCCAGGACGGCTAGCCACGCTCGTCGCCGCCGGCCGCCTGCTGCCCTTGCACTGACCACGGGCCAGGCCCCGCCGCCGCCTCTACGCCTCCCCGCCGCTGCCGCTCCCGGGCAGGCCGCTCTTGGCCTCGCGTTCCTCGTCACTCATGTCCCTGGCTACGTACAAGCTCAATGCCGTCGTCACGAGCAGCGTGCCGACGATGACGACCAGGGACAGCCAGATGGGGATGTCCGGAGCCCATCCGACGTGGTGGCCGCCGTTGATGAAGGGCAGCTCGTTCTCATGCAGGGCGTGCAGGATCAGCTTGATGCCGATGAAGCCCAGCAGGACGGCCAGCCCGTAGGAGAGGTAGACCAGCCGGGAGAGCAGTCCGCCGATGAGGAAGTACAGCTGCCGCAGCCCCATCAGCGCAAAGACGTTGGCCGTGAAGACGAGGTAGGGCTCCTCGGTCAGACCGTAGATCGCCGGGATGGAGTCCAGCGCGAACAACAGGTCGGTCGTCCCGAGCGTCACGATGACGATGAACATCGGCGTGATGAGCCGCTTGCCGTCCTCCTTCACGAACGGCTTGGTGCCGTTGAAGTCCTTGCTGGCGGGGAACCGCTTCTCGACCCACAGGATGAGGCGGTTCTCCTGGTAGTCCTCATCCTCGTCGTCGTGGGCGCGCTCCCGCGCCAGCTTGGCGGCGGTGTAGACGAGGAACGCACCGAACACGTAGAACACCCAGCTGAACTGGTTGATCGCGGCGGCTCCGACGGCGATGAAGATGCCCCGCATGACGAGTGCCAGCACGATGCCCACCAGCAGCGCCGACTGCTGGTACTGGCGGGGGACGGCGAAGCGGTTCAAGATGATGATGAAGATGAAGAGGTTGTCGATGGACAGCGAGTACTCCGTCAGCCACCCCGCGAAGAACTCCCCGCCGTACTGCGAGCCGGCGAAGAAGAACACGCCCAGCCCGAAGAGAACCGCCGCCGCGATGTAGAAGATGAGGTCACGGCCGACCTCCTTCAATGAGGGCTCGTGCGGCCGGCGCCCGATGACGAGGACGTCGACCAGCAAGAAGCCAGTCGTCAGCAAGACCGTGGTCCACCAGACCCAGGGGGCGATTTCCATGTACGTCTCCTCCGGAGGGCGCTTTCGGCGCACGAAGATCGGTCACCGAATGTCTCCGAAGGTCTCTTCCGCTCCCCGTTCAGCCGGGAACCAGCAGCACCGGGGTCCCGCCAGCTAAGCGAGCGGCGACCCGTGGTGACGGCACTGCTGCGAAGGAATACTCCCCTCCATCTGGCGCCATCCTTGCAGAGGAACCTCGATCGGGACAAACGATCAAGGGCGGTGCTTCTTGGGCACCTTGGCCACCACCAAAGCGTATGACTCGTCGACCGCCTCCCGGATCTCGTCGTCGGGTATCGCACCGCCGGTGTCCAGCGTGTTCCACCCGGAGCGGCCGATGTAGGCCATCACGTGGGCCTCGTCGGGGTAGCGGAGCAGCCATTCATCGGCCTCGTCGCGGTTGGCGCCACACTTCACACCCACCGAGCCGCCAGTCTCATCGCCGAGGAAGGCGAAGATCTTGGCATGCACCTTGACCACGACATCGCCCTCCCAGGGCTCGTCCTGCCAGCCGCCGGGCTTCGCGAGGCAGTACGCCAGCAACTCGTCTCGGGTCATGACTTCGGCTAGCGGGCGCCGGCCTCGACCATCTGACGGAGCTCCTTCTTGAGGTCGGAGATCTCGTCACGCAGTCGTGCCGCCACCTCGAACTGGAGCTCTGCTGCGGCGCCATGCATTTGGTCGGTGAGCTGTTGCACCAGGTCGGCGAGCTCACGCGACGGCATTCCGGCCAGGTCGTGGGCATGGCCGCCCGACTCCCGGCTCGACAGTCCGGGCACCGGGGCCTTACCTCGCGACTGCTGCCGTCCACCACCTCCGAGAAGCTCGGCCGTATCGGCGTCCTCACGCATCAGCATGTCGGTAATGTCGGCGATCCGCTTGCGCAGCGGCTGCGGATCAACGCCCAGAGCCTCGTTGTAGCGGACCTGCTTGGCCCGCCTTCGGTTGGTCTCGTCGATCGCCTTACCCATCGAGTCGGTGATCCGGTCGGCATACATGATCACCTGGCCGGAGACGTTGCGCGCCGCGCGGCCGATGGTCTGGATCAGCGACGTCCCGGAGCGGAGGAAGCCCTCCTTGTCGGCGTCAAGGATGGCCACGAGTGAGACCTCGGGGAGGTCGAGCCCCTCACGCAGCAGGTTGATGCCGACGAGCACGTCGAACTGGCCCAGCCGGAGCTCACGGAGTAGCTCGATGCGGCGCAGCGTGTCGACCTCGCTGTGGAGGTATCGGGTGCGCACGCCCGACTCCAGCAGGTAGTCGGTGAGGTCCTCGGACATCTTCTTGGTCAGCGTCGTCACGAGCACGCGCTCGTTGCGCTCGGTGCGGGTGTGGATCTCCGCGATGAGGTCGTCGATCTGGCCCTTCGTCGGCTTGACGATCACCTCGGGGTCGACGAGTCCGGTCGGCCGGATGATCTGCTCGACGGTGGCATCCACCTTCGCCAGCTCGTAGGGCCCGGGGGTCGCGGACAGGTAGACGGTCTGTCCGGTCCGGTTGAGGAACTCCTCCCAACGCAGCGGCCGGTTGTCCATCGCGCTCGGAAGCCGGAAACCGTGCTCGACGAGGGTGCGCTTGCGCGACATGTCGCCCTCGTACATGCCACCGATCTGAGGCACTGTCACATGCGACTCGTCGAGCACGAGCAGGAAGTCCTCGGGGAAGTAGTCGAGCAGGCAGCTCGGGGCGCTGCCAGCGGCCCGGCCGTCGGTGTGGCGGGAGTAGTTCTCGATGCCGGAGCAGGTGCCGATCTGACGCATCATCTCGATGTCGTACGTCGTCCGCATGCGTAGCCGCTGGGCCTCGAGCAGCCGCCCGTTTCGCTCGAGCTCGGCGAGGCGCTGCTCGAGCTCCTCCTCGATGCCCGCGATCGCCCGCTCCATGCGCTCCGGCGCCGTGACGTAGTGGGTCGCTGCCCCGATGTAGAGCTCCTTCTCCTCGGTGAGCACCTCGCCGGTCAGCGGGTGCAGCGTCATCAGCCGTTCGATCTCGTCGCCGAAGAACTCCACCCGGATCGCGTGCTCTTGGTAGACCGGGAACACCTCGAGGGTGTCGCCACGGACCCGGAACGTGCCACGGGTGGCGGCCAGGTCGTTGCGGGCGTACTGCACTTGGACCAGCTTGCGCAGCAGGCCGTCGCGGTCGGTCTCGGCGCCCACCTCGACGTGGATCATCCGGTTCATGTACTCCTCGGCCGACCCGAGACCGTAGATGCAGGAGACGGTCGATACCACGATCACGTCGCGACGCGTGAGCAGCGACCAGGTCGCGGAGTGGCGCAGCCGCTCGACCTCCTCGTTGATCGAGGAGTCCTTCTCGATGTAGGTGTCGGTCTGAGGGACATACGCTTCGGGCTGGTAGTAGTCGTAGTAGGAGACGAAGTACTCGATCGCGTTGTCGGGAAACAGCTCCCTCAGCTCATTGGCGAACTGGGCCGCCAAGGTCTTGTTGGGCAGCATCACCAGCGTCGGGCGCTGGACCCGCTCGACGAGCCAGGCGATGGTAGCGGTCTTGCCCGTGCCGGTCGCGCCCAGCAGCACCACGTCGGTCTCGTCACCTTTGATCCGACGCTCCAGATCGTCGATCGCGGCCGGCTGGTCGCCCGACGGGGCATAGTCGGACACCACGGTGAACGGGGCGACAGTGCGCGCGAGATCAGTAACAGCTCTCATGCACCGAGCCTACGGGTAGGCGCCGACAGTTCCGGAGCAGCGAGACGGGTACGACAGGCCGCGAAGCTGATGATGAGGACCAATGCCGCCAACAACAACCCGCCCAGTGCGTCGCTCGCCCAAATGGAAGTCGCCCAGCACGGAGTCGACCGCCGTGACGGCGCCGAGCAGCAGGCCGACGCCGAGAGCAAAGGCGCCGGCGCCGTCGATGCGGGACGTGCCGGCTGCCCACGCGACGAGCACAAACGCCAGCGTGCCCGCACAAACCGCCGCGGTCGCCGTGTGACCCGAGGGGAAGTACCCCGGGTAGCCGGGTCGGTCGTTCCCTCCACCGGGACCGGGTCGCCCGACGGCCGCTTTGACCACGAGCAGGAGGGTCTCGGTCACGGCGAAGTTCGACACGACCAGCACCAAGGGCCACAAGCGCCCGGCCAGCTGCGCGACGACGACGCCGACGATCATCATCAGCGCCGCCGAGACACCGAGCTCGCCGAGGTCTCCCACGACACTCATCCACGCCGGCGTCGGGCGACCTGGCTGGACCAGGTCGCGAATCCAGTGGTCAACAGCGGTGAGGGGGCCGCCTGTGAGCACGTCGGCCACACAGAACAGGAAGGCCAGGAAGCACACGACGACGAGCCGCCTTTCCGAGGGACGCAGGGCGACGTGCGACGTCATCGTGGGAGGTGTCGGCGCGGTGCCATCCGCGGGCCGTGTCGAGGTCGGCCGCGCAGCCTGGTCGTGACGACATGCTGGACGCGGTAGCGGTGCGGCCGCTCAGTCTCGAGCAGCTCGGCCATGCGCTCGTCGCCGATCTCCGCTCCGGTCAAGGCCCAGCCGACATGCTTGGCGATGTGGTAGTCCCCGAAACTGACCGCGTCGGCGTCTCCGTGCGCCCGCTGCCGAACCTCCGCGGCCGTCCATACACCCACTCCCGGAAGCCTCACCAGCCGGGACTCCGCCTCGGTGGCGGGCCCGTCCAGGGTTCGCTCGAGCGCGGGTGCCACCCGGGCGGCGCTGACGATGGTCTGCGAACGGCTGCCGTCGACGTGACAGCTCAGCCACTCCCAGGAGGGGATCCGGGTCAGCTTCTCGGCGGTCGGAAGCGTGCGCATGCCGCGCTGGGCACCCGGTCCGGGCGCGGGTTCGCCATACCGCGACAACAGGCGCCGCCACCCCAGCCACGCCTCCTTCCCTGTCACCTTCTGCTCCAGAACCGCAGCAACCAGCGCCTCGAGGACGAGGCCAGTCCGCGGCACCCTCCAGTGCGGGTTGCTGGCCCAGGTCGCCCGGACGAGGGCGTACGTCGACTCGAAGGTGGAGACGTCGTCGAGCGCGCCCAGCATGGCCGGAGCCTGCGCCAGGATCCATTCGGCACCGCTGCCCCAGGCCTCGAGATCGATCTCCGCGCGGTGGCGCCGCGCGCGGATCCGCAGCGTGGCGGGGCCCGCCGGCGTCATCGCGGCACGCCATACCGTGCCGTCGGGGTCGTGCCGAAACGCCGGATCGCCGGTCCCTCGACGCAGCGTCCGCAGGATGTCGAACGGGTCGCACGGCCAGCCCGGACGCCACGTGCGCGCCCTGGTGTCCAACCTCGACGTCACGAGAACAGGTTAACCGGCGACAATGGCCATCATGTGGCTGCAGTCTCTCGTCAGCACGTCACAGCAGGTGGCGTCCACCCGATCGCGGATCGCCAAGCGCGAGGCGCTCGCGGCGCTGCTTCGAACGGCCGAGCCCAGCGACATCGAGATCGTCGTCGCCTACCTCGCCGGTGAGCTGCGCCAGCGGCGTACCGGTGTCGGCTGGACGTCGTTGCGCTCGCTGCCCGACCCGGCGGAGGTGGCGTCGCTGTCGGTGCAGGAGGTCGACGCCGAGCTGCAGCGTGTGAGCGAGCTCGCCGGTGCCGGCTCAGCGAGCGGGCGGACGCGGGCGGTGCGCGACCTCTTCGCCCGGGCTACGGCGGACGAGCAGGCCTTCCTGCGCAGGCTCGTCTCGGGAGAGATACGCCAAGGCGCCCTCGACTCGGCGATGCTCGACGCGGTGGCCGCGGCGTCGTCGGTGCCGCTTGCCGACATTCGGCGAGCCGTCATGCTGCGCGGAGCCGCCGGACCGGTCGCGGTCGCGGCCCTCGCTGAGGGACGCGACGCGGTGCGGCGATTCGGGCTGGTCGTCGGCCAGCCGATCCGGCCGATGCTCGCGTCCACAGCGCCTGACGTCGACGCCGCGCTCGCCAAGATCGGCACCGGTGCAGACGTCGCCGTCGACACGAAGCTCGACGGCATCCGGATCCAGCTCCACAAGACCGGGGCCGACGTCTCCGTCTTCACCCGCAGCCTCGACGAGATCACCGCCCGGCTCCCCGAGGTGGTGACGGCCGCCCGCCGTCTCGCCGCCGATCGGCTCATCCTCGACGGCGAGGCCATCGCGCTCGACGACCGCGGGCGCCCCCGGCCGTTCCAGGAGACCTCCTCACGCACGGCCACCCAGAGCACCGAGACCGCCGGCGCGCCTCCGGTGCGGGTGAGCCCGTTCTTCTTCGACTGCCTGCACGTCGACGGAGAGGACCTGATCGACCTGCCCCTGCGGGAGCGTCTCTCGCGGCTCGATGCGGTGGCTCCGCCGGAGCTTACGGTGTCCAGACTGGTCGCCCCCGGCCCGGAGCTGGCTCGAAGCTTCTTCACGGATGCAGTCGCGGGCGGCCAGGAGGGTGTCGTCGTCAAGTCCCTTCAGGCGCCGTACGACGCCGGCAGGAGAGGTTCGGCCTGGGTCAAGGTCAAGCCACGGCACACCCTCGACCTCGTCGTGTTGGCGGTGGAGTGGGGCAGCGGCCGACGGCGGGGGTGGCTGTCCAACATCCATCTCGGCGCACGCGACCCGAAGACCAAGGGGTTCGTCATGCTGGGCAAGACGTTCAAGGGCATGACCGACGAGATGCTGGCCTGGCAGACCGAGCGTTTCCTGGCGCTGGAGACGTCGCGGGACGAGCACGTCGTGATGCTCCGGCCCGAGCAGGTCGTCGAGATCGCCTTCGACGGGCTTCAGAGGTCCAGCCGGTATGCCGGTGGGCTGGCGCTGCGGTTCGCGCGGGTGCTGCGCTACCGCGACGACAAGGCGGCCGCCGAGGCTGACACGATCGAGCTGGTCCGAAGCCTGGCGGGCAGCTGAGCGCTCAGCGCTCGACGATGGCCGTGACGCCCTGGCCGCCGGCGGCGCAGATCGAGATCACGCCGCGGCCCTGGCCTCTCTCAGCCAACAGAGTCGCGAGAGTGGCGAGGATCCGGCCGCCGGTCGCCGCGAAGGGGTGTCCCGCCGCCAGCGACGACCCGACGACGTTGAGCCGGGCCGGGTCGATCGCTCCCAGTGGCTCGTCCAGGCTCAGCCGCTCCTTGCAGAAGATCGGGTCCTCCCACGCCTTCAGGGTCGCCAAGACCTGGGAGGCGAACGCCTCGTGGATCTCGTAGAAGTCGAAGTCCTGGAACTGCAGCCCCGCCCGGATGAGCATCCTCGCCATGGCATAGGCGGGCGCCATCAGCAGCCCCTCCGCCCCGTTCACGTAGTCGACGGCGGCGGTCTCGTGGTGGGTGAGGTAGCCGAGCACGGCAAGCCGACGCTGTTCGGCCCACGGCTCGGACGCGAGCAGCACCACCGAGGCGCCGTCGGTCAGGGGCGTCGAGTTCCCCGCCGTCATCGTCGCCTTCGGGTTGTCGCCGAAGACCGGCTCCAGCGCCGCCAGCTTGTCGAGCGTCGTATCGGGCCGAAGGGCCTGGTCACGCTCGAGTCCCCGGTACGGCGTGATGAGCTCGTCGAAGAACCCTCGCTCGTAGGCCGCGGCGAGCCGGTGATGAGATGCCGCCGCCAGCGTGTCCTGGTCGTGCCGGCTGATATCCCACTCGACGGCGGTGAGCGCGGCATGCTCGCCCATGGACAGGCGGGTGCGCGGCTCGCGATTGCGCGGGACCTCCGGTGTGAGGTGCGAGGGTCTGATCCTGGCGAGTGCGGCCAGCCGCTCTCGCGTCGATGTTGCCCGCCCGGCGCGCAGCAGCGTCTTGCGGAGCTTGTCGCTGACGGCGATCGGTGCGTCGGACGTGGTGTCGACGCCTCCTGCCACCCCGACTTCGATCACCCCGGTCGCGATCTTGTCGGCCACAGCGATCGCGGCCTGCAGGCCGGTGGCACAGGCCTGCTGGACGTCATACGCCGGTGTCGTTGCCGCCAGCCCCGAGCCCAGGACCGACTCACGGGTGAGGTTGTAGTCGCGGCTGTGCTTGAGCACGGCGCCGGCAACCACCTCGCCCAGGCGCTCGCCGCGGAGGTCGAAGCGGTCGACGAGCCCATCGAGCGCGGCCGTCAGCATGTCCTGGTTGGACGCTTCGGCGTACGCCGAGTGCGAGCGGGCGAAGGGAATGCGGTTGGCGCCCACGATGGCCACCCGACGCGTCGATGCCCCTGTGGAAGCCATTAGGGTGAGCATAAGTGACCGTCGCCTGACGCGGTGTGCCCTCGGGGGCTGCGGACCCGCCGCCGGCCGGAGCCGATGAGGACCAACCACTCCATGCCTGACCGCTACCAGTCCCTCACCGGCACGTCGGTCGGCAGGCTGCTGGTCAAGCGCCTCGGCCTTCCCGACCCCTGGCCCCTGGCCCGCTACTCGACGGGCGACCCACTCGTCCCGGGTCGGGTACTTGTCGGCGGAGGCGGCCGGCTCCAGGGCGAGGCCGTCGCTGCGCTCGCTGCCATCGGTGAGGACGTCATCCGGGCGTGGGAGGGCGGACAGCCGCTCGCCGGCCTGGTCTTCGACGCGACCGACATCGAGTCGAGCGAGCAGCTCGTCGGCCTGACGGCGTTCTTCGCCCCAGTCTGCCGGGCGCTCGAGGTCTCGGGCCGGGTCGTCGTCCTGGGCACGACGCCGCGTCTGGCCGCGACGCCATCGGAGAGCATCGCCCAACGCGCTCTCGAAGGCTTCACCCGCTCCCTCGGCAAGGAGCTCGGCCGCGGGTGCACCGTCCAACTCGTGTACGTCTCCCCCGGGGCCGAGGACCGGATCGCCTCCACACTGACGTTCCTGCTGTCCGCCAAGTCGGCGTACGTCTCGGGCCAGGTGATCACGATCGGTCTCGACCTGCCCGAGCCCGATGTCGGCTCCGTCGATGCAACTGCGCCGTTGGACGGCACGGTGGCACTTGTCACCGGTGCGTCCCGCGGCATCGGGGCGTCGATCGCGCGCACTCTGCGGCGCGACGGCGCGAGCATCGTCGGCGTCGACGTTCCCTCGGCAGCCTCCGGGCTCGAGGTGCTGATGGACGAGCTGGGCGGTCAGCGGGTCAGCCTCGACATCAGTGCCGTCGACGCGCCCCAGCGACTCGCGCGCGTCCTGCGGGACACCTACGGGGCCGTCGACATCGTCGTACACAATGCCGGCGTCACGAGGGACCGCAGGCTCGTCAACATGGTTCCCGACCGATGGTCGTCGGTGATCGACGTCAACCTCCGGGCGCCCGAGCGAATCACCTCGGAGCTGCTCGGGCACGACCTGGTGCGTCGGAACGGCAGGGTGCTCGGCGTCGCATCGATTGCCGGGATCGCCGGGAACGCCGGTCAGACCAACTACGCGACGTCCAAGGCAGGCGTCATCGGACTGGTCGACGCGTTGGCACCGGTGGCCGCCCAGGTGGGCGTGACTGTCAACGCGGTGGCCCCCGGCTTCATCGAAAGCCAGATGACGGCCCGGATGCCGCTCCTGCTCCGCGAGGCGGGCCGCCGGATGAACTCGATGGCCCAGGGCGGCCTGCCCGTCGATGTGGCCGAGACGATCGCCTGGTTCGCCGACCCGAGATCGTACGGCGTCACGGGTAACGTCGTGCGGGTCTGCGGGCAGAGCCTGCTGGGTGCCTGAGGTGCCCCCGCGCTCGCTGTCGTCTCCGCCACGACTCTGGCCGTTGTACGCCAAGACTGTCCTGGCGGCCACCCCGGCAGCGCGACGCGTGAGGGGTCGCCGCCGCGGCGCGCCGCAGGATGCCGCCGTGGCGGGCGGAGTGCGGCTGTGCGGTGTCGAGGTGGGCCGGCGGCGGCTGGAGGCCTACCGGGACCTGTGCGGGTTCGGCCCCGGCGTCGAGGTGCCGGCGACGTACCCGCACGTGCTCGCGTTCCCTCTTCACCTGCTCTTCATGGGCGACCCGGCATTCCCCTTCGCTGCGCTGGGGGTCGTGCACATCGCCAACACGATCGAGCAGCGTCGCCCCATCACCAGCTCAGAGCGCCTCGACCTCACAGTCGTTGCTGGCGACGCGTCCCCGCATCCACGCGGCCAACAGATCACGATCGTCAGCGAGGCGAGCGTCTCCGACGAGCTGGTCTGGCGCGACCAGACGGTCCTTCTGCATCGTGAGCGGACCCGGGAGGCAGAAGCGGCGCGCAGTGCGGCTCAGGTGGGGACGAGCGCGGTCCCGGCAGAGGCACCGGCAGCCCGTTCGGTGTGGGAGCTGCCGGCCGACCTCGGTCGCCGCTACGCGTCGGTGTCCGGGGACCGCAACCCGATCCACCTGTACGACCTGACGGCCCGGCCGTTCGGGTTCGCGAACCACGTCGCCCATGGCATGTGGACCAAGGCACGTGCACTGGCCGAGCTCTCGAGGCTGCTGCCCGAGGCTTTCACCGTCGAGGTGGCGTTCAAACGAGCGGTGCCGCTGCCGGGGTCGGTCCGGTTCGGCTGGTGCGATCACCGCGAGTACCTCGACTTCGGGGTCAGCTCCGCAGCCTCAGGAGCGCCGCATCTGCTGGGGCGGGTCAGCGGCGGTGGCCGAAGCGCACCGCCTGCGTCCGGTGGGGGCTCAGTCGCTTCGTGAAGACCCCGGTCGAGGGCTCCCAGACGCCGACGTCGGATCTGGCGTCGCTTCCCCAGTAGCCGACGACCGGCAGGGAGGTCGACGTACCGAAGACGATCTGCCTGGTCGACCCTGAGTCCAGGGCCAGGCTGAAGGTCGTCGTCGCGGGGTCGTAGACGCCCACCTCCGTGCGTCCGTCACCGTTCCAGTCTCCGGCGACCGGCCAGGAGCCACGCCCTCCCACGATTCCCGTGGACACGGTTCCGGCCGGCACGCGCAGAGAGAATCTGCCGGTTGCCGGGTGGAAGACGCCGACGTCGTCCCGACCGTCGCCGTCCCAGTCCCCCGCCACCGGCAGGTCGGCGGCTTTGCCGAACGAGATCACCCTGTCAGACCTCGGGGCCGTCGGCCGGATGAACTGATGGGTGGCCGACCGCCATACGCCCGGGTCGCTGCGACCATCGCCGTTCCAGTCGCCGATGACAGGGGTGTCAGTGGGCAGGCCGAGACGTGCGACCGCGTGAGCGCCCCCGGGGAGCCGTTCGACGAAGGTCCCCTTTTTGGCATGCCGACCGAAGACTCCCACGCTGCTGGTCTTGTCGCCGTTCCAGTCGCCCACGACGCCGACGTCCACGCAGTTGCGTGAAGTCAGCGACGAGTTGTACGCAAGCCGCTGGGCGTTGAACACGGCTGGCTTGTCGGTGCCCCCGAGGCGCTGCTCGTAGTGCAGGTGGGCACCGGTCGAGCCTCCGGAGGTACCGAGCAGTGCGATCGGCTGTCCTTCGTCGACCCGCTGGCCCTCGACGACGAACGTCTTGAGCAGGTGGGCGTGCAGGGTGGTCCAGTCGGCCCCGTGGTCCACGACGATATAGAGGCCGTAGCTCGTGTTGCCGAGATCGACGACCGCCGTGACAGTTCCCGGCGCGGTGGCGACGACGATGTGACCCTCGTCGTACGCGTCGCGGTTCCAGTCCACGGCGTACTGGCTCGGACTGTGGTCGTAGCGGGTCGATGCTCCCCAGGTCTCGCCGCAGGCAAACGGCATCTGGAACTCCGGCCGGTGGCCTGCGTGCGCGGGCGCGGCCGCCAGGAGCCAGCCGGCGAAAACGCCGAGCCCGATCCCGGCGAAAAGCCGGATGGGGCGCATAGCGGAACGCACTGGGCACCGCCTCTCGTGATTGTGGGCCGACAACACCCACGTGCGGTGCAGACGAGTGCTCAGGTTCGCTCGCTGGTTTGGTCCCTTGGATTTCCACCGTAACCGCCGCAACGTCGGTTTGTCCGCGTCTCAGCTGATCCCGCGCTCAACGAGCGGCCGGCCACCCCGGCGCACGGTGCCCGGTATCGCTAGAGTCGCCCGCATGCGAATTCTCTTCGTGGGCGGGACCAGGTTCGTCGGACGGGCCATGGTCGAGGTGGCCGTTGCGCGCGACCATGACGTCACCCTGCTCCACCGTGGCCAGAGCGACAATCCGGTCTTTTCCGACGTCGAGCATCTGCGAGCGGACCGCGACGGGGATCTCTCACTTCTCGACGACCGCACGTTCGACGCGACCGTCGACGTGTGCGCCTACGTGCCCCGCCACGTCCGGACGCTGGCCGAGGCGCTCGACGGGCGCGGGGGCCACCACGTGTTCATCTCGACGATGTCGGTCTACGCCGACACCGACGCGCCCGGGCTGGATGAGGACTCGTCGCTGATAAGCATCGAGGACCCGGAGACCGAGGAGATCACCGGCGAGACCTACGGCGGACTCAAGGCACTGTGCGAGGACGCAGCCAAGTCGGCGTACGGCGCCGATCAGCTCACCGTGATCCGGCCGACGTACGTCGTCGGGCCGCACGACCACACCGGCCGCTTCACCTGGTGGGTGCGTCGCATCGCGCGAGGCGGCGCGGTGCTCGTGCCGGGGCCACACGACGCTCCCATGCAGGTCATCGACGCCCGCGACCAGGGCGAGTGGACCATCACGCTGGCCGAGAAGCGGAAGGCCGGGTACTACAACAGCGTGTCGCCGACGCCACCCTACGGGTTCGGCGACCTGCTCGAGGCGGCCGTGCGGGCGGTGGGCGCCCACGACACGGAACTCGTCTGGGTGGATGCCGCATGGCTGGGCGAACAGGGCGAGAACGGGCAGTCGCTGCCGCTGTGGACCGAGGGGAGCTATGAGTACACGCTGGCCGCCGACCCTACCCGTGCGTTCGCTGCGGGGCTGTCGCCGCGACCCCTCACCGAGACGATCTCCGACACCTGGGACTGGATCAAGGACAAGCAGCCGCCGCTGGTGAGCGGTTGGGGGATATCAGAGGGGCGTGAGGCGGAGCTTCTCGCGGCCTGGCGGGCGCGCATCGCCTAACTCCGCTCCCGCTGGCCAGCGCACCTCGAACCCGTTAACGCTGCGTGATATGTCATGGCGATTATCACGATGTCACTCGCACCGACGGCGCTCGGCGGTCACGATATGTGACGTCACCATTGATCTGTCTCGTGCTGGGAGTGCCCGTGTCGCGCCACCTGTTCCGTCACCTGTTCCGTGAACACGTCACGCTCCCGTGGGGCAGCGGAGCGCCCACCGCACCGAGCCTGCTGACCACCGCCGCCGCGGAGATGATTGAGCGCCTGGACGCTGTCGCGTACCCCTCCGGCCGCGTTTACCACACCCTTCCCGCCGAGTCTCTTCCATACTGGCGCGCCCGGCTGTGCGACCAACCCCTCGCCGCGGAGCGCATGGGGTCATAGTCCGCCTGTGTCGTGGCAGGCAGCAGAGAGAGGGCGAGGGGCTCGGTCCCCTCGCCCTCCTCTGGTTCTGCGCAGCCCAACAACTGACCGCTCGGCCGGATCAGCTGGCCGCTCTGCTGCAGGTCAGCGGGTGGGCCGGATCAGACCTTCTTGCGCGACTGATGCGATCAGCGCACCAGACCGGCTGAAGACCCGCCCCAGCGCGAAGCCACGGGTGCCCGAGGCCGACGGCGAGTGCTGGTCATACAGCATCCACTCGTCGGCGCGAAACGGCCGGTGGAACCACATGCTGTGGTCGAGCGAGGCCGGCTGGACCCGCGGTGACGAGATCATCAGGCCGTGTGGCACGAGGCTGACACCGAGCAGGGTGAGGTCGCTGGCATAGGCGAGCACGCAGATGTTGATGACCGGGTCGGGTGGCACCTCGCCCGACGCCTTGATCCAGATCTGCGTCCGCGCGGGAGTGGCCGCGTCGGCCAGCACGCCGCCCTGGCGGGAGTCGCCCGCGAAGCGGACATCGAGAGCGGCCCACTCCCGCTCCCACGACCGGTCGTCATCGCGCCCGGTGAGCGTGCGGAACAGGTCCCCGATCGTTGGGCAATGCTCGGGCTCCGACACGTCCGGCATCGCGTCTTGGTGCTCGAAGCCCTGCTCCTCTACCTGAAACGAGGCAGTCAGATAGAAGATGGATCTGCCGTGCTGCCGGGCGACGGCCCGACGAGTCGAGAATGACCGGCCGTCGCGGATCCGCTCGACGTCGTACACGATCGGCACCGAGGTGTCTCCAGGCCGCAGGAAGTACGAGTGCAAGGAGTGCACTGCGCGGTCATCGGAGACCGTGTAGCACGCGGCCCGCAGCGCCTGCGCCGCCACCTGTCCGCCAAAGACGCGCTGCATCCCTGTGTCGGGCTGCCGTCCGCGGTAGAGGTCGACCTCGAGCCGTTCGAGTTCCAGTAGGTCGAGGAGGTCGGGTACGGAGTTCGGCACGCGACCGATCATCGCATTGTGCTCGCCCGATCCGGCCACACCTGGCCCGACCAAGACTCCGACCACCGCCCCGCCGGGACCGGTTAGGCGTCGCATCCTTGCGCTGGCTGACCTACCGATGCAGCCAGGTCAGCAGGTCCGCGGGTGCGAGGGCCGCGACACGTTCGTCGTAGTGCGCCACCTCGCCGTCGCTGAGCAACTCACGCCACGCGCCGGAGGTCCCCCGGCGGAAGAAGGCGCTGACGTCCTTCAGGATCGAGGCTCCGTCATTCGGGACCAGCTCGTGGGCGTGGCCGCGCATCTGCACGAAGGTCGCGGCTTGGACCAAGGCAGGCCACTTGTCTTCGCAGACCTCGATCTCAAGCAGCGCGGCAAGTCGGCGCATCGCCGACTCGAGGTCGCGCTGCAAGTCGCGGTAGTGGACGAGGATGATATTGGGCTCTTGCCGACGTAGCCACGCGTCGCTCAGGTGCCACATGACGCCTCGAATTGAGTCCATCTCCTGCTGCGGTGAAGTGTCGCGGTCGATCCAACTCAGCAGCGCCTGCCGCACTTCGGGGCCTGCGCGTTGCTCGACCGGCCGGATCGGCTCGGTGGGTGTTGGCTTTCCGAGCAGGCGTCGTACGACGTCTCGGTCGATGTTCGCCCCCTGGTGGTAGAGCGACACGTACATGTCCCGGGGGTCCCGGGCCACCACGATGTACGTCGCTCGGTCGTCGAGCGGCAGCCCGTCCAGCGGGGTGTGGGTCTTGATGAAGCGGCGGTGCTGCTGAGCCTCCAGCCGGGCGTAGACCTCGTCGGCTGGCCTGATGCGCCAGTCCAGCCACGGGGACAGCTGAGTCAGTGGAGCTGGTGGCCGGGGTTGCTGGAAGATGAGCAGAGCACAGATCATCTGCAGCCAGGTCGTGCCACTCCTCGACCGCGTGCTGATCACGATGTCGCCATCGCGGAACGGGAAGTCGGTCCATCGACCGCTGTCCTCGTCGTCCGACTGGTAGCGAATCGGTCCAGCGGGCACGCTCAGACTTTAGGGCTTCCCGGACTTCGAGACGACTTGTGCCCAGCTTGACGACCTCCGCCCGGCCTTGGTGCGGGAGGAAGACGTCGAGGAGCCACAGAGTTGCCGGACTCCGATCACGCGGCAGCGGCGTATCTGCGAAACCGGCAAGGTCCCCCTTAGGCGGCGGCTGGGGGTGTGATGGGGTGGGTGCCGGTGTGGTCGACGATGTAGATGCGGCCGTGGGGTGATCGCCACACGAAGACGCCGCTGAACGGCTGGCTGACTTGCCAGCGGCTGAAGGTTTTGATCCGGTGACGGCGTCGGGTGAACGGG